>CALBPI010000056.1 GCA_937899415.1 uncultured Gammaproteobacteria bacterium | reverse complement strand
AGTCTTCGTCGAGCCGCTTGATGATGGTCTCGATGCGGTCGATGGTCATGGCGTCATCGGAGCTGTCAGCCGCCTCGGGTTCGTCCGACTGGGCCTGACTCGGGCCGCCGGTCAGTGCCAGAACCAGCGCGAGGGCGGTTAGCGCCGCAAGCGCGGTCATGCGAATGAGTGATGCATGGGTCATATCGGCGTCCTTCCCCGAGTGTCTCCAGAGATAAGAACCGCTGAGGCGCCAGATTGTTTCAACACGATATGTCTGGGAGAGACTCAGCGCGCCGCAATGCACTCGATTTCGATACGTGCATCCAGCACCACATCGGCGCCACCAATTGTCGTGCGCGCCGGTCGGGGCGGCGCGAAGGCGGCCCTGTAGGCGGTATTCATGGCATCAAATTCGTCAACGTCGGCGAGGAACACCGTGCACTTCACGACATCGGCGAGCGTCAGGTCGTGCACTGCGAGCGCCTGTCCGATGTTGCGAATGGCCTGCGTGGTCTCGGCGGTGATACCACCGGACACCAGCCCGCCGTCTGCTGTTCCCAGGACGCCCGCGAGAAACACGAGCTCGCCCGTAAGCACAGCGCGTGAAAACGATGCGGTGCCGTTTGAGGGGTCGTCAAACTCGGGAATCTGTGGAAATGCAGCACATCCTCCAAGTATCAGCGCTACGAAGAATGCAGCAAAGTTCCTGTTCATTTTGATAACCGACCTCCGTTGTGCTGGCGTCGGTGAACTCTTGGCATCATCCAGGCACGCCAAAGCTAAGGGTGGACTTGGCCCATTCGAGCCCAGAAAACGCTATAGAGCCAAATAGATTGATAATATTAAGTAAGCTATTTACAATCGAGTCTATCAAAGATGCCTATAGATTGGTAAACCTTAGTAAGCTATTTCAAAAGGTGGCTTCTCCATGGATCCGCTAAATAATCCCTTTGCTCCCGGTGCAGGAAGTCCTCCGCCAGCGCTAGCCGGCCGTGACGACATACTTTTTGCCGCTGAAATCACACTGCATCGTATTCGCAAGGGCCGCCCCGAAAAGAGTCTGATGTTGTTGGGGCTTCGCGGTGTAGGCAAGACAGTGCTCCTAAATCGAATCGGACAGAAAGCTGAGGAGATTGGTTACAGCCTTGTAAAGCTGGAAGCTCCTGAGGGTCAGCGGCTTGCCCAATATCTTGCGCCGGCATTGAAAGGTGTCCTAGTAAGACTGAGCAAGATAGAAAAGGCGAAAGATCTAGCGAGCTCAGCACTGGGAGCACTGCAAGGCTTTGCAAGTGCCTTCAAAATCTCAATAGGCGAGATTGGGCTGGAAGTTGTTGATCCTCATGTTGCCGATAGTGGCAATCTAGAAATCGACTTGCCAGGTCTTTTAACGACCGTCGGGAAAGCGGCCAAGGCAGCCGACACAAGTGTGGCGATTTTGGTAGACGAGGTGCAGTACCTGGGCGAGGAGGATCTGCGTGCCTTGATCGTAGCCTTCCATGAGATAAGTCAAAATGGACTGCCGGTAGTGATGTTCGGAGCAGGACTACCGCAAGTCGCTGGATTGGCGGGTGATGCGAAGTCCTATGCAGAGAGGCTATTCGACTATCCGCCGGTTGGCCCTCTGGATAACGAAGCTGCAAAGGAGGCAATCAGACAACCGATCCTCGATGAAGGCGCGCAGATTGGAGATCAAGCGTTGGCTTTGATCGTGGATGCGACCAGCGGTTATCCATACTTTCTTCAAGAGTGGGGGAAACACACATGGCGAGTTGCGGACGATTCGCCGATTGACCGACATGATGTCGAAACAGCGACTGCCGAAGCGACCGAGGCACTAGACAAGAGTTTCTTTCGGGTACGATTCGATCGCCTCACCCCTCGCGAACAGGCCTATCTCCGAGCAATGGCTGAGCTAGGGCCAGGGCCACACCGATCAGGCGAGATTGCTTCGTTGTTGCAGCGAAAAGTAGAGAGCCTCGGGCCACTACGTAGTGGTCTGATCAAAAAGGGGATGATATGGAGCCCATCGCACGGCGATACCGCCTTCACAGTCCCTCTATTCGACGAATTCATGAAACGCGAACTGCCAGAATGGGAGGCGCCCGAGTGACCCGGTCATTGAGAGGGTGAAACTCAGTGCGCAAGCGCCCCGCTCAATTGAGCGACTCGTCTTTCCAGTACTTCGTACCTTTGACGGTCGCCTGCAATGCGAGCCCGCTCTCAGTGATCTGGTAGACCGTGACGCCGTCGAGGACGGCTTCGCCGCCCACGGCTGCGCCCTGGTCGCCGGCCTTGGCTGCGGCGTCGGCCTGGCCGCCGAACGAAAGGCCGGTTTCGACGAAGTCATTCATGGTTTCTGCGTCGTGGAATACGAACACCAGCCGGTAGTCTTTGACGCCGGCACCGAGGCCGACGCCAACTTCGCCCATCTTCATGTAGGTGTCCGTGCCCGTTTGGTTGTCGCGGATGACGCCGAAGCCGCCACCGAAACTGGCCAGGATCACGTTGATGTTGGCGTTGCTGAATACGCCGTAGCCGGGCGCTGCCGCCAGTTCAGCGCGGGCGCTCGACTTGCGGGCGTAGAGTTGGTTGAGCACGTCGGTGCGCATCTCGCGGATGGCGCCGCGACGCTCGTCGGGTGTGCCACTCGTCGTGGCGCAGCCGGTGAGAAACAAAACGGCAAGCAGGGTAACGGTCAGGCGTGGCATGTGAGAGCCCCTCGATCGTGTCACGAGAGGATACCTGATCGCCTGTGCAGGCTCAGGCGGAGTCGTCGACCACGCGTCCTGTGGGTGCGCCCGGGCTGCCCCCTGCCAGCCAGCCGTAGTCGGCGCTGCCGTCCTGGCGCTCGAGCCAGCGTAGGATGTCGAGCAGCTCTTGTTGTGGCGCCTCTGCCTGGCCACGATCTGGCGCCGCGTCGCGCTCGCCCGTCGATGACGGTGGTGCTTCATCGTCGTCACCGTGCTTCGTGCCGCGCAGTCGCACCCGGGGCCGGCGCGCACGGCGCACATCGGGCGGCGTGAACGGTGCGTAGGGTGCCCACGACGCCGTCGTGTCGATCGTCGTGTTGCGCGCCTCGACACCCGATTCGCGCGGCTTGCTGAAGCCGTGGCGCAGCTCGGTGAGCAACAGGCGCACGGCGCGCAGGATGGCGTCGCGCGTCAGGTCAGAGCGGGCTGCGGCTTGCAGCACGTTGCCGACCTCAAGTATGACCGTGCGAACCACCTCAAGTGTCGCGGTTCGTATCGCCGACGGCGTGCCCGGGTCGGCTGCAGGCGGCGCGCCATTAGGCGAGGGTGCCGGCGTCAGCAGCGGCTGCCAGGTCGGGGTATTGGTGCGCAGCCAGCCCGCGCTGGCACGGCGCAACAGCACCATGGCGGCGCTCGTGTCGAGCGGCTGCCGCGCGCTCGCGCCCTGCGGCGCGGCCTGCGCCAGCGTGGAGGTGCTGATGCGCGCTGAAAGCGCCGCGCGGATGGCGGCGACGTCGACCACGCCGGCACGTGTCAGCGGCAGGCTCACCGGGGTTTGCCCCGGTTCTTCGGCGCCGCAATTACGGTTACCATCGCGGCATGTTCCAGAAACTCGAGCCGCTCGGCGGCGATCCCATCCTCGCGCTCATGGCGGCCTACCGCGCCGACCCGTCGGCCGACAAGGTCGATCTGGGTGTTGGCGTCTACCAGGACGAGCAGGGCACTACACCCGTGCTGCGTGCGGTGACCGCGGCAGAGCAAGTCCTGCTCGACGAACAGACGACCAAGGTCTACGTCGGCATCGCGGGCTCTGAGGCCTTCAATGCCTCGATGCAGGCGCTCATGTTTGGCGCGGATCACCCCGCGGCAACGGAGGGCCGGATTACCACGGTGCAGAGCACTGGGGGCTCGGGCGGCCTGCGCGTCGCGGCGGAATTCCTGAACAGCGTCCGACCGAGCTGTCGGATTTGGGTGACCACGCCGACCTGGCCCAACCACCGGCCGCTGCTGGGTGCTGCGGGTCTCGACATCCGGGAGATCCCCTACTACGACGCCAAAGCGGGCGCGATCGACGTGCCGGCCATGCTGGCTGGTATCGAGGCGATCCCCGACGGTGACGTGCTGCTGCTGCACGGCTGCTGCCACAACCCGACGGGCGCCGACCTGACGCTTGCGCAGTGGCAGGCCGTGACCGAGCTCTGCGTCAAAAAGAACCTGCTGCCCTTCATCGACACGGCCTACCAGGGCTTTGCCGAGGGGCTCGACGAAGACGCCGCAGGCCTGCGCGTACTTGCGGCCAACGTGCCCGAGCTGATCGCTGTGGCCTCGTGTTCGAAGAACTTCGGTTTGTATCGCGAGCGCACGGGTGCCTTGTCGGTCATTACGGCCAGTGCCGAGTCGGCGGCGGCCACGCGCAGCCACCTTATGAAGATCGTGCGCGCGATGATCTCGATGCCGCCCGACCACGGCGCGGCCATCGTGGCTCAGAGTCTGGGCGACGACGCGCTGCGTGCGAGGTGGCGGGCGGAGGTGGCCGAGATGCGCGAGCGTATGCGCGGACAGCGCCGCGACTTCGCGGCGGCTATGGCTGAGCGGGGGTTCGATCGGTTCGGCTTCATGGCCGACCAGTACGGCATGTTCTCGCTGCTCGGGGTCGAGCCCGATGTCATCAAGACCATGCGCGAACAGCATCATGTCTACATCGTCGGTTCGGGGCGCGTTAACGTCGCCGGCCTGACCTCGACCAAGCTGCCTTACGTCGCCGACGCATTGGCCGCCACGCTCAGCGACTGACCCATTCCGTCGCCGACGAACTCGACGAAGCTTTGCTCGCGACGCAGCATGGCTTCAAACTCGGCCGCCGGCAGCGGTTTCGAGAAGAAGTAACCCTGGATCTCGTCACATTCGTGGCGGGTCAGGAAGTCGAGTTGCTCGCGATTCTCGACACCCTCGGCGACCACCGTCAGGTGCAGGCTCTGCGCCATGCTGATGATGGCGCTACAGATCGCGGCGGCATCTTCTTCCGGCAGGTCATCGACGAATGAGCGGTCGATCTTGAGCGCGTCCAGCGGGAACTGGCGCAGGTACGCCAAGGACGAGTAACCCGTACCGAAGTCGTCGACGGCCAACGAAATGCCCGTCTGCTTAAGCGCCTGCAGCGCGTCACGCGTCTGCTTCACGTCACGCATGAGCACGCCCTCGGTCAGTTCGAGGTGCAGCTTGTCCGCATCGAGCTCGTAGGTGCCGAGCGCGGTCTCCACGACTGACGCGATGTCGTCCTGCCAGAACTGCTGGCCAGACAAGTTGACCGAGACGGGCACGATCGGGATGCCCTGGCGGGCCCACGACGCGAGCTGGCGGCAGGCTTCCTGCAGAATCCAGCGGCCAATGGGCACGATAAGTCCCGTGTCCTCGGCGATGGGGATGATCCGGGCCGGCGAGATGTAGCCACGCTCCGGGTGTTTCCAGCGCAGCAGCGCCTCGGCCCCCGTAAGCTGCCAGCCGTTGGTGGTTACCTTGGGTTGGTAATGCAGCTCGAACTGGCCGCGTTCGAGCGCGCGACGCAGATCGAGCTCGAGGTCGAGCCGCTCGAGCGAGCGCACCGACGTCGTCTCCGTGCAGAAGGAATAGCCCGAACGCCCGGCTTGTTTGGCCTGATACATGGCCACGTCGGCGGTCTTGAGCAGTGTCTCTTCGTCTTCGCCGTCGTTGGGGTAGAGCGCGATACCGATACTGGGCGTGACGACAAACTCGTGGCCCGAAAACTCGAACGGCACTTTGAGCCGGTCGATGATCCGGTTGGCCACTGTCTCGATATTCTCTACGGCGGCCGTGTCACGCACGATCAGCGTGAACTCATCACCGCCCAGTCGCGCGACGTTGGTGTCGTCGCCGTGCGTGCTGCCCGGTCGTGCGACAAGGTCTTCGGCACGCAGGCAGCGCTCGAGGCGTTTCGCGACCATCTTGAGCAGCTCGTCGCCGGCCGTGTGGCCCAGCGTATCGTTGATGCGTTTGAAGTGGTCAAGGTCGATGTAGAGCAGCGCGAACGCGGCGTCGTCGCGGCGCGCCTGTTCCATGCACGCGCGCAGCTCGCTCGAGAAGTACTGCCGATTGGGCAGCCCCGTGAGCGGGTCGAAGTAGGCGAGCTGGCGAATCTTGTGGTCGGCTTCCTTTTGCAACGTCACATCGCGGACAACGGCGAGGCCAAGCTTGGCCGTCTGTTTGACCACGCGCACTTCGTAGTGCCGCAGGCGGTTGTTGTCGCCAATGATGCTGATGGCTGACTCGACGGGTCTGCCGCTACGCAGCACGTCTTCCACGTGCTGACCTGCCGTGCGCTCGATTTCGCGGCGGAACGCGTGCTCGAATTCCGACCAGGCGTCTGTGGTCATCGTGACCGTGGTGCCCGACACGGGGTCGAAGCTTGCGAGCGACGTGTTGTCGCCCATCACGCGGCCACGCTCGTCGATCGAGTACAAGCGGTCGGGCAGCGCTTCGACAATGGCTTTGACCCGCGAGTGCGATTCGCGCAGCGCCGCCTGGGTGTGCGAGCCGCGCAGGATGTAGCGCACGCGGTGCGCGAGAATCGACCAGGAGATCGGCTTGACGATGAAGTCCGTGGCGCCCACTTCGTAGGCGATGTTCACAGACTCGGCGTCTTCTCGCCCCGTGATCATGACGATCGGGGTGTAACGCGTTTGCGGCCGCGCGCGTATCCAGCGCGTGAGCTCAAAGCCGTCCATGCCCGGCATGTCGACGTCGAGCAGAATTACGTCGGGCTCAACGCGGGACAGGTGTTTCTGGGCAGCAGCACCCGACGCCGCAGCGATGACCATGAACTCGGCGTGCTCTAATTAGTGGCGCGTCAGCAGCCGGATCGTCGCCTCGTCGTCGACGATGAGCACGAGCGGCGGCCTGTCGGTGGGCGTGTCCGGCAGGATCCGATAAATGCCGGTGATGCTCTCCGTCATCTCAGGCGACCTGGCGTGCGCTCATGCCACGCAGTTGTTCGATCGAGTAGCGGTAGCACACGAGCGCCTGATCCCAGAGCGGCTCGATCTCGGCAATCCGACCCTCGCGGCCCATTTGCTCAAGACGCGCGCATTGCTCCCCAAAGCAGGCCAGCCCGACGGCGGCACTGCTCGACTTGAGCGCGTGCGCGCAACTCGCCACTTCGTCGGCCTGTCCGCCCTCGACGGCGCCGCCGAGGGTGTCGACGAGCGTCTGCGACGAGGTCAGGTATTCACCGACAATCTCATCAAAGATCACCGACTCGCCGTCCTGGTCCAGCATGCGGATCTCGTTCAGGGCGCGCTCGTCGATGAGCGCCATGGCGGCATACTGGCTCGTACCTTCGATGGTCTCGGAGACCGGTACGCTCGTCGTACCGCTCGTCCACTTGTCGAGCATCGACTCGAGCTGATCGCGCGTGAACGGTTTCGTCAGGTAGTCGTTCATGCCCGCTTCAAGGCAGGCCTCGCGGTCCCCGGAAAGCGCATTGGCCGTCAGGGCGACCACAGGCAGGTTGTCGAAACGCGCGTCGGCGCGAATGCGTCGCGTGGCCTCGAAGCCGTCGACCTCGGGCATCTGGCAGTCCATGAACACGAAGTCGAAACTGTTGTCGTCGAGCATCTCGAGTGCTTCGGCACCGTTGTTGGCCACCTCGACGGCCACACCGATGCGCTTCAGAATCTCGCTGGCGACACACTGATTGACGACATTGTCTTCGACGAGCAGGACACGCCGGCCCGACGGTTCGGGTGAATGCGTTTCGATAGCCGCGGTTTTTTCGAAACGCGACCGAATTCTGGGGTGTTGCGAGATGCAGTCGAACAACTCGGACGCTCGCACGGGCGTGTTGAGTACGATGCTATCGGTTGATTCCTGCAAGACTGTGAACCGGCCCGTTGAGAGGTCATTGCCCGTGATCACGAGCATCGTGTCGCGGTGCGCCGTGTCGCTGTGCAACGCGGCGAGCAACGTGTCGAGGTCATCGCCGTCTGTTTCGTGGGTCACAAACACCATGCTGATATGACGGTTGCGGCGGCTCGATTCGACGAGCACTTCGATGGCGGTACCGATATCGAGCACGGAGCGTACGTCGAGGCCCCATGAGCGCAGGTGCGCCTCGAGCAGCCGACGCGCGACAATGTCGCCGTCCACGATGAGCGCCTGGCTATTGCGCAGCGCATCGGTCACGGTCGTGGACGTCATGCGCTCGATGGATCCGGGGCGAATGGCACCCGATACGGTGGCGCAGGTGCCGGTCTCGGGCGAACTCTCAATCTCGAGTGTGGCGCCCATCATCTCGGCGAGTTGCTTCGAGATCATGAGGCCGAAGCCAACGTGATTGCCCACGGGCAGCGACTCGCGCTGGTCGGGCGCACTGAACATGATCTGCTGGATGCCCGGGTCGATACCCGGCCCCGTATCTTCCACGGTGACCGTAAACGCGCCCGAGGATTGTGCGCCAGCCGTTACCGTGACCGATCCGGTCGCGGTGTACTCGAGCGCATTGGCGAGCAGATTGGTGATGAGTTGCCGCACACACCAGCTGTCAAAGTCGTACAGCGTCTTGCAGGCTGCGTTGATCCGACAATTCAGCGACAAGGCCTTCGCAGAGGCGCGCGCCGCAGCCAGTTCGACGGTTTGCTCGATGGTTTCGTGAAGACTCTCGTGCGTCATGTCGATCGCCTGCGCCTCCGTGTGCAGGTTCCGTGCATCAGTCAGGCGCACGCCGCAGCGAACGCCCAGTCCCTCTTGCCGCTAGCGGCGCGCAGCGCCTGATCTTTAGGGGTTTGGGGGCGTTTGACGGGCGCGTCACACGGCCACACGACATAACACGCGGGCACTAAAGCGCGGCGTGGTGGATGCCGCTAGCGGCAAGACGACATGTGCGACGTCATACGGTGGCAAATCAGCGCCAGCAAGACGTCTGCACCGGCAGAAATGACGGGGCCTTGCGGTGAGCTGGGACGGCGACGACAACGATACTCAGGCGTTTTCGCGACTGCTGTCGCGAGACGTGGCTGCGCTCGTGCGCTCGGCACGTCAGCTCTCAGGTTATGTCCGTGAGGACGTTCTGCGAGGCGACGTCGACGCCGCCATGCAGGCGTTGGGGCTACTCGACGTGCGTTTGGCAGGTCTTGACCGATTCGTCGCTGAGTACCTGCGCTACCAGCGGGCGGGCCACCGCCAGCCCCGGATTGAGTGGTTTAGCCTGCGCCGAGTCATCACGGCAGAATTTCGCCGTATCGGGCCGCCGTCGAGCGCGACCCTGGCCGTCAATGCGGCCACGGGTCGCGTGCAGGCGGACCGTGCGCTGGTCTCGGACGCGCTGCATGAGGTCTTGCACAACGCCCTCGTACACCACCCCGAATCGGGCAGGCTCGATGTGGTTGTGGATGTCGCCGAGGCCAACGAGGGCCGCATGGACCTCGCCGTTTACGACAACGGCGTTGGCATACCCGCCGCAGCCGCAGACCGGATCTTCGAACCCTACGTCAAACTCTCGGCCGCCGAAGGCTCGGGGCGTTACGGTCTGGGCCTCGCCTGGTGCCGGCGCGCGCTTGAAGCGGCGGGCGGCTACATCAGGGTGCGCAATGCGAAGCGGGGTGCGTGTATCGTCATTGGCTTGCCCATCGGTGCTGCGACGCATGACGATGTCGAAGAGGATGTGGTCGACGCCGAAGCACCCGCACCTCGACTCCGTTTGGTCTGACACGAAAAACGGCGCCCCAAGGCGCCGTCTCTCCAATATCGTGCAGAACCCGTCAGGCGCTTTTCTTGTCGCCGTCCTTTCTCCAGATCGACAAGGCGCTGGGTGCGGCCACGCCCATCTTGACGCGGTGCCCGGCCCCCGAAAAGACCGTGATTTCAATCGGGCCTTCGCCAAAGATCTCACCGACAGGTGTCGATGGATCTAAATCCTTGCTGGGCTCGATCAGGATCGACTCGGCATTTCGCCGGCTCACGATCAGCATGGGTGACTCCTTGTCTCGCTGTTCGTCCCCGGGCGTCAGACTTCTGCCAGTGCCCGATATTGACCGGTAGTTTCCGTCTTCCCGGTCGCGCCGTATGTTTCCGGCTCTTGTGGTTCGTTGCGAAGCACGCTGAGCGCTTCGCCGGTGTTGCGGCGTTGCGAATTGATCACCGCGCCATTGGTCTGGTTGGCCTTGCGGCACGCCGCGAGCAACTCGAGCGTGCGTGACCACAACGCCTGCAGCTCGCGATTGGCATCGTTGTCGAGCACAAAGCGTTGCATCGACTGCAGGTCTTCCTTGTAACGACAGGCCGCAAGTAGCGCACGCCGGCGTTGCTCGAGCTTCTCGAGCGCCGCCAGGTGCACCTTCTTGCGACCCACGGCGCTGTCGAGTGCGCCCGCGTCGTCGCCAGCCAGCGCCACGCGCTCATCCTGGAGCGCGTTATAGAGGCGCTCGCAGGACTTCACGGTGTCGCTGAGCAGCGCGTGCGTCTGCTCAAAGCGTTGTGCCGCTGCGTCCGTCATTCGGGGTTCAGCCGCGCTCGCGATCGCTCTGCACGAGCTTCTCGGCGATGACGCGGTCATCGACCTGGTAGCTACCGTCTGCGATCTCGGCCTTCACGGCTTCAACTTTTTGTACGTCTACGACAGGCGTTTCCGCAAGTTGGCCCTCGACCCGCTCGAGCAGCCGCGCGCCGTCGGTCAGTGCAACGGTATCGTTGCCCGCCGGCCGTTCGCCGCCACGCTCGGCGGCTGGGCGTTCTTCGCCTTCTACGCGCCGCGATTTGTTGACGTCGGTGATCTTCGGGAGACCCGATTTAGATACACCATTGATGTCATTTCCCATGGGATAACTCCCTCACGTTATATCTCCGTGCCCTGCTTAGCGGCAGAGCGAAACCTAGCTTTAGGACATTCTGTGAAATTTCGCACAGTTTTTTCTCGCGCCACCATGCTACCCGCGCGTTCATCGTCTGCCTGTCACCCGCACTTCGGCCTCATTGAGCGCAATGCCCTCAACAATAGCGCCAGAACTGGCGTTGCGGGCTCGAATGCGCCCGCCTACGGGGGCGCTGTTAAGCGCCACACCGCCCATGCGGATGGCGACAGGGCCCGCGCCCGAGATCAGAGCCACGGCCTGGCCGCGGCGGATGGCGTCGTCGGCCTTGAGCTGATTGGGCTTCAAGACACCACCTGCGGCGACCGATTGCGTGAGCACGTGGCCGACGGCGTCCTCGGCGCGTAACAGGTAGCCGCCGGGCAGACGGCTTGCGTCGAGCTTGCGGCTGCCAAGGTCTGCCTGGGTCAGTACGTGACCGCGCGGTAGATTACGTTCAATTGTCACCACCTGTTCGAACTGCGACACCGTGACGGGGACGTAGACCTTCCAGGGTGAGCTGCCCGTGCAGGCCACACGCACGGTCTCGCGCCGGGCACCGGGTCGGGCGTCGAGCCGTGACGTCGTCAACGGCCGGTCACAGGCGCTGAGCCGGAGCCGGGCATCGGGTGCCTGGGCCTCGATCAGCGTGCGTTCCGGGTCCAGACCGCGAGCTTTGATCACCGCATTGCGCGCCGCTGCCGCGATATCGGACGGTGCGGCACTGCCGGCCGCCACGCCGTGCGACAACGCGAGACCGATGACGAGCGCACAGGCCGCGAGCGTCAAGAAACCGACACCACGTCGGCCCTGAGGCAATTCGGGCGCGCCGTGGTTGCTCAATAAAAAGTCAATCAGTTCAGCTGTTTGTCTGGATTTTGCGTGGCGCTTCGGCATTTTGCGCTCCGTGGTCGGTTGCCGGTCGAAAGAGAATCTGCAAGAGCTGTGCCACCCCCGTAAATCCCCGCCCGGGCGTCGGTTCGTTGACGCAAACCCGGCAAAACCCGGCCTTTCTGCGGCAAGCCCTTGCCGCCGGCACCGGCAATGGCGGCCGCCGTGATGTCGAGCGCCATATAAATCAATCACTTGTAAGAGCTGGCACGGGCTTTGCTATCCATCTCCGCAGGACACGCGTGCCCCGGCACGTTTCGAGCAGGAGGCTCGCACATGGACATCGACCCGTTTGGCAATCACGCGAAGGCACTGTCGCTGCGTACACAACGCAACGAACTGCTCGCGAACAACCTCGCCAACGCTGACACGCCCGGCTACAAGGCGCGCGATATCGACTTTCGTGCGGCCATGCGTGCGGCCGAGACGGGTGGCGGAAACCTGCGTATGGCCACGACCGACGCGCAGCACATCCCCACATCACCCGGGCGCGCGCCTGGTCTGGACCCTGCAGTGGCGTACCGCATTCCGCTGCAGCCGTCCGTCGACGGCAACACCGTTGAGGCCGACGTCGAGCAGGCCAATTACGCCGAGAACGTCATGGGTTACCAGGCCTCGCTCATGTTCATCAACCGCAAGATCCGCGGCCTGACACTCGCCATCCGAGGAGGTAGCTGATGTCACTCAATAAGGTATTTGGTATCGCCGGCTCGGCGATGGCCGCGCAATCCACGCGGCTCAACACGACGGCCAGCAACCTGGCCAACGCGGACAGCGCCAGCGGCGACGCCAGCAAGGTCTACCGTGCACGCCAGCCCGTGTTCCAGTCCGTGCCGGACTTCGGTGCGGCGCTCAACAACGAGTCGGCGAACTTCGGCGTTCGCGTGCGCAGCATCGTCGAGAGTCAGGCGCCGCTGACGCAGCGCTACCAGCCCGAACATCCTGAGGCCGATGAAAACGGCAACGTCTACGTGAGCAACGTCAACACCGTGGAGGAGATGGTCAACATGCTGTCGGCCTCGCGGAGTTACCAGTCGAGCGTGGAAATCATGACGACCACACGCGACCTGCTGGCGCAGACCTTGCGCATGGGCGAGAGCTGATCGAGGTAATTGAAGATGACCGTACTAGAGAATTTTTCGCAGCTGCAGGACCTCGGTCTGGCGCGTCAGCCTGCTGAAGTGAGCACCCAATCCGCAAGCCAGGATGAGTTCCTCACCCTCATGCTGGCGCAGCTAGAGAATCAGGATCCATTCGAGCCAATGGACAACGGCGAGTTTCTCGCCCAGCTCGCACAGTTCACCACCGCGACCGGTATCGAAGAGCTCAATGAGTCCTTCGACGGCTTCGCGGCCAATCTGTATTCCGACCAGGCTTTGCAGGCCTCGTCGCTCGTGGGACGTGACCTGCTCGTTGCGACCGACGCTGCGCTTCTTGATGGCACAGGCACGGGTATCGAGGGCGCTGTCGCCGTTGAAGGCGCCAGCGGTAACGTCACCGTCGACGTGCTCGACGCCAGCGGTCAGCTGGTTCGGAGCATCGACCTCGGCCTGCAGCAGTCGGGCGACGTCGCATTCCGCTGGGATGGCTACACCGCCGATGGCGCGCTGGCGGCGCGCGGCGGCTACACCTTTGAGGCCCGCATCTCGCGTTTCGACGAGGTGGAGCGGGTTCCCACGCTGATTCGCGCCCGCGCCGACAGCGTCACGCTCAACGGCTCGGGCCAGGGCGTCACCGTCAATTCGCAGGCGTTGGGAGCGTTCTCGCTCGACAACGTCCGCCAAATTTTCTGATTCAAGCGTGCATTACCGGAGACAACGATCATGCCATTTCGTATCGCACTGAGCGGCCTCAACGCGGCCTCGTCCGACCTCGGGGTCACGGCCAACAACATCGCCAACGTCAACACGACGGGCTTCAAGGAATCACGCGCCCAGTTCGCGGAGGTCTTTGCGGTGGGCACCCAGGCCGTCAGTTCGACGGCAGCGGGCAGCGGCGTAAAGCTCTCTGATGTCGCCCAGCAGTTTTCGCAGGGCAACATCGAGTTCACTTCAAACAGCCTCGACCTCGCCATCTCGGGCGAAGGCTTCTTCGTCCTCAACGACGGTGGTTCGCGCCTCTATACGCGTGCCGGCACCTTCGAGGTCGACCGCGAGGGTTTCGTGGTCAACGCCAACGGCCTGCGTGTGCAGTCCTACCCGGTCGCCGCGGACGGCAACTTCAACACGGGCAACCTGGTGGACCTGCAGCTCAACACGGGCGCCAACCCCCCCTCGGCAACGGACGAGATCGCGTTTGGCGTCAACCTGCCTTCTGACGCGACGGCACCGATCAACCCTGTATTCGACCCGACGGACGCGACGAGCTTCAACTTCACGACGGCCGTTACGATCTACGACTCGCTGGGCTCAGCGCACACGGCAACGTCCTACTTCATCAAGGGTGCCAACCCCAACGAGTGGACGGTACAAACCACGATTGACGGCAACGTCGTCGGCACACCGCAGCCCGTGCAATTCGGCGGCGACGGCCGTCTGACCGTGCCCGTTGGAGGTTCGTTCACGCTGGCGCCCTACGATCCGGGCAACGGCGCGGACCTGCTCAACGTTGATCTTCAGTTTGTCGATACGACGCAGTTCGGTGACGCCTTCGGCGTGAACTCTGTCGTCCAGAACGGTTTCACGACGGGCCGACTCACGGGCCTCGAGGTCAGCCCCACGGGCGTGATCTTCGCGCAGTTCACCAACGGTCAGTCGACGGCACTGGGCCGGCTCGCGCTGGCGACCTTCGTCAATCCGCAGGGCCTGCAGCAGGACGGTGATACCAATTGGGCGGAGTCGTTCCAGTCTGGCGATGCCGCGCTGGGTGACGCGGGAACTGCCCGCTTTGGCCTGATCCAGTCGGGTGCGCTCGAGGCGTCCAACGTCGACCTTACCGCGCAGCTCGTCAATATGATCACGGCGCAGCGCAACTTCCAGGCCAACGCGCAGATGATCTCGACGGCCGACACCGTGACGCAGACCGTCATCAACATCCGACGGTAACCGGAGCCGCTAGGAGGAGTCAGGCATGGACCGAATGGCCTACATTGCAATGACGGGTGCGCGACAGACCGAAATCGCGCAGGCCGTGAACAGCAACAACATCGCCAACGCGTCGACGACGGGATTTCGGGCGGACCTGCACGCGTTCCGCTCACTCAATGTCGACGGCCCCGGCTACGCCACGCGCGTCAATGCCGTGGGCGAGTCCTACGCCACCGACTTCACCCAGGGCGCCACGGTCACGACGGGACGCGATCTCGATGTCGCGGTCTCGGGTGAAGGGTTCATTGCCGTTCAGGCGGCCGACGGCAGCGAGGCTTTCACGCGCGCCGGTGACCTGCGACTCAACACGCTGGGCCAACTCATCACGAGCTCTGGCAACCTGGTGTTGGGCGAAGGCGGCCCCGTGGCAATACCGCCCTCCGAAACCATCACGATCGGCCCCGACGGTACGATTTCCGTTCAACCCGTCGGGCAGGGCCCGCAAACGCTGGCCACGGTCGATCGCATCAAACTGGTCAAACCTGAGTACGACGCACTCGAGAAAGGCACGGATGGCCTGTTACGCCGCACTGACGCGGCCTCGAGTCCTCCCGACGCAACGGTTCGACTGACACCGGGCGCGCTTGAAACCAGCAACGTCAATGTTGCCGAAGCGCTCGTCACCATGATCAGTCTCGCACGCCAGTACGAGATGCAGGTCAAGACCATCACCACCGCAGAAGAAAACGCTGACGCAGCCGCCGCGCTGTTGTCGCTTCGCTAGATCCAGGAGTAGACGATGAACCAGGCATTGTGGGTCGCCAAGACCGGGCTCGACGCCCAGCAGACCAAGATGACGGTCGTTTCGAACAACCTCGCCAACGTCAACACCAATGGCTTCAAGCGCGGACGCGCCGTGTTCGAGGACCTGATCTATCAGAACCAGCGCCAGGCCGGTGGTCAGAGTTCGCAGGACACGGTGTTGCCCTCGGGCCTCAACGTCGGTACCGGCGTTCGTGTCGTCGCGACAGAGCAGTTGCACGCACAAGGCAGCATCCTGCAGACAGACAACCCGCTCGACGTAGCCATTCAGGGCCGCGGCTATTTTCAGATACTGCTGCCCGACGGCACGCTGGGCTTCACGCGCGACGGGTCGTTCCAGCGCGATGCACAGGGTCAGCTCGTCACCGCCGGCGGCTATCTCGTGCAGCCGTCGATCACGATCCCCGAGGGCGCGCAGTCGATCACCGTGGGTGTCGACGGCACGGTGTCCGTGCAGCTTGCCGGTCAGACGGCACCGACCCAGGTGGGGATCCTACAGATCGTCGACTTCATCAACCCGGTCGGTTTGCAGCCGCGTGGCGAGAACCTCTATTCGGAAACGGTGTCGAGTGGCACCCCGCAGCCGGGCTCGCCAGGCCTTAACGGCTTGGGCCGTCTGCAACAGGGCGCGCTCGAGGGTTCCAACGTCAACGTCGTTGAAGAGCTCGTAAACATGATCGAAACGCAACGCGCCTACGAGATGAACTCCAAGGCCATCTCAACCAACGACCAGATGCTGCAGTTCCTGACGCAGAACCTCTAGGACACCCGATGAAACGCATTCTTCGCATCGCACTCTCGCTCGCAGGCGCTCTGACCCTGACCGGTTGCATCGTCAACCTGGGCGGCCCCGACTTCACGCCGCCCGAGCCCATCGTCGAGCCGGCCGCCGAGGCCACAGACGGCGCCATCTACCAGGAAGCGCTCGACGTGCGCCTGTTCGAGGACCTGCGCGCGCGTCGCGTGGGCGACATTCTCACGATCCGGCTTTCGGAGAACACCACGGCCACCAAGTCGTCGAGCACCTCCACGAGCAAGGAAGGCAGCGTGAACATCGCGAACCCGAGCATTTTCGGCCGCAACATGCAGCGTAACGGCGACGACATCTTCTCGGCCACGATCGACTCCACCAACGAGTTCGACGGCGAGGGCGCCAGCAGCCAGTCAAACCGGCTCGATGGCGACATCACCGTGACCGTGGTGAAGCGGCTTGCCAACGGCAATCTGGTCATTCGCGGCGAGAAATGGGTGACGCTCAACCAGGGTGACGAGTTCATCCGCCTGTCGGGAATCATCCGGCCCTTCGACATTGCGCCCGACAACAGCGTCTCTTCGAGCCGTGTTGCCGACGCGCGCATCACCTATTCGAGCAAAGGCGTATTGGCCGCGGCCAACAAGATGGGTCTGCTGCAGCGCTTTGCACAGTCCATCTGGTTCCCGCAGTAATCGCCACAGGAGCACGACGCATGCACCACTGGAATTTTCGTGACTGGGTTCTGCGCCTGGCACCCGCGTTGATCGCGGCCGTCGCGCTGACCGGCGCTGACGTGGCACAGGCCGAACGCGTTCGCGACCTGGCCTCCGTCTCAGGTGTCCGCACCAACCAGCTCGTGGGCTACGGCCTTGTGGTCGGTCTCGACGGTACCGGTGACCAGACGGCGCAGACGCCGTTTACGGTGCAAAGCCTGCAGAACATGCTTAACCAGTTCGGGATCACGATTCCCGAGGGTGTGAACCCGCTGCTCACCAATGTGGCTGCAGTCTCCGTTCACGCCGAACTGCCGCCGTTCTCCAAGCCCGGGCAGACCATAGACGTGACGATTTCCTCAATCGGTAACTCCAAGAGTCTGCGCGGCGGCAGCCTGCTCATGACGCCGTTGCGCGGTATCGACGGTAACGTCTATGCCGTGGCGCAGGGCAATCTCGTTGTCGGTGGCTTTGGCGGCGAGGGTCTCGATGGCTCACGGATCACCGTCAACATTCCCAGTGCGGGGCGCATCCCGAACGGGGCTACGGTTGAGCGTTCCGTCGCTGCGGGCTTCAACGACACCGATTTCGTTATGCTCAACCTCAACACGCCTGACTTCACGACGGCCAACCGATTGTCCGTGGCCATCAACGACATGCTGGGTCCGGCCTCAGCTGAGGCCATCGATGCGGTGAGCGTTCGTGTCCAGGCGCCCAAAACACCCGGTGCGCGGACCTCGTTTCTCAGCATCCTCGAGAACATTGAAGTCGAGCCGGCACCGGCCGCGGCAAAAGTCATCATCAACTCGCGGACGGGCACCGTGGTCATTGGCAGCAATGTCACCGTATCGCCTGCAGCCGTCGCACACGGCTCGCTGGTCGTGACGATTTCCGAAACACCCTTCGTGAGTCAGCCCGAGCCGTTCTCGGACGGACAGACCGTGCTGGCGACGGACTCGGGTGTGTCCATCGACGAGGAAAGCGACCGCATGTTCCTGTTCGCGCCGGGCACGAATCTCAATGAGATCGTGCAGGCCGTCAACGAAGTGGGCGCTGCTCCAGGCGACCTCGTGGCCATCCTCGAAGCGCTCAAACAGGCCGGCGCTCTGCGCGCCGAGCTGCTCGTGATCTGACGGCCCGCATGCCCAGCGTCACCGACTTCGGCCAGTTCACGGACCTGCGCGCGCTCGCGGGCCGCGACCGCGATGCCGCGCTCAACAAGGTCGCTGGACAGTTCGAGGCACTGTTCGTGCAGGAAATGCTGAAGAGCATGCGCGCGGCCAGTTTTGGCGACCCGATCTTTGGCGAGGCTGGCGGTGGCGGTATGTACCGTGATCTGTTCGACCAGCAGATCGCCGACGACATCGCGTCCGGTACCGGTGTCGGCTTGAAGGACCTGCTCGTTCGCCAGCTGGGCGGCGATCCCGGAGCCCGTCATACGCCGCCGCCGCCCGCAGGCAGCCTCGCGCCAACGCCCGTTGCGCGGTCATCGCGCGTGGCAGCCGCCGTGGCGACGACGAGATCGCCCGCACTGACCACTGGCGCACCCGCCGTCGCAGCGTCGGCGCCTACGCCCGAGAACTGGACCGATCCGCAGTCCTTTATCAAAGACATCCTGCCCCACGCGCGAGCGGTTGCCGACACGCTTGGCGTGAGCCCGCTCGGGGTGCTGGCGCAGGCTGCGCTCGAAACCGGCTGGGGCCAGCACGTGATGCCGGACGAGGGCGGTCAAAGCAGTCTCAACCTGTTTGGCATCAAGGCGGGCCGCGGCTGGCAGGGCACCGCTGTGCAGCGCGACACGCTGGAATTCGAGGACGGCGCCATGCGCCAGCGCCGCGAGGCGTTCCGCGCCTATCCATCGCTCAACCAGAGCTTCGCCGACTACGGTGCTTTGATTGGTGGCAGCGAGCGCTACGCAGGCGTGCGCAACCGCGCCAATGATGTTTCCGGCTTTGCCGAGGCCCTGCAGCGTTCCGGCTACGCCACCGACCCCAATTACGCGGCCAAGATCCGCCGTGTCGCCAGCGGCGACACGATGCGCGGCGTCCTGGATGCGCTCAAGCAAACCGACCTCTTGTCGCTATCAACGCATGTGCGGTGATCCGTAAGGCCCGCGCTTACCAACACGGACTGATCCATGTCATCGATTCTCGGAATAGGCACCAGTGCGCTCTCGGCGTTTCGACGCTCGCTCGATACCGTCGGGCAAAACATCGCCAACGCCAACACGCCTGGCTATAACCGCCAGCGCGTGCAGCTGTCGGCGCGATCGCCACAGTTTTCGGGTGTCGGATTCTTCGGTCGTGGCGTCGAGATCAACAGTGTTGAGCGCTACTACAACGCGTTTCTCGACAACCAGGTCCGCAACGCCGGCTCGTCGGCGTCGCGCTTTGAGACCTTGGCCGGCTTCGGCGGGCGCGTCGATGACTTGCTTGCCGATCCCCTGGCGGGACTCGCGCCGGCGCTGTCGTCGTTCTACTCGGCGGTGCAGGATTTTTCGCTCGACCCGGCCACGCCGGCGTCGCGCGGTGCGTTGTTTGCCGAGGCTGAAAGCCTCGTGGCGCGCTTCCAGTCTCTGGACGACCAGCTCGCCGGTGTCAGCGAGGAAACGAGCCAGGCGGTCGCTCAGACCATCAGCGAAATCAATCAGTTATCTACATCGATCGCCGACCTGAACCAGCGCATCGTGACCGCAGGCACGCAACGCCCGCCCAACGATTTGCTCGACGAGCGCGACCAGCTCGTGCGTGAACTCACGCGTCTCGTCGACGTGACCGTGACCGAAGAGAACAATGGCTCGATCAACGTCTTCGTCGGCAACGGCCAGACGCTGGTCATCGGTGGCGAGACCTTCGAGCTCGAGGTGCAGCCATCCGAGTTCGACCCCAACCGCAATGAAGTGATTTACCGCGGCCTGGGCGGCGACACGCCACTGCGCGACATCCTCAAGGGCGGTGAGATCGGCGGTCTGTTCGAATTCCAGAATACGATCCTCGACCCGACGCGCCGCGCGCTCGGTGCGAGCGCTGTGGCCGTCGCACAAACTTTCAATGAACAGAATGCGCTGGGTCTCGACGCCAACGGCAATTTGGGCGGCGATATCTTTGCGACGGGGCCCGCACGCGGCACACCGTCGGCGCTCAACACCGGCACCGGCGACATCAGTGTCGTCGTCCAGGACATCGGGCAGGTGCCGCAGTCGGGCTACCGCTTCCTGTTCGATGGCACAGACTACCGCCTGTTCCGTGACGACACGGGCGCGGAGATCACGCTGACAGGCACCGGTACGGGCGCTGACCCGTTCCGTGCGGATGGGCTCGCGATTACCGTGAGTGGTGCGCCTGCAGCCGGCGACACGTTTGAGGTCGAGCCTGTGCTCGATGCCATCTCGGGCCTGTCCGTGGTGGCTAGCGACCCGGGCGCCTTCGCGGCAGCAGGTCCCACGCGGGGCTCCGCAGACCTCAACAACTTGAGTGATGCGAGCATCGACAACGGTGTCCCGCTCGACACGTCGGACCCGAACTTCTTCGCCACGAGCGTTATTGAATTCACGGGTCCCAATACCTACAGCGTGAATGGTGTGGGCAGCTTTGCATTCACGCCTGGCGACACGATCACGCTCAACGGCTCCGCCTACACCCTCACGGGGGCGCCCACGACGGGCGATCGCTTCACCGTGGAGCGCAACACGAACGCCGCGGGTGACAACCGCAACGCGCTGGCGCTGGGCGCCACACGCGACGCCGGCGTGCTCGCCGGTGGCTCGCAGTCTGTCAGCCAGGCCTACGCGTCGCTGGTCGCGACAGTCGGCAGCCGCACGCGACTCGCCGAGAACACGGCCGATGCCCAAGCCATTGTGCTGCAGAGCGCCGAGACGCGGCGCCTTGAGGAATCGGGCGTCAATCTCGATGAGGAAGCCGCGGAGCTCATTCGTTTTCAGCAGGCCTACCAGGCAGCCGCCGAGGTCATCAGTGTCGCTGGCGACCTGTTCGACACGCTGCTCGCTGCCACGCGACGTTAAGGACTGACCATGCGCGTATCCACTCAGGCCTTTTTCCAGAACAACGTACTGACGCTGCAGCGCTTGCAGCGCAGTCTCAACGACATTCAGGAACAGGTGGCCACCGGTCGCCAGATCCAGCGCCCGTCGGATGATCCCGTCGGCAGCGCCCGAGCGCTCAACCTGCGCGAGTCCATTGACAGTGTTGAGCAGTTTCAGCGCAACGCAGGCCTCGCAGAGAGTCGGTTGCGACTCGAGGAAGAGACGCTGACGGGCGTGACCGAGCTGCTGCAACGGGCACGCGAGCTCGCTTTGCAGGCCGCCAATGCCACACAGACCAATGAGTCTCGCGACTTTGTTGCGGCCGAGCTGCGCCAGGGACTTGATCAACTGCTGGCACTGGCCAACACCCGCGACTCCAGCGATGACTTCCTGTTCGCGGGCTACCAGACACAAACCCAGCCGTTCACACGCACGAGCGCAGGCTTCAGCTACAACGGCGATCAGGGTCAGCGTTTCGTGTCGATTTCACGGACGCGCCAGATTCCGGACAGCGACTCGGGAGAACGTGTCTTCAGTCGTATCCGCGAGGGCAATGGCCAGGTGCTCACCACGCCTTCGGCAGCGAATACGGGCACGGGCACGATCTTCAACAACGATGTTGCCGGTGTCACGGGTTACAACTTTGAAGCCTACGAGGTCACCTTTACGGCAGCGGACGCCTTCGAGGTCCGCGACGGCGGCGGCGTACTGGTCTCAAGCGGTGCGTTTACACCGGGTGATAGCATCACATTCGGCGGACTCGATGTCCGCATCGAAGGTGAACCGGCGACGGGCGATGTGTTCGATGTCGGGCCAAGTCCCAATACCGATATGTTCAGCATTATTGATCGTCTTGCGGCGGCGCTCGAGACGCCTGTCGCCGACGAGGCACAGCGGGCCGAACAGGACGCGGCGATCAATCGAGGCATCGAGGGGCTCGACCAGGCCCTGGCACGCGTACTCGAGGTGCGCACAGGCGTGGGCAGCCGGCTTGCGACGATCGAGTCGCAGGTGGACGCCAACGCAGGCGCCTCGCTGGTCTTGCAGGAATCGCTCGCGGACATCGAAGATCTCGACTACGCGGCGGCGATCTCTGCACTGACGCAGCAGGCGACGACGCTTGAGGCCGCGCAGCAGTCGTTCCTGCGAATTCAGGGCCTGTCTCTGTTCCGTCTGCTCTAAGTGGTCGCGTTCTCGTGACGCAGGTCACGATTTCCACGAAGCGCGCTAAAGCACTTCGCAATGCCATTGCGGTGTTTTTCTCGCGCGCTTTGAACGCCATCACAGTTCTAAAAAACCACTCAAGGTTTGCAGCCGCACTCCGCTAACCCGGGTGAAGCGCATTTCACGACGTCTACGGACGTGTTGCGATTCGGCCGGCAGCTAACGTGCCGGGAACGGAAAACTTAGGAGTTTTAGAAAATGGCACAGTCAATCAACACGAACGTTGCGTCGCTCAACGCTCAGCGGAACCTGAACCGTTCCCAGAGTCTGTTGACGACGTCTTTGGAGCGTTTGTCCACTGGTTTGCGCATCAACAGCGCGAAGGACGATGCTGCTGGCCTTGCAATTTCGGAACGCTTCACGACGCAGATCCGTGGTCTTAACCAGGCCGTACGAAACGCGTCGGACGGCATTTCGCTTGCACAGACGGCAGAAAGCGCGCTCGGTGAGCTTACCAACAACCTGCAGCGTATTCGCGAGCTCGGCGTACAGTCGGCCAACGCCACCAACTCGGCGTCTGACCGCGCGGCAATCGACGAAGAAGTGCAGCAGCGTCTTGCAGAGGTCGAGCGTATCGCCTCGCAGACGTCGTTCAACGGCCTCAAGGTCCTCGACGGCACGTTCGGTAACGCGGCGTTCCAGGTCGGCGCCAACGTCGGTGAGAAGATCAACGTCTCTCTGACCACGGGTGTCCGCACCTCGCAGATCGGCCAGATCGCCAGCGCCACGGGCGCCAACGCGGTATCGGCCGCGGCTATCGGTCCGGGTCAGGTCAGCATCGCTGTCGGTAACGGCGCTGCCGTTGAAATTGCGTCTTCGGATTCTGACAGCGCTCAGGACAAGGTTGCTGCGATCAACGCTTCCGGTGTTACGGGCCTGACGGCTACGGCGACGACTGAGGCGGTCAGTGCCTTCACGACGATCGACGAGGGTGCTGCTGATAACAGTGACGAAACCTACTCGCTGACGATCAACGGCGAAGCGATCTTCACCAACGAAAACTTGAGCGTGGGTACGGGCGGTGGTCCGATCACGGGTTCGGACCTGGTGGATCGCGTCAACTTGTTCGCCAATGACACGGGCGTCACCGCCTCGTTCGACGGCACTGACGTGACTTTCACGGCAGTCGACGGTCGTAACATCGACATCTCGCAGACGCTGGCCGGTACGGCTCCCGCGGGTGGCCTGACGACGGCGGCAGTTGCCGGTGACCTGGCAGGTAGCACCGCTACGAACCGTGGTTCGATCACGCTGAGCGCGTCGGACAACATCACGATTTCGGGCGGCAACGAAGCACTGCTCGGCTTCACCGCAACGCAGATCGCCAAAGACACGACGGGTCTCGACACCCTGACCGTCGGTACAGTTGCCAACGCTGAGGACGCCATTCAGCGTGTCGACGCGGCGCTGACCACCATTAACTCGCTGCGAAGTGAGTTTGGTGCTATCCAGAACCGCTTCGAATCGACTATCTCCAACCTGCAGACGGTTTCGGAAAACCTGGCCGCATCGCGTGGCCGGATTCTGGACGCTGACTTCGCCGCTGAGACTGCTCAGCTGACGAAGGCTCAGATCCTGCAGCAGGCCGGTGTATCGGTACTGACTCAGGCGAACGCCCAGCCCCAGCTGGCGCTGAGCTTGCTCCAGTAATCCAGGACGGATTACTTCGGAAGGGCGGCAGGGAAGCCGCCCGACCCAGAGGTTAGAGAACGATGAACCCGATTAACGAAGTCACGACACGCCAGGTCGCGGCACCAGCGCCAAAACGCGCTGCGCCGTCTGGTGATGAAGTGACGACGCAATCGGTGCGCCAGGAAGGTGACGCCGTTACGCAGGCCAAGGAAGCGGCCGCAGCGCAACGTGCCCCCGTCAGTAAGGCTCGCCTCGAGAAGGCACTCGAGCAGGTGAACACACAGGCCCAGGGCCTGTCGCCCGCGCTCAAGTTCGAGCCAGACGCTGACAGTGGCATCGTGGTCATCACGGTGATGAACCGGGAAACCGGGGAGATCATCCGCCAGTTGCCGCCGGAAGCGGTGGTTAAGGCGGCTGAAACGGGCGAGGCGCTGCCTTCGCTCGTCGATGCGTCTGCATAAAGCAGGCGCGGCAGTAGCAGGGAACGGAAACCCGAAGCATGACCGGCATAACATCGACAGGGATTGGCTCCGGCCTGGACGTCAACGGTCTCGTGCAACAGCTCGTGACCGCGGAAGGACAGGCAGCCTCGCAGCGACTGATTCAGCGTGAGACGCAGTTTCAGTCGCGCCTGTCGGCCTACGGCAGCCTGAAGTCCTCGCTCGAGGGCTTCAAGACCGCCATTGATGCGCTACAAAACAACGATGCCGTTCGCGGCAGAACGATTTCGTCGAGTAACGAGGATGCCATCTCGCTGACGGTAACCTCGGACGCCGTACCCGCGTCCTACTCGATCGATATCGAATCGCTGGCAACAGCGGCACGGTTGAGCTCGGCCTCATTTACGGGTGCCGATGCCGCTGTGGGCTCCGGGACGCTCGACCTGAGCATCGGGACCGAGTCGTTCTCGGTCACGATTGATCCCGAAGCCAATACGCTGGCCGACATTCGCGATGCCATCAACAACGCCGATGACAACGCGGGCGTGTTGGCCACGATCATCAACGCCGAGTCGGGCAGCTTTCTCGTCCTCACGGGGACGCGAACGGGCGCCGCCAATGGCGTTACGGTGACGCAGTCGACGCCTGACAATGGTCTGTCGGCACTGACCTTCGACCCCGGCAACGGCATCAACAACCTGACCGAGTCAGTGGCAGCCGCCGATGCGCGCGCCACGGTTAACGGCTTCACGGTGACGAGTGAGACCAACACGTTTGATTCGGTGGTCGACGGTGTCACGTTCACCGCCCTGCAGGAGACATCGGGCACCGCGTTCGATGTCACGGTCAAGAACGACACGTCAGGGCTCAAGGGTTCGATCGACGCGTTCGTCAAGGCATACAACGACTTCATCGACACGGCCGATCGCCTGTCGGTGTTTGATCCCGACACCAATGTAGCGGGTGCGTTGCAGGGCGACTCGGCCCTGCGCGGCGCGACCTCGCGTTTGCGCCAGACCCTGTCCGAAGCCACGACGACGGCCAACCCGTTGCTCGACACGCTGAATGAAGTCGGTGTCCGACTCGACAGTGACGGCAAGCTCGAGGTGGACAGCGAGGCGCTCAACACGGTTCTCGAGAACGACTTCCAGGCCATCGAACGCTTGTTCACGGGCGACGAGGGCTACGCCGCGAGGCTGACCTCGGTTATCGACAGCTACGTCTCGAGTGACGGCATCATCACGGCGCGCACAGACGGTATCGAAAGCAGCATCGAGACGCTCGGTGAGCAGAACGAACGCTTGCAGAACCGACTGATATCGCTCGAGGCGCGCCTGCTGCGTCAGTTCAACGGGCTCGACTCGCTGCTGGCCAACCTCAACTCGACCAGTTCATTCTTAGCGGCCCAGCTCGCCAACGTGCCGACGCCGGGCCAGTCGTAGAGACGGACATGTACGCACCCACGCACACGGCCAACCAGGCCTATCGCAACTCGGCCGCCGAGCACACGGTGGAAACCGCCGACGGCTACACGCTCATCGCATCGCTGATGACGCGATTCGTGGCGCGCCTGTCGATGGCCAAGCACTGCATCCGCAACAATGATGTAGCCGGCAAGGGCGAACACCTGAGCCAGGCCGTGGCGATTCTTGACGTGCTTCAAGTCGCCGTCGACGACACCCACGACAGTCGGCTCGCAGAAAACCTCGTGGCGCTGTACAGCTACGCGACGCGTCGGCTGCTCGAGGCCAACCTCAAGAGTGACGCTGCCATCATCGATGAAGTCGAAGGTCTCGTTCGCGAAGTAAAGAGTGCGTGGGACGCCATTGGCGACGAAGTACCGGCACAGGCGGCCAGCGATGGCTGATACCGAGCTGGCCCGGGTTGCGGCGATTGAAGCTGCGCTGCTTGAAGCGGTTGCGGCCGACGATGCGGCGCAAATGGCCCAGTGCGGGCAGGACCGCGATGGGCTCATTCGCGAGCTGGCGCCCAAGCTTGCGCCTAACGAATTGCAGGAACTGGCGCGACAAGACACCGAATTTCGTATCAAACTGACCGCGCTGCGCGACCGCGTCGCGGCAGAAATCGACGGTTTGCGGCTGGGACGCCGCGCATCCCGAGCTTACGCAGAGACCGCTCAAATCTGAACTTTGTTGCGGACCGACTTCACATAAGCTCCAAAACTATAGGTTTTAACTGAAAAAATGTGATCTCCGGCACAGTTAAGGCCGAACGTCTCTCTATGCTTTGTCCTGTCGCAGGGTAGCGACACCGCCATAAGGATTTTGGCGGGTATGCAAAAGGACAGGCCATGACAGACAAGAACGTCGCAAAAGACGCTCGGCACGCGGTTTGGGTGATGCACACCGATTCAAGCCAGCTCGCCGATCTCCGCCACCGGATCGAGTTTCTCGATTACCCCGTCATCGACGTGGATACGGATCCCCTGCCAGACCGCATTGCGGCGATTGTTGCCGACCGGGCCAGCCTGGATGCCGCTGGCGACAAGCTGCCTGCCGACACTCCCATCCTGCTGATGCGCGACGCCGGTGACGTGGACGCCCTGCTGCCGGTGCTCGATTCGGCACCCGTGTGGCCCGTCGAACAACCCGTTCGTCGCTCGCGCCTCGCGCACCTGCTCGAGCAGGCCGGTCGCTACCGCGGCAACCAACGCCGTCAGCGACTGACCGGCAGCTCTGCCTCCATCGCATACGTGCGTGGTCTCATTGAACAGGTTGCCTGCTTCGATACCAACGTTCTCGTGAACGGTGAGTCGGGCACGGGCAAGGAACTCGTCGCACGGACGATTCACGATTTGTCGGATCGCGCCGACGGCCCGTTTGTACCCGTCAACTGCGGCGCGATTCCCGCCGAGCTGCTCGAGAGCGAGTTGTTCGGGCACGAGAAGGGCGCCTTTACAGGCGCTGTTGCGACGCGCAATGGCCGCTTCGAACTGGCTGAAGGCGGCACGTTGTTCCTCGATGAGATCGGCGACATGCCCATGCCGATGCAGGTCAAATTGCTGCGTGTGCTTCAGGAACGCCGCTTCGAGCGCGTGGGCAGCGGCGAGACGCGGACCGCCAACGTGAGAATCGTTGCGGCCACCCACCGCGATCTGCAGCAGGCCGTGGCCGAAGGCCGGTTCCGCGAAGACCTCTACTACCGACTCAACGTGTTCCCGATCGACATGCCGCCGCTGCGCAAGCGCCTCGAAGACATCCCGGGCCTGCTCGCGGAGCTGTTGCTTGGCAGTGAATCGGGTGCGCAACGCAAGCTGCGGCTGCAGCCCTGCGCACTCGCGGCACTGGCGCAGTACGCCTGGCCCGGCAACGTGCGCGAACTCGGCAACCTTGTGGAGCGGCTCGCGATCCTGCACCCGACTGGCATCGTGACCGTTGCCGACCTGCCCGACAAATTCCGCGGCGCAAATGTCGACGTCGAAGCCATCGACGCCGAGACCGCCGCAGGCGCGTTGCCTGAACAGGGCATTGCTCTAAAGGATTACCTGCGCGACCTCGAGCGCTCGCTCATCGAAAGCGCCCTGGCGCGTGCCGACGGCGTGGTCGCCCGCGCGGCGCGGCTGCTCAACATGCGCCGCACGACGCTCGTCGAAAAACTCCGCGCAGCCTGAGCCTGCGACGAAAAATTGACGTTTTGACGACAGTCGGAAGAATCTTAAGTTGCTGAATTAATTGATTTAAAGTGCTTACACGGAAGTGGCACGCAACTTGCTTTTACTGTCCTGACACCATTTCGACGGATTGAATGGGACCTCAGGTGAACACAGACAACGTGACAGCGACGACAGCGACCGAGGCCGGCCTCACGGCGGCCTTCGAAGCGTTCAATACACACTCGCTGGAACTCAACGCCGCCTACGATCGCCTGCAGTCGCAGGTCGCCACATTGGCCACCGCGCTGAGCCGTGCACGCCACGTTCGCAACCGCGAGGCGGCTGCGCGTGAGCGTCTCGCCGAACGTATGGCACAGATTCTCGAAGCCTTGCCCGCGCTGGTACTCATCGTCGACGCAGACGGCCGCATTACCGATGCCAACGCCAAGGCCTCCCACGCCTTCTCGTCACCGCTGATCGGTGACGCCTGGTCAGACGTGGCCCGCGCCGCGCTGGGTTGCGCGCAGCCCGCGGCCGGCGAATACGCATTGGGCGAACACTGGTACACGCTGACCGAGTCCCCGCTTGATGCACACGCGCGTCTCGTCGTCTTCATCGACGTCACGACCGCGCGCGCCAACCGGGAAGGGACCGAGCGCCAGCAGCGCCTCGCCATGCTCGGTGAGATGGCCGCGCGCCTCGCACACCAGATTCGTACCCCGCTGTCGACGGCCATGCTCTGGGCTTCACGCGCCGGTGATGAGGCGGCTCGCAGCCGCATTGTCGCCCGCCTCAACGACATCGAGTCGATGGTTGATGACATGCTGCGCTTCGCCCACGGCACGCCCGCCGACGAACGGGTCATGGATATCACCGCGCTCGTCGATGAGGTCGTCGATGATGCGCGTGGTCTTGCACCGGCCCACGTCAAGCTGCGCGTTAACGCACCTGATCCGGGGCCGCGTGTGTGCGGCAACGTTCGCGCGCTGGGCGGCGCCATCGCTAACCTTGTGGTCAACGCCGTACAGCACAGCCCCGAGGGCGGCACGGTCACGATCGCCGTGGATGGCGACGGCGACACCGTGTACATCGCCGTTCGTGATGAAGGCCGCGGTATCCGCGCCGGTCTCACAGACCAGATCTTTGAGCCGTTTTTCACGACCCGACCGGCCGGTACGGGCCTGGGCCTGGCCGTCGTTCGTTCGGTCGCCCAAGCCCACGGCGGTGACATCACCGTCGAAAGCTCTCCGAGCGGCAGCTGCTTTTCCTTGCACCTGCCTGTCGCCCGGACCGATTTCCCCCCCGTCGGTGGCACATCGCAGTTTTCTGCCATTTCTGCGCATGTGCCGCCGGCCACCTTTTCCAAACAGGCGGTGGGTCATGTCTGATACCGAAAACCCACGCGCCACGATTCTCGTCGTCGAGGACGACGCCGACCTGTCCGAGGCGCTGTGCGCGACGCTGACCGATGCCGGTTATCGCGTCCTCACAGCGACCGACGGTAGCGCCGCGCTGACCCTCGCCAGTGAGCACCCCGTGCAGCTCGTACTCAGTGACGTACAAATGCAGCCCATGGACGGGCTCGAGCTGCTGGGTGACATCCGAGACCAGCATCCGGGCCTGCCCGTGATTCTCATGACGGCGTACGCAAGCGTGCCGCGCGCAGTCGCTGCGATGCAGCTCGGCGCGGAGACCTATCTCGTGAAGCCGTTCGACACGCGCGAGCTCATCGACACCGTGTCGCGGACGCTGTCCCGGCACCGGTCGCTATCGGTGACGGGTGTGGACACGGGCACGGTCGTCTGCGGCGACGCCGACACTGTGAGCCTGCTGGGCATCGCGGCACGTGTGGCCAACTGCGACGCCACGGTGTTGCTGTCGGGTGAGAGCGGCGCGGGCAAGGAAGTGTTCGCGCGCTTTATTCACAACCGCTCGCCGCGTGCCGAGAAGCCCTGGGTCGCGATCAACTGTGCGGCGATCCCCGAGCAGATGCTCGAGGCGACGCTATTTGGCTATGAACGCGGCGCGTTCACGGGCGCGCAACAGGCGCGGCCCGGCAAGTTTGAACAGGCCGACGGCGGCACGTTGCTGCTCGACGAAATCAGTGAAATGGATCTGGGCCTGCAGGCCAAACTGCTGCGGGTGCTTCAGGAACGCGAAGTCGAACGCCTGGGCGCCACGCGCAGCAAGACCGTCGACGTCCGCGTACTGGCCACGACCAACCGCAACCTCGCGGCAGAGGTTGAGGCGGGGCGGTTCCGCGAAGACCTCTACTACCGGCTCAACGTGTTTCCGCTGCATATTCCGCCGCTGCGCGAGCGGCGCGGCGATGTGCTGCCGCTGTTCCGTCACTTCCTGACGCGCTACTGCGAAGGACAGCGCGCTCGCCCGACACTCACGGCGCGCGCTGAAAGGCGCCTGCTGGCGCACGGATGGCCCGGCAACGTGCGTGAGCTCGACAACCTCGTGCAACGCATTCTGATTCTGCTGGCCGGCGACACGATTACAGATTCAGATCTTGTGTTCGAAACGGCGGGCACCGCACCTGTGCACACAACTCAGATTGCGCCTGCGCCGACCACGACGTCGGCAGGCGACCTGCGCCACGACCTGCGCGACGAGGAGCGCCGCCGCATCGTCGACGCGCTCGAGGCTGGCTCCGGCAACCGTACCGAAGCGGCACGCACCCTGGGCATCAGCCCACGCACGCTGCGCTACAAGATCGCCCGCCTGCGTGAGGCCGGCTACACCATTCCCGACCGCCAGCCGCGCTACGGCGCGCGCCCGTCAGTGGCCTGAGGACAGACCATGAACGAGATCAATTCCGCCAACCTGCTTTCCAAGATCCGCGAGCTCAATGCGCAGCTCGATGGTATGGGATCGGCAGCACCTGCCGAGGTCGACGGGCCCAACTTCTCGTCGCTGCTCTCGAAGTCGCTCAATGCCGTCAACGACGCGCAGCAGACAGCAGGTGCACAGGCGGCAGCCTACGAAGCCGGTGATCCCGGCGCCGACCTGACCCAGGTCATGATCTCGCTGCAGAAAGCGAGCCTGTCATTCCAGGCGATGACCGAAGTGCGCAACAAGCTCGTCAACGCCTATCAGGAAGTGATGAACATGCCCGTATAGCGGGCCCGCATGGAACCAAGCACCAGGAACCGCGTAGATGGAAGCTACCGTACCCACCACTGAGATTCAGACCGCCGCCGTGCCGCAGATTCAGCTCGGCAACGTGTTGCAGATACCGGCCGTGCGCCAGGTGTTGCTGCTGGTTGGCGTGGCACTGGCCGTCGCCGCCGGCGTGGCCGTGGTCATGTGGTCGCAGAAACCCGAGTACCGATCGTTGTACTCGGGTCTTGAACAACGCGAGGCCGCCGCCGTGGTCGATGCGCTGCGCAACGCCGGTGTCGAATACGACATCGCGGACAGCGGGGCCATTCTTGTCCCTGCGGATCAGTTACAAAGTGCACGCATGCAGCTGGCCTCCCAGGGCCTTGGGCAGTCGCAGGGCGGCATGGATGACATGGGCGAGTCGTCGAGCTTCGGCGTCAGCCAGTTCATGGAAACCGCGCGCTACCAGCACGCCATCGAAGCCGAGTTGTCGCAGACCATCAAGTCGCTGCGCGCGGTGCAGGATGCGCGCGTGCATCTGGCGATCCCCAAGGAGTCGGCATTCATTCGTGACCGCCAGCGCCCCAGTGCGTCGGTGTTCCTGCAACTCTACGGCGGCCAACAACTTGAGGCCGGGCAGGCTGAGTCCATCATCAATCTCGTGGCGAGCGCCATTCCCAACATGGCGCCCGCGGACGTCACGCTCATCGACCAGTTCGGCAATTTGCTGTCGAGCGATGGTGAGATGGAAAGCGACGCGATGACCGCCAACCAGTTCAAGATGACGCGTGAGTTCGAGGCTGACTACCGACGGCGCATCGAAGCCATCCTGATTCCGTTGCTGGGGCACGGCAACGTGCGCGCCGAGGTGACCGCCAGCCTCGACTTCACCGTGGTGGAAGCCACGACCGAGGCCTTCGATCCGACCTCGCAGGTGGTGCGCAGCGAACAAATCAATGAACAGCAGCGCCAGGCTAATGAGGCTCAGGCGGGTGGCATACCCGGTGCGCTGACGAATACACCGCCCGAGGCGGGCGGCGTAGCAGCTGACTCTGCTGATCAGGCCAACACGCTCAATTCCTCGCGTAGCTCGACGCGCAATTTCGAAATGGACCGCACGATTTCCCGCACGCGAAGCCCGTCCAGCCGGATCCAGCGTCTGTCGGTTGCGGTTATCGTCGACGAAGTCGCGCTGACGGCACCGGAGGCAGCAGCAGCTAGCGTCGAGGCGCCGGCCGAGGGCGAAACAGCCGCCGATGCGGCCGCGGCGACGGCCGCTAACCAGGCCGCGGAGCCGCCCAGCTTGGCCGAGATCGAAGCGCTTGTGCGCGAAGCCATGGGCTTTGACGAGGTGCGCGGCGACTCCGTCGGCGTCGTTGTGGCGCCATTTAGGCCCGTGCCCCTCATGGAGCCCGGCGAGGGCCCGGCGATCTGGGAGCAGCCCATCGTGCGTGAAATCGGCAAGCAGGCCGGCGGCGTACTGCTCGTGCTCGTGCTGGCCTTTGGCATCGTGCGGCCGATGCTCAAAAGTATCGTTACACCGCCCGCGCCAAGCGGCGGCTTGAGCACGCTGCTGCCGAGCGACGGCGAAGGCGGCGGCCGTGTGGCGGGTCAGCTCGATGCGCCCAGCACACCGGGTCTCTCCTACCAGGAGAAGGTCGCCGCGGCTCGAAACATCACAGGACACGACCCCGCGCGCGTCGCGCAGGTCGTGCGCAAATGGATTGACGACAGTGGCGAGTGACGAGAACCCGATTTCGGGCACCGAGCGCGCCGCCATCCTCCTGATGTCGCTGGGCGAGGAGGAGGCCTCCCAGGTGCTCAAGCACATGAAGCCCAAGGAAGTGCAGGCCGTCGGTGTGGCCATGGCGGGGCTCAAGAATGTGACCCGCGAGGCGGCCGACGAGGTGCTTTCGACCTTCGTCACAACCGTGGACGACGCCGCGTCATTTGGCGTGGGCACCGAGGACTACATCCGCAAGGTGCTGACCAACGCCTTTGGCGCCAACAAGGCCGATGCGTTTATCGACCGCATTCTCGTCGACGGCGACGCGAGCGGCTTCGACACCTTGCAGTGGATGAGCGCCGAGTCGATCGCCGAGCTGGTGCGCGACGAACACCCGCAGATCATCGCCATCGTACTGTCCTACCTTGAAGCCGAGCAGGCCGCCGAGGTGCTGGCCAACTTTGAGGACGCGTTGCGCGCCGAGGTGGTCATGCGTGTGGCGCGACTGGACGACGTGCAGCAAAGCGCACTCGCCGAAATCGAATCACTGATCGCCGCCAAGTCCTCGAACATCACGGTATCGCGAACCGCCAAGGTTGGCGGTGACCGCGTTGCCGCGGGCATTGTCAACGCGCTGAACAACGCCGATGGCGAGGCCGTGCTCGAACAGATCAACCTGGCCAACCCCGATCTCGGTAACCGTATCGCCGAAATGATGTTCGTCTTCGACAGCCTGCTCAATGTCGACGACCGCGGTATCCAGACGCTGTTGCGCGAGGTCTCCAACGACCGCCTCGTGATCGCGCTCAAGGGCGCCGACCCGGCCGTTCAGAAGAAGATATTCCAGAACATGTCCAAACGCGCTGCCGCGCTGCTTGAGGAAGACATGGAGGCCCGCGGCCCCATGAAACTCTCCGATGTCGAAGCGGCGCAGAAGGAAATCCTCGAAGTCGCGCGCCGCCTGGCCGACAACGGCGACATCAACCTTGGTGACAGTGACGATGAGTACGTCTGAGTCCGGCGGCGAAGATCGCTGGCAGGCGCCCGACTTTCCCCAGTCGGGCATGCTCACGGCCGCAGACCTCGAGGAACTGCAGCAGCAAGCCTACGAGGAAGCGCGCGCCGAAGGCATGCGCAAGGGGCTCGAGGAAGGTCGCGAACAGGGCCTGGTCGAGGCCGCGCAGGAACTCACGGCGCGCCGCGACCTGCTCGAGGCGACGCTTCAGCACCTGGCGGCGCCGCTCGACGAACTCGACGACGCGCTTGAGGTGCAGCTCGCGCGCATGGTGACGGTCATGGTCGGGCGCATGTTCAAGCGTCAGCTCGAGCTCGACCCCGACAGTATCGTGGGCCTTGTTCGCGATGCCGTGTCCCTGCTGCCCGTAACAGCGTCACAGATTACCGTGCACCTGCACCCCGAAGACGCGGATCGGCTCGAGGCCATCCTGGGTCGTGATGCGAGTTCCAATGAGGAGTCCGCCAGTGCGCGCTGGCGCATCGTGCACGACGCCGCGCTGACGCGGGGCGGCTGCCACATCTCAAGTGAGAGCTCGAACATTGACGCACGCGTCGAATCGCGTATTGCGACGATGGTCAATGCGCTCATGGGCGATCAGCGCCAGTGAGCGCTGCGGCTGACACCGTACGCCAGTCGAGTTTCGGCACCGTGGGGCGCCGACTCGAGCAACGGCTGCGCGACGTAGAGGCTCGCCCCGCGCTCGTTGTCGAGGGCGTTCTGCGCCGCACGGTCGGGCTGACGCTTGAAGCCGAGGGCGTCTCGGCCGCGGTCGGCGCGCACTGCGAAGTCCTGGCCGATGACGGCCGCAGCGTCGACGCCGAAGTGGTGGGTTTTGCGGGCGAACGACTGTTCCTCATGCCCGCCGAAGACCTGCACGGCATCGCGCCCAATGCGCGGGTCATCCCCGGGCCCGCCACGCGTCACATTCCCGTTGGCGACGACATGCTGGGCCGCGTGATCGACGGCCGCGGTCGTCCGCTCGACGGCGGGCCGCGTATTCGTGGTGACGCCGTCGTGAACCTGAATCCCGAGCCGCTCAACCCGCTGTCACGCCAACCGATCTCGGAACCGCTCGACGTCGGTGTTCGGGCCATCAATTCGATGCTGCCCGTCGGTCGCGGTCAGCGCATGGGCCTGTTCGCGGGCTCGGGTGTCGGCAAAAGTATGTTGCTCGGCATGATGACGCGCTTCACGGAGGCCGACATCATCGTGGTCGGGCTCATCGGCGAACGTGGCCGCGAGGTCAAGGAGTTCGTCGACGAGACGCTCGGCGCCGAAGGCCTGTCACGCGCGATTGTTGTGGCGAGCCCGGCCGATGACCCGCCGCTCATGCGCTTGCAGGGTGCGGCGCTGGCGACAGCCGTGGCCGAGTACTTCAGAGACCAGGGCAAGCGCGTGTTGCTGCTCATGGACTCGCTGACCCGTTTCGCCCAGGCGCAACGTGAGATCGCGCTGGCCATTGGCGAACCACCCGCCACGAAAGGCTACCCGCCGTCCGTATTCGCCAAGCTGCCGCAGCTCGTGGAGCGCGCGGGCAATGGCGCAGCAGGCAGCGGCTCGATCACGGCGATCTACACCGTGCTGGCCGAGGGTGACGATCAGAACGACCCGATTGTGGATGCGGCGCGCGCCATTCTTGATGGCCACATCGTGTTGTCACGCTCACTGGCTGAGGCCGGCCACTATCCGGCGATCGACGTCGAGGCGTCTGTGACCCGCGCCATGATGCAGATCACGAGTGAGACGCAGCGCGAGCAGGTGCTGACGCTGCGCCAGTCGATTTCGAGCTACCAGCAAAACGCGGACTTGTTGGCCATCGGTGCCTACCAGCCCGGCGCCAATCCCGAGGTCGACGCGGCCATCGCGCTCTGGCCCGATGTGCAGGCGTTCCTGCGTCAGCGCCCCGACGAGCAGGTGACGCGAGCCGAGAGCCTCGATGGCCTGGCCGTGCTCGCCGGTCGCGGCGCAGCGGATAACGCAGCACCAACCGGCGCCGCCGGATAATGCGGGGGCTCATGAATGCGTGATCGACGGCAACGACTGGCGCCCGTGCAAAAGCACGCGGAGCGCGAAGAACAAACGGCGGCCGAGGCCCTGGCGGAGGTCAATGCGGCCGTCGCAGAGGCGCGCAAGACGCTTGAGGAGCTCGAGCAGTACCGGGCGGGCTATCACGACATGAGCCGAGAGCAATCGTCCTGGCACGGCGCGCACTGGCACGACTACCACACATTTCTCTCTCGGCTCGACCAGGCGATCGCGGCGCAGCGCGACGTCGTCGCAACAGTAGACCAGCGACGACTGGTCGTGCTGCGCATGTGGCAGGACAAACGCCGCCGCAGCCGCTCGCTGGAGCAGCTCACGGCGCGACTCAATGAAGAGGCGCGGGTTCGGGCCGAGGCCGCGCAACAGAAGATTGACGACGCCATGGCGCTGTCACGGGTGCTGCGGCGCGAGCCCTGACCGGCTTGGCACGATAGCTGCAACTTCAGACTCGACAACAGATACGACACGGCACTGAACAGGCACCGCCAACCCGGCTACGGGTCGGCGCAGCAACACGGAAAGGAGCAGCCTGATGACCACAGCGACCGATTCACCTTTGCTGGCCCTGCTGGGCAAAGGCGCGGCAGGCCCCGTAAAGTCTGGCGTTGCGGACGTGGACGACAAGCGCGCGCTGGATGCGGCGCTCGAGTTTGCGGCCCTGCTGCTCGATGCCGGCGGGCTCGACGCCGAAGCGGGCGGGCAGGCGCCGGCCGGCAACACCTTGCCGGTCGAGGACGGCAAAGCCTTGCCGGTTGCCATGCCGATCGCCGTGCCCATCAAGGAGGGCGTCACGTCCGCGGCCGACACCACAGCACTCACGAATACGACGCCTCTGGCCGAAGCCGTGCCTGATGACGTGCTCGACCCGATCATCAACCGCCCGCTGGGCGGCGCCGTCGCGGAGGAGATTCGCAGCGCGCAGGCACAGCCCGCTGTACTGCAACGCGCCGCGCCCGCAGGCGCCGCAGAGGCGGGCGCACTGGCACCGCTGCGCAGCGTTGCGATCGACGGCAAGACCGAATCACGAAAGAGCCCGGAGCCCGCAGGTGTCGACGCCCTCAAGGCTGCCACAGCGACGTCAAACGCGCAGGCCGCCAGGGAAGCCGCAGACGCCAAAGCCGCTGCGGCACGTTCAGTCGCGCAGCAGGCCACTGAGACAGTCCGCACGCCGCCAGGCGCGGCGCTTGCGGCCGCAGGTCGTGCTGCCAATCGAGCCGCCGCCGGTCCGCGCGCCATCGAGGCTACGAGTGCGGCGCGCGCCGAACCCGCGCGTCTCGATGCGCTGGTTGGCGCACTGACGCCGTTGCGCGATGCCGTGGGCACCGCGCCGCAGACCCCAAGCGCTGTCCCGCAGCTTGCGGGTCCCGATCTCATGCCCGGTGAAGGCGGCTGGGGTCGGCAGTTTGCGGAACGCGTCGGCTGGGTCATCCAGGCGCGCTTGCCCCAGGCGCAGCTGACCCTGAACCCCGAACATCTCGGCCCCATCGAGATGGCCATCGAGGTGGAAGAGGTGCAGGCACGCGTGCAGTTCACCGCCGCACACGCGGTGACGCGTGACGCCATCGAACAGAGCCTCCCGCGCCTGCGGGAAATGCTCGAGCAACAAGGCCTCGAGTTGTCGCAAGCCGATGTCAGCGCCGATACGGGCGCGGGCAGCACGGGGCGCGAGCCCCAGGACACGGAACGCAGTGGTGCGCTGGACGCCCAGACCGATGCCGACGCCACAGAGCGCGGTGACTCGCCTGTGACTGAACCCGTGGTCCGGCTGCGCACGCGTGGTCTCATCGACACCTTCGTCTGATTTCTGACGCCTGGCCCCCGTCCCCCGTTACAGCGACGAAAAACTGTCACACGGGCACTGTCGATAATCGATAAGTGACTGAAAAATAGTAATAAACAGGGTTTGGCACGCCCTTTGCTTTATGTCTCTCAGGAATCAACTGCGGCACAAGCCGCGATTCGGAGACGACATGGCAGACGAAGCTACGGAAGAAGAAGCGCCTAAGGGCGGCAAGGGCAAGATGATCATCATTGCCGTTGGCGCTATCGCGTTGCTCGCGGCGGGCGTGTTCCTGGGCCCCATGATCCAGGGCATGTTGGGCGGCGAGCCTGAAGCGGTGGCGGTGGAAGGCGAGGCCGAAATGGCCGCCGAACCGGTCGGCAAGGACGCGATCTACCACGGCATACACCCACCGTTGCTCATCAACTTCATGGATGAGCGCGGGAAGGGTCGCTTTCTTCAGATTTCACTCGAGTTGCTCACGCGTGACGAGGCCGTTGTCGAGGCGATCAAGACGCACGCGCCTATCATCCGCAACAACCTCATCATCATCTACGGCGACGTCCAGTACGGCGACGTCTCGACGCGTGAGGGCAAGGCGCGGATGCTCGAAATGGCGCTCGAGGAAATCAACAAGATCCTGACGGAGCAAACGGGCAAAGGTGGCGTCGAGGCCGTCTTTTTCACGAACCTCGTGGTGCAGTAAATGGCTGACACGCCCGAAAACGAAGTCAGCGACAGCGGCGCAGAGGCCGCCGAAGCACCGCAAGAGATTCTGTCCGACGACGAAAAGGATGCCTTGCTGGCCGGTGTCGAGGCGGGTGTGGTCGGCGGTGCGGGCGACAGCGACTCGGCCGCCAGCGTCATGCCCTTCGAATTGCGGCCCGACGCCTACATCAATTTCGGCAGCTTCCCCCGTTTGCAGGGCATCTGTCAGCAGATGGCAAAACGCACGGCTGCGCTCTGGTCGACGTTGTTGCGCACACGCGTCAGCGTCACCGCCGATGAGACCTTCTCTGCCGGATTCGCGGCGGCCATCGCCAAGACCGTGCCGCCCATCATTACGCTGCGCGTGGCCTTGCAGCCGTTGCCCGGTAACGCGCTTATCCTCATCGATGACGCGTTGCTGACCGCGCTGGTTGAGGCCTTCTTCGGATTTACAGCCGAGGAGCCTGAAGCCGAATCGGACGAGGCGGGCGCTGCCGAGCCGCGCCCCGAGCCACCGCCGCGACCAGCGCGGCAACAATTCACGGCGGGCGAATTGCGCGTCGCCGAGCTCGCGATGGCCCAGTTTCTCGATACGGTGACACCGTCCTGGGAAAAACTCATTGCGCTTTCCCCCGAAGTACTGGCTCGCGAGTTTGACCCCAGTATCGGCAGTGGCATCGACGCGAAGGAACGCGTCATCGTCTGCCGCTTCGAGATTCGTGTCGCCGGGCAAACAGGCCACCTGCGCCTGCTGCTTCCGGACACCCAGGTTGCCTCGATCATGGACGACCTGGAGGGTGCGGCAAACGCCCGCCGCGTCGAAGGCGACCCGCACTGGCGCGCCTGCTTCGAACACTATCTCGCGGAAACGGACGTGGTCACGGATGTCCACGTCAGCGACATCACCTTGCCTTTGCGCCAGGTCGTCACGCTTAAGCCTGGTGACCTGCTGCCGATCGCGGCACCCGAGAGGGCCCGCCTCGCGATCGGCGGCGTCGAGCGCGCCGAGGGCAGCTTCGGCACCAGCGAAGGCGCCAACGCATTCCGCTTCGAGCGCTGGCTGGCTGCTGATGGCCAGCGCCGCTAAACCCGATTCAGAAAAAACCTACGTCTTACAGGAACAAGTCAATGAGTGACACCAACGACGCCGCCACCGAAGAGAAGTACGCGCCCGACGCAATGACGCCGACGGCCGGTGACGCGGCCAGCCAGGCCGACGTCAATCTCGACCTGATTCTCGATGTCCCTGTGACGCTGGCCCTGCAGGTCGGCAGCACGACCATTTCCATCCGCGAACTCGTCAACCTGGCCGAAGGCTCGGTGGTGGCGCTTGAACGCAGCGCCAGCGAGCCGCTCGACGTGCTCGTCAACGGCACGCTCGTGGCCCGCGGCGAGATCGTTGTCGTCGACGGTCAGTTCGGCGTTCGCCTCACCGATGTGGTGAGCCCCGCCGAACGCATTCAGACGCTGAACTGAGGCCACACCCATGCGACTCCCGAGACTTGCGCCCATCGTGGCCGCAATGTTGGCGTCTCTGGCCCAGTCCGGCACGGCGCACGCGGCAGAGCCTGTCGCACTGCCCGCTGGCGGCGCGGCAGGCATGATCATGAATCTGGCACTCGTGCTGCTCCTGGTCGTCGTCTGCGGCTGGCTTTACGCCCGCGGCCCAGCGCGCCTGCGTGGTACCACGGGCGCGCTGGACATCGTTGCCAGCCGGCAGGTAGGCAATCGCGAGCGTCTCGCTGTGGTCCAGATCGGCGACGAGCAGGTGCTGCTCGGCATTACCGCGAACGGCATCAGCCACCTGCACACCCTGAGCGAGCCCATTAAGGCCGACGCACCGGCGGCAGCTAACACGGCGTTTGCCAGCAAGCTTCGCGAACTGGGCGCTGCCCTCAAGCGCGGCGAGCCCACGTCATGATGCGCGCGATTCTCATTGTGATCGTACTGGTCTTGGTGCCCGGTCTCGCCGCAGCCCAGGACGCAGCGCTGCCGCTTGTGGTGGAAGGTGTGGGAACCGAGGCACCCGAACAACTGAGCTTAAGCCTGCAGATTCTCGTCACGATGACACTGCTGACGCTGTTGCCGGCGTTGCTGCTGTCGATGAGTGCCTTTGTTCGGATGATCATCGTGTTGTCGATCCTGCGCCAGGCGCTGGGTACGGCGCAGACACCACCCAACCAGGTGCTCATCGGTATTTCGCTGTTCCTGACGTTCTTCGTCATGTCCCCCGTCATCAACACCGTCAACGCTGATGCCGTGCAGCCCTACCGCGACGGTACGATCACGATGACCGAGGCCGTGACGGCCGGGCTCAAGCCCGTACGGGCGTTTATGCTCGACCAGACGCGTGACGCCGACCTCAAGCTGTTTGCAGACATCGCCGGTCACTCGGGCTTTGACTCGATTGATGACGTCCCGCTCAGCGTCGTCATCCCGGCGTTCATGGTCAGCGAGCTCAAGACCGCATTCCAGATCGGGTTCCTGATCTTCATCCCGTTCCTGATCATTGACCTCGTGGTGTCGAGCGTCCTCATGTCGATGGGGATGATGATGCTGTCGCCTATGCTGATCTCGTTGCCGTTCAAGCTCATGCTGTTTGTGCTTGTCGATGGCTGGGCCTTGCTGCTCGGCACGCTGGCCTCGAGTTTCTACGTCTGAGGCCGCCATGACACCCGAGTCCATTCTTTCGATCGGTCAGCAGGCCCTCTGGGTCACGTTCGCCGTGTCGTCGCCGCTGCTGCTCTCGGCGCTGGCCGTGGGCCTGATCATCGGCATGCTGCAGGCGGCCACGCAGATCAATGAAATGACGCTGTCATTCATTCCGAAATTGCTCGTGCTGGGCCTGTCGGTGATGGTCGCCGGGCCCTGGATCATCGGCACGCTCGTGAATTTCACGCGCACGCTGATCCAGGATATTCCCTCGATTATCGGGTGACGTTGTGACGCTCGATATCGCACCCATCGTCGAACTGCTCGCGGCCTACATCTGGCCGTTCATCCGCATCTCGACATTCGTGGTCGCGATCCCCGCGATCGGCGGTGCCTTCGTGCCGCGCCGCATCCGAGCTTTGCTGGCCATTGTGCTCACACTGCTCATGGCGCCCGTGGTCGAACACGACCTGTCACCGATGACGATGTTCTCGTTGTCAGGCCTGATCCACGCGATGCAGGAGGCCGCGCTTGGCTTCATCATGGGCTTTACGGTGCAGATCGTCTTCGACGCCGTCACGCTGGGCGCACAGACCATCGCCATGAGCATGGGCCTCGGCTTCGCCGTGTTCATCGACCGTGTGAGTGGCGTGAACATCCCCGTGATCAGCCAGCTCTACCTCATGCTGACCATGCTCGTATTCCTGGCCATCAACGGTCACCTGGCGCTGATCCAGCTCATGGCCGACAGCTTTACGGCCGCGCCTATTGGCAGCACGTTCCTCGACGCCACAGACGCACAAGCGATCCTGACCTGGTCGAGCCAGCTGTTCGTGGGCGCCATGCACATCGCGCTGCCCGCGGTCACGACGCTGCTCATCGTTAACCTGTCGTTCGGCGTCATGAGCCGCGCGGCGCCGACCATGAACTTGTTCGCGGTCGGCTTTCCGATTTCGATGCTGCTCGGTTTCACGGTGCTCTATCTCACGGTGGGTGGCATCGAGCGCATGTTCGACAATCTCTTCCCGGCAGCGCTGGACGCGCTCGCGGGCCTCACGGTGGAGGCACGCTGATGGCTGAAGAGAACAAGGACGGCCAGGAAAAAACAGAACAGGCGACCCCCAAGCGTCGCCAGGACGCGCGCAAAAAGGGGGACGTACCCCGATCCAAGGAGCTCACCACATCGGGCGTCATGTTGACGGCGTCCGCTGCTTTGCTCGTGCTGGGTGGCCCGCTCGGCGCTCGGCTTGCAGACGGCTTCGCGGCTGGCTTCGTGATCGATCGCAGCCGCATGTTTGACCCGGGCTTCCTGGCCGAGTCGCTGGCCGGGCAGGTGGTGTCGGCGTTGTTCATCATGCTGCCGCTGGGCTTTGTGATCGCCTGCGCGGCCTTCGGCTTTTCGGTCATGCTCGGCGGCGCCACGTTCAGTGCGTCGGCGTTCGCGCCCAAGGCCGAACGGATCAACCCGGGCAAGGGCATCAAGCGCATGTTCGGACTTAAGGCGATGGTCGAACTGGCCAAGTCGATCGCCAAGGTGGTGCTCATCGCCCTGATCGCCGTGGCCTGGCTGAGCTATGTCGGCCCCGAAGTCATGCGGCTGGGTGATATGCCGACCTCGGCGGGGCTCGTGAAGGCCACCTGGCTTGCCGCCATGACACTGCTTGTCGTGAGCACCGGTCTGCTCGTCGGGACCGCCATCGACGTGCCCTGGCAGCTTTTCGACCACGCCAAGAAGCTGCGCATGACACGCCAGGAAGTGCGTGACGAGATGAAGGAAACCGACGGTCGCCCCGAGGTCCGCCAGCGCATCCGGCAGATGCAGCAAGAGGTCGCGACGCGCCGCATGATGGACTCGGTGCCGTACGCCGACGTCATCATCACCAACCCGACGCACTACGCCGTGGCGCTGTCTTACGAGGAAGGCCGCATGGCTGCACCCAAGGTTGTGGCGAAGGGCCAGGACCTCGTGGCCGCCCGCATTCGCGAACTCGGCGACGAGCACCGTGTGCCGTTGTTCTCGGCACCGCCGCTCGCCCGCTCGCTGTTCTTCTCGACCAAGATCGACCAGGAAATTCCCGCAGGCCTGTACACGGCCGTCGCGCAGGTGCTCGCCTACATCTTCCAGCTGCGCGACCTGGCACCCGGCGCGCAGCGACCCGAGCCGCCCGTGCCCGAGGTCGACGAGTACCGCTTTACCCAACGCCGCGTGCCGGCAGATACCGACAACGACAACGACAACGACAGGGAGTCTGACGCATGACGCGCCTTGGAAACATTGGTCGTGGCCTTGGGGTGCCGCTGCTGCTGCTCGTGATCCTCGCAATGATGATGGTGCCGCTGCCGCCGTTCGCGCTCGACACGCTGTTCACCTTCAACATCGCGTTGTCGCTAGCGATCCTGCTGACAGTCATCTACGTCGCGCGACCGCTCGACTTCGGTGTGTTCCCGACCGTGCTGCTGGTCGTCACGCTGCTGCGACTCGCGCTCAACATTGCGTCGACGCGCGTGGTGCTGCTCGACGGCCACACGGGCAGTGGTGCCGCAGGCAAGGTCATCCAGGCCTTCGCGGACTTCGTCGTGGGCGGCAACTTTGCCGTTGGTTTCGTCGTGTTCTCCATTCTCGTGATCATCAACTTCGTCGTGGTCACCAAAGGCGCGGGCCGCGTGTCGGAAGTGACCGCGCGATTCACGCTCGACGCCATGCCCGGCAAACAGATGGCTATCGACGCCGATCTCAACGCGGGCCTTATTGACCAGGACACGGCGCGCACGCGGCGCAAGGAAGTTGCCAACGAAGCGGACTTCTACGGTGCCATGGACGGTGCGAGCAAGTTTGTCCGCGGTGACGCCATCGCGGGCATCCTCATTCTGTTCATCAACGTCATCGGTGGCCTGGCCATCGGTACGATGCAGCACGACTTGAGCTTCTCTGAGGCGGGCAAAATCTACACGCTGCTCACCATCGGTGACGGCCTCGTGGCGCAGGTCCCGTCGCTGCTGTTGTCGACAGCCGTGGCCGTGATCGTTACGCGCGTCTCAGACGCGCAGGACATGTCGAACCAGATCGTGCGCCAGGTGTTCAATCAGCCGCGTACGCTGGCCGTCACGGCCGGTGTACTGATCACGCTGGGACTAATCCCGGGCATGCCCAACTTCGCGTTCATCCTGCTCGCGAGTATCTGCGGCTACGCAAGTTGGCGGTTGTCACGCAAACCCGCGCCCGAGCCCGAAGTGCTCGAGGCCGCTCCGGCACCGGAGCCCGAGACACGCGAGCTGACCTGGGAAGACGTCACGCCGCTCGACACCATCGGCCTGGAAGTCGGCTATCGGCTCATTCCGCTCGTGGACCGCCAGCGCGGCGGTCCGCTCGTGAACCGGATCAAGGGCGTGAGGCGCAAGCTCACCGACACGCTGGGTTTCCTGCTGCCGCCCGTGCACATCCGCGACAACCTCGACCTGAAGCCGTCGGCTTACCGCATCTCGGTCATGGGCGTCCCGCTCGGTGAGGGCGAGATCGAGTCCGACCGCGACCTGGCCATTAACCCGGGCCAGGTCTACGGCGACATCAAGGGCCTTAAGACGCGCGACCCCGCCTTTGGTCTCGATGCTGTCTGGATCGAACCGGCGCAGCAGGAAGAGGCGCAGATGCTCGGTTACACGGTCGTCGACCCGAGCACAGTCGTCGCCACGCACATCAGCCAGGTCCTGCAGCAGCACGCGCACGAACTCATCGGCCACGAAGAGCTGCAGCAGCTGCTCGAGCGTCTGGGCAAGAGTGCGCCCAAGCTCGTCGAGGAGCTCACACCCAAGACGCTGCCCATGGCAACGATCCTGCGCGTGGCGCAGAACCTGCTTGCCGAGGGCATCCCGATCCGGAATATCCGCAAAATCGCCGAAACTTTGGCTGATATGGGCGCCAAGAGTCAGGATCCCGACGCTTTGACGTCCTCCGTGCGCGTCGCACTGGGCCGCTCGATCGTCCAGAACATCAGTCCTGACGCGGAAGAACTGCCTGTTTTAACGCTCGAGCCCGAGTTGGAACAGATCTTGAATAACTCCTCTCAGAACGGGTCTGTGGCTGGACTCGAACCAGGGCTCGTGGAGCGTATCCACCGATCCCTGGCCGAGAAGGCCAACGACCAGGAGGCAGCCGGGGAATCGGCGGTGCTGCTGGTGGGACCCACAGTCAGGCCCTGGCTCGCGAAGATGATGAAAGGCATTCGCAACCTGCATGTCCTGGCTTACAACGAGATTCCCGACGACCGACAGATCCGCATGATCGCGTCCGTCGGACAGTAGGGGCAGGGAGGCGCGAAACGGATTCGCGCGACAAGTGGCACGGAGCTACGTAGAAGATGAAGATCAAAAGGTTTCTGGCACCGAACATGCGCGAGGCACTCAAGGCCGTGCGCACCGAACAGGGCCCCGACGCGGTGATCCTGTCGAACCGTCGGGTCGGTGATTACATCGAAATCATCGCCGCGCTCGATTATGACGAGGCGCTCGTGAAACAGGCCTTGCGCCCGCCCGCCGCGGCGACCGAGACTGCCGCCCGCGCGCAAACCGAAGTCGAGGCAGAGGAGGCCGAAGCTACGGCGAGCGCGCAGGACCCGGTCCGTGACCTGCTCGCCATGGTCGACCAGGGTACGGCGCACGCGGAAACGCACCGCATCGATGACACCCATGTCACAGCGCTCGAAGTGGCGCCCGACGGTCACGCATTGGGCGGAGTCCGCAACGAGTTGGCCGCACTGCGCGATCTCATTGCCAACCAGGTGGGTGCACTGAGCTGGCAGCAGCAGGCGACGCAGGACCCCGTCCGCGCGCAAGTGCTGCGCAACCTCACGCGCCTGGGTATCGAGCCCGATATCGCGCGCCGCGTCTGCGACGAGATCGAACGTACGCCCGGAAAATTCACGCACGCCTGGCGCCAGCCCATCGCGGAATTATCGCGGGCGTTGCCGGTTGCCGAAGAGTCTCTCATTGAACACGGCGGTGTCGCAGCCTTCGTCGGACCGACGGGTGTCGGCAAGACGACCACGATCGCCAAGATTGCATCGCAGTACGCGGTGCGCCACGGCGCCCGCGACATCGCACTCGTGTCGATGGACAGCTACCGCATCGGAGCCCAGGACCAGCTGCGAACTTTTGGTCGCATCATCAACGCGTCGGTGTTCGAAGCGTCGGGCCCCGCAGCGCTCAAAGGCCTGCTCGAACGGCTCGAGGACTACCGGCTCGTGCTTATCGACACGGCCGGCGTGAGCCAGCGCGATGTGCGCCTGGCACAGATGCTCGACGGCCTGGCGAGCCAGAAGCGACCCGTCGACCTCTACCTGACCCTGGCGGCCACCACGGATGCGCCGCTGCTCGACGAAGTCGTGCGCCAGTACAACCAGGTGCGGCTCAAGGCGGCTGTGCTCACCAAGATCGACGAGGCGAGCCGTCTGGGTGCACCGCTGTCGGTGCTCATTCGCAACGGACTGCCGCTGACTTATCTCTGCGACGGACAGCGTGTTCCTGACGATCTCTCGAGCGCCGTGCGCCGCAAGCTCTGGCTCATGAACCGGGCACTTGAGTACGCGTCCGAAGATCGATTCCTGCCTGAAGAACTGGACCTGGCCGAACGCTTCGGCCGTGCGGAGGCAAGCCATGGATAACTCGGTACAGGCCACGGAACTGCGCGAAGCCGTCGCGGCCAAGCCCACCAAGGTCATCGCTGTGACAAGCGGTAAGGGTGGTGTCGGCAAGACCAACGTCTCCGTCAACCTGTCCGTGGCGCTCGCACAGCGCGGTCGCAACGTCATGCTCATGGACGCCGACCTGAGCCTCGCCAATGTCGATGTTCTGCTGGGCTTGCAGCCTGCCTGCAACCTCGCGCATTTGATTCGCGGCGAGGCGCAGCTCGAGCAAGCCATCATGACGGGCCCCTCCGGCCTGCGCATCGTGCCGGCCTCGTCGGGCGACCGCACGATGGCCGATCTGCCACAGGCTTCGCAGGCGGCGATCATTTCTTCCTTCTCGCAGCTGCAAAGCCAGCCCGAGGTGCTCGTCGTCGATACGGCGGCAGGCATCGCCGAGAACGTGGCCCGGTTCTGCCAGGCCGCCCAGCACGTGCTCGTCGTCGTGTGCGACGAGCCGGCCTCGATCACGGACGCCTACGCACTCATCAAGGTGTTCAGCCGCGACTACGGCATACGCCGCTTCAACGTGCTCTCGAACATGTCGAGAAGCCGCGTCGATGGCCGCGAGCTGTTCGAGAAGCTCTTGCGTGTCACAGACCGGTTCCTCGATGTCGTGCTGAGCCACGCGGGCACGATTCCCTCTGATGGCTACCTGCGCAAGGCCGTGCAGGAACAACGCGCCGTCGTAGATGGTTACCCCGCGAGCTGGTCGGCGAAAGCCTTCGCCCAGCTCGCAGAAAAAGCGGAAGCCTGGCAGCAGCCGCACGGCGCCAGCGGGGGCCTCAAATTCTTTTTCGAGCGACTCATCGCCGAACAACAACTTGTGTCAGGAGAACAGGGATGAGCTACGCACAAGCCAAGAGCACGGGCGCGGCCAGCGCCTCGGAGCAACTCATCAACGATAACCTTGTGCTCGTGAAGCGCATTGCGCATCACATCCTCGCCAAGTTGCCCGCAAGCATTGAGCTCGACGATCTCGTGCAGGCGGGTATGCTCGGACTCATCGAGGCTGCGGCGCACTACGACGAGAGTCGCGGGGCGAGCTTTGAGACTTACGCGGGTATCCGAATCCGGGGCGCGATTCTCGATGAGGTGCGCAAGTCCGACTGGACACCGCGCTCCGTGCACCGGCGCTACCGCAGCATCACGGAGGCCATCTCCGAGCTGCAGTCTGATCTCGGGCGCCACCCCAGCGATCAGGAAATAGCCGACCATCTCGATATGCCGCTCGAGGAATACCATGACGTGTTGCGCGACTCGGCGAGTTGCCGCTTGTTCAGCCTCGAGCAGCCCTACACGGACTCGGACCGCTCGCGCGAAATCGCATCGGCTGACCACGCTGAGCCCGAAGACGCACTGGAGGAAACCCAGTTCACGGACCGCCTCGAAGGTGCGATTTCGAAACTGCCCGAGCGCGAGCGCCTCGTGTTGTCGCTGTACTACCAGCGCGACATGAACCTCAAAGAGGTGGGCATGATCCTGGGCGTCAGTGAATCCCGCGTCTGCCAGATTCATGGGCAGGCCCTGCTGCGGCTCAAATCACGTCTCGGCGACTACGCTGATTATCTCGGAGACAAGCTGTGACTGTTGCAACGCTGACCTATCCAGGCGCCCTGGCCGTGGTTTTCGCCTTCATGTTTATCGTTACGTTCACGACCTTGCTGGGCGTGCGCCGCCGGCTGCATCAGCAGGACGGCAATCTGCGCCGACTGGCCGAACTGGTCGCGTCACGCGGCGACGTGAGCACAGAGCTGGCGGCGCCAGGCCTCGTCCGTGTCGAACAGGAGCTCGACAGCGTCAACGCCCGATTGCAGGAGCTCGTCCATGCGCAGCTCGAACAATGCAAGATTTCCAGCCCGCGGTCGCTAACAGATGCGACGGGTTGTGCACGAGAGGGACTCCCGGTGGAGGAGATCTCGCGACGTTGCGGCGTTTCGACCGGTGAAGCCGAGTTGCTCGTGCGCCTACACGGCCCGCGCTAGACAGAACAGAGTATTTGGAGACCCGATATGGTCAACCAGGAAAGCATGGCGTTTCTGCAGCTCCTTTCGAAGGAGCTGACGCTGGGGCAAATTCGACTGCCGTCGTTTCCCGACGCCGTGATCCAGATTCGCGACGCACTCGAGCAGGAGGATTGCGATATCAATCGCATCACCGAGCTCGCCAGTCTTGAGAGTGTACTCGCCTCACGCCTTATGCAGTCGGCCAACTCGGCCTTCTACAATGCGACCAACCGGACCATCTGCGACCTCAAGCAGGCTGTCATGCGTCTCGGCCTCAACGAGGTGCGCAACATGGCCATCGCACTGGCCGTGGAGCAGATCTTCATCGCACAGGAACACCCCGCGATCGCCAAGGACCTGGCGGTCCTCTGGCGTCGCAGTATCGCGATGTCATCGGTGGCGTACGTCGTCGCCGGCGAGTGCAGCAAGGTGTCGCCTGAGCAGGCGTTCCTCTGCGGCCTGCTGCACGAGATCGGAAAGCTCTACATGATCACCAAAGCCACGGAGTTTCCGGGCATGCGTGTCGACATGCTGGCGCGCAGTGATGATCCCGACACCTGGCACCCGCAAATTGGTCGCTGCATCGTTGAGGATTGGGGCTTCGACGAGGTGATCGTTCAGACGATGGAGCCGATCGAACACTTCAAGGATATCGCAGGTGGAGACGTCCACCTTGTTGACGTCGTTTACGGCGCCGAGATCGTGTGTTCGGCAACCGATGAGACACCCGTCGACTTCGAGCACGGTTGCCTGGTTAAGCTCGGCATCGACGAAGAGCGACTCGCCCACATGGAACCCCGCATCGGGGAACGCATGCAGGCGATGATGCAGTCGCTGTCGGGTTAGAATGTCACTGCGCGATCGCGCGAGACATCAATCGTCCATGCTGAGCCTGCGCATGCGCAGGCTTTCGCTTTCGCGTTGGAACAAGTGCTTGATAAGCAGTTCCGACTCGGCCTCACTGAAGCCCACGAACTCGGCGGCGACGCCGTAGCGGCCATCCACGCTCTCGTTGAGGGGCGGCGGTGTCCGCCGAACCACAGCAGCCGTCTCCAGATAGTGTCGGTCTGCCGTCAGCAGCACCTGAAGAAAGACCTTGCTGCCTTCCTCGATGTGGACATCATGATCGAATCGAAGGCCCGTGGCGCCGATTTCACAGGTCGCCGCGTCGCCGCTTGTCAGTCGGGTCATGACCGCCTGGCGCTCAGGCTGCTCTTCGAACAGCAGGCTCAGCTTCTCGTTGAGCGCTGACAGGCACTCACGTACCGGCAACGACGCGTTTCCGAGCAGTGTGAAGGCTTCCTGGAATCGGTTCTCAAGGCTGACGAGGCGCGCATGATTGCCGAACGCACTGGGCTGCTGCAGTGCGCGTGACTCAAGTACAGCGGCGTACTCCGAGTCAGTCAGAATTCGGACCTCGATAAACGCCTGCTCTCGGATGCGGAATGCGCGGCGCATCTCGCGCTCGCCCTGACTCATGTTGGCCTGGTCTGTCATGGTGTCACTCCCTACGGTGCGGGCGCTTCCTGCGTCCCGGTCTCGTCGCTCAGGTCTCTGCGTGTTGCCTCGCGTGGCAACAGGACGTCATCGGCGCTGATGACATTGGGCGAATCCCAGTCTTTGCCGATGACGATACGAATGTCGACACGGCGGTTCGCGGCACGGCCCTCGGCCGTATCGTTTTCCGCGCGTGGTTGTGTGTCTGCGTGGCCTGTCACCGTGAACCGGCGGGGTTCGAGCTCGGCGTTGCCCAAGAGCAGCTGCGCGACCGATACGGCACGTCCTGTCGAGAGCTCCCAGTTAGAGCGGAAACGCGACGTCGAGATCGGCACGTTGTCGGTGTGCCCCGCGACGTCGATCCGACCGTTGGACGAGGGCAGCAGCTTGGCGATTTTGTTCAGCGTGGGCTTGAACGTCTGGCGTACGGTGGCATCCCCCGAGCCGAACGACGCCTTCTCCAGGATGTGAATGACCACTTTGTCCTGTTCCGTCACCACGGCCAGGGCACCGTCCTGAATCTCGGCCTCGAGCGCGCGGCGAATGCGCTCCGCTTCGCGCTCGAGCTCGTCGTTGTCTTCTTCCTCATCGAACTCGAGCGTGTTCTGGTTCGAGTCGATGGTGAACTGGCGTACATCGTTGATGAGCGTCGGTTGCGGTTTGCCCGGGCTGAACTCGCGGGCGATAACACTGGTGCCTTTGGGGATCGTGCGTGCCTCGATCTCGGCCTGCACACCAAACGCGTTCTTGACTGAGCCCGACAGCTCCTTGAATTTCTGCGCGTCCATTTCAGAGAACGCGAGCAGCAGCACAAAGAAGCACATGAGCAACGTCATGAGGTCGGCGAAGGTCATCACCCATGCCGGGACGCCACCGCCTTCTTCTGCTTTGGGTGCCTCTTCCATCAGGAGTTAGCCCTTACGCTTCGGCTTCTTCTTTGGTCCGCGCCGACTTGGGCAGGTAAGCCTCGAGCATGCTCGCGATGACGCGCGGGTTCTGACCTTCCTGGATGCCCAGCAAGGCATCGATGATGAGGCGCTTTCTGTCTTTCTCCTCGCCGCTGCGCAACGAGAGCTTGTCGGCGATGGGCAGTGCAAACATGTTGGCGAGGATGGCGCCGTAGAGCGTCGTGAGCAGCGCGACAGCCATGGCCGGACCAATCTGCTTGGGGTCGTCCATGTTCGAGAGCATCTGTACGAGACCGATGAGCGTCCCGATCATGCCCATGGCCGGGCCTACGTCACCGATGGCCTTGAAGATGTTCTGGCCTTCCTCGTGACGCTGCACGGTCAGCTGCATGTCCTTGATAAGCATGTCCCGCACAATCTCGGGCTGGTGCCCGTCGATGAGCAGGTTGACGCCTGACTGCATGAATTCGTCGTTGATTTCGGCTTCCTCAAGCGCGAGGATCCCGCCCTGGCGTGCGGCCTTCGCCAGTTCGACGGCCTTCTCGATGAGCTCCTGCGGCGTCGCAAGCTTGAACATGAAAGCCTTGACGGCAACCTTAGCCGCACCCAGGAATTGTCCGAGCGAGAACTTCATCATCGTCACGAGAAACGTCCCCGCGAACACCACGGTCAGCGAGGGCACGTTGATGAACGTGGAGATGGAGCCGCCCATGAAAATGGACGCGAAGATCACGCCGAAGGCGCCAATCAGCCCGATCAGGGTAGCGAGGTCCAAGAGCCTTCCTCCGAGTTAGTCTGCGGCTGCACGTGGGGCTACGCGATGCGTAATCCACCACCCGTGATGGCGTCCGGGTGCCGCAGAACTTTAGTGTTTTGGGGGTACCAGAGGCGTCGCGGAGACGCCTGAAGCCCAGTGTTTATGCGACTTCCGAGATTTCGATGCGAACGCGATCACGGCCTTCGCGTTTGGCGCGGTACAGCGCCCGATCAGCGCGCAGCAGAACGGTCTCGACAGTGTCGCTGGGCAAGAGCTCTGTGAGGCCCGCCGAGCAGGTGACGATGCGATCGTCGCCCGCGTAGGGGATCTTGACCGTGGAGCGCACGGTGTCGAGGAAGCGCTCAACAAGCGGCTCCGCGGCTTTGACATCGACATCGGCCAGAATCAGGGCAAATTCCTCGCCGCCGTAGCGGGCCACGAGGTCTGAGCGACGCACGAAGGTGCGCGCCAGGCAGTCGGCCACCGAGCGCAGGATGTCGTCACCTGCGGCGTGGCCGTATTCGTCGTTGATGGACTTGAAGTTGTCGAGGTCCAGCATGACGATCGTGGTCGGCTGGCGCAGCAGGAAATTCAGCGCCACGGCCTGCTGCAGGCCTGTGTCGAAGGCGCCGCGGTTGTAGGCGTCGGTCAGCGGGTCGCGCTTCAGGTCCTCGCGGGCCACGGCGAGGTCGCGCCGCAGGCTCATCATGCGGGCGTTCGACTGTGACAGCTGCGCCTCGAACTGGCGGCGCTGCTCGTTAAAGGCCTGTACGACCGTGGTGATGGCCGTGGTCAGGGCGCTGCGAATATCGGCAACGCTGCCCGTGTCGGCGGCGCGCTCAACGTCACCGAGGCTTGAACGGACCGCAGTTTCCGTGAGCGCTTCGCGCGTAGCCACCGAACGCAGGCCGACGGCCAGGTCCTCGACGAGCAGGCGGTAGTTGCGGAGCCGTTCCTCGACGAACTCGGCCTCCTGCTGGCGGCGCTCGGTGTAGAAGCGACGGACCCGGCCCCACTCGCGCTGGCCATCGTCACTCTTGGAGATACCTTCGTCTTCAATGCCCGCGCCCGTGGCGACGTGGCGTGCGTAGTGTGCACAACGGTCCGGAAACCCTTCGATTTCCTCTTCGAGCTCAAACGAAAACTCGCCCATCGTGCGGAGAACGGCCGATAGGGTGTCGAGGCTTCCGTCGAGCAGGCTGACGTCGCCGCCGCCCTGGCCGCCGCCCGCCGCTGCGGTGGCGGGGCGCTTACGGCCGGTAATCTTGTCCAGCAGGCTCATGCCTTGCGTCCTTGCGTAGCGCGTGTCCCGGTCGCCTGGGTAGCGGCCTCGACGCGCGCAACTTTAGTTCAGGATGGGGTTGCGGTACGCTCGCCGCGTGCCTGCTATGCCGCCCGGATGATCCTTTGACAGCCCCGATTCTCGTCATTGACGACGACCGTGATCGCGCGCAGGCGCTGGTGGATCTCATTTCCTTCTTCGACGTGCCTCGCGTGATCGCAGCTGGCGTTCAGGACTGGCGCGATGCGCTCGGCGGTGCGAGCCCCTGCGCGGTGGTCATGGCGGGCGCCGGCCTGGGCGAGTCAGCGCCGCTGCGCAGTGCCCTGCCCGAGGCCGCGCTCGTGGCCGTTGGCGTAGCGCCAATCCCGGCTGAGTCCGATGTCGTGACGCTGGAATGGCCAGTGCGCCTGGATGCGCTGGGTACGCTTATCGAGCGCGTGACGGGCGCGGGCTTCGGCGCGACGCAGCTCGAACCCGGCGGTGCCGCATTTATTGGCCAGAGCAAGGCCAGTGCGCGCATCCGGGACATCATCTCGCGTGTCGCGCCTTCGGCGGCGACGGTGCTGGTCACGGGCGAATCGGGGACGGGCAAGGAGGTTGTGGCCAGCGAGATCCACCGTCAGTCGGATCGCGAGGGTCAGTTTGTGGCCGTCAACTGCGGTGCCATTCCCGACGACCTGCTGGAAAGCGAGCTGTTCGGCCACGAGAAAGGGGCGTTTACAGGCGCGACCTCGGCCCGCAAAGGTCGGTTCGAGCAGGCTAACGGTGGCACGCTGTTTCTCGATGAGATTGGTGACATGCCGGCCGCGATGCAGGTGAAATTGCTGCGTGTACTCCAGGAGCGCGTCGTGGAGCGCGTGGGTGCCGTCAAGAGTGTGCCTGTCGATGTCCGGGTGATTGCTGCAACGCACCGCGATCTGGCCGAGGCGATTCAGAACGGTCGATTTCGGGAAGACCTCTACTACCGACTCAACGTGGTCGAGATCGATTTGCCGCCGCTGCGTGAGCGGCGCGACGATGTTCAGCCGTTGCTCAAGGAAATGGTGCGCCGGATCGAGGCGCGGCACGACACGGGCGTCAGCTTTTCGGATGACGCACTGGCGCTGCTCATTGACCATGACTGGCCGGGCAACGTTCGCGAGCTGGCCAATCTCGTGGAGCGCCTCATGGTGCTCAAACCGCACGGGCGTATCGCTCCCGAGGACCTGCCGCAGGACATCAGCGGTATCGAGCCGCCGGAGGCACCCGCACCCGCGGCGACCGCGGCACCCGTGGCCATCGAGATGCCCGAGGAGGGCGTCGACCTCAAGGCGCACATTGCCGAGGTAGAGCGACGGTTCATCGCTGATGCGCTGGCGCAGTGCGATGGCGTGGTGGCGCAGGCCGCCAAGCGGCTTGGTATGCAGCGCACCACGCTTGTCGAGAAGATCAAGCGCTACGGTCTGTCCTGACCGTCATCCGCCGCGGCGGATACTGCAGTTGAATGCGATGACGATGCGTGGGCGTTCCCCGAAGTAGGGAAAGATCTCGTGCATCAGGTAGGACGGAAACACGGTGAGCCGCCCGGCCTCATGTGAGATGTCCATGCTCGCAAACTTGATGCTGTCATTGAGCTGCTGATTGCCCGCATCGGCGTACATGAGAATGTTGGGCCGCGGATCGTGGAAGCGGACGCGACCGCTCATGGGCTGGTCGGCGACGGCATCGCCGGGGTCGACGCAGTAGATGCCCGACCAGCTTGCATTCTGGTGGTTGTGCAGGCCCTGGAACGCGCCGTTGCGCGAGACATGGAACCAGGCGTCGTATTGGAAACTCAAAGCCCGGAATGTGGCTTCATCCATGGTACTGAGCTGCACGACAACGCTGCTCAAGGCCTTGTGGCAGAACGCGCCGACCTCACGAAACTCGGGGTCGGGCAGGTTGAACAGGTCGAAGTGGCTTTCGAATAGCGGACCGCCCTGCGTGTTGCGCTGCTCCTGATCGCGGTGTTTATCGCCCTCGGCCTCCATGGCCAGGATGCGTGCCTTGAGCCGCGGGTTCAGGTTGTTGGCGTTCTCGTAGCTGATGGCCGCCATGGGCGTGGCGAACATGTATTGGATTTTCAGTTGCGACACGTCGTGTTCCTGGGTTCCGTCTTTGCGAGCCCGCGTGGCTCCATCGTCATTGCGAGCCCGCGTGGCTCCATCGTCATTGCGAGCCCGCGAAGCGGGCGCGGCAATCCCCCAATGCTAGCGTGCCGATGAACTGTGCGACAGCCTGAAGGAGGTCGCCGCGGGCCTGCGGCCCTCGCGATGACGGCTGTGGGGCGGCCCTCGCGATGACGGTTGTGGGGCAGCCCTCGCGATGACGGCTGTGGGGCGGCCCTCGCGATGACAAAAGAAAAAGGCCTGCGGTACGCAGGCCTTTTTCTCTTGCAAAAAAGAAGGGGCCCGAAGGCCCCTTCTCTCTGTTGCTTACGCAACGTGCGCTTTGGTCAGATCAGAAGTTCTGACGGTAGCGCAGGTACGGAACGGTACCGAGCGTGTTGTACAGCGAGAAGTCGAAGGGCTCCCAGCCGTAGACGTCCTCGTTCTGCTCCGGCTCTTCGTTCAGGACGTTCTGCGCACCGATCGTGACGGTGGCGTCCCAAGGCAGCACGTAGCTGGCCTGGACGTCCAATTCGAAGTGGCTCGAGATCGAGAAGTCCGTACCACCCAGGTTTTCGTCCTGACCGCTGATGTAGCGGCCCGTGGCGCCGACCGTGAAGTCGCCGTAGGTCCACGTTGCGAACGGGTTGATACGCGTGTCAGGCACACCCAGCGTGCTGGCGATGTCGTTCACGGGATCGTCGGCAAAGATCTGCTGCTCGTAGTTGAGTACGCGCGCAGCTTCAATACCGAATACGAAGTCACCCGTGGCGTCCGTCGACAGAGCGTACTGGACGTTTACGTCGATACCTTCAGTCTCTACACCTTCAAAGTTGTTCTGCTGCAGAGAGATGAAGTCAACCGTACCGTCGGTGTTACGCGTGATGTTCGTCGTGGCAACGTACTGCGAAGCCGGAACACACGAAGCAGGTGTGCCGTCCGGGCAGTTGGCAGCGAAGTCCGCGTTGAACTCACGACCCAGCGTGTTGGTCGTTACGAAGTTCGTGAACTCGATGTGGTAGTAGCTGACATCGATGTCCAGGCCGTCGATCGGCGAGAACACGGTGCCAAACGTCCAGCTCTTCGAGAACTCAGGCTTCAGGTTCGGGTTGCCGCCGAAGAACGAGCGGTACTGCGTCGGGCCACTCGGAGCTACACCGATGGCTGCACCGTAGAAGTCGGTGCCCGGCGGGAAGCTTTCCGAAACGTTGCCGTACAGTTCGTCGAACGCCGGGGCACGGAAGCCCTCACCGTACGTGGCACGAACCAGCAGGCGGTCGATCGGACGCCAAGCGACACTGAACGCCGGCGTGAATTCACTGCCGATGCCCGGATCGTTGTACGTCTCGTAACGACCTGCGATGTTGACGTCGACGTTGTCAAGCACCGGAATCGCAGCTTCGAAGAATGTCGAGTAGTTGATACGACCTTCCGAGATGTTGTCGCCGCCGGCCGAGCCAGCGATGACCAGACGGTTGGATTCAACGTCGTTCAGCTGGTCGAAGTCGGTGTCGTTGTACTCAACACCCCACGCCCACGAGATCGGACCTGACGGCAGTTCACCGAGGTCGAAGTTGGCGATCGCGTCCCAGGTCAGACGGTGGATTTCAGCGTCGTAGGTACCGGTGTGGTTCGCCGTACGCTGTACGTCGAGGTCAACACCGTTGCCCAGTACGTTGAAAACGTCGAGCTGGCCGTTGTCGAGCAGCTGCTGCAACACTTCCTTGTTCACCAGGTTGAATGTCTGGTTGTTAGTGATGTTGCGATTGAACTGCAGGTTCGTTTCCCACTGGAACGTACCGTTGAACCAGTCCGTCTCACCCTGCAGGCCGACCCACGTGTCGATGATGTTCTCGGTGACGGTGTTGTCACGAGTACCGTTACCGACCGTGCGGAACAGCAGCAGGAAGTCTTCCGGAGCCGGCAGACCGAACTGTACGTACGGGTTCGTCGGGTTCGGCGAGCCGTCGGCCAGCGTAGCGGGCAGAATCGGGAACGGAGCCGTCACAGGCGTACCTGCGAAGCGCGTGTCCGAGTTCAGCTGCGATACGAGAACGCGAGAGCGGACACGCAGGTTCGACGAAAGGTCGTAGTTACCACGGACCAGGGCGCCGAACTCACGAACACGCGGCACGGACATGATGTCCTGCGCGAAGTCGTAAGCACAACGGATAGCCGTCGAGCCGTCTGCAGCCGTGTTGCCGATGAAGATGTCACCCGCGTTGTCCAGACCCCAGGCGTAGCTGTTCGGGAATTCCTGCGAGGCGCCAACCGCGTCAGGGCAGCGGCTGTCGACGTTGGTCGTGCCACTGGTCAGGCCGATAGCCGTAGCCGGGAAGCCGAACGAGCTGATACCGCCGTTAGCGGGGGCAGAGCTTGCGTAGTCGACATCACGGTAGTACTGCGGCTTGCCCGATAGCGACGACAGCGTGAAGTAGATGTTGCCCTTGGCGGAGCTGACACCAACCGTCGCCGAAGCGCGAACCTGCTCACCACCGTCACTCGGGAACGTCTGCTGGTAGCTCAGTTCCGCGCCATCGAAGTCGCGACGCGTGATGATGTTGATTACACCGGCGATGGCGGCAGAACCGTAAATGGCCGAGGCGCCGTCACGCAGCACTTCGATCCGGTCGACAACCGCCAGAGGAATCTGGTTGAGGTTCTGTGCAGCACCACCCGAACCGCCCGTAGCAGAGATACGGCGGCCGTCGAGCAGTACGAGGGTACGGTTCGAGCCGAGACCACGCAGCGAAACTTCGTTAACGGCAGCCTGGCCGTTAGCGAAACCCGAGGTAGCACGGAAGGAGCCGAAGCTGTTGAAGACACTCGTCTGCAGAACTTCTGCAACCGTGGTGTCACCCGACAGGTCAATGTCTTCGCGATCGATAACCGTAACGGGCTGGGCCGTTTCGATATCAGCACGCGAGAGACGCGAACCCGTGACCTGGACGTTGTCCAGTTCCTTGGTGTCGTCGTCCTGCGCGAATGCGGCGGGCGACTGGGCCAGACCGGCGACGGCGCCGGCAGCCAGCGCCGTGCGCACTGCGCGGCGTAGCAGGGTGTTACTCATGAATTCCTCCTGAGGTAACGGTTTTCTCGTTATTTTGAACAAGATTGGGTATGCGACCAGTTGCAAGGTGGTTCCCCAGAAAGCCCCCGGGTCCCCGATTGTTATTGCTTTCCCACGCAGCCAATCAACACATTCGATGACGAATGAGTGCGCCGATAATACCACGCAAGCCTTTTTGGCCAACGGAGTGTTGCAAAAAGTGCACAAGCCTCAAGGGGTCCGAACCGCTTCAATGCGTACTTCTGGCCGGCCTAGAGTGAATTAACTAGTTGTCAATGAAAGTTTTTTTGCTGTAAAAAAATTTTGATGCAGTTTTGCAACGCACTGAAAATAGCGTGGCCTCGCGCACACGAAATGCCCGAAACAGGCGAGTCCCGGCAGGCCAAAATGCGCAAAAAGCGCCCTTTTTTGGCTTTGTGTTGCGAAAAGCACACAAGGTTCGGAGGGGTTTCACGGGGGCTTTGGAGCCGCCGGCGAGGGCGGTTTTGGGCTAGACTCGGCGCCCCTGTCTTGACGGATTTTCAGGCCATGTCGAACACGCTGAGCCCCCTGGGTCTTGCCGCCATGCTGGCGGTCGCCAACGTCGCTGCGGCGGCGGCCACACCGGTCGAGACGGGCCTCGCGGCCTGTCGGTCTCTGTCCGCGGATGCCGAACGACTGGCCTGCTACGACGCGCTGGCGAAAGACACCGTGACACCGCCGGCAGCGCCGGAGCCTCCCGACGTGCAAGCCACGACGATACCGACAACCCCCGCTGCCCCGACCGATGTCACGGTTGCGGCAGAACCGAAAGCACCCGCCCAGCCGCAGGTCTCAGGCACACTGGCAGCACCGGACTCGCCGGAGCGCTTCGGCATCGAGCAGGTGGAACGCGAAGCGGAGACGCCCGACGTACTCGAGTCTCGCCTTGTTGGCGACTACAGAGGGTGGACAGGCAACACGGTATTCGAGCTCGAGAACGGCCAGGTGTGGCGGCAGGTGCAGTCGGGCAGTGCGCGCTATCGCGGCCCGGCGAATCCCAGGGTCTACATCCGTAAACGGGCGTTTGGCAGCTACCGGCTGCAGGTTGAGGGCTCGAACCGCACCATCCGCGTCGAACGCGTTCGCTGACTCAAGAGTCTCCGAAAACCAGCAGCCGGGCCTCTGCGTCGAGCCCCAGAGCCTCGCTACGGCCGGCATTGAGCTCGAGCACGTAGCGCGCGGGGCGCGCTGAGGGCAGGCTCTCAAGCGACAGCGGTGTGCCCCGGACGACATTAATAATATTGCCGTCGCCGTCGGCGAAGATGATGTCTAGCGGGATGAGCGTGTTTTTCATCCAGATAGATAAGGTGGCCGGTCGCGGGTAGGTAAATAGCATGCCTGCGTCGTCCGCCATCGATTCGACGAACATGAGGCCCCGCGTGCGCCGAGCGGGCGTGTCGGCCAGCAACGCATCGAGCCGGTAGCACGCGGTCGCGCCCTGCGCGATGACCACGGCCGGGGGAAACGCGGATCGCAGGCGGTCAAACGGGATCGGCGCCTCGGGCAGTACCTGGGCCCGGGCGCCCGCCACGAGGGCGAGCGAGAGCACAATCAGGCTCAGCGACCGCCGACATTGGGCCTTCAGGGAATTCCGGGTGCCGAAAAGCGTCATTAAAGAGGTTCGCCGAAACAGCGGCCTGCGTTGAGCCGCCCGAGGCGGATACTCTACACTCGCCGGCCCAGGTAACTGCAACGGAAACGGTCTTGGCTCACAGCGACGCGTTCAGACAACTAGAAGCCCATATTAGTGAACGGGTGGTCGGCCAGCCGCATCTGGTCAACCGCATGTTGCTGGCGCTGCTCTGCGACGGCCACCTGCTCGTGGAGGGCGCACCGGGCCTGGCTAAGACGCGTGCCATCAAGGTCTTGAGCCAGTGCATCGAGGGCGACTTTCACCGCCTGCAGTTCACGCCCGATCTTCTGCCCGCGGATTTGACGGGTACCGAGATCTATCGACCGCAGGACGGGTCGTTCCGGTTCCGACAGGGGCCGTTGTTCCACAACCTCGTGCTCGCGGATGAAATCAACCGCGCACCGGCCAAGGTGCAGTCGGCCTTGCTCGAGGCCATGGAAGAACGCCAGATCACGGTCGGCAAGAAAACCTATCCGCTGCCGTCGCTGTTTATGGTCATGGCGACCCAGAACCCGATCGAGCAGGAGGGCACGTATCCGCTGCCCGAGGCCCAGCTCGACCGCTTCCTGCTGCATGTCCGGGTCGGTTATCCCGATGCCGAGAACGAGCAGCGCATCCTGCGCATCAACCGCACCGCGGCCCGCGCGGGCCGGGACGCAACCCGTGGCGGCGCGAGTTTTGCGCCTGCGGTGCCCATTTCGACGGAGACTGTCGAAACGGCGCGCCAGGCTGTACTGGGGCTGCACCTGGCCGACGAGCTCGAGCGCTACATTGTGAATCTCGTGATTGCCACACGTGAACCGGCGCGCATCGACCCCGCGCTTGCGCAAGCCGTCCAGTTTGGCGCGAGCCCGCGCGCGAGCATTGCCATCGATCGTGCGGCGCGCGCCCACGCCTGGCTCGCCGGCCGCGACTACGTATCGCCCGACGACATTCAGAACGTCGCGCCGGACGTCCTGCGCCACCGTGTCCTGCTGAGCTTCGAGGCCGAGGCCGACGGCATGATGCCCGACGACTTTATCGAGCGGGTGCTGGCCGGCGTCGGCGTGCCCTGACGCCGTGAGCGCCGCGACCGACGTCGGCGCCGGACGGATCGTCACGCATGACCCGTCCCTCGTGTCGCAGACCGAGCTGATCCGGTTGCGCGATGCGGCCCGTCACCTGAGCCTCGACGCGCTGCGCATCCGCGCGCGGCGCGGCGGCAACTACCTGTCGCACTTCAAGGGGCGCGGCATGGAATTCGATGAGGCGCGGCTCTACCAGGACGGCGACGACCCCCGCAACATCGACTGGCGGCTGACGGCGCGCACCGGCCGCGCCTACACGAAGCTGTTTCGCGAAGAGCGCGAGCGCCCCGTGTTTTGCTGGGTCGACCAGCGACCGACCATGCAGTTCGCCACGCGCGGTGTGTTTAAAGGTGTGCAGGCTGCACGACTTGCGGCCTTGCTGGGCTGGGCTGCGGTGCAGCGTGGCGATCGCCTGGGTGGTTTCGTATTCAATGGCGCGCAGCATGCGGAACTGCGCCCGCTGCTGGGACACCGCGCTGCCCTGCGGCTCATTCATCAAATGGCCGCCATGCAGTCGCAATTTGATGCGCCGAACTCGGATACGGGCGTTGTCGAGCGCACGCTCGCGGGCCTGCACCGCGTGGCGCACCCGGGCAGCCTTATCGCGCTGGCCGGCGATTTTACGGGTATGACCGAGAAAGCCAGCGCGCATCTCGTCAGCATCGCGCGCCACAACGACGTGCTCGTGCTCTTTATCAGTGACGGTCTGGAACGTGAGTTGCCGCCCGCGGGTCGCTACCCACTGTCGATCGCCGGCCGCCGCCTGGTCATCGACACCACGGGCAAACGCCGCCGCGACTGGATCGCACGCTTCGAAGCCCGCCGCGACGCGCTGGGCGAACTTTGCGAACGCAGTCGCGTGAGTTTTCAGGAAGTCTCCACCGATGACGATCCGCTTGAGGTCATGCAGGGCCTCATGGGGCGGGTCGGTGTCGGCGTGACCTCGCGGATGACCCGATGAACCCGGCCGACCTGCCGCTGCGCGACATCCACCTGCCCGACGCACCGGGCTGGTGGCCGCTGGCGCCAGGCTGGTGGTTGCTGGCCGCGCTCGTCGTTTTTGCGCTCGTTGGCCTGGTCTTCCTGATCCGATACCGGCGCAACGCGTTGGGCCGGCTCGCCAACCGCGAGGTCGTGCGTCTTGAGCGGGACTGGCGCGCGACCGGTGACCATCGCGCCTTGCTCTGCGGTCTGGCCGCGACCTTGCGTCGCACAGCCATTGCCATCTCGGGCCGCGACAAGACGGCGGGTCTCGTGGGCGATGCCTGGCGTCGACACCTCAATGCGCCGCTCGTGGATGCCCCGTTTGATGCGGCGCCGGGTGCGTTGCTGCTCGACGCGGCCTACCGACCCGAAGCGCCGCAACTGGGTGCCGCGGAGGTCACGGCACTCGTCGAGCTGTGCAAGCGCTGGCCGCGCGTGGCCGCACGGGGGGTGGCCTCGTGAACCTTTCCGTCTGGCTCGAGAATCTCGTCTTCGCCTGGCCCTGGCTGGCGCTGACGTTGCCGCTGCCATTGTTGGCCTGGTTGTTGCCGCCCGTGACGCGCGATGCCACGGGGGGTGCACTGCGTGTGCCGGCGGGTGGTGGTTTTGCGGCACTCATCGAAACCAAGCCGGTCGGTAGCGCCTGGCTCACGCCGCGCACGCTTTTCGGTTTGCTGGCGTGGTGCCTGATCGTCGCGGCTGCAACGCGACCGCAGCTGCTGGCCGACGCGCAGTCGGCGCCGCTCACGGGTCGCAACCTCATGCTCGCGGTCGACCTCTCGGGCAGCATGGAGGCCAAGGACTTCCAGCTCGCGGGGCGCGCCGTCGACCGGCTGACTGCGACCAAGGCCGTGGGTGGCGATTTCATCGATCGCCGCGAGGGCGACCGTTTGGGCCTGATCCTGTTTGGTGTCCGCGCCTACCTGCAGACGCCGCTGACCTTCGACCGGCAAACGATCAAGACGCTGTTACTGGAGTCCGCCATTGGTCTCGCCGGCGAAAAGACCGCGATTGGCGACGCGATTGCGCTGGCCGTAAAGCGATTGCGCGAGGCTGACGCCGACGGTGAGGAGCAAGTTCTCGTTTTGCTCACGGACGGCGCCAACACGGCCGGCAGTATCGAGCCGCTCAAGGCTGCGGAACTCGCAGCGACGATCGGACTCAAGATTTATACGATCGGCATCGGCGCCGAACGCATGCAGATCCAGTCGGGCATGATCCCGCGTCTCGTCAATCCGTCTTCGGACCTCGATGAGGAGACGCTGACCCGCATTGCGGAAATCACGGGCGGACGTTACTTCCGCGCCCGCGACACCGCGGGCCTGGCAGGCATCTACCGGGAGCTGGACGCGCTCGAGCCGGCCGCCGACGAGGAGTCGGGTCTGCGGCCGCGGGACGAGGTGTTCCATTTGCCGCTGGCCCTGGGCCTGTTGCTGCTTGGCGCGCTGGCGTTGCCGCGGATGGTCATGACGGTGACGGCACGATGATGGCGGAACTGCACTTTTTGAGACCCTGGTGGCTTGCGGCGATACCGGTCGTGCTCGCGCTGGGCGCCTGGTACTGGCTTCGCGGTGCGGGCGTCAGCCACGCCTGGCGCGCGCTCGTCGCGCCTGCGCTGCGCGACGCCGTACTCATCGAGGCCGGGCCGGCCGAGCGCAGTGTTTGGACGCCCGTGCTGCTCACGCTGGCCGTGATCACGGGTGCGCTCGCACTGGCGGGGCCAGCCTGGGAACGTCAGTCGGTGCCTGTCACACGGGATGGTGACGCCATGGTGATTGCACTTGACCTGTCGCGGTCCATGGAGGCCACGGACGTTGCACCCTCGCGCCTCACGCGTGCGCGGCTCAAGCTCAAGGACATCCTGCGAGAGCGACAGGGCGGCGAAACCGCGCTCGTCGTGTTCAGTGCCAATGCGTTTGTGGTGACACCGCTCACGGACGATATCGACACCATCGATGCCATCGTGCCGACGTTGTCTCCGAGCCTCATGCCCAGCCGGGGCAGCTACCCCGAATCGGGTCTCGACAAGGCGCGCCAGTTGCTCGAGCAGGCGGGCGTCAAGACAGGCCGTATTTTGCTCATCACGGACGGCGGCAATCTGCCGCCCGCACTGACGTCGGCGCGCACCATTCGTGATGCTGGGCACACGGTGTCCGTGCTGGCTGTCGGCACCGAAGCCGGTGGTCCGATTCCGGCCGAGGACTCGGGCTTTGTGACAGACGGTCGCGGCAACATCGCGCTGCCCAAGGTGCCCATTGCGGGACTGCGCCGGCTCGCCGACGCCGGCGACGGCGGGTTTGCGCGGCTCAGTGCGGACGACAGCGATCTGGCGGCCCTGTCGCTGCAGTCGCAGCCCGGCGGAATCTCTCGCGACAGTGAGGGGTCGGAACAGTCGATCGAGCGCTGGCTCGACCGCGGCCCCTGGATCACGTTGTTGCTATTACCGCTCGTCGCGATCGCATTTCGCCGGGGCGGCTATGTCGTCGCGGGGTGTCTTGCGCTCATCATGATCACGCCCCTGCCGGCCCAGGCCAGTACCTGGGATTCACTGTGGAAGAATCGAGACCAGCGCGGCGCCGAGGCGCTCGAAGACGGCAAGGCTTACGAAGCGGCGGAGCTGTTCCGCGCTCCCGCCTGGCAGGCCAGCGCGGCCTATCGTGCCGGGGACTTCAGCGAGAGTGCGACGCAATTCGAGGGCCTGGAGGGTGCGACCGCGCGCTACAACCACGCCACGGCACTGGCGCGGTCGGGCGAGATTGCGGCGGCCATCACGGCCTATGAGGACTTGCTCGCCGACGTCCCCGACCACGAAGACGCACAACATAATCTCGATGTGCTGCGGGAGCTCCAGGGCAACCAGCAGCAGGGCGGCGAGAATGGTGGCCAGGGCGACTCGGGTGAGGGCGACCCGCAGGACGGCGGCCAGCAGCAGGACGGGTCGGGGTCCGCGCAGGGCGGTGACGCCGAGGACGGGCAATCGGGTGATGACCAGCCCACGTCGCGCGACCGTCAAACGAGCAGTGCGGACGAAGAGGCCGAGCGCCGGGACATCGAGGAGATTCAACGCCAGCTGCGCGAGGCGATGGCCGATCCCGATGGCGAGCCGACGCCGGCGCAAGCGCAGACGGCCGAGGAACGCACGGCCGCCGAACAACAACAGGCACTCGAACAGTGGCTGCGCCGGATTCCCGACGATCCGGGCGGGCTCTTGCGCCGCAAATTTCGTTACCAGTATCAGCGCCGGCAGACCGATCAAGACGGTAACCGGCTCTGGCCCGATGACAGGACCGAGCCATGGTAAAGCGATGGGGGCTGTGTGCGGTGTTGGCGTGGGTTGTATCGGCAACGGCAGGTGCGGCTGTGACCACCGTAGTCGACCGCTCCAGTGTGCAGGTCAACGAGTCGTTCTCATTGACGCTGACGGCCGACGGTGGGGAGCAGGGCGAACCGGATATCTCGGGGCTCGATAAGGACTTTGATGTCCTGGGCCGCAGCCAGAACACGAGCATCAGCATCATCAACGGGCAGCGCCAGGCCAGCCGCCGCTGGACCTATGTGCTGTTGCCGCGCGAGGTGGGTCAGTTCGAGATTCCGCCGTTGTCCGTCGACGGCGTATCGAGCGACCCGATTCCCGTGCTCGTGCGCGAGGCCACGCAAGCGCCGCCCGGGGAGGCGGATGTGTTCCTCGAAGTGTCGCTGGATCGCGAGCAGTCCTGGGTGCAGGCGCAGGTTGTCTACACCGTGAAGCTCTACATCGGCGTTGCGGTGCGCCAGATGAGTTGGGAAGAGCCGCGCGTTGAGGGCGGCGAAATCATCATCGAGCGTCTGGCCGATGACCGGCGCTACGAGGCGCAAATCGGTGACCGGCTCTACGGCGTCACGGAACGAAACTACGCGTTGTACCCGCAGGCCAGTGGCGCCTTCACGATTGAGCCCGTGCGCTTCCAGGCCAGTATCTGGGAGCGTGGCCGCATCTCGTCGCCGCGCGTCTACGCGTCGGATCCCTTAACCCTTGCGGTGGAGCCTGTGGTGTTGCCGCCCGCCGAGTTTGCAGGCGCCGACTGGCTGCCCGCGCGCGACATTCGCTTGCGTGCCACGGTGCGTCCCGAGGACGGCATTCTTGAGGCCGGCGAGCCCGCCAATGTGCGGCTTCGCCTTGAGGCCGACGGGCTCATGTCGAGCCAGCTGCCCGAGCTCGAGTTTCCGGCGCAGTCCGGCCTGCGGATATACCCCGACCAGCCCGATCTTGAGACGCGGGCGCAGCAGAGCACGATGCGCTCGGCGCGCGAGCAGGGCTTCGCGGTTATTGCCTCGCAGGGCGGGATCTTCGCCCTGCCATCCGTGGAGGTGCCCTGGTTCAACACGGAGGCCGGTGCCTGGACATCAACCACCGTCAGCCTGCCGATTCTGCAGGCCGCAGGGGTGACGCCGCCGCCGGAACCGACCGTGGCAACCGAAGCGCCGGCGCGGACGGAGGCTGAGCCGGAGGCCGCTGCAGCAACAACGCCGGCGCCGCAAAACGTCGAACTTCGCCAACGACTGTTCCGTCTGAAGACGATTAACTACGGGCTGCTTGCCCTGTGGCTCATCACGCTGTGGCTGGTCTGGCGGGGTGTCAATCGCGACCGACGACAACGCCGCCGCCAACGCCGGACGCGCAACAATGAGGCGCCGTTCCGCGCCACTCAAAAGGCCTTCAAGGCGGTACAGCGCGCCTGCGAGGCGAACCAGCCGCGCGAGGCAGCAAACGCACTCTTGGCCTGGGCGAGCCACTTCTGGTCCGACGATCCGCCGCGCGCGCTGGGCGATATCGCAGCGCGCCTGCCTGGCGACGCCGCGGCCGCGGTCGAAGGGCTGAACCGCCACCTGTGGGGCAATGGCGACGACGGGGCCTGGCGCGGCGATGCGCTGAGGCGTGCGCTGCGTAGCGTGCACGAGCCTGGCGCTGCGGCACGGTTGGCCAATCAGCCCGATTTGCCGCCGCTGTTCCCGGCCAACTAGCTGTTATCGCTTAGCAGGATTCGGGTGGTGCGTCTCGCCACCCGCGCGCACACTGCGCGCATGGATACGACAGCCGTGACACACCGAGACTACGACCGCATCGCCGATGCGATCGCGTGGATTGCCGCGCACCGCCGCGAGCGCCCGGACGTGGCCGACATGGCCGGTGCAGCCGGATTGTCGCCCTCTCAGTTCTCGCGGTTGTTCCGGCGTTGGGCGGGTATCTCGCCACAACGCTATCTCGCGCACCTGACGCTGGCCGACGCCCGCGACGCGCTGCGTGGAGACGCCACCGTCGAGGCGGCAGCTTGGGAAACCGGATTGTCGGGACCGGGCCGATTGCATGATCTGTTTGTGGCCATCGATGCGGTGACGCCCGGAGAGTTTCGGCGCGGTGGTGAGGGGCTCACACTCGAATGGGCGTTCGGACCGACACCGTTCGGCGACGCCTTGCTCGCGTGCAGCCCGCGCGGCATCGTCGCGCTGCGTCTCGGCGATAGGGCGCAACGCGAGCAACGGCTCGCCGACCTGCGCGCCGAGTGGCCCGGTGCGGTCTTCGAACCGATGTCCGATGGCGCCGCCGCCGTTGCCGCGGTCTTCGAGCCCGGCCAGTCGCGTGTCGATCTGCTGTTGGTGGGCACGCCGTTTCAGCACAAGGTCTGGCAGGCACTCGTGGCGCTCGAGCCCGGCGAAACCGTGAGCTACGCGACGCTTGCAGCGCGCATCGGCCAACCGGGATCGGCGCGCGCCGTCGGTGGTGCGGTGGGGGCCAACAGCGTCGCCATCCTCATTCCCTGCCACCGCGTACTGCGTGCCGATGGCGGGCTCGGCGGCTACCGCTGGGGGCCCGAGCGCAAACGCGTGGTGCTGGCCTGGGAGCAGTGTCGCGGGCTCGCGGCTGCCGAATCCGAGGTGCTATCCTCGACAACACCCTGAAGCCCCTGCGCTCGCCACGCGGCAACTCCGCCTGCGATGACCCCGTCTCACTGGCTGCTCATGCTGGCCGTCAATCTTGCGTTCGGCCTCAACCTCGTGGCCTCCAAGTTTGTGCTCAGCGAATTGCCACCGCTCGCCTTCGTGGCGCTGCGGTTCGCCGTCGTGCTTGTCGTTCTTGCGCCGTTCCTGCGCGTGCAACGCGGACAGATGCCGGTGCTCTTTGGCGTCGGCCTGCTCATGGGTACGGTGCATTTCGCCTTTCTGATTTTTGGCCTGCAACAGGCCGCCGACGTCTCGACCGTGGCGATTCTCGTGCAGCTCGGCGTGCCGCTGTCGACACTCATGTCTGTGCTGTTCCTGGGTGAGGTGATTCGCTGGCGGCGCACTCTGGGCATCGCCGTCTCATTTCTGGGCGTGATGATTATCGGCTTCGATCCGCGCGTGTTCGGTTACGGCGAGGCGGTGTTGCTTGTTGTGGGCGCCGCGCTCGCGGGTGCGGCGGGCATGACGCTCATGAAAGCACATGTGAAAGTTGATGCGTTTCAGCTGCAGGGCTGGCTCGCCGTCGTAGCGTTCCCGACACTCGCCGTGTTGTCGCTCGTCACCGAGACGGGGCAGGTGGAGGCCGTCATGACGGCAGCGCCGCTCGTGCTCGGCCTGGTCCTGTTTTCGGCCATTGGCGCGAGCCTCATTGGTCACGGCGGCACCTACGAGTTGCTGCGCCACTATGAACTCTCGCTCGTGAGCCCCTTGTTGCTGCTCGCCACCGTGGTTGGCGTCGTCTTCGGAGTCTTGCTGCTCGGCGACGTCGTCACGCCGCGCATGATCATCGGTGGGCTCGTAACGCTGGGCGGTGCGCTTGTGATCACGCTGCGCAGTGGCAGCCACGGCGTGGCACCCGCTATCGACTCGCCGGCCGTGCCCGACCCCGAGGCGCAGTCATGACGTTTTCGGGGATCACCACGCTGAGCTTTGATCTCGACGACACGCTCTGGCCCATTCGCCCCGTCATTTACGGCGCCGAGGCTGCGATGTCCGAATGGCTCGACGTGCACTATCCGCGCGTGGGCGAACGCTTCGACCGCGAGGCCCGCATGGCACTGCGTAAACGCGTCGTGGCTGACGCGCCTGAGCGCGCGCACGACCTGACCTGGTTGCGGCGGCGCGTGCTGGCCGAGATGGCCCGCGAAACAGGCTACCCCGACGCGCTTGTGGATGGCGCCTTCAATGTCTTCGACGCCGCGCGCAATCGTGTGCGGCTTTACGACGATGCGCGCCCGGCGCTGGCCGCGCTTGCGGGTCGCTACCGGCTCGTGGCGCTGACCAACGGTAACGCGCGATTGGGACCCGCGGGCATTGCGGTGTACTTTCGTGCCCGGGTCACGGCGAAGGACGCTGGCGCCGCCAAGCCCGACCCTCGCATGTTCCGGAAAGCCGAGACGGTCATGGGCGTACGACCACACGAAGTCCTTCACATTGGCGATGACCCCGAGCGTGATGTGAATGCCGCGCGCGACGCAGGCCAGCACGCCGTCTGGGTCAACCGAACCGGTGCTGGCTGGTCTGATGCGCACGGTGCGCCGCCCGTCGAGGTCCGCAACCTCCATGAGCTTGCGAGGTTGCTCCGTGACTGACGTCGCCGGCCTGCCGCTCATCGTGTTCGTGCCCGGCATGAAGCCCAAGCCGCCGCCCGAATTACATCTCGACGCCTTGCGACGTTGTCTGCTCGAAGGGCTGGGTCGCGTCGATCCCGACGTAGCCGCAGACCTGACCGCGAACCCCGATGCCTTCGTGCGCGCGAGCTGGACCTATGGGTTCTACAAACGCTACCGCGACATCGAGATCGACTTGCCGGGCATCGACGCGCTGTGCGCGCAGGCGCGGCCGAGCGCGCGTGACGTCGAGGAGGCCACGGCCTGGAAGACCCGGCTGACACGCTGGCTGTACCTGGCCGGCGACGCGTTGCCGTTTCTCGTCGCAAGCCTCGCCAACGACGACATGCGCGTGACCTTGCGCGATGTGCGTCGCTACATCCACGACGAAAAGGGCATGGGTGAGGCGGCGCGGGCCGACCTGCGCAAGAAGATTGTTGAGGCCTCAGAAGCGGGCCGACCCGTTCTGGTCATCGGCCACAGTCTGGGTTCGGTGATTGGCTGGGACACGCTCTGGGCGCTGTCACGCCGTGACGGCCTTGATGCGGGCTGCAGCCTGCTCATGACGCTGGGCAGCCCGCTCGGCAATCACATCATGCAGCGCGGCATGATGGGCCATGACCGCGAGGGCGCGGAACGCTATCCCGACAACATGGGTGACTGGGTTAACGTGGTCGCCATCGGCGAACTGACGGCGCTGGACCGCTGCATGCGCAACGATTTCCGCGAAATGGAAACGCTGGGGCTAGTGGATTCGATCGAGGACTACGACGTCTTCAACCACTACCGCGAGAACGGCCGCCTCGTCGTGCACAGCGAATACGGCTACCTCGTCAACACGCTTACGGCCGGCATTATCGCCGACTGGTGGCGCCACCACCGCGAGGGGATGCACCCGACACGAGAGAACGTGTCGGATGGCGATCCGCGCTAGAGGTGCTCAGTCCAGCCGCGGCTGGATGACGACATCGATACGACGGTTACGTGCGCGGCCCTGCGAGGTTTCGTTGTTGGCAATGGGGCGCGTTTCGCCGTAACCCGTGGCCGTCAGGCGCGTGCTCGGAATCCGCATGGCGTTGAGCATGTACTGCTGCACCGAATCGGCACGGGCCTGTGACAAGGACTGGTTCGTGGCGTCACTGCCGTAGGAATCCGTGTGGCCCTCGATGATGAGGCCCGACCGCGGGAAGACGTCGATGGCGGACTCCACCTTTTCGAGCAGCGGGTAGTAGCTCGGGTCGATCGTCGCCGCACCACTCGCGAAGCTCAGGCCCACGAGGCGGACGGTGATGTTGTCACCCTCGCGGAATACGAGCGCCTCAGTGCGCGAGAACATGCTCTCGACCGTTTCAAACTGCTCCTTGATGCGCGCCTGGCGTTGCAGTCGCTGCATGAGCGCGGCGCGCTCGGCTGTGGCGCCACCCAGCTTTTCGTCGAGCAAGCGAATCTCTTCGGACATCTCGGCAACGCGTTGCTCGGATTCCTGCACGTCCTGCTCGAGGCTCTGGTTGGACTCGGTCAGTGCCGTGATGTGTCCTGCGAGCTGGTTGCCCAGCGCGTCGCCGCCATTGGCCATGTCGGGCACGATGTCGGCGGCCGCGGCCACTTCAGCCAGCGGTTTTTCCCAGGACAGGACAAGTTCCTCGACGCTCAGGTCGCGGTCGCGCACGCGACGTCCAACTTCGGACAGGTAGATGGCGTGGCGCGCTTCGTAGTTGGCCTGCTGCGCCAGGCTGCGCGGCAAGTCGGTGTCGTAGCGGTTTTCATTAAGCTCACGCTCGGCGCGGGCGAGCAGGTCGCGCGACTTTTGCAGCGTCACGGGCGCGTAGCGATCAACGCGTGCGCGCTCCGCGTCGGCGAGCAGCTGCCGGGTTTCGCTCAGGTACTTGGTCTTGATCGCACCCAGCTCGGCGTCGCGGTAGAGGCTCTCGGCCTCAAGACCGTAGCGTCGACCGTCCTTGAGGTCGCCGCGCTCGAGCTCGCTGATGGCCCGACCGAACGCTTCTTCGGCGTCCTCCCATATGGGCTGCGACAGAATGGGGGCTTCGGCGGCGCGCGCGTCCTGGCGCGTCTTGATGGTGGCAGCCAGCGTGGTCCGGGTCAGGTCAGCCGACTCGGTCGCTTCAGTGAAACGCGCCGTGGCGTCGGCGAGTCTCGAGCGGATGTACTCGACATTGCGACCGCGCTCGAGCCCCTGTTCGGCCTGTTGGTAGGCCTTCTGGCCGCGCTCGAAATTCCGCGGCGCGAGTAGTGCCGCATTGGCATCGCGGGCCGACTGGTAGGCGCGATCGGCCTCGGCAAACAGACTGTCACGCAGGGCCTGGGCACCTGCCGTGCTCGCCAGCGCCAGGCAGAATGCCAGCGTCGCGATCAGAAAACCTTTGTATTTCATATGCTTAATTAAGATCAATGCGCATTGAGCCGCTATTGTTACCGCGAGCGCCCGGCGGCTGCAAGCGGCTACGCCCCGGAATGGGATATTCGCATTCTGTGCGGCAGATCACGTCTATCAGGGCACCGAATGCGTAATGTCAAATCCATGCAGTCGAAGTTCTACACTCAATTTGAAGTTAATGACCCGCTGCTGGACCGCTCAGATCGATTCAGCGGCATCGTCGAGCTCACGCACGAGCGCGGCTACAAGGTCTCGGCAGCGCAGCTTACCTGGCTGCTCGCCGAAAACTTCGACATCGAGTACGACCAGCTGGAATTGGTCAACTGGTACCGACTGCATTGAGTGATTTGTGATTTCCCCCTGATTGCCCGGTCCCCCCGCCGGGCTTTTTTTTGCCTTGGGGAAACGCACCGTCCCCGGGGAGCTGTATTTCGGTCCTGTTGCCCCCATGTCTCAGGCTTGTGGCGCTATCCCGGCTGCGCGCCGGCATGAGACAATACCTGATCGGGGCTCAAACCGCAGGAACCCGCATGGCCGACCGAATCACCCAAAAAACGATGCAATCTGCGCCCCTGGGCAACGGCAACTCAGACACCCGTCCGGGCTCGACGCTGCGTGGCATTCCCGTGGTTACGAGCGGCCAGAAATACGCCCACGAGGCAGGCTTCAAGGCCATCAAGGACGGCGTCAAACAACGCGGTGACCGGGGCGTTGCCCCGCGCGGCGACAAGCCCAAGTGGCTGCGCGCCAAGATGCCCGCCGGCGCGAAGTTCTCGGCCGTCAAAAAGACGGTCCGCGAAGGACGCCTGAGCACGGTCTGCGAAGAGTCCAAGTGCCCCAACATCGGCGAGTGCTGGAATGCCGGCACGGCCACGATCATGGTGATGGGCAGCGTGTGCACGCGGGCCTGCCAGTTCTGCTCCGTTGACACGGGCAACCCCAAAGGCTGGCTCGATCACGAAGAACCCGAGAACACCGCGATTGCGGTGGAGTCCATGGGGCTCAAATACATCGTGCTGACCTCCGTCGACCGCGACGACCTGGCCGATGGCGGCGCTGCGCACTACGCGGCCTGCGTCCGCGCCATCAAGCGGCGCACGCCTGAAACGGCCGTCGAGGCGCTGACGCCCGACTTTAGCGGCAACACGGATCAGGTGGCCAAGGTGCTCGACTCCGGCCTTGAAGTGTTCGCGCAGAATGTCGAGACGGTAGAGCGACTGACGCACCCCGTGCGCGACCCGCGCGCGGGCTACCGGCAGACGCTGGATGTGCTTCAGTTCGCCAAGCAGCACCGCCCCGACGTGCTGACCAAGACGAGCCTCATGCTGGGCCTCGGCGAGACGGATGAAGAAATCCTGAAGACACTCGACGACCTTGCCGAAATCGGCTGCGACATCGTCACCTTCGGTCAGTACCTGCGACCCACGGTCAACCATTTGCCCGTGGAACGCTATGTCACACCCGACGAATTCCTGGCCTACCGCGAGGCCGGATTGAAGCGCGGCTTCCTCGAGGTGGTGTCGGGTCCGCTTGTGCGCTCGAGCTACCGGGCCGAGCGTGTGCTCGAGAAGAACAACGTCGGTTTCGACGCAGCGGCAGCATCCTGAGTGCATAGCGCGACACGATGAGCACCTTTCTCACCGACTACGGCCTGTTCCTTGCCAAGACGCTGACCTTCCTCGTCGCGATTATTGTCGTGTTCGCCATGGCGGCGGCGTTCTCGAAGCGCCAACACCCGTCCGAAACGCTGCGCGTCGACAAGCTCAACGACAAGTACAAGAACCTGGCGCGTTCGCTGCGCCGGGCCATCACGAGCGGCGACGCGCTCAAGGCACTCAAGAAAAAACAGAAGGCTGACCGCAAGGCCGACAAGCAAGACGACACGTCGCGGCCCAGGACGTTCCTGCTCGACTTCAAGGGTGACATCCGTGCCCAGGGCGTGGCCTCACTGCGCGAAGAGGTCACGGCCGTACTGGCTGTAGCTGGCGAGGGCGACGAGCTGTTGCTGCGGCTCGAGAATCCGGGCGGCATGGTGCACGAACACGGTCTTGCGTGCGCGCAGCTCGCGCGCGTGCGCGACGCGGGGATCCAGCTCACCGTCGCCGTTGACAAGGTGGCGGCCAGTGGCGGTTACCTTATGGCCTGCGTGGCGGACCGCATTCTCGCGGCGCCATTTTCGATCGTGGGCTCCATCGGTGTTCTGGCGCAGTTGCCCAATTTCAACCGACTGCTCGAAGAGAAGGGTGTCGATTTTGAGCAGGTCACGGCCGGCAAGTACAAACGCACGGTGACGATGTTCGGCAAGAACACCGACGAGGACCGGGCCAAGCTCAAGGAAGAACTCGAGGACGTTCACCGGCTGTTCAAGGCCGTCGTATCGCGATACCGGCCTGATTTGGACCTTGAGCGCGTGGCGACGGGCGAACACTGGCTGGGAACGCAGGCGCTCGAATTGGGTCTCATAGATGAGATCACGACGAGTGACGCCTGGCTTACAGACACGTTAGACGCCCGTGATATTTTCTCGGTTAAATACGAGATCAAGCGCCCGCTGCAGCAGCGACTCTCGGGCGCCGTCGACAGCGCGATGTCGCGGCTTGTCGACAGCCTGCGGGGCGGCATATCCATGCTGCGGCGCGGGCCCTGACAACGGAGCTCACGCTATGACTACACGCGCGTTTCGCAGAATCACATCAACGGCCCTGGCCGTGGCCGCGCTGGCCACATTGTCGGGCTGTGCGTCGATGGTGTCCGACGCCGATCTCAATGCGCAGGGTCGCGCGACGTTCGAGAAGTTGCGGTCTGAAGTGCCGCTCGTTCGCGACCGCCCAACCATCGAATTTGTGTCCTGCGTGGCCGACGCCATCGTCACTCAGCTTGACGGGGAGGCGGCGACCTACGAGTGGGAGCTCGCGATCTTCGATCAGCAGCCCGTCAACGCCTTCGTGCTTCCGGGCGGCAAGATCAGCGTCTACAAAGGCCTTCTGGCCATTACCAAGAACGATGCACAGCTCGCAGCCGTGATGGGCCACGAGGTGGCGCACGTGACGCAGCGCCACCCCGCAGAGCGTATGGCACGCACCAAGGCCACCCAGGTTGGCGTGGGCGTTCTGTCGGGCGTCGTGGGCGGTACGCCCATTGCAGCCCGCAGTGCATCGACCGCCCTGCAGATCGGCGCGCAGCTCGGCCTGCTGTTGCCGTTCAACCGTGGCCAGGAAAACGAGGCCGACCGCGTCGGTCTCATTTACATGGCCAAGGCGGGCTTCGACCCGCGCGAGAGCATCAAGCTCTGGCAGAACATGCAGAACAGCAAGGACAACGAGCCGCCCGAGTTCATGTCGACGCACCCGTCGAGTGATACGCGTATCGACCGGCTTGTCGACCTGCTGCCTGCGGCGCTGCTCGAGTACAACAAGGCGCGATCTGCCGGTCTGCGGCCCAACTGCCCGCGGCCCACTTACCTCGATCCGCCCAAGAAGCCTGCCGGCAAGACCTAGCGCGTGCCCGCGCTGATAACGGCCAGCCGGCGCGGGTTGGAATGCGCCGCGGGCGGCTTTTGCATCGATCCGATGCGGCCGTCGGATTTGGCACTCATCACGCACGCGCACGCGGATCACGCTCGGCGCGGCGCGACGCGCTACATCGCGGCACGCGATAGCGTCCCGATCCTGCGTCAGCGTTTAGGCGAGGATCAGCACATCGATGCCGTCGATTACGGCGAGCCGATCCCGCTGGGCGACACCACCGTCAGTTTCCACTCGGCCGGGCACGTCCTGGGCTCCGCGCAAATCCGCGTTGCGCGTGACGGCGAGGTGTGGGTCGCGAGCGGCGACTTCAAACGCGACGACGACCCGACCTGCGCACCGTTCGAGGTCGTACCCTGCGACGTGTTCATCACGGAAGCCACGTTTGCCTTGCCTGTGTACCGCTGGCCGTCGGCCAGCGAGGTGGCGCGCGAGATCCTCGACTGGTGGCAGGCCAATCAGCGCGCCGGTCGTCCCAGCGTTTTGTTCTGCTACGCCTTCGGCAAGGCGCAGCGCGTGCTGGCCGAACTGGCACCGCTGACGCAGCAAGCCGTGTATGTGCACGGTGCCGTGCAGACCATTACTGAGCTCTACCGCGCCGCGGGCGTGTCGATGCTCGAGACCCTTCCGGTTGATGGCCGCGAGCGACGCGATTATGCGGGTGAACTCGTGATCGCACCCCCAGGTGCCGCCGGTTCGCGCTGGATGCGCCGCTTCAAGGGCGCGCAGACGGGATTCTGCTCGGGCTGGATGCGCGTGCGCGGCAACCGGCGCCGGCGCGGCTACGATCGTGGCTTCGTGCTGTCGGATCACGCGGACTGGCCGTCGTTGCTTGCGACGATCGAAGACACCGGCGCGTCGCGTGTCCTGACGACGCACGGTCACAGTGACACGCTCGTGCGGCTACTGCGCGAGCGGGGCGTCGATGCCGCAGAACTCGATATCGGACCGCTCGAAGGCGACGAGGACGTAGCCGATGCAGCGGTTCACTGAGCTCTACCGCACGCTCGACCAGACCACCTCGACGAACGCCAAGGTGGCCGCCATGGTCGAGTACTTCGAGGCCGCACCCGGTGCCGACCAGGCCTGGGCGGTGTACTTTCTTTCCGGACGTCGCCTGCGCCGCTTAGTAGGCGCCAGTCTGCTGCGACAGTGGCTCGCCGAGAGCTCCGAGCTGCCCGAGTGGCTCGTGGAGCAGACCTACGCGAGCGTCGGTGACCTTGCGGAAACGATTGCGCTGTTGCTCGCGGACCGCGTGGTGCCCGATCCGTTCGCGTCTCGCGGGCTCGCAGATTTCGTCGAAGGCGACCTGCTCACCCTGCGTGGACTCGAGCACGACCACGCACGCCGCGAACGCGTAACAGGTTGGTGGCAGACGCTGCCTTACGACGCGTGCCATCTCGTCAACAAGCTCATGACGGGTGCGCTGCGCGTCGGTGTGTCGCAGACGCTCGTGGCGACGGCGCTGGCGCAGGTGTCGGGCCTTCCGCGCCCCGTGATCCTGCATCGGCTCATGGGCGAATGGACGCCCGATGCCGCGTTCGCCGCGGCACTGCTGGCCGAGGACGACGGCGCCGCCGTGCTGTCGCGACCCTACCCGTACTGCCTCGCCAGCCCGATCGAGAGACGGCCCGGCGAGTTGTCCATTGACGAGGTCGCCGAGCAGTTGGGAGACGTGGCCGATTGGCAGGCCGAGTGGAAATGGGACGGTATTCGGGGCCAGCTCATTCGGCGCCAGAGCCAGACGTTTCTCTGGTCGCGCGGCGAGGAACTCATTACGGGGCAGTTTCCAGAAATCGCCAAGGCCGCCGAGGCGCTGCCCGACGGCACCGTACTCGACGGTGAGGTGCTGGCCTGGCAAGACGGGGCGCCCATGCCGTTCTCGGCGCTGCAGCGGCGCATCGGCCGCAAGAAGCCGGGCGCGAAGACGCTCGCCGACTACCCCGTTATCTTGCGTTGCTACGACCTGCTCGAAGTGGGCGGTGTCGACGTGCGGGAACAGCCGCTGGCGTTGCGGCGGGCGCAGCTCGAGTCTCTCGCAGCCACGTTCCCCGATCGGTTGCACCTGTCCGAGGTGCTTGAGGCAACCCGCTGGTCGGCGCTGGCCGAGCAGCGCCAGGATTCGCGCGAGCGGGCCGTGGAAGGGCTCATGCTCAAACACAGGGAGAGCCATTACGGCACGGGTCGGAAGCGCGGCCTCTGGTGGAAATGGAAGATCGAACCGCACACCGTTGACGCCGTGATGCTCTACGCACAGCCGGGCCACGGCCGCCGCGCCAACCTCTACACCGACTACACCTTCGCCGTGTGGGACGGCGAGCTGCTCGTGCCCATCGCCAAGGCCTACTCGGGGCTCGACAACCAGGAAATCGACGAGCTCGACCGCTGGATCCGACGCAACACACGTGAGCGCTTTGGGCCCGTGCGCTCGGTTGAGCCCGTGCAGGTGTTCGAGCTCGCGTTCGAAGCGATCGCGCGCTCGACGCGCCACAAGTCTGGCATCGCCGTGCGCTTTCCGCGCATCCGCCGCTGGCGCAAGGAACTCGCACCCGCAGAGGCCGACACGCTCGCGAGTCTCGAGGCACTGCTGCCATGAGCCTGGCGCAGCACCGAGTGGACAACTGGTTTGCGGCGCAGGGCTGGGAGGTTTTCGACTTCCAGCGCGAATCCTGGAACGCGTTCTCCGACGGCCGCTCGGGGCTCATTCATTCGCCCACGGGCAGCGGCAAGACACTGGCCGCATGGCTCGGTCCGCTCATGGCCAGTGGCGACACGGAAGGTGGGTTGCGTGTCCTTTGGATCACGCCGCTGCGCGCACTGGCCAACGACACGACGCGCAGCCTCAGTGAGGCGGCAGCCGCGCTCGGCAGTCCCTGGCGTGTGGAAATGCGCACAGGCGATACGTCGCAGACAAAGAAGCAACGTCAACGTACCAAGCCACCCGAGGCGCTGGTGACGACGCCCGAAAGCCTCTCGGTACTGCTGAGCTACGCCGACGGCGGCAAACTGTTTCGCCACCTCGAGGCCGTCGTCGTCGACGAGTGGCACGAGCTCATGGGCAACAAGCGCGGTGTGCAGCTGGAACTCTGCCTGGCGCGATTGACGGCGCTACGTCCGGGTTTGCCTGTGTGGGGCCTTTCGGCAACGCTCGCCAATCTCGAAGAGGCGCGCGACGTGTTGTGCTGGGGACGGGACGCACCCGCCCTCGTGCAGGGCGCGATGCCCAAGAAGACCACGATTGAGGCGCTGTACCCGGACACGCTCGAGCGGTTCCCCTGGGCGGGTCGGCTCGGCATCGGTCTCGTCGATGCCGTTGTTGCGCAACTCAAGCGCGCCAATACGACGCTCGTGTTTACGAATACACGCTCTCAGGCCGAGCTTTGGTTTGAAGCGCTCATGAAGGCGCGCCCGGACTGGGTTGGCACGTTGGCGCTGCACCACGGCAGCATCGACCGCAAGCTGCGCCAGCGCATCGAGCAGGGCCTCGCAGAGGGACAATTGCGTGCCGTCGTCTGCACCTCGTCGCTCGACCTCGGTGTCGACTTCGCCCCGGTCGACCAGGTGCTGCAGGTGGGCAGTCCCAAGGGCGTGGCGCGGCTCATGCAGCGCGCCGGGCGCAGCGGTCACCAGCCTGGTGCGGTGTCGGCCGTGTGTTGCGTGCCGACCTACGCGCTTGAGCTCGTCGAAATTGTCGCCGCGCGCGACGCCTGGCGCCAGCGCGACATCGAGGCAAGGCTGCCGTTGCGTCGCTCGCTTGACGTGCTCGTGCAACATTTGGTGACTGTCGCGCTGGGTGGTGGCTTCGAGCCCGAAGCGATGCTCGACGAGATACGCCAGACGCACGCCTTCGCCAAGATCACGGAGACGGAATGGGGCTGGTGCCTCGACTTCATCACGCGCGGTGGTCAGGCCCTGTCGGGTTACCCGCAGTTTCGCCGCGTCGCGTCGGTCGATGGCGTCATGCGCATGACCGACCGCCGGCTCTCGCGCCAGCACCGTATGGGCATCGGCACGATCTCGAGCGACACCGCCATGCGTGTGAAATGGTTGTCAGGTGGTTCGCTGGGCACGATTGAAGAGGGCTTCATCTCGCGGCTCGACAAGGGCGACCGGTTCCTGTTCGCCGGGCGTCTCGTCGAGCTTGTGCAGGTGCGCGACATGACGGCCTACGTGCGCCGCGCCAAGGGCAGCCGCAAGGCTGTACCGCGATGGCAGGGCGGGCGCATGCCGTTATCGACAGCGCTGGCCGACAGCATGCTGGGCGTGCTCGCCCGCTTCGCCGCGGGTCAGCGCGACGACCCGGAGCTCGGCATCGTGGCGCCCCTGCTCGAGCACCAGACGACCGTGTCGCGACTGCCGGCGCCGGGCTTGCTGCTCGTAGAGCGCTGCAAGACGCGCGAGGGCGTCAGCCTGTTTTTCTACCCGTTCGCGGGGCGGCTTGTGCACGAGGGCATGGCGACCCTCGTGGCCTGGCGCATCAGCCGCGAGCGCCCGATTACATTCACGCTGTCCGTCAACGACTACGGCTTCGAGCTGCTCACGCAGCAAGATATCGAGATCGACGCCGAGTCTGTGCAGCGCTGGCTCGCGACCGACGATCTCGTCGACCACCTCTACGCGAGTGCGAATCTGAGCGAAGCCGCGAAACGCCAGTTTCGCGATATCGCGCGCATCGCGGGGCTCGTGTTCCAGGGCTATCCGGGCAGCGGCAAGTCGACACGTCAGATCCAGGCGTCGAGCGGCCTCATCTTCGACGTGCTCGAGCGCTACGACGGTGAGAACCTGTTGCTCGATCAGGCGCGTCGCGAAGTGCTCGAGGCGCAGCTTGAATCACAACGCATGCGTGCCGCACTCGAGCGGCTCGCCGACTGCGAGGTGGCGCTTGTGGACACCGAAGCGCTGTCACCGTTCGCATTTCCGCTTTGGGCCGAGCGGCTGCAAAGTCAGATCATGTCGTCGGAGACCTGGCGCGCGCGTGTCGAGCGCATGGCCGAGCGACTCAATGCCGGCGCCGAACGCGGGCGGCGTGCCTCGTGAGCGTGGGTGCCGTTGACGTTGATGTTGCGGGCGAAATGCTCGCCTTGTTGCCCGAGCGCGCCGCACTCTGGTCCGCCCGGCGCACGCTCATCGTCGCCGACTGGCACCTGGGCAAGGCTGCGGTGTTCGGCAGCCGCGGTCTGGCCATTCCCGACGGCGACACGGCGCGAGACTTTGACACGCTGCGCGGGCTCATTACCGCGCACGCGCCAGAGCGACTGCTCGTGCTCGGCGACCTGATGCACGCGCCGCCGCGGCCCGGCGACGACTGGCCGCAGCAGCTCGCCGACTGGCTGGGGGCATTCCCCGATCTCGAATTTGTGGTGGTCGCGGGAAACCATGACCGCGTACCCGCCAGCGCGTTGCCCGCCGGGCTCGATGCGCGCATCGACTGGCATGACAACCACCTCGATGAGGGACCGTTCCGCTTTGCGCACGAACCCGAAGCCGCGGCGGGTCGCTACGTTCTGGCTGGCCACCTGCATCCCACGCGCCGGCTCGTCATGGGCGCTGACCGGATGCGTGCGCCCGCATTCTGGTTCCGCGGTGACTGGGGCGTGCTGCCGGCCTATGGCGGTTTCACAGGCGGCATGAACATCAAGCCCGAGCGGGGCGATCGCGTCTTCGTGACGGGTCCGGGCGCAGTTGTGGAGGTGACGGGCGCATGAGCTTCAAAGACCATTTCTCGGGCCACGCCGTGGACTACGCGCGGTTCCGGCCGCTGTACCCGCCGTCACTGTTTGCGTGGCTCGCGCGCCAGGCGCCCGCGCGCAGACTCGCTGTCGATTGCGGGACCGGCAATGGCCAGGCGGCCAATGCACTGGCCGCGCACTTCGCAGCGGTCGTTGCGACGGACGCCAGCGCGCCGCAGGTGGCGCAGGCGCAGGGTCCCGCCAACGTCAGCTACCGGGTCGCGCCGGCCGAGGCTGAGGTCGTCGCGGCGGGCACCGCAGACCTTGTGACCGTGGCGCAGGCACTGCACTGGTTCGATGTCGAGGCGTTTTATGCGACGGCGGCGCGCGCGTTGGCGCCCGGCGGTTTGCTGGCCGTCTGGACCTACGAGCTGATGACCGTGAGTGCTGCCGTCGACGCGGCTGTGCTTGAGTTCTACCGCGGTGCCATCGATGGCTACTGGCCGCCCGAGCGCGAGCACGTCGAAAGTGGCTACCGAGACATCCTGCCGGCCTGGCCCCGCGTCGCCACGCCGCGCTTCGAGGTACGCGCCAACTGGCGTGCCGATGATGCGTTGGGCTATCTGGCGAGCTGGTCGGCCGTGCGGCGCTACCGACGCGCCACGGGCTACGACCCTGTGGCCGCACTTGCCGATACTCTGCGCGGCGCCTGGGGGCCGCAGCGCCGCAGCGTGCGCTGGCCGCTGGTCCTGCACGCCTTCCGCAGGCCCTCAACCCCCTGATTTTGCTAGACTCGACCTATGGCACGTGTCCCGAGAATCCAGGGTCGAGCGGTGTTCGGCGAGACCGAGTGGCAGGCGTTGTCGGCGCGACAGCCCTGGCGCGGCGTGCTGCTCGTGGCGCACGCCTGGCTCGTGATTGGCCTGGCGGCTGCGCTGGCGATTGCTGTGCCCAACGTGCTTACGATCACCCTGGCTGTGCTGGTCATCGGGTCTCGGCAACTCGGTCTGGCGATTCTCATGCACGATGCCGCGCACGGCATGCTCGCAACACGCACGCGCCGGAACGACCTGCTGGGGCAGTGGTTCTGCGCCGTACCGACAGGCATCGATCTCGCTGAGTACCGTCAGTACCACCTGCGCCACCACGCCTACGCGCAACAGGACGAAGACCCGGACCTCGTGTTGTCGGCGCCGTTTCCCGTCACGCGCGCGAGTCTCACGCGCAAGGTGTTGCGCGACCTCACAGGGCTGACGTTCCTGAAGCTGCGCGTGCTGCCTTTCGTACTGGCGCTGTTCGGTCGCTACCGACTGCGCCGCTCGGACTACCTGCTCTTGGGGTTCAACGTTGCCCTGGCGCTTGTCGCCTGGTCGGTTGGGTTGCTGTGGGCCTACGCGCTGCTGTGGCTTGCGCCCGCGGCGACCTGGAACATGCTCGTCACGCGTATTCGCAACATCGCCGAGCACGCCTGCATGACCAACGACCCGGATCCCTGGCGCGTGGCGCGCACCACCCAGGCGAACTGGCTCGCGCGCGCACTGATCGCACCGTACTACGTGAACTATCACGCGGAGCACCACCTGTTCATGTCGGTGCCGTGCTACCGCTTGCCGGCCATTCACCGCGCGCTTGTAGCGTCGGGTGACGCTGCGTCGAATGCACTGCCGGTCACGCCGGGTTACGCGGCCATGTTGCAGGAAGCAGGGAGCGCCTGATGCGCGCAGCAGGCGTCCTTTGTCGGGTGGCGCCGGCTGGCACCCTGGTACTGCTATCCGGGTGCAGCCTGCTGCAGCCGGGCTTTGGGCCGGGCGTATCGGAAGACACTGCACCCGAGGTGCCCATCACGTTCGACGGTGCACCACAGACCGCGCATGTCTTCGAGATTTCGGACCCCGAGCAAAGCGTCTACGGCGAGGTGCAGGTCATCGAGGCGCGCGACGCCGACACGTTCTCAGACATCGCGCGCAGCTACGGGCTCGGCTACGACGAGCTCATGCACGCCAATCCCGAAGTGGATCCCTGGCTGCCCGGCGAGGGCACGCGTGTCGTGCTGCCCACGCGGTTTGTACTGCCAGACGCCCCGCGCGAGGGCATCGTGCTCAACATTGCCGCGAAGCGCCTGTTTGCATTCCAACCGGCGACCGAACGCGAGCCTGCCACGGTCACGAGTTACCCCATTGGCATCGGTCGTGTGGGCTGGGCGACACCCACGGGTGCGAGCGAAGTGATTGCGAAGGCGACGGACCCGGCCTGGTATGTGCCCGCGTCCGTGCGCGCCGAACACAAGGCGATGGGTGATCCTTTGCCCGCGATCGTACCCCCTGGGCCTGATAATCCGCTGGGCCGCCACGTGCTCAAACTCGACATGCCCGGCTACCTGCTGCACGGCACCAACCAGCCCTACGGCGTGGGCATGCGCGTGAGTCATGGCTGCGTGCGGCTCTATCCCGAGGACATTGAGGTGCTTTACGGCGTCACGGGGCTTGGCACGCGCGTCACGATCGTCAACGAGCCCGTCTCGGTGGGCACGCGCGACGGCGTGACGTTCGTGGTGGTGCACCCGCAGCTCGAGGACGATGAACGCGCCTGGCAGGACCTGGCCGCCGAAGGGCTGGCCGCCTTCGAGCAGCCCGATGCTGAGCTGACTGCGCTAGTGGCTGACGGTGTCGCCCGCGCCGTCGCCGTCGATAATCCGCTCCAGCAGCGCTACGTGAGCAACGTCGCGGCGCCGCCTGCGGACGCACCTGATCGTGAAACCGTGGCCAAGCTACTCGATGAGCTCATGGCGGAAGGAGAAGACGCGTCTGGCGCGGAGGCCGAGGTCAGCAACTGATGACACGCAGCGATGAGTGGCTGCGTGTCGTGTACGGCGAAGCTGCGCGCAAGATCGAGGATCGCGACAAGGCGCGCGAGAAGGCTCAGCGGCAGAGCGACAAGAAGTCGGCGTACCCGGATTCCAACGCACCCAAAGAGCCCGGCGCCGCGCGACCGTTGTAGGTGTGCCAGAACAACCAGTCGCCGTGGCTGGGGTGCTCTGAAAGGTCGTCTAGCAGACAGGCCATCGCCTTGCCCGTGTAGGTGGTCTCGAGCGGGAGTCCCCAACGACGCATCGACTCGTCCACAGCGCGCTGCGAGGCGGGCGTCACATCGGCGTAGTCCTCGCCCAGGTAGTCCTCGCGGATCGTGACGCGTCGCCAGGGTGTCGCAAGCTCGCCCACGCGCGGGTCGTGCCGTTGCAGCAGCAGGGCGAGCTTGGTTGTGAGCTTCTTCATGCCGATCGCATTGACCTGAAAGGGCGCGGTGACGCGCACCGCGTGCACTTCGGTGGGCCAGTCCAGCAACGACAGTCCGACGGCAAGGCCGGCGGCGGTGCCCATGGTGCCGGCAGCGACATAGATACGCTCGGGCGGCTGCGGCCGTTTCCACTGCGTCGCAAGTTCGAGTGCGGCGTTGACATAACCGATGCTGCCTCGCGGCGACGTGCCGCCCAGCGGTACGACCGTGAGTCCGGATTCCGCACCGTCGCGCAGTTGGCGCATGAGATCGACACGCGCGCGACGCGCAGCCGGTGAGCGCAGCAGGCGGCTATCGATCTGCTGGTGGCGCTCCAGTGTGCCGCGCACGTAGTCGGTCATGCGTTGCGGCAGCATCATGCCTGTCGTGCGTACCCCCAGGGCGCCACCGTGAATGGCCGTGGCCAGCACGTGATTGGAGCCCACGCCCCCGAAGGTGACCACGTCGGCGCTGCCGCGCTGGCGCGCATCACCGAGCAGGTATTCGAGCTTGCGAATCTTGTTGCCGCCGTAGACGGGATGGGTGCAATCGTCCCGTTTGACCCACAAACCGCGACGCCGATCACCGAGTCGCTGCAGCGGTGTAGGGTAGTCTCCCAGGGGCAGGCGCGGCAGATGACGCGTAAGCGCCGGGAAGCGTTCTGCGAGATAGCTGTAGCCTGCGGGTTGGTTGAAAGTCATGCGCAGTCATAGAATACCCGAAGCCCGTTCACGCGTGTCGTGATCGCGGCGCTTCCCGGTGGCACGGAGCAGATTTGGCGCAGCACGATATCAACGGCATGACGATCGTCGAAGCCCCCGCCGCCGACGAGCGCATCGATGTCGACGCAAGGCCCGTGGCCGCGTTCCTCGGACGCGCTGCGGCGGGCCCCGTCGATAGCGCTGTCGTGATCAACAGTCTGGCGCATTTCGACCGTGTCTTCGGTGGTGACTGGGCAACCAGTGCGCTTGGCCTGACGCTTGCACAATATTTCCAGCATGGCGGGCGCGAGGCGGCTGTCGTACGGGTCGCCAACAACGCCACAGGTGGCCGTCTTGAGCTGCCCACGGAACGCGGACCGCTCGTCCTTGTTGCGCGAAACCCGGGTTCACGCGAACGACTGCGGGCGTCCGTCGACTACGACGGCATCGAAGACGACAAGGCCTTTAACCTCACGGTGCAGCGTCTAGATGTCGTCACGGGACAGATTGCCGACCAGGAATTTCACACGGCTTTATCGGCGCAGGTCGAGTCGCGCCGGTTTATCGGGCGCGCGCTCGAGTCGTCTTCGCTCGTTCGGCTCGACCCGACGGCTGCAGATGTCGCCCGTCCGCTGGCCATGCGCACGACGATCACGAATGCCACCATCGGCTACATCGAGATGACGGCGCACGGCGATGATGGCACGTCGCTGACCGACTACGATCTCATCGGCTCCGACCGCCTGGGCACAGGCCTGTTTGCGCTCGACGCCGTACCCGAGATTGACCTGCTTTACGCCTGCGGCGACGCCGGCTTGTCGCAGGCGGGCCCGGCGTTTCATTTCGCCGCCGAGCGCTATTGCCAGTCGCGCAATGCCTTGCTCATCGTCGACCCGCCCGCCGGTGGCAGCCACCCGCTGGGTCGGCACGGTGCAGGCGCCGAGGCCTGGCGCCACGGACCGAATGCACTGACCTACTATCCGGCGCTGCGCAATCGCGAGGGTGAGACACCCGAACCCCTGCCTGCGGCCGGCGCATTGGCCGGCTTGCTCGCGCGCCAGGATCGGCGCTGCCATGTCTGGGCCGCGCTTTCCGATGACCTCCGGCAAAACTCTGCAGCCCTGCACCGCGACTGGCTGCCCTGGACACCGCTCGAGACCGACGACGCGCTGCGTCTTCTGCGCGCGGGTATCAATCCCCTACTGACTGGGACGCAGCGGCGCATGTTGTTCCCGGGGCTTGTGACCTGTGCCAACGCCAGTGACCGCGAGCGTGGCGCGCTGGCGCGGCAGCGGCTCAACCATTTCATCCTGCGACGCATAGAACTGGGGACGCGGTGGGCCGTGTTTGCACCAAGGGGTGAAGCGACGTGGCGGCAAGTTCAGGACCAGGTGGTCGAGTTTCTCGAGACGCTGGCCGGACGCGGCGCGTTCGAAACGGAAACGGGTTGGTCGGTGCGCTGCGATGCGGCTACGAACGCTGATACCGATGCCGACGACGGTCCCGAGGAGGGTGTGCGGCTCCTGATCGCCTTCATGCCGCGTGGCGCTCATGAGCCGCAGATGTACTCCATCGTGCAGCACCGCGATGGCACGTCGGCGTGTCGCGCTGCGTTCGAGTATCCGGCCCCCTGAGCGCACGACGGCGCGCATCCGTCTCGCGGGGACCGGCGAACTACTTGCTGAACCCGCCTTACGGATTGCGTCATGAACAACAACAAGAGCGCTTATCAACGCGATGACGTCTCGCCCGCCATGCTGGTAGCCGGCGCGGTCTACGCCATGTCGCTGCTGTCCGCCGTCTGCGCACTGGCCGGCTGAGCACAGCCGTAGCCGCCACCGCCCGGCGTCTCTATTCGAATCGCGTCGCCTGCGTCGAGCGCCACACTCGCAACGCCTGGCAGAAACGCTGTCGTACCTGACGCGCGCACGACCCTGTTACGGCCGCACAGCCCAGGATCACCGCCTGCCAGTCCCGATGGCGCGCGCGCCCGGAATCCGGACAGCATCGACACGGTGACGGGCTCGGTCATCAGCAACTCCCGCACCACACCGTCCCCGCCGCGGTGCCGACCGCCGCCACCAGACCCCCGCCGAATGTGAAACGTGACCACACGCACGGGTAGGCGTGCCTCGAGCACCTCGGTATCGGTCAGGCGGCTGTTGGTCATGTGGCTTTGCACGGCGTCGGCACCCTCAAAGCCGGCGCCCGCACCCGTGCCGCCCGCAATCGTCTCGTAGTACTGCACGGCGTCGTTGCCGAACGTCAGGTTGTTCATCGTGCCTTGTGCGTGGGCCATGACACCCAGTGCGGCGTAGAGCGCATTGGTTACGCATTGCGAGGTCTCGACGTTGCCCGCGACCACCGCTGCGGGCGCGGCGGGGTTGAGGAAACTGCCCTCGGGCACCGTTAACGACACGGGCGCGAGGCAGCCGTCGTTGAGCGGGATGTCATGGTCGACGAGGGTGCGCAACACATAGAGCACGGCTGCGCGGGTGACGGCCAGCGGTGCATTGAAGTTGCCGGCGTGTTGCGCTGAGCTGCCCGTGAAATCGACGTGGGCCTTGTCGCCGTCGATGGTGATGCGCACGCGAATGACCAGACCGTTATCGAGTTCGAGCTGTGCACAGCCACCCTCGCGGCCTTGCAGCGCGCGGCGCACGCAGCCGGCCGCATTGTCGTGAACGGCGGCCATGAACTCGGTCACACGGGTGGCGCCAAACTGGCTGCGCATCGTCTCGACCTGGCGCACGCCCTCGCTGAGTGCGGCTACCTGCGCGCGCAGGTCGGCGAGATTGCGCGCCACGTTACGCGCGGGATGCTCGAGCTCTGTGAGCACGCGTGTCAGCGTCTGCGTATCGAAGCGGCCCCCGCGCACGATGCGCAGGTTATCGATCAACACACCCTCTTCGTCGATGTGCTGACTGTTGGCGGGCATGGAGCCCGGTGCGATGCCGCCCACGTCAGCGTGGTGAGCGCGTGTGGCGAGGTAGCAGAAGGTGCCGCCCGCAGTATCGGGTACGGCCTGAACCAGCGTGATATCGGGCAGGTGCGTGCCGCCGGCGTAGGGGCTATTGAGCGCGATAACATCGCCGGGCGCGAGCTCGCCGGTGCGCGCATCGATCACATGCCGAACGCTGGCGCCCATCGAACCCAGGTGCACGGGCATGTGCGGCGCGTTCGCAATGAGGCGGCCCTGGCCGTCGAACAGCGCGCAGGAAAAATCGAGCCGTTCGCGGATGTTGACCGAATGGGCCGTGCGCTCGAGCACGTGACCCATGTGTTCGGCAACCTGGCGGAAGCGATTGTTAAAGACCTCGAGCCAGGCCGCGTGGTCGACGTCGCCTTGCACGGCGGCGGCTAAGTGGCGCTCAAGGCGAAGCCCACCGTCACCGTCGCGCGTGAGTCGCCAGCCCGGGTCGACGACCAGCGTGGCGTGCGCGTCGATGACGATAGCGGGCCCCTCAATCGTGGCGCCGCCGATGTCGCGCGAGTGCCAGACGGCAGCGTCAATCGTTCGGCCCTGCACATGGAGTGGGGCGCTGCCGCAGGCGGCGCCCTGTGTGACGTGCGCAGCGACCGTATTCGGTGATTCTGCGCTTGCCGTAATGTGACGGACGCGCAGCGCGAGCACCTCGGGCGTCGACTCGGCTTCGATGCCAAAGCGCCTGCGGTGCGCGGCCTCGAAGGCGCGTTGCATGGCGTCCGTCGTGTCGAGCGGCACCGCGATTGGGGCGTCCGCGCCGGGCACCTGCAGCACGGCATCGAATTCAACGAGATCTGATGGCTTGAGCGCCGCCGAGACCGTGGCGCGTTCGCGCTCGATGTGCACCGCCGCGTCATGCAACGGCGCGCCGATGGCGACCTCGCGCAGCGTCATGCGATCCGCGAGACCAATCCCCAGTGCAGAGAACACGCCCGCAAACGCGTGCACGCGCACGCGCGTGATGTCGAGCGCATCGGCAACACGGCAGGTGAGCTGACCCGCGGCGCCGCCAAACGCCATGAGTGTGAACGCGCGCACGTCCTCACCGCGCTGCAGCGTCTCGCGACGAATCGCCGCAGCCATGTTGTCGACGGCTACGGTGACGAAACTCTCGGCCTGGCTCACGGCGTCCCCACTACCGGCGCCCAGTTCGAGCAGGGCGTTGCGGCTCGCCTCGAGCGACAACGGGGCGTCGCCGTCGGGACCAAACACGCTCGGTACAAAGTCAACAGGCAGGCGGCCCAGCACGACGTTGGCGTCGGTCACCGTCGCGGGGCCGTCTTTGCCGTAGGCCGCGGGACCCGGGTCGGCGCCCGCGGAATCGGGGCCGACGACGAAGCGCTCGTCGCGGTAGGCGAGGACTGAGCCGCCGCCCGCGGCAATGGTCGCGAGACGCAGCATGGGCGTCGTGAGCCGGTAGCCGCCGATGCGGTTGTCCGTGCGCCGCTCAAACTCGCCCTGCCAGACGCAGACATCAGTCGAGGTGCCCCCCATGTCGAAGCCCACGATGCGCTCGCCTGAGTCGGCGCAGCGCGCGATGCCGACGATGCCGCCCGCAGGGCCCGACAACACGGCGTCCTTGCCACGGATGTCGTCGGCATCGACAAGACCACCATTGCTCTGCATAAACGTGATGTCGTCGCAATCGCAGACGTCGGCCAGTGCGCAGCGGAAGCGTTGCAGGTAGCGCGCGAGTACGGGTGTGAGCCAGGCGTCGACGAGCGTGGTTTCTGTGCGGGCAAGATAGCCTTGCACGGGCGCTGTCTCATGGCTGCAGGTGACGGCATTGAGTCCCGCCTTGCTTGCAGCAGCTGCCACTTGGCGCTCGTGCTGGGGGTGACGCCAGCCGTGCAACAGCGAGACGGCAAGCGTGCCGATCCCGTCGGCCACCAGTGCGGCGAAGGCCGCCTCGAGCGCGTCCGGATCGGGTGCCGAGAGTTCATTGCCGGCAACGTCGAGGCGGCCCAGGCAGGTCAGGATGCGCGCGACGGGAACGCGGCGCTTCTTCACATGCAGTGCGAACAGTTCATCGCGGCGCTGGTCACCAATCTCGAGCAGGTCGGCGAAGCCTTCGGTGACGATGAGCGCTGTGGGTGGCGCCTGCCCCTCGAGCAACGCATTGGTCGCGACTGTGGTGCCAATGCGAATGCTGTCGACGGGCGCAGGCGGCTCGTCACGCAACAGACGCGCGATGCCTTCGGCGGGCGCATCGGTGTAGCGGCCGGGTTGTTCGGAGAGCAGTTTGGTGGCGGCGAGCGTGCCGTCGGGACGGCGCGCGACGATGTCGGTAAAGGTACCGCCGCGATCGATCCAGAACTGCCAACCGGGGCGCTTATCGCGGGGGCGCGTCATCGTCGGGTACCATAGCATGATGACGCGCGAGACCACCGTTCTCTACACGTTGCTCGCCTACAACGTGCTGCTCATCGGGATCGGTGTCTGGGCATCGCGGCGTAATCGCGATGCGCATGATTTCCTGCTGGCCGGTGGCAAGCTCGGTGGCTGGGTCGCGGGCCTGTCGGCCAGCGCGAGTTCTTCTTCGGCCTGGACGTTGCTCGGTGTCAGCGGTGCCGCCTACGCCTGGGGAATCTCGGCACTGTGGCTGTTTCCAGCGACGCTGGGCGGCTTCCTGCTCAACTGGCTTGTGATTGCACCGCGGCTGCGTCGACTGGCGCGCGAAGGCGGCGAACTCACCTTATCCGAAGTCGTGTTGCCCGCATCGCTGGGCACGGCGCGACTGCCGCTGTTGCGCGTGTCAGCCTTGATCATCTGCTTTTGCTTTTTGTTCTACATCGCTGCCCAATTCGACGGAGCGGGCAAGGCGTTTGCCGCCAACTTCGGCTGGTCGCAAGAGGCCAGCGTGCTCATCGGCGCGGGTATCGTCATGCTCTACACGCTGGTCGGTGGTTTTTGGGCTGTGAGTGTGACCGACGCACTCCAGGCGCTTGCCATGATGCTCGTCGCCGTGGTGTTGCCGGTCGTCGCCGTGGCGGCGGCATCTGCGACGCCGGCGGCCTGGGATGCGGCCTTGTCCGGGTCGATCGTTCGCGACCAGCCCGGCGTACTGGGGATCGCCTTCGTCCTGGGTACGCTCGGCATTGGTCTCGGATATCCGGGGCAGCCGCACGTGGTGAATCGGTTTATGGCGCTGTCTGACGAGGCGGCGCTGCGACGGGGTCGCGCGATCGCGATTGGCTGGGCGCTCGTCGTCTACACGGGCATGCTCGCACTGGGGCTCGCCGCGCGCGCGCTGTACGCCACCGTTCCTGATGGCGAGCAGGCCTTGTTCGTCGCAGCATCGGCATTGCTGCCGCCCGTCATTGGCGGTGTCGCGCTCGCGGCCGTGTTGTCGGCGATTATGTCGACGGCGGACAGCCAGTTGCTGGCCGCAGCGGCGGCGGTTGCGCATGACTGGCGCGGCGAGAACGCCTCTGCCGAAGACGCACCGCGCCTCGCGCGCGTCGTGGTCATCGCGCTTGCCAGCACGGCGACGGCCATCGCCTTGTTTGTCCCCGCAGATATCTTCTCGCGTGTGCTGTTCGCCTGGCACGCGTTGGGCTCCGCTTTCGGGCCGCTGCTCGTCGCCCGGCTCTGCGACTGGCAGCTGACGCCGTCAGCGACACTGGCCGTCCTGCTCGGTGGCTTTGGGCTGACCGTTGTCGCCAACGCGCTTCCCAACACGCCCGGCGACTGGGTCGAACGGCTCCTACCCCTGGGTGTCGCATTGAGTATTGCGTTCACGACACGGAGGCGCGCGGCATGAAACTGGGTGGTGCGCTGCGCATCGCGGCCGTCGTCGCGCTGGGACTGACGTTCCTCGTGGCGCTTTGGCTGGTGTTTGCGCTCACGGATACGGCGCTCGATCTCTGGACACGTTTGCTGACGGCACCGTTACCGTTTCGCATTGTGGCCATCGCTGCCGTCATCGGCGTCCTGGTCCTGTTCGGTTGGTTGGGCTGGCGAGTGTTGGCACCGCGCTCGCGCGCCAAGCCACGGGCCGAGGTGCCGGCGCTCGATGAGTCAGCGCTGCGCGAGCGGCTCGATAACGTCGTCTCAGAGGGCGTCGATGCCAGTGCTGCCGCCCAGGAACTCACGCTGCTCGACGCGCAGCGCGCCGGCAGCGCGCTGACCATTGCACTTTATGGTGAAGTCAGCACGGGTAAGTCGTCGCTGGCCCGTGCGCTCTTGCCGGGCGCTGCGATCGAAGTCAGCCCGCTGGCCGGCAGCACCACGGAGATCGCGCGTCATCGCTGGCAGGCGCAGACGGGAGCCGAGATCACCATTGCCGATTTGCCCGGGCTCGAGGCCGTGGGTCGCGAGCTTGACGCGACCATGCTCGATGAAGCGCGCCGCGCGCACGCCGTGGTTTTTGTCACGGACGGCGATCTGAATCGCCAGCAGGTCGATGCGCTGCAACAGCTCCGCGATATCGGCAAGCCGCTCATCGTGACGCTTAACAAGGCGGATCGCTATGACGCCGCAGAGCGCGCGCAGCTGCTCGAGCGTCTGCAACAGAGACTGGGCGCCCCGGCCGGGGAGGTCACAGCGCCGCAGGCGCTCGTCGTGACGATAGCGGGCGGTGACGAAACGGTCGTCAGTGAGGACGACACGGGCGGCGAGTCGACGCAGACCCGCGAGCGCGCCAGTGATCTCAGCCAACTGGTGCTGGCGCTCGAGGAATTGCTCGGTGGGGATCTCGGCACGGTCAATGCGTTGCGAGAGCACGCTTTGCTGACGCTGGCCGCCGAGAAGCTGGCGCGCGCCGAAGCCGATTACCGTGCACAGCGCGCGGAGCAGATCGTGCGCGGTGCGACGCGGCGCGCCGTGCTGGGCGCACTGGCTGCCGTGACGCCCGGAACCGATATTGTGATTCAGGGTTACATCGGCACCCAGATGACCAAGGACCTCTGCCGTTTGTATGGCCAACAGGCACGTGACATCGAGGTGGAGCAGTTCCTGGACCTGAGCCAGAGCCGGGTGGGCAAGGCGCTACCGGTGGCGCTGGCCATCGCCGGCAATGGGCTCAAGGCCTTCCCGGGTGTCGGTACGATCGCCGGTGGGCTTGTGCACAGTGTGGCCTATGGATTGATTTTTGATGCCGTGGGCCGAGGTCTTGCGGCCTCGCTCGAGCGCGAGGGCGCATTCTCGGCCAAGGCCGCTGCAGCGGCCGTCGAAGAGGGACTCGATGAGTATCTGGAACAGGGTGTCCGCCGTGTGGCGCGGTTGGCGCTCGACCAATCCGAGCGACGCGACGACCGTTAAGCTCGGCGACGGCGGGGCCCACAACCTGGCGCTCGCGCGTGAGTCGCTGACGGAGCTGCTCGACGACGAGCGGCTACCGGCGCCGCTGCGCGCGGCGCTTTCCGATGACTACGCGCAGGTGCGCGCCATGCTCGACAAGCTCGAGCAGGGCCACCTGCACATCGCAGCATTCGGCCGGGTGAGCACCGGCAAGTCGTCGCTGCTCAACGCGCTCGTGGGTGAGCACGTGTTTAGCGTCAGCGCATTGCATGGTGAGACGCGCTCGACAGCCATGGCCGCACTCGACGAACGCCCGGCGGGCGGGCTGTTCGTCATCGACACACCCGGCATCGACGAAGCCGACGGCGAGTCACGCGAACAGATGGCTGAGGAAGTGGCGCGCCGAGCAGACATCATCCTGTTCTGCGTTGACAGCGACCTCACGGACAGCGAGTTTCGCGCGCTGGAAACGCTCGCGAAGCTGGGCCCGCCGCTGCTGCTCGTGCTCAACAAGGCCGATCGGTACACGGACGCCGAGCGCGACCTGTTGCTCGAGGCGCTGGCCCAGCACACCGAGGATCTGCTGCCAGAGGGTCGCATCATCGCCATTGCGGCTAACCCCTCACCCGTCACCGTGGTGGCCCAGGACGCGGAGGGCAATGAGACGACGACGACGCGCGAGCGCGCGCCCGATCTCGGTGATTTGCGCGAGCGGCTTTGGCGTATCGCGGAACAGGAGGGCAAGACCCTGGCGGCGCTCAATGCGTCACTGTTCGCGGCCGACCTGTCCGACAAGGTGGGGCAACGCTTGCTCGAGGCGCGCGGCCAGATTGCCGACGAACTCGTGCGGACCTACTGCATCGCCAAAGGCGTGGCCGTCGCCGTGAACCCGTTGCCCGTCGCGGATCTCTTTGCGGCGGCTGCCATCGATGTCGGCATGGTCGTGCACCTGTCGCGCGTGTTCGCGCTGCCGCTCTCGCGCAATGAGGCCGGGCAGCTCGTGCGCGTGATCAGCACCGAGGCGCTGGCGCTCATGGGCACGGTCTGGGCGGTGCATTTCGTCTCAAGCGCGCTCAAGGTCGGCACGGCCGGCCTGTCGACGCTCGTGACGGCGGGCGCGCAGGGCGCCGTCGCCTACTACGGCACCTACGTCGTCGGGCAAGTTGCGCGCAACTACCTGGCGGCGGGTTGCTCCTGGGGCGAGGCGGGTCCCAAGCAGGTCGTGCGTGACATTCTCGACGGCCTCGACCGTGACTCGATCCTGCAAAGCGCGCGCGACGACATTCGCGCGCGTCTGCGCGGGGTCCGCCAGCAGTGACTCCGGAACGCGCGCAACGCGAGCAGAACATTCGCGATGCCGTGTGCCAGATCCCCGCGGGTCGTGTGGCGAGCTACGGCGATGTAGCGAAGCTCGCCGGGCTGCCGCGCGGCGCGCGCGAAGTGGGGCGTGTATTGCGTGAGCTGCCAGAGGGGAGTGATGTGCCTTGGCACCGTGTGGTCAATTCGAAAGGCGACATCCGCCTGGCGCTGGACTCGCCCGCAGGGCGCCAGCAACGTGACCGCCTGCGTGCCGAAGGGGTCGTCGTCGACCACGGCCGCATCGCCATGGCGACCTACGCCTGGCGCGTCGATGCCGACCTGCTGGTGTGGGGCATGCCGCCGCGTTGACGCCCGCAATCGCGGCGGGGCACGATGCGCCATCTACCGGTTATGGAGCTTCGGTGCGCATGTCCATTGATCACGTCGTGTTTTCGCACGGCCTCGAATCGGGCCCCTGGGGCACCAAGATCCAGGCCATGGCTGAGGTCGCGCGTGCGGCCGGTGCCGCTGTCGAGTCCATCGACTACCAGGGCATGCGCGAACCGCAACCGCGCGTCGACAAACTCGTGGCTGCGTTGTCGAGTCTCGAGGGTCGTTCCGTGCTCGTGGGTTCCAGCATGGGGGGCTACGTCGCCACGGCTGCGGCGCAGCACGCCGCACCGGCCGGTGTGTTTGTGCTCGCGCCCGCGTTCCACATGGAAGGCTTTGATGCCGTCACGCCGCCTGCACCCGACTGCCCCATGGAAATCGTGCACGGCTGGCACGACGACGTGGTGCCTGTCGACAACAGCATCCGCTTTGCACGGGAGCACGTGGTGGCGTTGCATCTCGTCGATTCCGACCACCGCCTGGGCACCGCACTGCCCGTGATCAACGAACTGTTGGGCGCGTTTCTCGCGCGCCTCTGACCCTGAGGGAGACCTGATATGCGCCATTCCCGTCTTGCCGCGCTCGCCGCGGTTCTGATGCTTGCTGCCGGATGCGGTGGCGAGTCCGAAGTCATCATCAACGACGAGGACGCAACGGCCAGCGACCAGAGCGATACGCCCATCGCTGATGAGCTCAAGGCGCCCATGGAGAAGGCCGCAGCGGTCGAGGACCTGGCCAAATCGCGCAAAGAGGAGATGGACAAGCGTCTTGCCGAGATGGAGGGCGAGACCGATGACGATGACGACAATCCCTGAATGACGCAGCTCGCCTTCACCATCGTGGACGTGTTTACGTCGCAGCGCTTCGGTGGCAATCCGCTGGCGGTGGTGACGGGTGCCGACGGACTCGATGCGGCGACCATGCAGCGCATCGCGCGCGAGTTCAATTTCTCGGAATCGACGTTCGTCAGTGCGCCGCCCGCAGGCAGTGACGCGGCGTTCACAGTGCGCATCTTTACGCCGACGCGCGAAGTGCCGTTTGCCGGCCATCCCAATGTCGGCACGGCGGCGGTGCTGGCTGAGACGGGTGTGTTCGGCGACATCGGCACGGGTCTCGACGTCGTGTTCGACGAGCGCGCGGGCCGTGTGCCAGTGCGCATCGAGTCGCGCGACGCGGGCACCTGGTGCGAGCTCGAGGCGCCCGGGGCTTTGTCGCTGGGTGCCACCTGGCCTGCTGAGCAGCTCGCCACAATACTCGGGCTGGCGCCGGACGATATCGTGACCAACCGGCATCCGCCGCAGGAGGCATCCGTGGGTCTGCCGTTTCTCATGGTCGAGCTGGCCAGCGCCGAGGCACTGGCGCGGGCGAAGATAGACACGGCGGCCATTGATGCAGCCCTGGCGGCGGGCATGAACACCGATATCCACTGCTACGTTCGCCTCGATCCTGATGGTGACCGCGAGCGGCTCGACACCCGCATGTTTGCGCCTCACGACGGGGTCCCTGAAGACCCGGCGACGGGCAGTGCCAACTGCGCACTCGTGGGGTTGCTGACGGCGCTTGATGCGCGCGATGCACTGGATGCGCGCTGGTCGATTTCACAGGGCGTTGTGATGGGGCGACCGAGTGCGCTCGAAGCGCGCACCGAGAAGCGCGCCGGTGCCGTCGCGCGCGTGTGGATTGGTGGTTACAGCGTGCGCTTTGCCGAGGGCACGCTCGAGGCCTGAGGACTACAGCGTCGCGACGAGCCCGGCCAGGCCGACTAGCGCTGGCGTATCGAGTGTGATCACGCGCGTCGGGATGGCATCCAGGTAGTCGCGAAACCGCCCCTTGTCGACGAAGCGTTCGCGAAACCCGGACTCGGCGAACAGCTCGATGTTGGCGAGCACGATGCCGCCACCGATGTAGACACCGCCGTGCGCGCCCAGCGTGAGCGCGAGATCGCCTGCCACGGTGCCCAGGAACAGGAAGAACTGCTCAAACGTGGCGCGCGCCTTGGCGTCGCCGTCTTTGCCGCGGCGACTGATTTCGGCCGCCGAGAGCGCTTCGTCGTGCAGAATCTCGTGCAGCATGGCGAGCCCTGCGCCCGAGAGTACACGCTCGGCCGAGCAGTGACTGTAGCGTCGCCGCACGGTTTCGATGATGCGCGCCTCTTCGGCGCTGGCCGCTGCGAGGCTGCGGTGGCCGCCTTCTCCGGGCACCGCAATGTGGCGCTCGGGCGTCGGTATCAGGCTGGCGACACCAAGCCCGGTACCCGGGCCGACCAGCACGACGGGCGCGTCGGGGTCGGCCGCGCCACCACCAATTTGCCGATACTCATCGTCACGCAGCACGGGCGCGACGTGCGCGAGTGCTTCAAAGTCGTTAATCACGACGAGCTCGCCAAGCCCCAGACGCTCGCGCAGCCCGGCCACCGTGAAGGACCAGTCGATGTTGAGCAGGCTGATGCTGTCGCCCGTCACAGGGCCCGCAATGGCCAGCACGGCGCCCGTGGGTGCGTCGCCCGTGTAGCCGTCGAGGTAGGAGCCGAGCATGTCATCAATTTGAACGTAAGCGGTGTTCGAGAGCTTGCGCAGGTCGACGAGTTCGCCGCGCCCTTTGCCCGGGTGCCAGACTGCAAGCCGCGAGTTGGTGCCGCCGATATCGGCGATGAGCCAGCGCTTCTGGGCTGTTGCCAGTTTCATGTCTTGCGCTCCGCGTGCAGTGCTTCCACGAAGCGCTGCCGCCACGCCGTGATGTCGTTGTGACGCAGCACGGTCATCATCTCGCTGTGTCGTTCGCGCCGCTCTTCGACGGGCATGACCAGCGCCCGGTTGATGCCGTCGGCGACGTCGTCGATATCATAAGGATTCACGAGCACGGCTGTCTCGAGTTCGTGGGCAGCACCCGCGAGACGCGAGAGTACCAGCATGCCCGGTGACTCGGGGTCCTGCGAGGCCACGTATTCTTTGGCCACGAGGTTCATGCCGTCGCGGACGGGCGTCACAAGCCCGATCTGCGCTGAGCGAAAGAAGCCCATGAGCGTGGCACGCGAAAAGCCTTTGTTCAGGTAACGGATCGGCACCCAGTCCGTGTCGGCGAAACGCCCATTAATTTGACCGGAGGCCTGCTCGAGTTCGTTGCGGATTTCGTCGTAGGCGCGAATGCCAACCCGCGTGGGCGGTGCGATCTGCATGAGCGTGAGGTGCTTGCGATGCGCGGGGTGGTTCTCGAGCAGCCTCTCGTAGGCGCGGAAGCGAAGCGCCAGGCCCTTCGAGTAGTCGAGCCGGTCGACACCAATGATCATCTCGCGGCCATCAAGGCTCTGGCGCATGGCCGTAACTTCGGCGTCGTCGTACATGCTGTCCGCGAGGCCCGAGACTTCCTCAACATCAATGCCGATCGGGAACACGCCCGCGAACAAGCTGCCACCGCCGATGTGGATGCGGCCGTCGCTGTCGACGGTGCCGCCGATTTCAGGCTGCTTCACTGCTTCGTGAAACGAGTCAAGGTCGCGCTGGGTGTGAAAGCCGACCACGTCGAAGGCGCACATCGAACGGATGAGAAACTCGTGGTTGGGCAGGCTCTCGAGCATGTCATAGCCCGGAAACGGTACATGCAGAAAGAAACCAATGGGGTTACGCACGCCGGCTTTGCGCAGCTCACCGGCCAGCGGGATCAGGTGGTAGTCGTGGATCCAGATCGTGTCGTTGGGCTCAAGCAGCGGCACGAGTTTGCGCGCGAAGATCTGGTTAACCCGGAAGTAACCTTCGAAGTCGGCGCGGTCGAACGAGAAGAACGCGAGCAGGTGATGGAACAGCGGCCAGAGCGCGCGGTTGGAGAAGCCGTTGTAGTAGGCTTCGTAGTCCTCGCCCTTGAGGTCGATCGTCGCGAAGCGGATGTTGTCGTGCTCGCTGATCTGGGCATCGCGCGGCTCTCGATCGACAAGCTTGCCGCTCCACCCGAACCAGGTGCCGCCTTGGTCGCGCAACGCGCCCAGGATGCCGACGGTGAGGCCGCCCGCAGCGCGCCCGCCGGGTTTGGGCTTGGCGACGCGGTTGGAGACGATGATGAGGTTGCCAGTGTCACTCATGGCGTCGTCACAGCGCGTCTTCCCAGCTTCGTGACAGCCGCATGGCGACGTTGATGATGCCGGCCATGCTATAGGTCTGCGGGAAGTTGCCCCAGAGGTTCAGGTCGTCGGGGTTGATGTCCTCGGAGAGCAGGCCCAGCGGATTGCGGCAGTCGAGGATGTGCTCGAACATCTCGCGCGCCTCGGCGTGCTCACCCATGGCCGACAGCGCCTCGATGTACCAGAAGGTGCAGATGTTGAAGGCATTCTCGGGCTCGCCGAAGTCGTCGGCCGCGTTGTAGCGGAACAGGTGGTGGCCACGTTTGAGTGCGGCACCGATGGCGCGCACGGTGCCGACGAAACGCGGGTCGTCGGCGGCGACGAAGCCGAGCTCGTGCATCATGAGCAGGCTCGCGTCGAGCTCCGGGCGGCCCAGGCTTTCGGTGTAGGCCTGCTGGTCCTCGTCCCAGGCCTCGCGCTCTATGACACCGCGAATCGTGTCCGCGTGCGCGCGCCAGTACTCGGCGCGGTCGCCCAGCGCCAGTTGCTGCGCGATGTGCGCGAGGCGGTCGCAGGCCGCCCAGCACATGAGCGTCGAGAAGGTGTGCACGCGCTTCCTGCCGCGATATTCCCAGAGGCCGGCGTCAGGCTGGTCGTGCACGGCTACAGCCTGCTCGCCGAGGATCTCGAGTCGCTCGAATATCGCGGGACCGCCCGGGTTGGCCAGCCGCTCGTCGAAGAACAGTTGCGTGGCCGAGAGCACCACGGCGCCATAGACGTCGTGCTGAATCTGCTCGTAGGCCTGGTTGCCGACACGCACGGGGCCCATGTCGCGGTAACCGGCCAATGAGTCGACTGTACGTTCCGTCAAGTCCGCATCGCCGTTGATGGCGTACACGGGCTGCAGCCCGTCGGCCGGCATGTCGGCCACGAGTGCCGTGATGTAGCCGAGGTAGGCCTCCATGGTCTTCGTCGCGCCGAGTCGGTTCAGTGCGTGCACCACGAAGTAGCTGTCGCGCAGCCAGCAGAAGCGGTAGTCCCAGTTGCGCCCGCTGTCGGCCGCCTCGGGCAGCGATGTGGTCACGGCCGCAACGACGGCGCCTGTGTCTTCAAAGGTGCAGAGCTTGAGGCTGATGGCCGCACGAATCACGGCCGCCTGCCACTCGAACGGAATCGACAGGCCGCGTGACCAGTTTTGCCAGTAATCGGACGTGGCGTCGAAGTTGGTGCGGAAGCACTCAGCCGGAGACTCGGTAACGCTCTCGTCGGGGCCAAGGATCAGGTGCAGCGTGCGGTCTGGCACAAACCACGAGCCGTCGATGACCCGGCTGATCGACGCGTCAGTGGTGAGCCGCATGGTGTGCTCGCCGTCGCCCACGTAACGAATGTGGTTACTGCCGCGTACGCGGTTGCGTGCCGATGCCGCATAGTCGTGCGCGGGCCGCAGCAGGATCCGAATCCGGGGTGCGCCGGCCACGATCTCGATGCGTCGCAGCAACATGATCGGCCGATACATGCGACCCAGGTAGGCGTGTCTCGGAGCAAAGTCCGTGATGCGCACGGCGCCGTCCTGGTCGTCGTAGAGCGTGGTCTCGATGATGGCCGTATTGCGCAGGTAACGCTGCGCGCTGTGCGAAAAGCGGTCGAGCTCCACGGCGTAGCTGCCGGGTGTGTCGGGGTCGGCCTGCACGGCGTCCGACTGCAGCAGGCGACAGAACACGGGGTCGGCATCGAGCTGTGGCCAGCAGGCCCAGACCATGCGCGCGCGGCTGTCGATGAGGGCGGCGATCTGGCAGTTACCGATGATGCCGAGATCGAGGTTGTTGCTTTGGTCTTGCATCGTCTCTCGTCAGTTGGCCCCCGCCAGCGTCCGCAACCATGCCTGCACCGCGTCGATGCTGTCCAGTTGCCAGCGCGCTGCGGTGCTCGGGCGCTGCCCCACGCGGATCGACAAACCGCCCATCGCATTGACGGCCTCGAAGCCGGGCTCGTCCGTCGTGTCATCGCCGATAAACACGGGCTGCCGATCCCGCCAGGGCGCACGCGTGCTCAGGAACCGAATGGCGCTGCCTTTATTGCCACTGGCGGCACTGAGCTCGAGCACGTGGTTGCCCTCGATGAGCTCGAAACCCGAACCGACTTCGCGCGCAAGTCCGTGCATCGCCGTGGTCAGCGCCGGGCGATGTTCGGCGGCGCGCCGGTAGTGCAGGGCGCCACCGAAGCGTTTGTGTTCGAACAGGCTGCCGGCGTGCGTGGCGGCCAGCGCCTGCATGCGGTCGATGGCGACGTCGGGCAACGGGATGCCGAGCTCATGAATGCGCCCGTCCGTCCGAATCTCGAGCCCGTGCGAACCCGCTGCGGGCAGCTCGAGCGGACCGAACAGACCATCAAGCGCGGCGATGCTGCGACCGCTCACAAGCGCGAGCGCGCCGCCGCAGGCTCTATGAAGGTCGCCCAGCAAGGTTCGCAGTGCCGCACCGACCACGACCGCGTCGGGCGTTTCGGCGAACGCCAACAAGGTGCCGTCGACGTCGAGGAACAGGGCGGTCTCACGCGCGTCGGGAACGTCCGGGCGCGCCAGGGCGGCTTCAGGCTGCATGGTGACTCCAAGACCCGCAATGGGGTGTCGGCAGACAGCGTTGCGCAGCGACCGAAGCATTTCAAGCGGCGTCTGGAGGGGGGCGTGCTGCGCTACAATGCGCGCGGGGACAAGGCCGTCACGGAGGCGGCCCCGGGGACTGACATCGAATGAATCCACTGAGCCGCAGCCTGTATTCGGGGCTGTCGCGCGTCATGCGACTCTGGGTCCGTCCGGAGCTGCAGCCGCCGGCGCACATTGAGCGCGTGAAATCGCTGGCGGCCGACCCGGCCGTGCGCGTGTGCTACGTGCTCGAGAATGGGGGGCTCGCCGATTTCCTCGCGCTGAACGCGGCTTGCGAAAAGCTCGGGCTCCCCGCGCCGACGGATGAACTCGAGTTCGGTAACGAGGGCCTCGGCCGCTCTGTCGTGGTGTTACGCAAAATGTCGGGCTGGTTGCTGCGCCGCCTGTCGCGCCAGCAGTCGCGACGCCTGACCCGGCTCGTGGGGCTGGCTGTCGATGCCCGGGAGGCGTCGGCGACCACGGTCGATGCGTTGCCCATCTATCTCGTTCCGGTAGCGCTGTATTGGGGGCGCTCGCCGGGCAAGGAACGCAGCCTGTTCTCGCTGTTCTTTTCCGAGGACTGGCACGTGGCGGGCCGCACACGCCGTTTCATTACCACGCTGCTGCACGGCCGCCACACGCTTATGCATTTCTCGGAGCCGCTCGAGCTCGCACCGATTCTGCGCGAAGGCCAGGACGCGGCGCGCACGTTCCGAAAGACCTCGCGCGTGCTGCGCGTTCACTTCCGGCTGCGCCGCGAGGCCACGGTCGGCCCCGACCTCTCGCACCGCCGCACACTCATCGGTGAGGTGTTGGCCGAAGCGCCTGTACGCACGCTTGTGCAGGCGGAGGGTGCGCCGGGCTCGCGCCAGCGCCGACGCGCCGAAAAGAAGGCGCGCAAGTACGCCTACGAGATCGCTGCCGACCTGTCCTACCCGACCGTGCGCATTCTGGAACGGCTGCTGCTCTGGGTCTGGAACAAGATTTACGATGGCATTGAGCTCAATAATCTGGAGACGCTTGAGGCCGCTGCAGAGGGCAACGAACTCGTCTACGTGCCGTGCCACCGCAGCCATTTCGACTACCTGTTGCTCTCGTTCGTGCTCTACCGCCGCGGGTTCTCGTTGCCCTACGTGGCCGCAGGCATCAACCTCAACCTGCCCGTCGTGGGGGCGATCCTGCGCCGCGGCGGCGCGTTCTTCCTGCGTCGTACCTTCAGCGGCAACCGGCTCTACGCTGCCGTGTTCCACGCCTACCTGAAGGCGCTGCAAACGCGCGGCTACCCCATCGAGTACTTCATCGAGGGCGGTCGCAGCCGCACCGGACGTTTGTTGGCGCCCAAGGGCGGCATGATCAGTATGACCGTGCGCGCGTTTCTCGAGGACGCGCGGCGCCCCGTGAAATTTGTGCCGGTCTATTTCGGTTACGAGCGCCTCATCGAGGGCACGTCGTTCATCGGCGAGCTCAGCGGTCGTGGCAAGAAGAAAGAGTCGCTGGGCGGACTGTTCCGCTCGCTGGGTGCGCTGCGCGAACACTTCGGCCGCGTCTACGTCAACATCGGCGAGCCCATTGATCTTGCCGAGACGCTCGACGCCGCCGTGCCGGGCTGGCGCGACACGGAGCTCACCCCGGGCGAACGCCCCGACTGGATGCCACAGGTTGTAGACCGCCTGGGCGGCGAGATCCTCGAACGCATCAATGCCGCGGCCGCGGCAACACCCATCAGCATGCTGGCGCTCGCGCTACTGGGCACGCCGCGTCTCAAGATGGCGCGCGCCGACCTCGAACGCCAGCTTGCGCTCTACCAGTCACTGTACGCGCTGACGCCTTACAGCACGGTGGCGACCGTGCCCGACATATCGCCCGGCGACATCATCGCCCACGGCCTGCGCATGAAGGTCATCAGCGTCGAGTCGCACCCGCTCGGCGACATCGTCAACCTCGCCGAGCGCGATGCGGTGTTGCTGACCTACTTCCGCAACAACGTCCTGCACCTCGTTGCTCTGCACGGTCTCGTTGCCGCCTGCTACATCCACGGCAACGCACTCGAGCTCGATGAACTCAAGCGCTTGATCCGCCTGACCGCGCCGCACGTCCGTGCCGAGATGCGCCTGCACTTCGGTCCCGACGAACTGGACACGGTCGTCGAACGAATTATTAATGCTATGGTCAGCTCGGGCCTGCTGCGACGCGACGGCAACGTGCTGCTGCGCCCACCTGCAGGCAGCCCCGAAGCCTTTGCGCTGACGCAACTGGGCCAGTCCGTGGTGCCCGTGCTGCAGCGTTACTTCATGACCATCGCACTCATGAATCGATTCGGCAGCGGCAAGCTCACCCAAAATCGCCTCGAGGAGTTCTGCCAGCTCTGTGCCGAGCGCCTCTCGATCATCTACGGCCTGCGCTCGCCAGACTTCTTCGACCGTAAGCTATTCCGCGGCTTCCTGGGCACGCTGCGCGAGCAGGGCACCATCCATGTCAACGGCGACGGCAAGCTTCAATTCGAACTCTCGTTCGAGGCCATTGAGCGCGATGCGCGTCTCGTCCTCGGCGAGCCTTTGCGCCACAGCATCCTCACCGTCACCGAAGTGACGGAGCGCGACGACGACTGACGCGTCGTCTTACCTCATCCCGTCAGAAGTCTGACCGGCGTGTCCGCGGCGATAGGTATTCGTCGGGGACGCTCGAGTACATCCCTGTATCGCTTGGCAGGCGACATCCATGTCGCCTGACACCCCGCCGAATACCTATCGCCGCAGACACGCCTGCCACAACGTATCCGATGGGTCGGCGCAACCTCTCCGCCGCGTCGACGCAGGGTTGTGGGCAGGGAGTGCGGTTTCCCGGGGTGGTGGCCGACAGGGATGTCGGCCAGCAAGCGATACAGGGATGTACTCGAGCGCCCCCGGGAAACCGCACTCCCTGACCGCAGCCCGGCAATCTTGAGGCCAAACCAACCCAGCGATGCCCCACGCCGCTATGGGATAATGCTCGGATGAACCGGTGCCAGGTTGTCAGCTTCTATCGCTTTACCCGCATTGCGGATCCGCGCGCGCTGGGTGAAGCCATGCGCGCCGCGGCCGCGAGTCGCGGCTTGCTGGGGACGGCGATCGTCGCGCAGGAAGGTCTCAATGCGACGCTCGCGGGGCCGCGGGAAGCGCTCGACGCTCTGTTCGCGTGGCTCGACACGCAGCCGGGCTTCGCGAGTCTTCAAGGCCGCTGGTCTGAGGCAGATGAGGCGCCGTTCCGACGCCTGCGCATCAAGTATCGCGATGAGATTGTCTCGATGGGGCATCCCGAGGTGAACCCGGCCGACGGGCAGGGCGAGCACGTCGACGCGGCGCGCTGGAATGCCTTGCTGGATGACCCCGAAACGCTCGTGATCGACACCCGAAACGACTACGAGATCGAGGTCGGGACGTTCACAGGTGCCGTCGATCCGGGCACAACGTCATTTCGGGAGTTCACGGCGTACGTCGAGCGCGAGCTCGGTGATGCGCGCGAGCGGCCCGTCGCCATGTTCTGCACGGGCGGCATTCGCTGCGAGAAGGCCACGGCGGTCATGCGCGACATGGGCTTTGAAAACCTCTATCAACTCGATGGCGGCATTCTGGGTTATCTCGATGCCGTGGCAGCTGATCCCGAGCTCGAGCAGAAGTGGGAGGGTGAGTGTTTCGTGTTCGACTCGCGTGTCGCGGTTGATCGCGATCTCGCGCCCGGCGACTACGTGCAGTGCCACGGGTGTCGGCGGGCCTTGTCACCCGAAGACCTGGCGCACCTGGACTATGAGCCAGGCATCTGCTGCGCGCACTGCGTGGGTAATCTGACGGCCGAGCAGCGGGCGCGGCTCGAGGAACGACGCCGGCAGGTGGCGCTGGCCGACGCTAGAGGCGAGGCGCACATCGGCGCCGTCTACACGCCGGACGTCAGGCGTTCAGGTCAGGGATAATCTCGGACTCGAGGCGCGCAATGGCGTCCTTGAGTGAGAGCTTGCGCTTCTTGAGTCGACGCAGCCGCACCTGATCCACGGTGATGTCGTGGGAATGGCGGTCGATGAGGTCGTCGAGATCGCGGTGCATGACGCGCAGCTCCTTGAGCTTGCTCAGCGTGTCGAGCGATTCGTGATCGACGATCTCTCTGATGTTGTCGTCCATGCCCCAGCCGGCCTCACTGCGCGAGTGGCGCGAGCCAGTCGCGTGACCGACTGCCGATAACCACAAAGTGTGGGTTCAGAATATCGGCTTTCGTGTTGTACGCAAGCGGTGTGCCGTCGGTACGCACGACGCGACCGCCGGCGGCCTCAACCACGGCCTGCGCTGCGGCTGTGTCCCACTCGGACGTGGGGCCGAGGCGCGGATAGACGTCGGCACCGCCTTCGGCGACAACGCAAAACTTGAGTGAGCTGCCCATGGGTACCACCTCGTGGTCGCCGATGGCCGCTAGCCACGCGCCCAGCGCTGCGCTGGCGTGAGACCGGCTGCCGACGACACGGGCCTTCTCGGGTGTTTTGCGGGTGACTCGGATTTCCTCGGGCGGCGTGTCGCCGTCGATGCGGATGGCGCCGTTGACCGTGTCGCCGACGTAGGTGACGTTGGGCACGGGTACGTGCACGACGCCAAAAATGGGCGCGTGGTTCTCGATGAGTGCGATGTTGACCGTGAATTCGCCGTTGCGGTTGACGAATTCCTTGGTGCCGTCGAGCGGGTCGATGAGCCAGTAACGGTTCCAGGTGCTGCGCACATCAAAGTCGGGCAGGCCGCCTTCCTCGCTGATGACGGGCGTGTGCGCGTCGCGCGCGGCAATGCCGTCTACGATGACATGATGGGCAGCGAGGTCGGCGCGCGTGAGCGGGGTCGCGTCGTCTTTCTCGGTGACCTCGAATTCGGTACCGTACACGTCGAGGATCGCTGCGCCGGCACGCCGTGCCAGTGCAACCACCCAATCAAGATTCTGCGTCATGATCGGCGTCGCTGCTTCCAAAGAGCGGCGGATGGTACCAAGAGACCGATCAGCCGACTACGCCGCCCGGAGCCCACGTGGACCACCTGTTTGACGACCGCGAGACCCTGCTGCTCGACCTCGACGGCACGTTGCTCGATCTCGCCTACGACAACTATGTGTGGTTGGAGGCGCTACCCGCAGCATTTGCTGCCGAGAAGGCCGTCAGCGAGGCCGAGGCCCGGCAGCGCATCCTCGGGCGCATCGAGCGACTGCGCGGCACGATGAACTGGTACTGCCTTGACGACTGGAGCGACGCGCTCGACTTCGATGTGATGGCTGTGAAACGCGCTCAGGATGATCGCATCGCCTGGCTTGAGGGCGCCGAGGCGTTTCTGCACCGCGCGCGGCTTGGGGGCTACCGTCTCGTGCTTGTGACCAACTCCGTGCGCCAGCTGCTGGAGCTCAAGGACGAACGCACCCAGGTGCTGACCCACATGGATGCGGCCTACAGTTCACAGGATTTCGGTGCGCCCAAGGAAACGCAGACGTTCTGGCAGCGGTTCTCGCAGGTCGAGCGCATTGACCGGCGCGACTGCCTGCTGATCGATGATTCGGCGCCCGTACTGCACGCGGGCCAGACGTTTGGGCTGGGTGCCGTGCTGGGATTGCGGCGGCCGGACACGAGCCGGCCGTCTCGCGACTTGCCTGGCCTGCCTACGGTGGAGAACGTGGCCGAACTGCTGCTCGGCGACTGACTCAGGCGTCGGTCTTGGCGCCCGTCGTTTCGCCCGAGGGCTTGCGCCGACGGCGCCGACGACGCTTGCGCGGCGGCTTGTCGCCACCTTCGCTGGACGCCGCTTTTTGCTCGCTTTCGGCGGGCTTGCCATTGCGGGAACCGGAACGGCTGCCGCTGCCACCACCACCACCGCCGCTGCGTCGGCGACCACCACCGCCACCACCACTGCGGCCACGGCCATCACCGCGACCCGGGCCACTGCGACGCGGGCGTCGGGGCGGGCGTTCGATCTCGGGCAGGTCTTCGTGGTCAAAGCTCTCGACGGGAATGCGGAAGCCGATGTAGTTCTCGATGTCAGGCAACGAGATCACGTACTGCTCGCAGCCGAAGCTGATCGCCGTACCCGATGCGCCAGCGCGGGCCGTGCGACCGATGCGGTGCACGTAGTCCTCGCGGTCCTGAGGCAGGTCGTAGTTGAAAACGTGTGTCACGTCGTCGATGTGCAGGCCACGCGAGGCGACGTCGGTGCCGATGAGCACCTTGAGCTCGCCTTCCTGGAACGACTTGAGCATGCGCTGGCGCTTCTTCTGCGGCACGTCACCCGAGATGGCGCTCGCCTGGATGTCGTTGGCATTGAGCGTGTCCTCAAGCCGCTCGGCTTCGCGTTTCGTGTTGACGAACACCATCGTGCGGTCGATGTTGTCCATTTCGCGCATGAGCTTGATGAGCAGCGGAATCTTCTCGTCGTTGGACGGGTAGTAAATGCTCTGCTCGACACGATCGGCTGTGACCTTTTCGGGTTCGACGCGAATGAGCTCGGGGTCGTTCATGTGCTCCGCGGCCAGTTCCATGACGCGGTAGGACAGCGTGGCCGAGAACAGCAGGTTGAGACGTTCGCTGGCGGGCGGCAGCCGGCGCAGCAGATAGCGGATGTCCTTGATGAAGCCGAGGTCGAACATGCGGTCGGCTTCGTCGAGCACGAGCACCTGCGCCTGGTTCATGTGGAACACGCGCTGCTTGAAGTAGTCGATGATGCGGCCCGGTGTCCCAACGAGCACGTCAACGCCCGCTGCGATGATGTCGCGCTGCTTTTCGTAGTCGCGGCCGCCGTAGGCGAGGCCGAGTTTGAGCCCTGTGTGTTTGCCCAAAACGGCGGCGTCGTCGGCGATCTGTACGGCCAGTTCACGCGTTGGTGCCAGCACCAGGGCGCGAATGCCACTGTCGCCGTCGTCGCGCGTCGTACCCGAGCCCAGGAGCTGGTTGTAGAGCGCGATCAGGAAAGCGGCCGTCTTGCCGGTACCCGTCTGGGCCTGGCCTGCGACGTCCTTGCCCGCAAGTGCCTGCGGTAGTGTTTGTGCCTGAATCGGTGTGGCGTGGCTGAAGCCCGCGTCCTCGATGCCACGGCGCAGCAAATCGGGCAGCTCGAGGCTCGAGAATTCAAGTTCGGAGAGGTGGTCGTCAGACATAGTGTGTTTTCAAATTCTTATCTGGCTGCACCCCACCGCCCGGTGGTCAATTTCATGGTGCAAACACTTGCAAAATGGCCCGCGAACGGGTGAAATTACCTCAGCAAAGCGCAACTGCCGTTGCAGCGTCCACAAAAGCTCCCAATAAGATCTATAACCCAGGACGCTTAAGTACCCGCTCTCGAAGCTCGTGTGCAGCCATAAAGGCGCACCCAAGTCTCGGCAAATCGTCGCAAGAGCCGTCGGAATGCACTGCTTAAGTGCCATGCGCCGGCAGGCGCGGGCCGAAGCCACCGAAAGAGCTCACCGGGACGGTAAGTACATCAACGGCACGGCCAAGCCAGCGCATAGTGCCTGATACAGAGCGCCGAGTCACCCACTGCCTGGGACGGGCGGGGACGTCGGCGGACCTACAACCGCTCCGCGGCAGCCGCACTCAAGCCGCGTCGAACGGCATCCAATCCAACGCCTCCAAACGTTTCAAAACTCTATCCAAATTCAATCTGAATGTTTGTTTCCTGAGCGGAAACACCATCTGTCCACACGCCAAATACACCAGGGGTAACACCGTTGAGCGAGAAGATCACACAAACCAACGACGCCAATTTCGAGACTGATGTCCTGCAGTCGGACGTACCGGTCCTGCTCGATTTCTGGGCCGAGTGGTGCGGACCCTGCAAGATGATCGCGCCGTTGCTCGATGCGGCCGCTGACGAATACGAAGGTCGCCTTCGGATCGCCAAAATCAACATCGACGAAAACCCCAACACGCCGCCGAAGTTCGGCATCCGCAGCATCCCGACCCTGATGATCTTCAAGGACGGTGCTGTGCAGGCGCAGAAGCTAGGCGCCATGTCGAAATCGGCGCTCGGCGAATTTATTGAAAGCAATCTGTGAGTGAAGCTTTGACTACAGCAACCAGCAGCCGGGGCCGTTCGCAACAGCAATCGCGCTCCAACAACCAGGGCGGCAAGAAGAAGTCGCGTCGCAAGGGCAATCGCAAGCGTCAGCATAGCGATCTGCCGTTTGATGACGGCAGCGGCCTCGAGGTGATTTCGGCCGACGAACTCGAACAGAGCAAGCAGGCCATGAACCTCACCGAGCTCAAGAACATGCCGCCTGCCGGCCTTGTCGAGCTCGCCGAATCCATGGGCCTCGAAGGCCTCGCCCGCTCCCGCAAACAAGACATCATCTTCGCCGTGCTCAAGGCACACGCGAAGAACGGCGAGAACATCTACGGTGATGGCGTGCTCGAGATCCTGCAGGACGGCTTCGGCTTCCTGCGCTCGGCCGACAGCTCGTACATGGCAGGCCCGGACGACATCTATGTGTCGCCGAGCCAGATCCGTCGCTTCAACCTGCGCACGGGCGATTCCGTGTCGGGTCTGATCCGTCCGCCCAAAGACGGCGAGCGCTACTTCGCGCTGCTCAAGGTTGGCCAGATCAACCACGAGCCGCCCGAGAACACGCGCAGCAAGGTGCTCTTTGAGAACCTGACGCCGCTGTTCCCGCGCGATCGCCTCAAGCTCGAACAGGGTAACGGCAGCAAGGAAGACCTGACGGCGCGCATCATTGATCTCGTCGCACCCATCGGCAAGGGCCAGCGCGGCCTCATCGTGTCACCGCCCAAGGCGGGTAAGACGATGCTGCTGCAGAACATCGCCACGGCGATTTCGGTGAATCACCCCGAGTGCGACCTCATCGTGCTGCTCATTGACGAGCGTCCCGAAGAAGTCACGGAGATGCAGCGCACCGTGCGCGGCGAAGTCGTGTCGTCGACATTCGACGAGCCCGCGAGCCGCCACGTGCAGGTCGCGGAGATGGTCATTGAAAAGGCCAAGCGCCTCGTCGAACACAAGCGTGACGTCGTGATCCTGCTCGACTCGATCACACGCCTCGCCCGCGCCTACAACACTGTTGTCCCGTCATCGGGCAAGGTGCTCACGGGTGGTGTTGACGCGAACGCGTTGCACCGGCCGAAGCGCTTCTTCGGTGCCGCGCGCAACGTCGAAGAGGGCGGCAGCCGCACCATTCTGGCCACGTCGCTCGTCGACACGGGTTCCAAGATGGACGAAGTGATCTACGAGGAGTTCAAGGGCACGGGCAATATGGAGATCCACCTGGATCGCCGCATTGCCGAAAAACGTGTTTACCCGTCGATCAACATCAACCGTTCGGGTACGCGCAAGGAAGACTTGCTCACGGACCCGGAAGAGCTGCAGAAGATGTGGGTACTGCGCAAGGTGCTGCACCCCATGGACGAGCTCGCCGCGGTCGAGTTCCTGCTCAACAAGATGCAGGACACGAAGACCAACTCGCAGTTCTTCGACGCAATGCGTCGTTAACTCGAGCGTTCGGTCCAGCCGAAAAACGGATAGTGCTCGCCGGCCGCGAAGTGTTCGCGGTCGGCGGGCAGCTCCACGAATCCGTCGGTGCCTGCGAGTGCCGTAAAGTCGCCCGACGTATTGGTCGAGAGCGGCGTCGCAACGAGACCCGCGTCTCCCATCTCCAGAACCACAGGCACGAAGGCCGCCAACGGCGCTCCAAATTGCCAGTCCGCGCCCAGCGCGAGCTGCTTGGGCGGGGCTGTGCGCTCGCCACTGGCCAACGCCAGCGCTGGCACCACGTAACGCCGGCAACAAGCCAGCGTTGAGACGGGATTCCCGGGTAAACCAAACACCAGTTGCCCTGACGGCCCCGTACCAAACCAGATGGGCTTGCCCGGGCGCTGCGCCACACGGTGGAAATGCCGCGTGACCCCAAGGTCAGCGAGTACGTCGGGCACGTAATCGGCTTTGCCCTTCGAGACACCGCCTGAGAGCACGATGACATCGGCGGCGTCGAGCAGGGCGCCTACGCGTTCGCGCAGAACCTCGGGCGAGTCGGGCAGGTGGTGTGCCTGCGCGCCCCGGTAGCCTGCAGCCGCGAGCATGACGCTCATGGCCGGCCCGTTCGACAGCCGCACCTCGTGATCGGCGATGGGATTACCTGCAGCGACGAGTTCGTTGCCCGTGGCCACGATGTGCACACGGGGCAGCCGGGACACGGCGACCGTAGCCAGTCCCGCCGAGGCGAGCACCGCGGTTTCGGGACCGCCCAGCCGCAGGCCAGGCTCGAGCAGTGTCGTAGCCGCGACATGGTCGCTGCCCTGACGGTGCACGAACTGACCCGTGTTGGCGGCGTAGCCGTCCTCGAGTGTGATCGTGTCGCCGTTGCGCGTGTAACGCTCCACGGGGATCACGGTGTTCGCACCCGCGGGCAGGGCAGCGCCTGTCATGATTTCGATGGCCATGCCGCCGTCCTCAAGGGTCAGCGGTGCATCGCCAGCGAACTGCGTACCCGCCACACCGAACCGGGTCTGGCTCGCGTTGCGCACGGCGATGCCGTCCATGGTGACGCGGTCGAAGGGTGGTTGATCGCGTTCGGCGGAAACCGACTCGGCCAGCACACGTCCAGCGGCATCCGCGATATTGATGCGCTCGGTGCCGAGCGATATTTTCTGCGCCGCGATCTGGGCCCAGGCTTCAGCAACGCTGATCATGAGCCATCACGCTCGCGCTGGATCGCGCGGTAGCCGATGTCGTTGCGCCGGTAGCAGTCCTTCCAGTCGATGGCATCGGCCGCGGCGTAGGCCTGCTCGGCCGCCTCGGCGACGGTGGCACCGAGCGCGCACACCGTGAGCACCCGACCGCCTGCGGTAACGATGTCGTCGCCTTCCTCGCGCGTACCTGCATGGAAGACCTTGGCGGCGTCACCGACCGCATCGAGACCGCGGATGACGGCGCCATTGTCGTAGCTGCCCGGATAGCCACCTGCGGCCATGACGACGCCCAGCGACGCGCGCGGGTCCCACTCGATCGACACGGTATCCAGGGTCCGCGCGATGGCGGCCTCGGCCAGCACGGTGAGGTCGGACGCCAGGCGCATGAGAATGGGCTGGGTTTCGGGATCACCAAGCCGGCAATTGAACTCGAGGACACGCGCCTGGCCCGTGCTGTCGATCATGAGCCCCGCGTAGAGGAAGCCGACATAGTCGATGCCGTCTTTGGCGAGGCCTTCGAGCGTCGGCAGCATGATGTCACGCATCACGTGTTCGGCCACGGCGTCTGTGACCACGGGGGCCGGCGAGTAGGCGCCCATGCCGCCCGTGTTGGGGCCGCGATCGCCTTCGTCGCGGGCCTTGTGGTCTTGTGAGGTGGCCAGCGGCAGCAGCGTGTTGCCGTCAGTGATGGCGATGAAGCTCGCTTCCTCGCCTTCGAGAAACGCCTCGACAACAATCTCGCGGCTCGCGTCGCCGAACTGTCCGTCCACGAGCATCGCGCGCGCGGCTTCTACCGCCATCGCGACGCTATCGGCGACGACGACGCCCTTGCCGGCCGCCAGACCGTCGGCCTTGACCACAAGCGGTGCGCCCGTGCGCTCGATGTAGTCGCGGGCCGCATCAAACGCTGTGAACCGCTCGAAGCTTGCTGTGGGAATGCCGTGGCGATCGAGGAAGGCTTTCGTAAACGATTTCGAGGCCTCGAGCTGCGAGGCCTCAGCGTTGGGCCCGAAGCAGGCGATGCCTGCGGCCGTAAGCTGGTCGGCGATGCCGTCAACGAGCGGTTGTTCGGGGCCGACGATGACGAGGTCGACGGATTCGCGCCTGGCCACGTCAATGAGGCCGGCGATGTCACCGGCGGCCACGGCCACGTTGCGGACACCCGGTTCCTGCGCGCTGCCGGCATTGCCGGGCGCGACGAGGACTTCGTCGACACGGGGCGAACGGGCGCAGCACCAGGCCAGAGCGTGCTCGCGGCCACCGCCGCCAACGACGAGAACGCGCATGCGGGTCAGTGCCGGAAGTGGCGCATGCCCGTAAAGACCATGGCAATGCCATGCTCGTCTGCGGCTGCGATGACTTCGTCGTCACGGATCGAGCCGCCGGGCTGAATCACGGCGGTGGCGCCGTGTTCGGCGGCGGCATCGAGACCGTCACGGAAGGGGAAGAAGGCGTCGGACGCCATGACGCTGCCGGCGACGTCGAGACCCTCGTCGGCGGCCTTGATGGCGGCGATGCGCGTTGAGTACACGCGGCTCATCTGGCCCGCACCGATGCCGATGGTTTTGGCGTCGCGGCAGAACACGATGGCGTTCGACTTCACGAACTTCACAACGCGCCAGGCAAACAGCAAGTCATCGAGCTCGCGCTCCGAGGGCGCGCGTTTTGTGACAACGTTGAGGTCGTCGGGGCCGATAACGCCGTCATCGCGGTCCTGCACGAGAAAGCCGCCCGAGACTTTCTTGACGTCAACGGCGGCGGGCAGCGCGCCCAGCGGGCCGGTCTCGAGTACGCGTACGTTCTTTTTCTGCGCGAACGCTTCGAGTGCGTCCGCATCAAATGACGGCGCCAACACCACCTCGACGAACTGGCGTTCGGTGATGGCCTGCGCCACCTCGCCGGTGACCGGCGCGTTGAACGCAATGATGCCGCCGAAAGCCGAGGTCGGGTCAGTGGCGAACGCCGCGTCGTAGGCAGCCAGCAAGCCGTCACAGACTGCCACACCACACGGATTGGCGTGCTTGACGATGACACAGGCCGGAGCCTCGAACTGGCGCACGCATTCGAGCGCCGCATCGCTGTCAGCGATGTTGTTGTAGGACAGTGCCTTACCCTGACGCATCGTGGCTGCGGCCAGCGTGCCCGGGTGCTGTCGGCCGTCGGCGAAAAAGCTCGCCGACTGGTGCGGGTTCTCGCCGTAGCGCAGCGCCTCGACCCGAGCGCCGCCCAGTGTGTATTCGGCGCCCGCGAGCGGCTGCTTTGCGGCGCGGCCCAGGTAGTCGGCGATGTGGCTGTCGTAAGCGGCCGTGTGCGCGAAGGCGCGCGCGGCAAGCCGTTGGCGCAAGGCTTCGGGCAGGTCGCCCGCGGCGATGGCCTCGGTTACGGCGTCATAGTCGGCCGGGTCGACAACGACGGCGACGCCGGCGTGATTCTTGGCGGCGGCGCGAATCATCGCGGGACCGCCGATGTCGATCTGCTCAATGGCCTCGGGCAGCGTCGTGCCCGCGGTGTTGATCGTGGCCGTGAATGGGTAGAGGTTAACGACGAGCAGGTCGATGCCCGTGATGCCGTGCTCGGCCATGACCGCGTCGTCGGTGCCGCGGCGCCCAAGCAGGCCGCCGTGGATGTTCGGGTGCAGCGTTTTGACGCGCCCGTCCATGATCTCTGGAAAGCCTGTGACATCGCTGACGTCCGTGACGGCCACACCAGCGTCGCGCAGAGCGCGTGCGGTGCCACCCGTCGACAGGATTTCGATGCCGTGCCCGGCAAGTTTGACCGCCAGCGCGTCGACGCCGGTCTTGTCGGAAACACTGATCAGCGCACGCCGGACGGCCATGGCGCTACCTCGCCTCGTAATTGAACGACTTAGTCGACGGAGATGGCGTACGCCTTGAGCTTCTTGCGCAATGTGCCGCGATTGATGCCCAGAATTTCTGCGGCGCGGCTCTGGTTGCCCTCGGTGTAAGCCATGACGGTACGAAACAGCGGGCGTTCGACTTCGCTGAGCACGAGGTCGTAGAGGTCGCCGGGGGCTGTGCCGTTGAGCTTCTTGAAGTAGTCCTCGAGCGCGCTCTCGGTCATCGTGGCGAGCGGCTTCTTGCCCTTGCGCAACACTTTGGCAGCCTTTTTCTCGTTCTTCTTATTGGCAGTCTTTTTGTTGCTGGCAGTGCGTGTCGCCGTCTTGGCTGACTTTCTTGTTCTGCTGCTGGCGCTTACCCGTGCCGGAGCACCCCTGCGCGTCCCCTTGCTGCCACTGCTGCCCGTTCGCGTTTCGACCACTGTCCGTCTTCCCCCAAAAAAGACTGCACACGCGGCGCCCTTTTTTGAGGCCTACGCGCTACGCGGCTAGAGAATCCTTCCCATCCGCGCCATTGAAGAGCCTGAACGCCATTTCGCGCTGTGCATCCTGTTCGTGCAGGCGCAGCAATTCGCGTCTGGTCTGATCGGTGATGCCAAACGTACGGCAGTACCAGTTCAGGTGTTTTCTTGCCATCAAGACGCCTTTGCGCTCGCCGTAAAAGGCGTGAAGGTCGTCGAGGTGGTCGCGTACTATAGCATGCGATTTTTCGATTGGAAGTGGCGCGACGGGGGCTCCGCCCGCGAGTCTCGCAACCATCGATTCGAGAAGCCAGGGTTGCCCTTGTGTGGCGCGCCCGACCATCACGCCGGCCGCACCCGTGGCCGACATCACCGCCTCGGCGCGTGCAGCGGAATCGATATCGCCGTTGGCAAAAACCGGTATCGACAACGCGTCGCAAACGGCAGCGATGTCTTCGAACTGCGCCTGCCCACCGTACTTGCACGCGCGCGAGCGACCGTGCACCGCCAAGGCCTGGATGCCCGCGTTTTCTGCCATGACGGCAACGCGCGCGATGTTGCGGTGCTCCAGGTCCCAACCGATTCTCGTCTTGAGCGTCACGGGTACCTCAACGGCGGCAACAACAGCATCGAGAATGCGCCCGACGAGCGGTTCGTCCTGGAGCAGTGCGCTGCCCGCGAGTTTCTTGCAGACCTTCTTGGCCGGGCAGCCCATGTTGATGTCGACGATGTCGGCGCCGCGATCCACCACCGCGCGCGCAGCAATGGCAAGCTGGGCGGGCTCACTGCCCGCGATCTGCACCACGCGCGGTGAGGCGTCGCTGTCGATATCGAGCCGGTGCCGCGACTTGGCGGTTTGCCAGAGCCGCGTGTCGGCAGTGGTCATCTCCGAAGCCGCGAGTGCCGCACCAAAACGGCGCGCCAGCTTGCGAAACGGCGCATCGGTGATACCGGCCATCGGGGACTGGAGCACGCGGCTGGTCAGCGTGTGCGGCCCCACGCGCGGCAACGCGCCGTAGCGGTCTTCAGTCGCATTAGTCATTGTTCGGGCAACCCGTGCCGCAGCGCAGGGCGCCGTCTTCGCCGGCATAGCAGAGCGAGACTTCATAGCCGTCGAGCCGCGGCTCGTTGTAGTCAAGTCGGGCCAGCGCCGTGATGCGGCCGCCCGGTGCGATGCGCTCGGGCACGGCGCCCGCGAGGTAATCGCGAGGCTCGATGATCGTAGCGGCCAGCGTGTCGCTGTAGGCATCAACAATGCGCACCTTGATGACGGGGGGCGGCAGCGCGGTATCGCCGCGATTCGAGAACACCGACTCCACATCGAGTCCGGCCTCGGAGGCCAAGGCGCCCGAAGTTTCCACGCACCACTGCCGGATGTCCCAGGCGGGTGTGAGATCGAGCCCGAGAGTGCTGTATACGGTGGGCAACACGTTTTCGAAGTAGGGCTGTGTGACCAGCGTGTTGCGCCAGGTGTGCACGGCCTGTGCGGCGAGCCCGATGAGCGCCACAAAGCTCAGCGTGAACCAGAGGCCCGTGCGTCGCGGCGCCTTGGGCGCGAGATCGGGCGAGATGATCATCGATTCGGCGAATGAGGGGTCGTCTTCGAGTTCCTCGCTCGGCGTCGTGGGTGCATCGATGACGAGTTCGGCCGCAGCGCTCGCTGCCTCCGGCGCGGGCGTGTCTTCACCGCCCAGTACGATGACTTCGCCGCGCTCGCCGTCAGCCATGGCGTTGATCGTGTCCTCGCCGACGGTGCCGGTATTCGAGAGGTCGTCGTCGGTCTCATCGTCTGCGGACTGCTCGGCCTCGCTCTCGGCCTCGTCGGCGGGGATTTCGTCGCCCGTCGTGTCGCCATCAACGGCGGCTTCGGTCTCAAGCGCCAGGTCGCCTGTGTCCAGGGCTTCTGCGGCGGCCATGAGATCGTCGAGGGCGCCGGCATCGAACGCGTGGTCGGCAGCCGCATCGAGTGCGCGTTCGGCGGATTCGAGGTCGCTGGGCGCCTCGGGCTCAGGCTCGGGCTCCGGTTCCGATTCGGGCTCTGGCTCAACCTCGGGTTCTGGTTCCGGCTCCTGCTCCGCGTGCAGTTCAGGCTCGCTGTCGGCTTCGAGCGTAAGTGCGTCCGATGCCTCCGATTCGAGGGTCAACGCTGACGCATCGTCGCTCTCGGCTTCCAGTGTGAGCTCGGTGGGGGCGTCGACCTCAAGTGACAGTGCCGACTCGGCCTCTGTCTGCGCCTCACCTTCCAGTGTCAGCTCGGCGCCAGGCCCGGGGTCCGAATCGCCTGCTTCCGGAATCGACAGCGCGGGCGTTGACACCGACGTCGCGGACATCAGGGCATCGTCGGGCAACTCGAAGTCGGGCTGCACGGTCTGCCCGGTCGCGCGGGTGAGGTCGAGGTCTACCGAGGTCTCGTTGCCGGCCTCATCCGCATCAGCGAGTACGAAATCGAGGTCGACCTCGCTGCCCGCTTCAAGCGCGCCGTCGAGTTCGCCCAGCAGGTCGTCCCAGTCGCCCTCGGACTCGGGCTCGGCCGAGACGGGCGCTTCAGGTTCGGGTGCGGCGTCGGTGTCGGCATTTGCAAGCGCAGCAATGCCGTCCTCTTCCTCAACCGCGACGTCATCCTCCTCGACGAGTTCTTCGCCCACGAGCGCCGCGAGCTCGGCGCGCAACGTGTCAGGCGGCGTATCGTCGCCAAAGCGAAAGGCGCCGCTGTCTTCGGGATCGGGCTCGGCACCGAACACGAGTTCGCCGTCGTCGTCGGGGGCCTCGGCGTCGTTAGTCGTCGCATCGATGGGCGCCAGATCGCCGGCCTCGTCGACGATAAACCAGTTGGTGGCGGTGAACTGCTCGTCATCGATGTTCGCGGCATGGTCTTCGCCCACATCGAAGGGCGCCTCTATTGCGTCTTCGGGCGGCGTCTCGTCGGTCGCTCGATCGTAGCCCTCGTGGTCGGCCGCCACCTCGACGGTTTCATCAGCCGCGTCCTGGGAATCGGCAGCCGTCGTGGCGTGCGCCACGGCGTCGAAGACGTGCATGCACTCGCCGCAACGTACTTTGCCACCCGCGCGCTCGAGGTCCTCGGCCTCAACCGCGAACACGGTGTGGCAAGCGGGGCAGCGAGTTTCTGTCGCGGAATCAGTCACGTCGTCGAATGCCTTCGAGCAGGGTCCAGCCATCCTGCACGGCAGTGGGGTCGAACTCAACGAACGGGTCGTAAGCTTTGGCAACCGCTTTGGCCTGATCGGCCAGAATGCCCGACAAGAGCAGCCTGCCACCGGGTTTGACGGCCATCGCGATGATCGCGCCAAGCTCGATCAGCGGCTGCGCGAGGATGTTGGCCACCACGACGTCGAACTGGCCGGGTTTGGGGGCCATGGGCGCCATCACGGTTTCGATCCGGTCCGCCACGCCGTTGGCCTGGGCGTTCTCCCGTGTCGCCGTGAGCGCCTGCGGGTCGATGTCGGTGGCCAGTACGGTCGCCGCGCCGAGCTTGAGCGCCGCGATGGCGAGGATGCCTGAGCCGCAGCCGAAATCGAGCACGCGCGCAGCCTCGGGCGGGCGCGTCGCGAGCGCCGTCAGGCACAACGCCGTTGTGGCGTGGGTGCCCGTGCCGAACGCAAGCCCCGGGTCGAGACGCAGCACCACATCCTCGCCCGTATCGATGTCAGCGCCGTGCGGCAACACCCAGAGTCGATCAGCGAATCGCATGGGCTGGTAGTCGCGCAGCCACTCACGTTCCCACTCGCGGTCGGGCAACAGGCTCACGTCCATGGCCGGCAGGTCATGACCGTCAAGCTGTGCGGCCAGCGTCAGCCCGATGCGTTCGATGCTTGCGTCTTCGGGGAACAACGCCGTGAGCCGCGCTTCGCGCCAGAGCGGCGCCTCACCGGGCGCGGGTTCCAGGATGGGCTGATCCGCCGCGTCCGTATAAGTGACGGCCACGGCGCCCGCGGCGAGCAGCGCAGATTCCACGGTGTCGGCGTCGAGCTCAGCCAGCGCCAGCGTTACCTGCTGCCAGGCCATAGTCGCGCGTCAGAGACCGAGCCGCTTCTCGAGATAGTGGATATCTGTGCCGCCGGCTAGCACCGCACCGTGTTGCAGGATCTCCAGGTGCAGCTCGATGTTGGTCTTGATGCCCTCAATGACCATTTCGCTCAACGCGCCGCGCATCCGGGCGATCGCGACGTCGCGCGTATCACCGTGAGTCAGCAGCTTGCCGATCATCGAGTCGTAATAGGGCGGCACGCGATAGCCATTGTAGATGTGGCTCTCCACGCGCACGCCGGGCCCGCCCGGGGCGTGCCAGAGGTCGACCGTGCCCGGTGACGGCATAAACGTCTTTGGGTCTTCGGCGTTAATGCGGCACTCGATGGCGTGACCGCGCATGACCACCTCGTCCTGCGTAAACGACAGCGGCTCGCCAGCGGCGATTGAAAGCTGTTCGCGCACGATGTCGATGCCCGTGACGAGTTCGGTGACGGGGTGTTCGACCTGCAGACGCGTGTTCATTTCAATGAAATAGAACTCGTTGTCCTGGAACAGGAACTCGAAGGTGCCGGCGTTGGAGTAACCGATTTCGAGGCAGGCCTGTGCGCAGCGCTCGCCCATTGTGTCGCGCAGCGCCTGCGGCAGTCCGGGTGCGGGCGCCTCCTCGATGACCTTCTGGTGGCGGCGCTGCATGGAGCAGTCGCGCTCGCCCAGGTGCACGGCGTTGCCGTGCTTGTCGGCCAGCACCTGGAATTCGATGTGGCGCGGTCGCTCGAGGAATTTCTCCATGTACACGACGGGGTTGCCAAAGGCGGCCTCGGCTTCGGCACGCGTCAGGTTGATGGCGTTCACGAGCGATGGCTCGCTGTGCACGACACGCATGCCACGACCACCACCGCCACCGGCGGCCTTGATGATGACGGGATAGCCGATGTCGCGTGCGATGCGGAGGTTCTCGTCGGGGTCGTCGCCCAGCGGACCATCCGAGCCCGGCACCGTGGGAACGCCGGCTTCCTTCATGGCCTTGATGGCTTCGACCTTGTCGCCCATGAGCTTGATGCACTTGGCGTTGGGGCCGATGAAGGTAAAGCCCGATTTCTCGACGCTGTCGGCGAAGTCTGCGTTTTCGGACAGGAAGCCGTAGCCCGGATGGATCGCGACGGAGTCGGTGACCTCGGCCGCCGAGATGATGGCCGCCTTGTTCAGATAGCTGTCGGTCGAGGTCGGCGGCCCGATGCAGACACTCTCGTCGGCAAGCAGCACGTGTTTGAGGTTTTTGTCCGCCGTCGAGTAGACGGCGACCGTTTTAATGCCCAATTCGCGGCACGCGCGCAGGATGCGCAACGCGATTTCGCCGCGGTTGGCGATGACGATTTTTTCCAGCATGAGCCAGCCCCGGCGATCAGGCGCGCGTGTCGAGCGTGACGAGAGCCTGGCCGTATTCGACGGGCTCGCCGTTCTGCACGCGGATCGACTTCACGACGCCGTCGGCGTCGGACTCGATCTGGTTCATCATCTTCATGGCTTCCACGATGCAGATCGTGTCGCCGGCTTTGACGCGGTCACCGATCTGGATGAATGGCGAAGCGCCAGGCGCGGGCGACGCATAGTAGGTGCCCACCATAGGCGCATCGATGACGTGGCCTTCGTCTTCGGCCGCGGCTGCGGCGTCTTCGACGGGCGCAGCAGCCGGCGCTGCAGCAGCGGGTGCAGGCGCTGCTGCAACCGGTGCGGGAGCCGCAGCCACGGCAACCGGTGCGGCTGCGGGCGCGTTGGCGTAGCGGCTGATGCGCACGGCGTCGTCACCTTCGGTGATCTCGATTTCGGCGATGCCTGACTCTTCAAGCAGCTCGATGAGTTTTTTGACTTTTCTGATGTCCATGCTCTGGTTCCCCCGGCGATCAGGCCCCGCCTTGCTGCTGCAGATGGCTCGCGATCGCACGCAATGCAAGCGTGTATCCCGTGGCTCCCAGCCCGACAATCGAGCCCAGCGCCACATCGCTGAAATAACTGTGCCGGCGAAACGGTTCGCGGGCGTGGATGTTTGAGAGGTGCACTTCAATAAAGGGCAGATCGATGCCCGTCAGTGCATCGCGGAGCGCCACGCTGGTGTGCGTGAACGCGCCGGGATTAATAAGTACCGCCGCCGTGCCGTCGTCGGCCGCAGCGTGAACGCGGTCGACGAGCTCGTGTTCTGCGTTGCTTTGAAAGGCCGTCAGCCCGATGCCCAGCGCTGCAGCTTCCTTGCGCAGGCCCGTGACGATGTCCTCGAGGCTGCGTGCACCATAAATGCCCGGCTCCCGGCGCCCCAGTAAATTGAGGTTCGGTCCGTTGAGTAACAGCACATCGTGAGCGTGGCCGGCCATGCCTTATCTGTCCGGTTCGACGAAATTGGCCGCAATACTAACCAAGTTAGCGACCGTTTGACAGTAATCCGGGCTCGTTCAGCCCTCGTCGTCGGGGTGTACGGGGGTCTCGTGGGCCTCAAGCGCGATTTCGATGCGGCGGACGCGCTCCAGCGTCATCTCGCTGAGCTGGCGGTTGAAGCTGATGAGGTCGGCGAGCATGCCGAACAGGATGGCCAGTCCGCCCAGGATCAGCAGCACGGTGCCGACGATCAGGGACTGGATCTTGCCGCTGCCGTCGCCGAGCAGGTAGTAGATGATGAAACGCACGACGGGGACGGCGCCCAGCAACATGAGCAGGGTGCCGATGTAGGCGTAGAGGCGCAGCGGCTTGTACATCGCGTACATGCGGAACATCGTCGAGCCCGAGCGCGCCAGGAACTGGTGGATCGAGCGGAACAGCCGCGACGGGCGCGTGACCTCGTTGACCTCGATGGGCACAGACGTCACGGCGTACTGCTTGCGCCCCGCTTGAATCAGGCTCTCGATCGTGTAACTGAACGATGACACGATGTTGAGATCGAACGCGGCGTCACGACTGAACGCGCGGAACCCGCTGACGGCGTCGGGGATGTCGAGGTCGGACAGCCGCGCCACGAGCGCACTGCCGTAACGCTGCAGCAGTTTCTTGAGCGGCGAGAACTGCGCCACCTTGTGCGTCTGGCGGTCGCCAATCGTGATGTCGGCCTCATGCTTCAGGATCGGCGTGATGAGTTCGGGAATGAAGCGCCCCGGGTACTGCCCGTCGCCATCCGTGTTCACGATGATGTCGGCGCCTTCGCGCAGCGCGCGGTCGATGCCGGCGCGGAACGTGCGCGCGAGCCCCAGGTTGCGGCGGTTGCGGTGGATGATGTCGGCGCCCGCCGCGCGGGCCACGTTGACGGTGTCGTCCGTCGAGCCGTCATCGATGATCATCACCGCGACTTCATTGACGCCCTTAATGTCGCGCGGGATCGCGGCGATCACGTCTGCGATGTTCTCGGCTTCGTTGTAGCAGGGAATCTGGACGATGAGCTTCATGGTGTTTCCGTAGTCTTGGCCACGCGCTGGCGTATCGCTGTAGCGACCTCAGTCGCCGCCTTCTTCAGCCGGGTTTGATGGTGTGCGACGAAACTCGTAGAGCCGGAATGCTGCGTCCCCCGATCCGTTGTCGAGTGTCTCCACAAACCGCCCATTGAGCTCGACGCCCAGTGCCGCGGCGACGCGTGCATCCGTGTCGGCATTGCTCACGGGGAACCAGAGCACGTCGTAGTCGGCGAGCGCGGCGGCCAGCGTCTCGTTGGGCTGGGCGATGAACTCGGCCGAACGCTCGATGGTGGTCGGCGTGGGTGCCAGTTGAAACTGAATCAAGCGCCCCAAAAAGCCATTGGGCCGGTCGACGGGGAAGTAGACCCAGAGCCGGCGCCCGCCCACGGAGCTTCTGATCTCGCGCATGAGCGGCTCAGCGGCAATGCGTGGTTCGAGCCGCGGGTTCTTGTCCGTGAAGTTCCTGAGGTAGGGCGTTTCGAGAACAAACAGCCATGCGAGCACGGCCGCGATGGCGGCGCCGCCCGTGGACAGCGACACGCGGCCCAGGCGTTTCGTGCCCGCGAGCAGGCCGTGCGTGGGCGACAGCGACGCGAGTGCGATGAGCAGCAATGCGAGTGCCGCGGAATGCGTGTAGCGAATGTAGGAGGTCACGAGCAGGCCGCGCTCCCCGAACGCGAACTGGTAGCTCAGGTAGAGCACCGCCGAATAGGCCACGGCCGTTCCCAGTGCGCCCATCGCAAAGAGCGACCAACGCAGTGTCTGTCCGCGCGGCTTGCCCAAGCCGAGCACGAGCAGGAAGAACAGGGCGAACAAGAGGTAGAAGCTTGCCGTCGAGACTCGGAAGCGATCCTCATACAACGACATCAGGGGGAAACTGAACGCGTTGAACTGTGCCGAGACGTCGTCCTTGGCCAGTTGCTGGTGCATGAAAACGCGGCGGTAACGCTCGCGAATCTGGGCCGTCGCGGCGTCATCGAGCGCGCGCTCGCCCCGCACGAGGCCGCCGACGACACCAGTCAACGACTGCGTCTCGCGCACGACGCCCGCGGCATCTCGATTGGCCGACCAGCTTCCAAGCGCCACAAACGACGGTGCGACCAGCAGCACGCCGCAGACGACCGCGGTCAGCAAGGCGCGGCCGCCGCCGTCGTCTTTCCAGCGGTCGGCGAGCCACACGACGCCGATGATGCCCGCGGCCGCCAGCGTGAAGGCCAGGCCCGCATCCTTGAGCAGGCTCAGCACGACAAGCGGTAGCGCGAGTGCGGCGACGCGCCCAATCGAGGGCTTGCGCTCGAGCATGAAGGCGAGCAGCGCGCCCGCAAACCAGGTGCTCACAAGGTGGTCGACATAGAGGCTCGCCACGCCGTGGCCGAAGCTCGCAAGCCCGGCAACGGCGCCCAGCGTCAGCGCGATAACCCAGCCCGGGCGTTTCCAACCCAGACCTTCGAACGGCACCATGGCGGGTGCGATAAGGAGTACGAACTGCGCCATGTAGGCGCTGGCGTCGACGCGCGGCGCAAACACGGTGAATGCGTACTGCCAGAGCGGTCCTGCGGGCGGATAGCGCAGGTGGCGGGCATTACTATCGGCCTGCCAGAAGCTGTCGAGCGCCCACATGTCACGCAGGTAAATGCCCCAGTGACCGTACTCGTCGTAGTAGAAAAACTGGCTGTCGTGGTGCACGAACCAGAACGCCAGGCAAAACACCGCGAACAGTGCGTAGACGATGTCGACGCCGTCGCGACGCATCTGGGCCACCCAGCCGGGGAGCATCACGACAAACAGGAGCGCGCCCAGCACCCAGACGCCAATGGCGACCGGCCTGAGCACGCCGGCGAGCCCACCCACGTAGACCACGGTGAACCACCCGGCCACCGCCAGCATGAGCGCCAGCGCCGCCCGCAGGCCGAATCGGCGCTGGAGCAAGAGGCTGATGCCGAACAGGGGCAGCAGAGAAATCAGAGGCATGGAGGCTCCCGGAAAGCGGGCGGATTATGACATAAGGGCCCAAAACTGCTGTGACGCAGTACCGGTAAATGACTGATTTCTTTGTTGTCCTCAAAAATAGACACTCAAAGTGTCAATCTTTATTGACGATCGAACCGCTGCCACCTACATTGGACTCACAACAATTCGCTTGGCGGGGCGACGAATGGGGGCGGACGGCACAGTCCGGGGTAGCAAGACAGCCATGCGCGTGGTCATCGTCACGATGGACACGCACCTGGCCACAGCGACGCAGAATGCGGCCGCGGATCTCGCGCGCGAGTGTCCGGGCCTGCGGCTGTCGTTGCACGCTGCGTCGGAGTGGAGCGCGAGCCCCGCGAAGCTGGATCAGTGCCGCGCCGACATCAAAGCGGCAGACATCGTCGTCGTGACGATGTTGTTCATGGAAGACCATTTCAAACCGCTGATCGATGACATCGCGGCCAAGCGCGGCCAGTGCGATGCCGTTATCTGTGCGATGTCGGCCAGTGAGGTCACGGTGCTCACGAAGATGGGCGACTTCGATATGTCGAAGCCGGCCTCGGGCCCCATGGCCTTGCTCAAGAAGCTGCGCGGCAACAAGAACAAGGCACAGACCGGCGGGGCGGCGCAGATGCGTATGCTGCGACGTCTGCCCAAGCTGCTGCGGTTTATTCCGGGCACAGCACAAGACGTCCGCGCCTACTTCCTGACACTGCAATACTGGTTGGGTGGCTCGCGCGAGAATATGGCCAATCTCGTGCGCTATCTCGCCAGCCGCTACGCAACCGGAAAACGCGAAGCGCTAACGCAGAAGCTGGCGCCCGCTGAAGACCCCGTAGCCTATCCCGACGTTGGCCTCTACCACCCGCGCATGCAGGGTCGGATCCACGATGATCTGCGCGCCTTGCCCAAGCTGCCACGCGGTACCGCCAAGTCGGGTCGCGTCGGTGTGCTCATGCTGCGGTCCTATCTGCTGGGTGGCAACGCCGGGCATTACGACGGCGTCATCGCGGCGCTCGAATCGCGGGGGCTTGAGGTCGTACCGGCCTTTGCCTCGGGGCTTGATGCGCGACCCGCCATCGAGCAGTTCTTCATGCACGACGACCAGGTGGTCGTCGACGCCGTGGTGTCGCTGACGGGCTTCTCGCTCGTGGGTGGTCCCGCCTACAACGATGCGGCCGCCGCAGAAGAGATTCTCAAGAAGCTCGATGTGCCCTACGTCGCGGCGCACCCCGTTGAGTTTCAAACACTCGATCAGTGGGGCGGCTCCGAGCGGGGTTTGAGTCCCGTTGAGTCGACGATCATGGTCGCCATCCCTGAACTCGATGGTGCGACCGCACCCACGGTGTTCGGCGGGCGTGCGGGCGCGCCAGGCGTCACTTGCGCGGGTTGCTCGCGCGGCTGCACATTTACCGAGGACGACAATCCGCAGGACATGTCGAGCTGCCCCGAGCGCGCCGGCATGCTCGCTGCGCGTATCGCAAAGCTCGTGTCGCTGCGCCGCGCGAAGCTCGCCGAGCGCAAAGTCGCCATCGTGCTCTTTAACTTCCCGCCTAACGCGGGCAACACGGGTACAGCGGCGTACCTCGATGTCTTCGGTTCCCTGCACAACACGCTGACCGCCATGCGTGAGGCGGGCTATGGCGTCGAGGACCTGCCTGAGGACGCCGACGCGTTGCGTGAGTCCGTGATTGAAGGCAACCGAGCCCAGTACGGCGCCGACGCCAACGTCTGTTTCGAAATCGATGCCGACGATCACGTGCGCCGCGAGCCCTGGCTGGCCGAGATCGAGTCGCAGTGGGGGCCCGCACCTGGCCGCCACCTGACCTACGGCAACAAGCTGCTGGGTCTCGGCAAGCAATTTGGCAATGTGATCGTCGCTGTGCAGCCCGCCATGGGTTACGAAGGTGACCCCATGCGGTTGCTGTTCGAGGGCGGCTTTGCGCCGACGCACGCATTCTCGGCGTTCTACCGGTTCCTGCGCGAGGACTTTGCGGCCAACGCCGTGCTGCATTTCGGTACCCACGGCGCGCTTGAGTTTATGCCCGGCAAGCAGACGGGTATGTCGGGTGCCTGCTGGCCCGAACGACTCATTGGCGACCTGCCCAACTACTACCTCTACGCCGCCAACACCCCGTCCGAGGGCGCCATCGCCAAGCGCCGCGCCGCGGCGACACTCGTCAGCTATCTGACACCGCCCGTGGCAGAAGCCGGCCTGTACCGCGGTCTGCAGGAACTCAACGACTCGATCGAACGCTGGCGCAGCCGCGACGCCAACGCCGTCGCCGACCCCGAGCTCGCGGCATTGATCCAGGCCCAGGCGGCCGAGCTCGAGCTCAGCGATGCGAGTCCGGAATGGACCGAGTCGGATTGGGATGCATGCATTGGCACGCTGCGCGACGCACTGCTCGAACTCGAACACACGATGATCCCGCACGGCCTGCACATTGTGGGCCGCCCGCCTGACGTGGAAGAGCGTGTCGACCTGCTCTCAGCGATGGCCGATGCGGCTTACGGCGTGACACCCGCGCGTGCATCTTTGCAGGCACTTGTGGGTGACGGGCTCGACCCCGAGCGCGCCGCGCGTCTGGCCGGGCTGCCGGCCGGTCAGGACGGCCCCAGTATGTTCCGCGAGCTGGCGCGTTACGACCAGCTGCTGGGCGAGGACAGTGAAACCACGGCACTGTTGCACGCACTCGACGGGCGTTTCATTGCACCCGCGCCCGGTGGCGACGTGCTGCGCACCCCGCAGGTGTTGCCGACGGGTCGCAACCTGCACGGCTTCGACCCGTTCCGCATCCCGAGCAACTACGCCGTACAGGACGGCCGCCGTCAGGCCGACCGCCTGCTGGCCTGCCACACCGCGTCTGGCGAGGCACTGCCCGAGTCGATCGCCATAGTGCTCTGGGGCACGGACAACCTGAAAAGCGAAGGCGGTCCGATTGCGCAGGCGCTCGCGCTCATGGGTGCCGTGCCGCGCTTCGACAGCTACGGCCGTATCGCGGGCGCCGAGCTCGTGCCGCTCGGAGACCTCGGACGACCGCGCATCGATGTCGTCATGACGCTGTCGGGCATCTTCCGCGACCTCATGCCGCTGCAAATCAAGTTGCTGGCCGAGGCCGCCTACCTCGCCGCGGCCGCCGATGAGCCCGTCGAGCAGAACTTCATTCGCAAACATGCACTGGCCTACCAGGCCGAACACGGCTGCTCGCTCGAGACGGCGGCGCTGCGTGTCTACGGCAACGAGGACGGCGCCTACGGCTCCAACGTCAACTTCCTCGTCGAAAGTGGCCGCTGGGGCGACGAAGAAGAGCTCGCCGAAACCTACTCGCGCCGCAAAGGCTTCGCCTACGGCTGCGATGGTCGGCCGCAGGCGCAGAGTGCCTTGCTGCGCGCCACGCTCGCGGACGTCTCGCTGACCTATCAGAACCTCGATTCCATCGAGCTGGGCGTCACGACCGTCGATAACTACTTCGATACGCTGGGCGGCATCACGGGTGCCGTGAAACGCGCCCGCGGCGGTGACGCACCGCCCGTGTACATCGGCGACCAGACGCGCGGCGAGGGCACGGTGCGCACGCTCAGCGAGCAGGTCGCACTCGAAACCCGCACGCGCATGCTCAACCCGAAATGGCACGAGGGCATGCTCGAGCACGGCTACGAGGGCGTGCGCCAGATCGAAGTGCACATGACGAACACGATGGGCTGGTCGGCAACGACGGGCCAGGTGCAGCCCTGGGTGTACCAGAAGCTCACGGAAACCTTCGTGCTCGACGACGCCATGCGCGAGCGCATCGCTGCGCTCAACCCCACCGCGTCGAGCCGCTTTGCCAACCGTCTGCTCGAAGCCTCGGACCGCAACTTCTGGCAGCCCGACGCCGACACGCTGGCCGCGCTCGAAGCGGCCACTGAAGAGCTCGAAGACCGCGTCGAGGGCATCACGCCGCAAGCCGCGTCCTGACGCGGGCCGCCCAAGCGCTTCGCGTATACTCGCGCGATGGCCAAAGACACTGACGACCACGACGCCGCGCTGGAATCGCGCATCGCGTCGGGCCTGCATTTCGCAGACAAAGAGACGGGCGCCGTGATACCGCCCATCCACCTGGCCACGACCTACGCACGCGACACGGAGTACGCGCTGCCCGATCCTGGCGTGGGCTATTCGCGCGACGAAAACCCCACCTACCGCGTGCCCGAGCGCATGCTCGCCGAGCTCGAAGCGGGCGCGGACGCTTTGCTGTTCGCTTCGGGCATGGCGGCGGCCACGGCCGTGTTTCGTGCGCTCGCGCCCGGCGACCGCATCGTCGTGCCCGACGTCATGTACTGGGGGCTCCGCCACTGGATCGCGACCTTCTCTGAAACCTGGGGCCTCGAGCGCGTGACCTACGTGACCTCGGACCCCGATTCGCTGGCGTTGGCGATCACGCCCGGCACGCGGCTGGTCTGGGTTGAAACGCCTTCAAACCCGCTGTGGGACACGACCGATCTCGCGCGCGCGGCAGAGCTTGCGCACGCCGCGGGCGCGATGCTGGCCGTGGACTCCACGGTGGCCACGCCCGTGCACACGCAACCCATCTTGCTCGGCGCCGACATCGTGATGCATGCGGCAACCAAGGCGCTCAACGGTCACAGCGACGTGCTCGCGGGCGCGCTCGTCTGCCGCGAGCGCAACGATTTCTGGGGGCGCATCGCCACAGAGCGCGGCGAGGGCGGTGCCGTGTGTGGTGCGTTTGAGGCCTGGCTGTTGCAGCGGGGCATGCGCACGCTATTCCTGCGCCAGCGTCGCGCGAGCGAGAGTGCTTTGGCCGTAGCCGAGGCGTTGCAGGCGCATCCCCAGGTCGAGCGCGTGCGCTACCCGGGTCTCGCTGACGATCCCGGGCACGCGGTCGCGGCGAAGCAGATGCGAGGCGGCTTCGGCTCGATGCTCTCGTTCATGGTGCGCGGTGGCCGCGACGCAGCGCTCGCCGTCGCCGGGCGATTGCGCCTGTTTGCGAGCGCGACGTCGCTGGGCGGCGTCGAGAGCCTCGTCGAGCACCGTGCGACGATCGAGGGTCCGGACAGCCCGATTCCTGATAACCTGCTGCGCCTGTCGGTTGGCATCGAAGTCGCGGATGACCTCATCGCCGATCTCACGCAGGCGCTCGACGCCCTGGACTGAGACGCACACGCCCATGAAGCTCTACCGAAAGATCACGCGCGAGATCGATGAGGCCCCGAAAGGCCCTGAGATCGCCGCCCTGTTCGATTTCGACGGCACGCTGATCGCGGGCTTTTCCGTGTTCTCGTTTTTCCGCGAGCAGTTACTGCGCGGCGACTTGTCGCGTGGACAAGTTATGCAGCTGGCCGCCGCAGGCGCCGGTTACGGCATGGGCAACCTGGGCTTCTCGGGCTTACTCGTCGCCAGTGCCCGAATGATGCGCGGGCTTACCGTTGAGCAGTTCGAGACGCTGGGCCGCGAGGTCTTCGAAAAGCACATCGCCAAGGTGATCTACCCCGAGGCGCGCGCACTGGTGGAGGCGCACCAGAAGCGCGGCCACACGGTGGCGATCGTGTCCTCGGCGACGCGGTTTCAGGTTGAAGACGCCGCCGAGATCTTAGGCATCGAGCATGTGCTCTGCAGCGAGCTCGAATCGGAAGACGGTGTGTTCACAGGCGAGATCGTGCGACCGACGTGCTGGGGTGAAGGCAAGGTCACCGCAGCCGAGACGCTGGCGGCCGAACACGGGCTCGACCTGGACCGGAGCTACTTCTATTCGGACAGCAATGATGACCTGCCGTTGCTCGATCGGGTGGGTAACCCGCGGCCGCTGAACCCGAACCCGAAACTCGTCGAGGCGTCCGAGGAACGCGGCTGGCCCGTACGTCGCTTCGCAAGTCGCGGTCGCCCGCGCCCGACGGACCTGCTGCGCACGGCCGCGGCCACGGGCAGCATGATTCCCTCGTTCCTTGCGGGTTTGCCCATCTGGGCGCTGACGGGGTCGAAGCAGGAAGGGCTCAACTTCTCAATGAGCCTGTTCGCCGACGTGGCCAGCGCGTTCATCGGGCTCAACCTCGATGTCGAAGGCGAATCGCATCTCTGGGAACACCGCCCGGCGGTGTTTGTGTTTAACCACCAGAGCCAGGCCGACGTCGTGATCATCGCGCGCCTGCTGCGCCGCGACCTCGCGGGCGTGGGCAAGAAAGAAATCGGCAAGGTGCCCGTGCTGGGTCAGATCATGCAGTTTGCGGGCACGGTCATGATCGACCGCAGTGACGCGACCAAGGCCGTCGAGTCCATGCGCCGGCTCGTCGACACGATTCGTGTCGAGGGCAAGTCGGTCGTCATCGCGCCCGAGGGTACGCGCACCGTGTCGACACGGCTCGGCCCGTTCAAGAAGGGCGCGTTCCACCTCGCGCAACAGGCCGGTGTGCCCATCGTGCCCATCGTGATTCGCAACGCCCTCGACGTGTCGCCCAAGGGTGACCTGTTGTTCCACCCGGCCACCGTGGGCGTCACGGTGCTCGAGCCCGTCGACACCAGCGACTGGACCCCCGAGACCATGGACGCGCACGTGGCCGAAGTGCGACAGCGCTTCCTTGTGGCTTTGGAGCAGGACTGATGCAGCACGAATCCGGCACGCTCGAATCGCGGCTCGTCTGGCAGTCGTGGCGGCCTGAATCGCCCAAGGCCATCGTACTCATCGCGCACGGCTTGGCGGAGCACAGCGGGCGCTACCCGCACGTCGCTGAAGCGCTGACCCAGGCCGGTTACGCCGTGTTTGCCGTTGACCACGCGGGCCATGGCCAGTCGCCGGGTAAGCGCGGTGGTGTTTACGACTTCAACATCCTTATCGAGGGCATGCTTGAGCTCGACCGTCATGCACGCGTCGCCCTGCCGGGCCTGCCCGTGACGCTGCTCGGGCACAGCATGGGTGGCCTCATCGCGGCGCTCACGGCCTTGCGCGAGCAGGATCGCTTCAAGGCGCTGGTCCTTTCGGGCCCGGCCGTCATCGCGCCCGATCCGCCGCCCGCCTGGCAGGAAGCCATTGTGCGGTTTCTGGCGCGCGTGGCACCGAGTCTCGGCGCGCTGGCGCTGGATTCGAATGAGATCAGCGGCGACCCCGATGTCGTGCAGGCCTATCTCGACGATCCGCTCGTCTACAACGGCAAGGTGCCCGCCGGCCTTGTCGTGGCGATCTTCGACGCCATGGCCGATCTGCGAGAACGTGCCCGGAGCCTCGAGCTGCCGATGCTGCTCATGCACGGCAGCGAAGACAAACTCACGGCGCCCGAAGGCTCAACACTCGTTTACCAGGAAGCGGCCGCGACCGATAAGACGATCAAGATGTGGCCGGGGCTCAAGCACGAGATCTTCAACGAGCCTGAGCAGGTCGAGGTGCTGGCCGAGATGACGGAGTGGCTCGACGCGCGCCACTAGGGCGAATTATTCGAGCGCTTCGCGCGCGGCCTCGAGTGTCAGCTCACCGGCCTCAAGCTTCGACAACACGTCGATGATGACCTCGGCCTCTTCAGCGTCCATCTCGCCCACGAGGGTATTCACGAGTTCGCCCTCTGCGCTGAGCACGAGTGTGAACGGCAACCCCTTGAGCGGCACACCAAAGGCCTCGGCCGCTGCGATGACTTCGACCTCGCCCACGAGCACGGGGTAGTTGAAGTCGGTTTCCTCGGCGTAGGCAATCACGGCGTCCATTTCGTCGTGCGCGATGCCGATGACCTGCAGGCCTTCGGGCTGCTGCGCGGTTTGCAGCGACTTGAGCAGCGGGATTTCACGCCGGCAGGGCGCGCACCAGGTGGCCCAGAAGTTGACGAGCCGGGGCTTGCCCTGCCAGTCCTCGACACTGTTGCTGCCGCCGGCCATGTTGGCCAGCGTGACGACCGACGTCGCCGCATGCGCGCCTGCCGTGGCGGCCGCCATCTGTTCGTCGAGCGGGACGGGCTTTGCGATCTCTAGGGGCGCGGGATTGGTGCCGACCATGAAGCTCGTGACGAGCCCGGCGGCAGCGGCCAGCCCGAGGACCGCGGTGTAGATAACGAGTTTCTGCATGCGCTTATGATAGCGCGAAGCGTCAGCGTTGGGCGGTGGTCGCCGAGGCGCCCCCGACAGCGATGGCCTGGCGCACGTGGGTCGCGAACTTGGGCGCCTTCATGTAACCCACGACCTGGTAGCCCGGGCGCTCCTGGCCATCGGGGCCAAAGAAGATGATCGACGGTGGACCGACGATGCCGAAACGCCGCATCAGCGCCTTGTCTGCGTCGTCATTGGCCGTCACGTCGGCCTTGAGCAGCAGCGAATTGGCCAGCACATCATTCACCTCAGCATCGGTAAACGTGTACTTCTCCATTTCCTTGCAGGACGGGCACCAGTCGGCATAGAAGTCGAGCATGACGGCCTTGCCATTGGCGCTGGCATCGGCAACGGCGCGGTCGAGATCTTCCACCGTCTTGATCTTCACGAACTCGAGCTCGCGCGATTCGACGGCGCCACCGCCGGTTTGCGCCAGCACGGAGCCTTTGAACGGCTGCAGCGGATCTTTGCCACCGGCTAGCCCGCCAATGAACAGCATCGCGCCGTAGAGTGCGCCCAGCACTGTGACCGCCTTGCCGACCCTACGACCACCCGAGGACTCGGGCGTCAGCGGCGTCATCGCACCGAGGAAGATCGCGGCGACAACGATGAGCACGGCCCAGGCCAGCATGATGACTTCGGCCGGAATCAGACTCGGGAGACGCGAGAGCATGTAGATGGCCACACCCAGCATGACGAAGCCAAATGTCTGTTTGACTGTCTCCATCCAGGGGCCGACCTTGGGCAGCAAGCGGCCGGCCGAGGCGCCCACGATGAGCAGGGGCGTGCCCATGCCCATGGACATGGCAAACAGCGCCGAGGCGCCGCGAGCGACGTCGCCCGTTTCGGCGATGACGGCCAGGGCTGCGACCAGCGGCGGTGCCACACAGGCGGTCACGACGAGCGAAGACAGTGAGCCCATGACAAAGGCGCCCACCGCTGTACCCGACTTCTGGTCGTTGCTGATCGTGGCGACCTTGGACTGGATGGCCGAAGGCATTTGCAGCTCAAACAGGCCGAACATGCTCATGGCCAGCACCACGAAGAGGCCCGCGAACGTGATCAGGATCCAGGGCTGCTGAAAGAAGGTGGCCGCCTGCGTACCACCGAAGTAAGCAAACAGGGCGCCCGCTGAGGTGTAGGTCAGCGCCATACCCAGCACGTAAAGCAACGCGAGAAAGAAACCGCGACCTGCCGACGTGTTCTCGCCCTCACCCGAGATGATGCCCGACAGAATCGGCACCATGGGCAAGACGCAAGGCGTCAGCGAGAGCAGCAGGCCCAGAGCGAAGAACGTACCCAGCACGCCGAGCATGTTGCCCCCACTGCTGAGCAACGCCAGTCTGGACTGCTCCGAGACCGGGCCCGGGGTTGAGGCGGCCGCAGCCGCGGCGCCCGATGCGTCCGAGACCGTGATGCTGCCCGCCGGCACGTTGATGTTGAAGGTCTGCGACATCACGGGGTAGCAGATGCCGTCCTCGGCGCAGCCCTGGTAGCTCAGGGTCAGTTGCTGTACCGACGCCTCCGCGGCGATGCGTAGCAGCGGGATCGTGACGAAGGCGGCGTCGTAGTAGACGGTGGTGTCGCCGTAGTACTCGTCGGTTTTGGGCTCACCGGAGGGCAGGCCGAGCGTGCCGGGCGCGTAGTCGGTGCTGCCGAACTCGGCCTTGATCGACTCGCTGTAAAGGTAGTAGCCCGGCGCGACCTGGAAGCCGACCTCAAGGCTATCGCCGCCCACGCGTGTGACGCGGGGTTGGAACGCCTGTTCGGGCGGCAGAAATTCGTCGGCGCCGGGTCCGCCAAACGGCAGCGCCTGGGCTGCGGCGGGCGCATTGCTCGCCAGCGTCAGCGCGGCGCGCTGCGTCGTCGGCGGGAAGCAGATGCCAAAGCTCTTGGAGCAGCCCTGCGAACGAATGACGAGTGTCGCGTTCCCGGCGTCGCCCGTGTAGGGCAGGCGCGCCTGGAAGTCGTCGGTGTAGATCTGCTGCTCGCCGAAGAACTCGTCGGAGTAGTCGACACCGCGCGGCAGGAAGGGCGCCTCAAGCGTTGCATTCGATTCCTCGAGCGAAAACTCGATCTTTTCTTTGTAGAGGTAGTAGCCATCGACGACGCGCCAGTCGACGACGATCTCGCCGGCGTCCTCGCTGACGTCGAAGGTAAAGGCCTCTTCAGCACGCAGCAGCTCGTCCTCAGCCTGGGCGGGCACGAGGGCGGTCAGCATCAGTGCGAGCCAGGTCGCGAACAGTCGGGTCATCGTCATGGATCGATTCATGCGGCCAAAGACCGGCAAAACAAGCAGTTGATTACGCCCAAGGATACCGCCGCGCGGCGCCTGGGGCGCGTCGAACCTGCCGAATTGTGACCCGTTACCGGGGTGTCGCCAATTGGTGACGGCGCACGGCAGGGGGTCTTGAAATCACGAGCCTCATCCCTATCATTAGCACTCCCCGAGGCGGAGTGCTAACAGCTGCACGCGCCAGGAATGATTTTTGACAATGAAAATCAATCACTTAGTTCAAGGAGACTCATCGATGAACATTCGTCCGCTTCATGATCGCGTCATCATCAAGCGCATGGAGGAAGAGCGAACGTCGCCCGGCGGCATCGTTATTCCCGACGCGGCTACAGAGAAACCGGTCAAGGGCGAGGTCATTGCCGTTGGTAACGGCAAGATCCAGGAAAACGGTGACGTCCGCGCGCTGGACGTGAAGGTTGGTGACAAAGTGCTGTTCGGCAAGTACAGCGGCACCGAAGTCAAGGTAGATGGCGAAGAGCTGCTCGTGATGAAGGAAGACGACATCATGGCAGTCGTTGAGGGCTAAGCCCCGCGCCACCCGAACCTCACTATTCCAAACAGCATTCTCTATTAAGGAACAAAACAATGGCTGCTAAAGAAGTCCGTTTTGGTGACGACGCTCGTCACAAAATGTTCGCTGGCGTGAACACGCTGGCCAACGCCGTCAAGGTCACGTTGGGCCCCAAAGGCCGCAACGTCGTCCTCGACAAGAGCTTCGGCGCTCCGACCGTCACGAAAGACGGTGTATCGGTCGCCAAGGAAATCGAACTCGAAGATAAGTTCGAAAACATGGGCGCCCAGATGGTTAAGGAAGTTGCGTCGCAGACGTCGG
>CALBPI010000055.1 GCA_937899415.1 uncultured Gammaproteobacteria bacterium | reverse complement strand
GTCACTGCAGCAGACGCTTGACCCTGTCGCGACCTTGGCTGTCGCCAAGCCCGCGTCAGCGTCAATCGCGGCTCGGCCCCGGCGTTAGATAGCGATGGCCAGACTTAGTTTGGACTATACGGATCAGGCTGATCGTCCGGTTCAGCGTTTTGACGGGAGGAACGAGTTAGCAGAAGCGTATCGAGAAGCGCGGCGAACTCCGAAAGAGCATGAAGCTTTCTTGGAAGTTGCGTGTCATGGAATGTTGATCACAATTTTCGATGGCAGCCCAACTAGCCCTGTGCAGGCGATGACGGAAGATAGAGAGCCTCCTTACCTACTTGCCCTGTCGCCGGTGCCGGCTCCCGGGACTACTGATTTTTTCCCAGACGGACACCATACTGAGATTGCTAATCGAAACACGTTACTCGCGGCAGACGTCGATCGCATCGTTCTTGATTTCATAGAGACGGGTGAACTGACGGAGGAGTTTGCGTGGGAGCACGTATGAACTCGCTATCTAACCAGTCACTGCAGCCGACACGAGGCGCCTGTCACGAGCCATGCATGTGCAATTCTCGCGCCAGCTGCGTCCGTGCGTCTGAGCCCCGGCGTTAGGTTTCACTCCCCCTCGTTTGTGAAAGACGTGCAGTCCAGCTCCCTGAGTCCGGTGAGGCTCCTGAAGCCGAGCCTCGCGTTCTACAGCGTCGTGGGCCTGCTAGCGACCCTCGCTTACTTCGCCGTAGGGGTCGCAATATGGAGTTTTCAAGTTGCGCTTCTTTTTTCCGTGCTCGTCGGGCCAACACTTTTCGCGCTAGTCGAGACGATCTGTAACGCATGGGCTCGACGCGCTGAGCTGAAACAAGTAGGGCCGGGTACTTGGTACGATATCGACATCGAGCGAGAAAAGGCCTTCTATGGTCCGTTGCGAGCGAACAGACTCTTCGGGCATCCCATTGGCGCCGAAGACCGGCGGCGAACAGGGACACGATGGAACGAGTGAAACCTAACCAGTCACTGCAGCCGACGCTTCGCCGGTTGGCTGCTTCTGGCTGATAGCTGACGCAACCGACTGCCACTTGACCGACACAATACTCAAGGAAGCAAGCGCATGAAGTGGAACGCTCTGGGGCGAATTAGTGCTCTTACTCTGACCGTCGCGTCGTGTGTTCTTGGTGCAGTCGACGTTCGTGCCGACGAAGACGGCAGCCACACACCGAGAGCGCGAGACCTTGGAATTCCCTTTGACGGTCAAACTGGGCCACTCAACGCGATCACTGACGTGGCCGGGGTGCGAGTAGGCCATCAAACACTGATCGATGGCGAAGGGACATGGGTTGCTGGAGAAGGCCCTGTACGAACGGGGGTCACCGCGATCTTCCCATTTGGTGAGGACCCTGGCGCCGTTGCTTACGCGGCCTACCATGCACTGAACGGCAATGGAGAAATGACCGGGGCGATCTGGATAGATGAGAGCGGAACGCTATCTGGACCCATCATGATTACGAACACCCACAGCGTAGGGGTGGTTCGCGATGCCGTCACAGAGTGGTCGCTCATGAAGACCGGAGGCCAATTGGCCTGGTCGCTCCCTGTCGTTGCCGAAACTTGGGATGGTCCTTGGCCACCGTACGGTGGCTTGAATGACATCAATGGCTTTCATGTCACGAAAGAGCATGTGTTTGCGACTCTCGATTCGGCTAGTGAAGGTCCCGTAGCCGAGGGCAACGTAGGCGGCGGCACGGGCATGATCTGCAACGAGTTCAAGGGCGGAATCGGTACCGCATCCCGTCAGTTCTCCGCGGGCGCCGAGCAATACACGCTTGGGGTGCTGGTGCAATGCAATTATGGGCGTCGCGAATGGCTGCGAGTGGCAGGAATTCCCGTCGGCCGCGAGATCCGCGGCGGTATCTGCTATGCGGGCGAGGTACCGCAGGGGCGGACGGAACCGTCGTGCGACTCTGAGGAGCTGTCACCCCACCGTCCCGATCTCGGGTCGATCATCGTAGTTGTCGCGACTGACGCACCGCTATTGCCGCACCAACTCGAGCGAGTCGCACAACGGGTCACGCTGGGTCTGGGAAGGCTGGGCAGCGGTGCAAGCGATTCGTCGGGCGACATCTTCGTGGCATTCTCGACAGCAAACAAAGTTGCGTTCGATGAGAAGCCCGCGCTCGTCAAGACTCTGGCTAATCCCCACCTCACACCCGTGTTCGTGGCGACTGCTGAAGCGACTGAAGAAGCTGTTGTGAACGCCATGATTGCTGCTGAAACGATGACCGGGGCCGATGGCTATCGTGTCCCGCGTTTGCCACACGACGAGCTTATGCAGGTGCTGAGAAGGCATGCGGTCGCAGAGTAATGCTGCCTCGAGAGTACATCTCACGTGGACGAATATTTTGGGGCCATTTTGAGCGGCCGCGTGAGCTGCTGAGTACTGGCTTCCCTCGACAACAGTAATCGGGGAGCCAAGGTGAGATCAATTGAGCTTGTGATATTCGACTGCGACGGCGTGCTGGTTGACAGCGAAATGATCACGAACCGGGTCTTTTGCGAGATGCTCAACGAGCTTGGCGTCGAGGTAACGCTTGAGGATATGTTTGAGCGGTTCGTTGGCCACTCGATGGCGACTTGCATCGAGATCATTACCGAGCTCCGAGGGTGCCCGCCGCCCGATGGGTTTGTTAAGCGCCTGCGACACAAGGCGGGTGCGGCGCTACAAGCCGAAGTCGAAGCTGTGCCCGGCGTGTCGGACGTTGTCGATAGCTTGAATATTCCTTACTGCGTTGCCTCCAGCGGCGAGCCCGCGAAAATCCGTCTCACGCTCGGCAAGACCGGGCTGCTTGGCCGCTTCGAGCAGAAAATTTTCAGCGTTGTCGACGTGGCGCGACCCAAGCCCGAACCTGATATTTTTTTGCACGCCGCATCGGAGATGGGTGTCGCACCCAGCGCGTGCGCAGTCATCGAAGACACCCCCACAGGCGTCTCGGCAGGTGTGGCCGCCGGCATGTACGTCTACGGATTTGCGGCCCACACGCCATCGCGCAGGCTGCTCGATGCGGGTGCGCACGAGGTATTCTCGAAAATGTCCGCCCTTCCCGCCTCATTGGCCCAGCACTGCAAGAGCTCAACATGAGGCTTAACTAGCCACTGCAGCCGTGGGCGCCACCGCTATACTGGATTTATGCCAATTCGAGATCAACATCAGCGAGCGATTGATCGATTGGCAGACGCCTATCGGGATGACCCGCGCTATCGCGCACTCATCATCGGTGGTTCCGTCGCCAAGGGATACGCACGAGACGACTCGGACGTTGATTTTCTCATCGTTGCGACGGATGACGCGTTTGACGAACATCAGCGAACACGCGACGTGTTCATCAACCGCAAGGACCTTTGTGACTACGACGGCGGTTTCGTCGACGGCAAAATCATTGATCTCGCATTCCTTGAAAAGCTCGCTGAGAAGGGAAACGAGCCATCGCGCGCCGCGTTCGAGGGAGCCTTCGCGGCGTACTCGCACATCCTGAATCTAGACGACCTGTTGCAACGCATCCCGGTCTATCCCGACGCCGGACACGCAGATCGCATCAGGGCCTTTTACAGCATGGCGTTTATCCAGCATTGGTTGCTCCACGAAGCGGAACGCCATGGCAACCGATACACGCTGACTCGCGCCGCGAGCCAGCTCGCGCTCTTCGCCGGCAGGCTCATCCTCGCCCATAACCGCCGGCTCTTTCCCTACCACAAGTGGTTCTACCGAACCCTTGAGTCGGTGACGGAGAAGCCAGCCGGCCTGATGGCATGCTTCGATGCCTTGCTCGAAGAACCTAATGGCGACCATGCCACTGGGCTGTTCGAATTAGTCCGGGACTTTCGTGACTGGGGCGTCAGCGACATCGAGGCCTACACCTGGTTCATGACCGATGTGGAATGGAGTTGGATGTCAGAAAAAACCCCCATGGAGGACTGGTGAGGACGGGTTGCCGCCGCTGCTGTTGCGGTAATGGACCGGCATTCTTGTCCACTCGCCGCGTCATTATCCAACTGGCCGTCAACCTGCTGTTGGCGGCTTCGCCTGCTGCGCACGGCGACAGTCCGGGGCTGACGGAAGACTATCTCTACTTCTCCGTCTTCCCGGAAGACGTCAACGATTTGGGGCCTGCACTCTTGGCCGCTGGCAAAGAGAACAGCCTGGGCCCTGCAGCGATTGCCGAAACACTGTCCCGCCACGATTGGTCGATCGACATGTCGTACACCTCGAGCGAATGCCGGGTGGTGGGGACAAGGGTCACGCTGGAAGTCACTTATCGCCTGCCCAAAGTCGTGACGACGGACGACGAGGTCAAGGAAGTCTGGGAAGATCTGTTCCCCCGCATCGTCAATCACGAACGGCAGCACAAAGACATTGCCTACGAAGTCTCGGAGCAGATTCTCAAGGAGCTGTCGTCACTGCGACCAGCCAGAGACTGCGATCGGCTTGTTGAAAATGCTGGCGACGTGGTCTCTCGCCTTCACGCGGTAGAGCGCCGACGCCAACGAGCCTTCGACAAACGTACCATCGGGGGCGAAACTGAAGGCATCATTCGCTTTGAGGTCTACGAGTAGGCCGGGTTTCTGCGGAGAGAGATATGGGCGAGCAATTCAAAGCACTCGATGACAAACACATCGAGTTCATCGGCGATCAACACCTCTTCTTCGTCGGGACGGCTGCGGCCGAAGGCCTGATCAACGTCTCGCCCAAAGGCATGGATACATTCCGTGTCATCGACGCGTCGCGTGTGGCCTGGCTCACCCTCACGGGCAGCGGCAACGAAACGGCGGCGCATGTGCTCGAACACGACCGCATGACCATCATGTTCTGCTCGTTCGACAAACACCCGCGAATCCTGCGACTGTACGGCAAGGCCACCGTCGTCCACCCGCGCGACGCAACATGGCAGGAACATATCGATCGCTTCCCGAAATTTACGGGCGCACGCCAAGTCTTTGATGTGCACCTCAACATGGTACAAACCTCTTGCGGCTACGCGGTGCCCTACTACGAGCTCAAGGGCGAACGCCCGACGCTCACAAAGTGGGCCGACGGCCGCGGCCGATCTGGCATTGAGGACTACTGGCAGGAACGCAACACCGAGAGCCTCGACCAGAAGCCTACGGGCATAACAGAGGACGGCTAGGCGCCACCCTTGCGCTTGAGCCAACCGCGCTCGCGCACAGCCAGCACGTAGCTGTTGCTCACCGGCACTGAGACGTTGGCCTCGATTGCGAGCTGCCACCGTCGCGAACCGCGCTTGGCGGACTGTACAGCGCGCTCCGCAACCCACGACGACCGATAAACTTGCAGGCCCAATGCCACCGGCATCTCTGCGACAGCGTCGCGTACTCGCTAAGAAAGGCGAGCACAGGTGACATCGCCCGCAAATCATCATTGACGAATTCGGGCCGCATCGGGAAAAGCGGTTCGACCAGAAACTGTGTGGGCGGCTTGCGAGCCGCGCGCCGACTTTCCCTTTTCCCCACAAGTCCGGTATGAATAGACCGGAAAGCGAATCGCGCAACAGCGCACGGGGGGTTCGCAATGCACAGACGTCCGCGATACCGATACCGGACCGCGATTGTGCTGCTGGCCTGCGTGGGGACGCAGGGCTGCGGTGGCTGGTTCTACATGGGCCAGCATCCGTCGGTCACCTTTGACGCGGGCGAAGACCACTTGACTGAGGATACGCGGCGCACCCTCAGGGCGGTCCGCATCACCGTCGACACCGCCAAACCCACGCTAACCGTCGGCGGTGATTACGGTGCGCCGACGACAAGCCTTTCCGAAGCCGCGGCGGCAGGCGCCGCAGAGGGCATTAGCGACTCGGCCGGAGTTTTGAGTGAGGATCCCAGGGCGCTTGTCCTGTACCCGATCGTCATGCCGGCTGCGATGATCGCCGGCAGCATCGCGAGTGCGTCTGCGGCGGCATTCGAGAAGAAGCTGGCCGAGTTTCGCGAAGAGCTGGCCGACGAGCTCGTGACTTCTAGCGATACGCCCACCCCCGGGGTCGGTCTGGCCCAAGCACTCACGGTGATGATCCCACAGCGTACCGACGTGCAGGTCACCAAAGATGCCGATACAGAGCTCGTCATTTCCATTCGTGACATCTCGGTCGACACAGCCGACCGAGACGCGGTGATCACCACGGTTGCCGATATCACGCTGACGCGTCTCGCAGATTCCAAAGTCCTATATCGGCGATCGAAGCGCTACGCGGAGCGAAACAGCTTGCGCGCCTGGTCGGCCGACGACTACGCGCTCTACCAGGGCTACCCGGAGCGCGCACGACGCTATGTCGCTGCGCAAGTCGTTGCCGATGTCTTTGAGCGACTCCATGTCCGCCACGTTCTGAGACCTGCCGGGTCCGAGTCATTTACAGGCGGCTGGGCGGGGCGATTTCGGGGCGGTGACACAACGCTTGCCTGGGAGTACTTTCTGGTCGGCGGCGACGACCACGCACCGAAGCTGGATGAAGACAGCATTCAGTTCGACCTGCGGATTCTCGAAGCCGACCGTATCGTTTACGAGGCGAACCGCATCGACGGTGACACGCATACGGTGCGCGACGTGTTGCCTGAATGCACGACACTCCGGTGGTCCGTGCGCCCTACGTTTCTCGTCGATGGCCAACGACGCGCCGGGGCCTGGATGCACTACCGCTCGAATTTCGACAAAATCTGGAATAGTGAATTCGATGGCCCCATGGCTGAGACGCCGCCCCACTGGCAGTACTTCGCGAGGCTGACGCCCCCATGCACTACCCAATAGTCATGATCCGCGCCGGCCTGCTTGGGGCCACACTCTGTATCGCAGGCTGCGCGTCGAGTATCCCCGTCATCGACTTCTATGAAGCGTCTTCGGAAACGCTCCAGCGCTATCAGCAGATCAACGTCTTGACGACCTCCACAGCACCCCGTGCCTTTGAACCGCTCGAGGACATCGAGGGCATCTACTGCAGAAAGAAAATGGGGCAGGCAGCGCTCGCTGACCGCGAGGCGACCCTCTACGCCATCGATCAGGTCCGTCTCAAAGCGGCTGAAGAAAACGCAGACGCCATCACCGAGCCAGCGTGTACCATCAACACGGACAACGATTTTTCGAACAACTGTTACGGCAGTGTCATTTGCCGAGCCACGGCGTTGCGCCGCGCCGATCGCTAAGGGGACAGCTTTCATGAAATTTCTGGCCAACGCGCTCACCCTGCTGGTGGCAATCGCCCACATCGGCATCCTCGTGCTTGAGATGTTCTTCTGGAACCACCCCGTCGGGCAGCGCATCTTTGCGATGACACCCGAAGTGGCCGCATCGTCGGAAGTTCTGGCCATGAACCAGGGCCTGTACAACGGCTTTCTCGCCGCAGGGCTGTTTTGGGGGCTCCTCAAAGATCGTGTGGACGTGAAGGTGTTCTTCCTCGGTTGCGTCGTGATCGCGGGCGTCTTCGGTGGGCTTACAGCCAAGACCAGCATCTTGTTCACGCAGGGTTTGCCGGCGCTCGTCGCACTGGTCTTCGTGCTGGCTGCTGCACGCCAGTCATCGCGCGACCTGATCTAGCGGGCAACGAGGAAGCCGCACCGTGAGGACGATCAAAGACTTCAAGCCGTTCGTGCCCTCGAACGACTACGCCGTGTCCAGGGCATTCTACGAGCACATGGGCTTCACAATTAATTGGTCCAATGACGAAGCCTGCGAAATCGACACAAATTTTGGCTACCGGTTTTTCCTGCTCCCTAAGAATCACAATAACTACGCGCACAGCCTCATGCTGCATTTCATGGTGGACTCGGCGCAGGCCTGGTACGACCACTTCGTCGATATTCAGCTTGCAGAGACCTTTGAAGGCACCAAGGTTGCCGCACCCGAACTGATGCCCTGGGGACTTCTGCTCACGTATGTTTGGGATCCGGCGGGTGTGCTGCTGCATTTCGCGGAGCGCCCCGACGCGCAGGCGAACTGAAACGATGTCATGGGCGACGCGAATCGACAAACAGAACTACCACCTGTTTCAGTCGCCGCGTTATCAGGTGGCGACAGCGGGTCTTGCGCCCTCTGACATCGCTTGGCCCTCACGCGGCATTTTGAGCAAGCAGAAGAATGTGACGGTTTTGCTCGACGAGGTTTGCGACGTCGGAAACCGCAACCCGTCACGCACCAAGGACTCCGGATGACCTCACAAGGCATCAAGGACGGCGCACCCGTGCTTCTGGTGGCCGACGTCGAAGCCGCTGCGAACTACTACCGCGACCAGCTAGGCTTTCGCTACGACCAGCTCTGGGGCGACCCGCCAGGCTTCTGCATCCTCTGGCGCGGCCCGGTCGGGCTAATGCTCAGTCGGATGGACGATCCAGCACATATCGTGCCGCACCGAACGGTGTCGGACGGGCTCTGGGACGCCTACTTCTGGGTCGACGACGCCCGCGCCATGCACAAAGAACTCGAGAGCCGCGGCGCTTCCATTGAGTACCCGCCAACCGACAAGCCCTATGGCTGTCTGGAGTTCGCCGTTCGCGACCTCGACGGTTACACGATTGCCTTTGGTCAGGAGCTGTGACCCAACAGGTCATCGCAGCGCCGCCATTTTTTTTGTAACACTTTCCCCCCTCACTCGTCTCTAGCCACAGGAGGCGAGAATTCGCATGCAGGCAGTTTCAGACGAACAGTTGATTCAATGGGTTGCGGACGGCGACGCGTCCTGCCTTGGGACCCTGTTCGAACGCCATCACAAGGGGCTCTACAACTACGCCCTGCAGCTCACGCGCAACGGCGCGCAGAGCGAGGACCTCGTGCAGGAGCTGTTTTTGCGCCTGCTCAAGAAGGCGGCGAGCTTCCGTGGCGAGTCCAGCTTCAAATCCTGGGCGTTCCACATCCTGCGCAACCTGGCCTTTGACCAGCTGCGCCAGGTGCAGAGCCGGAAGACCGACACGGACGCCGAAGACGTCCTCGAGCAGGAGCTCGTGGACCTGCGCAGCGCCGAGCAAAGCGCCGCGGGTCAGCAGGAGGTGCAGCTGCTGGCGCGCTCTCTGGCCCGCCTGCCGCTCGACCAGCAGGACATCATCTGGCTCGGCCGGTTCGAGTTCCCCGACTACCAGTCACTGGCCTCAGCCCTGGGCTGTACGCCGGCGACCGCGCGCGTGCGCATGCACCGTGCCATCAAGGCACTCAATAGTGCCTTCGACCACTTCAATGGAGTACCCAGCCATGTCTGACCGCATCGACGACGACACCGCGCTGCAGGCCGAAGACGGCAACAACGCCTGGCAAAAGCTCGGCCAGCTTTCACAAGCCGAGCCCGACGCCAAACTGCGCCACCGCGTGCTCAACGACATCCACGCGCACAACACGAAGCGCAACTGGCTTGCCGCGCTGCTGCCCACGCGCCCGCCGCAGTGGGCAGGATTTGCGGCCTCGGCGCTCATCGGTCTGGCGATCGGCGCGTTTAGTTCGATGTCCGACCCGGACCTCGACAACCGCATGGCGCAGCTCGAGATGCAGCTCGGGAATGTGAACCAGCAGCTACTCATGAGTCGGCTGACCGCGACGGCGCCTGGTGAACGCCTGGCCGCCGCGCTGCAGGCCGCCAACCTCGAGCAACGCGACCCCGCCATTGCCGCAGCACTCGTGCAGCGCGCGGCTATCGACACGGTGCCGTCCGTTCGCTCCGCCGCCATCGGCGCACTGGGCGAGGAAATCAACGACACCTCGATTTCGATGCAACTCATGGCGGTGCTCGAAGAGAACGACTCACCCATCGTGCAGCTCGCGATCATCGACCTGATCCTGCGCCACGGCAACGCCGAGCTGCTCGACTCGCTTGAAAAACGCTGGCGCGCCGGTGGCATTCACCCGTCGCTGTCCAGCTACTTAGAAGACACCATGGGAGGCATGGAGACATGAAGCGCATTACGCACCTGGCCCTTGCGGCCGCACTCGCCAGCGCGCCCGCGCTCGCTGACGGCGTCACCGACGAGAAAGACTGGACCGAGACCTTCGATGTCGGTGGTAACCCGTCACTGACCGTCGACAACATCTGGGGCGACATCTCAATCAAACCTGGCGCGAGCGATGAGATCGAGATGCGCATCCGCTCGGTCCGTTCAGCCGACGACGCCGAGAACTTCGAGCGCTCGCTGGAGCTCATCCCCCTGCGCATCGCTCAGGAAGGTGACGACGTCTACCTGCGCGTCGGTCGCGATCACGAAAAATGGTGGAACGACTACCGCTGCGACGGCTGCCGCCTGCACGTCGACCTTGAGGTCACGGTTCCGGCCAACACGGCGCTCGACGTCAAGACCGTCAATGACGGCGACGTCAAAATCTGGGGCGTCGAGGGCCGCGTGACGGCCGCTAATGTGAACGGATCGATCACCACGAAGGGCGTCACCCAGTGCGAGCACGTCGAGACCATCAACGGCGACGTCGCAGTCACATTCACGCGAAGCCCCTCAACGGACTGCCGTATTGAGACGCTCAACGGCGACATCGAGCTCGACATGGCGCCGGGCGCCGATGCCAACCTCGCGGTCTCGCTGTTCAACGGCAAGATCCTGAGTGAGGTGGATCTGGCACCCCGCGAAATGGCCGCCACGGTCGAGCGCCGCACGAAGGACGGACGCAACCACTACGACATCGAGCAACTTGCAGGCCTGCGACTGGGTCGCGGTGGCAAGACGCTCACCCTAAAGAGTTTGAATGGCGACGTACTCGTCGCGAGGAGTCAGTAATCATGTATCGCACTATGGATCGCGCCGCGGGCCTGTTGATCGCAGGTCTGTTCCTGGCCAGTTTCACACCGCCAGCGCATGCGCAGTCGGCGCCCGTCATCATCGACTTGTCACAACCCGACCAGCCCATGACCCTCAAACTCGGCATGCTCTCGGCCAACATCGTCGTCATCGGCGAGCGGCGCAACGACATCCAGCTTGAAGTGGACGGCGGCAACAGCGGCCGACGCATCATCACGCCCTCGGGCAGCCAGCAGATCGGCGGCGCCAGCTACCGGCTCTCGGCGACGGAGGAAAACAACATCGTTGAAGTCTCCTCGGACTGGCGCATGAGTACGCTCGACATCACGGCGCGGATTCCTGCATCGGCCGCTGTCAATCTCTGGACCACGAACGACGGCACCATCGTCGTTGAAAATGTCCGCGGTGAGATGCAGCTTCGAAATACCAACGGCCCCATCACCGTAAAGGGTGCAGCTTCGGCCGTGATCGCCGAGTCGGTCAACGAGGACATTGATATCTCCTTCGCCGACCTTGACGGCGTGACCGCCTCGTCGCTGTCCTCGGTGAATGGCGACCTCGCCGTTGGCTTGCCGGGCCAGCCTAAGGCCCAGGTGCACATCGACACCGCACGTGGCCAGATCTCCTCGGACTTCGAGATCGAAGTGCAGCCCAGCGAGCCTAAGGTCTCTCGCAGTGAGGACAGCGGCACCATAGAGATCGCCGTCGAGAACATGATCATCGCCAACATCAACGGTGGTGGCCCTGTGATTCGGATGAAAACGCTGAATGGCAACATCCAGATCAACGACGCCGACATGACGCGATAACCTGTTCGGGGTCAGCCTCAGGGCTGACCCCGCGCGTGTTAATATCCGACCACGACGCGACAAGACGCCGACTCGCGCCGAGGAGCGACACGCGTTGAACGCGTCCAGTCAGGCCGAAAGCCCCATCTCACCACTCGGCCGCCTCGTGGCCGGCACTGGTCGACCTTTCTTCTCGAGCTTGTGCTCATCACGCTCGGCATTCTCATCGCCCTGTACATCGACGCGCGGATCCAGGAACGACAGGACCGCACCATGGAGCGCGAATACCTGCAGGTGATGAGCCGCGACCTCGCACAGATCAGTGCGCAACTGGGTGAATACGTTGACTATGAAGCCCAGAACACCCGGTCCGCGACAGCGATTCTGAAGTGGCTTGACGACGGTAGTGGCATTGTCGACTACGACGCCATGCGCGGCGAGCTCTGGGCCATTGCTTCACGGCGCACGCTGCGCCTTGTAAGCGGCGGATATACCGATCTACTCAGTACAGGCAATTTGCAGCTCATCGAGGATCGCGAGCTACGGAACGCCATACTCGGTTTCTTCGCCGAAGCGTCTCGCGTGCAGGGCGTCATCGACAAGAACAACACAAAATTTGTCGACGAGCTGATCCTGCCATTTTTGCTCGAATCGGGCGTCGCTTGGTCGGCCAGGGAGAGCGGTGACACCATCGAGGAAATGCAGGAAGCCTCGGAGTACCTGAAAGAAGCGTTTGGTAGTGACCTTAGCGCCCTGAGTAGCATCAGGTCCGCGGAGCCGACGGATCCCGATGTCCGAACCGCCATTCAGCAGCTCGTGTTATTCCGCGCGCGGGTCTCTACCATCGGCATCGTGATCGCAGGCGATCTCAAAGACCAGGCCGAGGCCATTCAAAAGATGATCGATGAAAAACTGGCCGCGCGTTAGGCGCGACCATTTTGAGTCTCATCAGAAGCTGAAGATCACGCGGCCGCCGACCGTGCGAGGCGCAGCAGCGATACTCACTGCACCGTCGTCCGGGCCAAAGTTGGCCGTCAGGTAGTCTTTGTCGAACGCATTCTCGGCAAAGACCTCGACGCGCCAGCGGTCTGACTCGTAGCCGGCAATGAAATCAAACACCGTGAAGCTGTCAGCAACCGCCGTCGGGTCATTGTCAGGCAGTGTGAAGCTCGCATCGCTGATGCGCACACGGCCATTTACATACCAACCCGCGTCCCAGTCGTAACGTGCATAGGCGCCACCTGTCCACTGCGGTGCGTAACTAAACTCGTTGCCGGTAAGGTCAAGACCACCGCCCAGCACGTTGTCCAGAATACCACTGGCGCTCGTGAACTCGGTGTCTACGTGGCCCAGGTTGGCGCCGACTGTGAGGTTGATGTTGACCCGATAGTTGGCGTCGATTTCGAAACCGAACAATTCCGACTCACCGACATTTTCGGTCAGCGTATCGAGAGGGTTCGAAGACAACTGCACGTTGATCTGCTGGTCCGTGTAGTCGATAAAGAACACGTTGCCGTTCAGTGTCAGTTTGTTGTCCAGCAGCTGAGAGCGGAAGGCGATTTCGTAGTTGTTCGTGAACTCAGGATCGAAGCTGTTCACAACGCCCAGCGTCTCGAGCTCCGCCTGGGTGGCCCCCGGCGGCGAGAGCGCCGCGCGGAAGATGTTCACAGCCAGGCCACCCGCACGGTAGCCGCGCTGGTAGCTGAACGCCGTCGAGATGTCATCGGTCCAGGCGTAGTTGAACACCACCTTGGGCAGCCAGGCGTCGTAATCATTGTCGACGTTGTCAACTGTGACTTCGTTGGTAAACTGCCCCGCGAGCAGTCCCAGCACACTATCGATCAGCGGATCACCGACGGTGATCGGCGGCACGAAGGTGCCGTCAAAGATGTTCTGCTTGATGTCCTCGCTGTCGTAGCGCAGACCAAGCGTAACGGTCCACTTGTCCGTCAGGTCGTAGTCCATCTCACCGAAGATTGCCCAGTTGTCGATCTCCTGATCGTTGACGCGATCGAACTCCACGGGAAACTCGGGAACGGCCGCCACGACGCCCTGGCGAATCGCTGTGGCCTGTGCGATTTCGATCGGCGACGGTGTGGGCGTCATAAAGAAGATCTGAGCGATCGTCACCGGATCGGGCAACGCGAAGTCGGTGCCGACGATCGAGAAGCTGTCCTGCATCGTGTCGCCTTCCTGGTTGAAGAAGAAGGTACCGAGGAGGCCCCGCGCGCGCTCGGTCTCAAAATTGAGCCGGAATTCCTGGCTGGTCACCGTGTCGTTGCTGACGAAGTCGCTGGCGCTCGGCCCGCCGGTTTCATCGAGCGTGGCATCCGTGAAGAAGCGCTGCGTGGTGTCCGTGTAGGCTGTGATCGAGGTCAAGCTCCAGGTGTCGTTGATCTGAAAGTCGACATCGAGCGACGCGATATCACCTTCTGTGTCGATCCGACTCTGGATGTTCTCGCGAGTGATGCGCTGCGCCGGAAACTCATTCGACACCACGCGCGCCTGACTACGAAACGCGTCGATGTTGGTGTAGTTGAGTGTGATGTTCAGCGCGTCGGTCGGCGTCCAGAGCGCCTTGGCGCGAATCGTGCTCGCCTCACGGTTGTCGGAGTCGTCGATACCCAGCGTCGGGTTGTCGATCCAGCCATCCGTCTGGTTTTCATCAACGGCCAACCGGAACGCCAGCGTGTCGCTGACCGGAATCGACGCGGCCGCTGAAGCACGCACGCCACCGAAGTCGGCAATCTGCAACTGAGCGGTACCTTCGAATTCGTCGAAGGGGTCGGTCGTGTTCAGCACGATAGCGCCCGCCAGTGCATTTCGACCCTGCACCGTGGACTGCGGGCCACGGAAGACCTCAGCTGACTCGATGTCCCAGAGATTGAGCGCGCCCGAAGTGAACAGGCTGCTGGGCAGGAAGACGCCATCGACGTAAACGGCCGACACGTTACTCGTGCCATCAAAGCTGCCGGCACCGTCGTTTCGCAAGCCGCGAATTGTGATGACGCCTTCATTGAAAGCCGAGGACACATTCGCCGTCTGGTTGAGAATGTCGCCGAGCGTGACGAAGTTTTGCTTGTCGATCAGGTCAGCATCGAACACGGCAACACTCGTTGTGGTGTCTTGAAGCGAACGTTCAATCTTCGTGCCCGTGACAACGATTTCGTCGACGGAATTCTCATCGTCGCTGGCGCCCTGTGCGGCGGCGGTCTGGGGGCCGGCCATTGCCAGGCAAACGGCAGTCGCGAGCACACTTCTCGCGGGCAAGAGGTTGCGGCTCGGTGATTTCATTTGGCCAGACTCCGGTTTCTTGGTCTCGCCCGCTCGCACGCGCTGTGACGTCGCGATCAGGAATATTGGATGGAATCAGTCGAAGAACTCGACAAATCGGGCCGAAAATAATGTAATTGAGAATCAATTGCAAATGCGAATGAGACTTAATAACACCGCTACATGCGAGGCAACCACATCCCCATCGTCGCGCTGAAGACGCCAAGCGTCATGACAAGCGTGAGCACGAACAACGTGCCCGCGTAAGCCACTCGCACGCCCGGCGACGCCTTGCGCTGGCAGTAGAAGTACCACTCGAGCATGGCCAGCGGCAGCAGGTACTGGCCGAAACCCAGCACGTAGAGAAACGGTCCCGTGAAGGTCTCCCAGTCGATACCAATGCCACCCGTGATCATGGCCCAGGCCATGAGCCCGACCCGGAAAAACCACACAGCGCTTGCGACCATGAACAGCCGCAACGCGAAACGTCGGTGCGCAGCCATGTTTCCCGCCATGGCGTTGCGCACGGCGAGAATCGCGAACACGAGAATCAAGACGCCATCGCCCGAAATCCCGGCTTTGCTGATGAGATCGCCGATCGGCGAACGGGTCCAGGTCATGTAGAGACCACCGATGGCGCTCAAGGCCGCTGCCACGAGGTAGCTGCGCCCCAGCCAACGGTGGAAGGTCGGGAAGCGGCTGCGTATTGCTGGGATGAGCTGCAGCGGGCCGCCACCGATGATGATGGCCGCCAGCACCACGTGACTGACCGAGGCGATATTGCCCAGCGTATCGCCCTCGATGAAACCCGAAGGCAAGTGCATCCCCTCAAGCGCCATGAGTCCGCGCTCTGCGACGGCCGGGAAGAAGGCGGCGACGATGTAGACCAGAAAGATCCAATGGCCGATGGCAGCGACCGCAAACCAGAGCTTGGTCGCCATGCCCACCGCGTGCTCGGAGATCGATTCAAGGGTGGTTCGTTGCGGTAGTGCCAGTTCGGTCATGGTCGGCTCCAGGGTATGGCGAGAAGGGCCACCATCGTGCGCGGGCGCGGGCGCGCCGACATCGGCCGCGCTGCTGAAACGCGTCTCCCCCAAAAGGCGGAGTTCTGCCGCCCACAAATCCGCCGCGATACGCATGGCAGGCCACTGCGGCCTGGCTTAGCCTTTCCGGCATGCCCGATCAGCCTCAGGAACAACCCGCTGCCGATCTCGCCGCGCACGGCGTGCGGCGGCCAATCCGCGGGCCGTTCGAAGCGTGGCCAAAAACGACGGACCTCATCATCGTGCTCGTGTCGCTGGGCCTGACGCTCGCAATGTGGGCCCAGCGCATGGATTCTGAACATCAGCTGCTGGGGTCGTGGCTCGAGATCGGCGCCTACCTGCTCGCATTCGTCGCCAGTTTCTCGCTCTTGTGGCGTCGCACGCATCCGCTCGCGGTGCACGCCATCGTGCTCGGCATCACGACACTCATCTACCTGGGCCCCACGGCCGACGGTGTTGTGGCGCTCGTCTTCTCGCTATACAGCCTCGGGCGCTACGAACCCAACAGTCGCGCCAGCCTGGTGGGCGCGATTGCGGCGTTTCTCGTACTCGCCATCGACATGCGCATCTTCACGGAAGCCAGCACGATCAGCCTATTCTCGGCACTGGGTGCGCTCGGGATCTGGTACGCGGGGCGTCGACTTCGCTTTCGCGGCGAATACCTGCGCCTGCTTGAAGAACGTGCGCGTCATCTCGAACGCGAGCGTCACGCCGAAGCGGAAAGCGCCGTCGCCGCCGAGCGCACGCGGATCGCTCGTGAGATGCATGACGTCGTCGCGCACCAGGTCAGCCTCATGACCGTCCAGGCGGGTGCCGCGCGCACCGTGAGCAAGACCGACCCCGCCGCCGCTGGCGATGCCATGGCCGCCGTCGAGTCAGCCGGTCGCAATGCGCTCGAGGAGATGCGCCATCTGCTTGGCGTCCTGCGACCCGCGGATGCGGCTGACGCCCTGGATCCGCAGCCCGGAATCGACGACATACCGAACCTCGTGCAACACGTGCAGGACGCCGGACCGCACGTGACGCTTGAGACGCGTGGCACGTTGACCGATCTACCCGCACGGCTCGAACTCAACGCCTACCGCATCGTGCAGGAGTCGCTGACCAACGTGATCAAGCACGCGGGACCCGATGCGGCCGTGAGCGTCACGATTGAAGGCCACGAAGACCGCGTGATAGTCACCGTCACGGACAACGGAACAGGCAGCGACGGCGCCCACTCAGGCGGCCACGGCATCGTCGGCATGCGCGAACGCGTTGAGATGCTGGGCGGCCGTCTTCACGCAGGCGCCCGAACCGAGGGCGGCTTCGAAGTCCGCGCCGAACTCCCCACGCAAAGCGAGGCCAGCTGATGCTGCGTGTACTCGTTGTTGACGACCAGGCCCTCGTGCGGCGCGGCTTCGCCATGGTGCTGGGCAATGAACCCGACATCGATGTGGTTGCAGAGGCAGGCGATGGCCTTGAAGCCATCGACGCGGCGCTCGCACACAAGCCCGACGTCATCCTCATGGATATCCGCATGCCCGAGCTCGACGGGCTCGAATCGACGGCGCGCATCCTCGCCGAGGTTGGCGACGAGACCCGCATCATCATCCTGACGACATTCGACCCGGACGAGTACATCTACCGCGCACTTCGCGCGGGCGCGAGCGGCTTCGTACTCAAGGACATACCGCCCGAGGCGCTCGTCGCCGCGGTTCGCACCGTGGCCGCCGGTGGCGCCATGCTCGACCCGACCATCACGCGCAGACTCATCGCGCGGTTCGCGGGCGAGCTGGGCACGGAACAGGACTACAGCGACCGTCTCGAACGCCTGACGGCCCGCGAGCGCGAAGTGCTCGAAGCCATCGCCGACGGCAAGAGCAACCTCGAAATCGCGGATGCGCTGTTCATCGGGCCGGCAACGGTCAAGTCACACGTCTCTAGCGTGCTCTCAAAACTCGGCCTGCGTGATCGCGCACAGGCCGTCGTCTTCGCCTACGAGTGTGGGCTCGCCAAAGTTGGAGCCAAAGATGTCGGTTTCTAGTCTCATCAGGCAATCGCCGCGCAATGCGCTCTACCCTGTCGTCGCAGTTTGCGGTGTGCTCATGGGTACGCTGCTGCTTGCGGGTGCCGCGGGCCACTTTGCGGCAACGTGGCCTGTGCTCGACGGCGGCCCGCAACCCGAGCTTCGCGCGCGCCTCGCACTCATGCTGCCGGGTGTGATCCTGCTGGTGTCCGGCATGATCAACGTCGCCATCTGCGCGGTGCTCTGGCTCGGCAAGCGCTGGTCACTGCACATGGCCATTGTGGCCAACCTCATCGCCGTCAGCTACTTCGCTTACCTCTTCAGCCGTGGCGTGCCCGATCACCCAATCGGCCTGTTTCTCGGCTTCACGACCAGCTACCTCATGCTGCTCGCAGGCCTGCGCCTGGGCCTGACCTGGCCCGCGGTACCCCAACACCAAGGAGTCTCCCCATGACCCGTACGCTACTGATTCTGACTGTTCTTGCTGTTCTCGCCGGCTGCGCAAGCCCAGTCTCAACAACGGCGCGCCCTGACGACTACTACACGAGTGTCGATGCGGGTCCCGCCGGGGGCTCGTTGTTCGCGGGCGATGCACGCACACTTTCGGACGACTCCATCCAGCGCATTCTGAGTTATCGTTACGAGCCGCCTGCACTCAGTCGAATTGCATTAATGCCGTTCGGCCGTGAGGTCTGGTCGCGGTGGTCCGAGGAGCTGGCTGTGGCAGCGGCGAACATGGAAACCGAAGTCCTGGAGGGTTTGCGCGCCTCACCGCGCGTCTACGATGCCTCGTACCTGCCCTCGATTCTCGTACCCAAGAAACACAGCGTTCCGTACCTGCGCGAGGCCGCGGCGCGCTACCAGGCCGATCTGTTGCTCGTCTACAGAAGCTACTGCCGCAGTTTCGATCGCTACCGCTTGTTTCGCGCCGACGAGAGCAGGGCCTACTGCGGCGTGGAGGCCGTGCTGCTCGACACCCGTACGGGGCTTGTACCCTTTACCACCGTGGCCACTCGCGCCTACACGATCTCGAGAGATAAGGACGACAACAACTTCTCCGAAACACGCATGCGCGCGCAGCTTGATGCCACGGCGCAGGCGCTCGGAGATGTCAGCGACGAAATCGTCAGCTTCCTGGTCGTGGCCGACTCGCCCACGGTGGGACAGCTTCGACCGGCGATCCAGTTCTGACGGGCGCTACATCACGCGCGGTGCGACACCCCACATGACAAACAGGATGCCCATGGCGAGGTAGCAGCTCGCGAACAGCGAGTAATGCCCTTTGCGCCACAATGACCAACCGGAACTGGCCCAGGCTGGCAACACACCGATAAAGAGCAGCACGCCCATCGCCGCTGCCACGGTCGCCGCGAGTGTGAAGTCGCCGATAAGCGGTGGGGGCCAGTCCGCGAAGATCTCGGCGAACGACATTGCATAGGTGTCTCCCATGCTGGCGGCAAGCGCCCCCATCCAGATCAACGGTGCGATACCCAGCAGCGCCAACACCGTGAGTCCGCCGCCGACGCCCGTCTTTTCGCGTTGCTGGCCAACGCGCCGCCAGAACCCGAGCCACGTGGTTACCGCAAAAAAGGCGGTCGCGCCAATGGCCATCAGGGCGGTGTTGGGATTGGTGAGAAACGTCACAGGGGTGAGGTCCGTGGCGCCCGAAGATCCGATAAGGCGGATCACCTCATCATTGTCGCCCCTCACAACGGCAAGCCGCAGCCCAAGCCGGTTTTCCCAAAGGTTGTCTGCAATTCTGGTGTAGGGGGCATCTGAACCGGATACGCTGAGTCGGCCCTCGTCGGCACTAATGCTGATGGCACCGTCCAACAGAGAGAACATCTTTTCGAACCCGGTGACCGCTCGGCGGCTCGTGATGTAGTCGCCGGCAATCTGCTCAGCAAACGCGGTGTCCTCCGCTGCCGGTGCGGCCCGCTTGCCGAAGTCATCAGCGCCCCGCAGCCTCAGTTCACGATCGAACACGAGCGTGGGTACGCCCGCCAACGGATCGAAAGAGTCAGAGGTGTTCTGCGAGATGAACACGCCAAGACCCAACTCGGGCGAAAACGCGAAATGCGAGAAAAATGCGTTGATTGATCCTGTGTGGCCGAAGAAACGCGTATTTCGGTACGGCCGGTCGGAAAACCCGTGCGCACGTCCGCCCGAGCCCGGCACAGGATTGAACTTGCGCTCAAGCATGAGCGCATAGGTGGCGTCACTCATGAGCCGCGTACCGTCGAGCTCACCGCGATTCAGGTGAAAACGCATCCACCGTGCCATGTCGCTGGCCGTGGTCGTCATCCCGCCGATCGGCGCGAAGGCGCCAAGGTCGAGCTGCCCTACTTCCTCAGGACCACTGCCGCCCACGGTGTAGTTTTTCGAGATGTAGGTGTCGGGATCGTTCGCGTTGGGGCTGTTCTCGGTCAGCGTGGTCGCCGTCATGCCCAGCGGCCCCAGGAGTTCTTCGTAGAGCAGCGTCTCGTAGCTTTTCCCTGTCGCGTCTTCAAGCACAAGCGCAACCAGGTTCGAGCCCCAGTTTGAGTACGCCGCCCGGTCACCGCGCGGGAACGCCTGCGCAGGTTCGCTGGCGGCCATGGCCTCGGGCAACGGCAAGGCCGCAATCTCCGGCACGAACACGTCTAGCGACTCTTCGAAACCGCCGCGATGGGCCATGAGGTCGTTCAGAGTCAGCGGGCGCTCACCATCGGGCACGGTGTAGCGTGTGAGGTAGTCGTTCACATCGCGATCCAGATCGAGCTCACCGCGTTCGACGTAGATCATGGCGAGCGTCCAGACGAACGTCTTCGAAATGGAAGCAATGTAAAAACGCGTGGCGTCGGGGTCGACGAGCGTGCCCGCTTCCAGGTCGGCGTAGCCGTAACCCTTGGCGAACACAGTGCGATCCGGGCGCACGACCGACACGGTGTAACCCGGCGAGTCATGGATAGCGCGGTAGGTGGCGATGAGCCCGTCGACGTAGGCCTCCAATGCGAGGTCGTCGGCGTTTTGCGGCTCCGGAGTTTGCGCGATCGCGAGGCCAGTGTGCAGCAGAGTGAGCGTGAGCAGCAAAACCAAGTGCTGCCAGATCGTTCGCGCCGTCATTGCTGCCCCTCGATTCTTCTTATTGAGTTACCACCATACAGCACAGGCGCGACCACGCGAAAAAGTGATTCGGCGTACACTGCTTGCGGGAGTTGTCGATCACACGTTTATGGGGGAGACCGTGATGCGTTATCTCGTCTTGTTGATTCTGATTCTGCCCGCGCTTGCTTCGGCCCAGGTACTGGAAGAGGTCGTGGTCACGGGCAGCAGGCTTTCCGACGCGAACCCACCGGCGAAGCGCCTGGTGCGACGCGGCGACAATCTCCTGGTCAGCGTACGCATCGCCAACGCCGCTCGAGACGCCTCGGCCCGCCAATCCGAGATCCACGAGACGCTGCTGGGCGCCATTCGCAAAGCAGACCGGCTCAAAGGCATCGAAATCAGTGTCGTCACGGACGGCGGCTTCGTCGTACAGCTCAACAGCGCCAACTACCAGATCGACCTGTCCAGCGGCTCCCGGCCGGACACCAGTCGCGCCAACTTCAGCGTGAAGGCCGCCATACCACGCACGGGTAGCGACGCGGAAAACCAGGTTGCCAATCTGAAGCAGTTCGTGCGCGAACTCAAAATGATCGGCCGCACTGAGGTGGAGGTCGAAGGCGACACGCAGATCACCATTATCAACCCATCGAGTTATCGATCCGCAGTCATCAAGCTGCTGGGCGAAGACGTGAAGGAAGTGACCGACGCCTTGGGCGGCGACTACCGCGTCATGCTCAGCGGCGTGGATCGCCCGGTGGAATGGGCACGCGTAGGCGCCATCGACGTCGGCATCTACATCCCCTACGAATATCTGGTGATTCCGACGACGCTCAACAGCGTCATGTTCCCCGCAGCCTACTAGGCGCCCACATGCCGCGCGCCGACACTGTGAACGCCGTCAACGTCCATTCCAACGTCGTCCACGCCAATGGGGTGGTGATCCAAGGTTACTCCGAAGCGCGCATCACGGACGCGGTCAGACTGCAGCCCTGGCGCGTCTGCCCGGTCGCGTCGTCAGTCGGACCCCTGCTCGCCGCCTGAAGCCTCGATCGCAGCGTCGAGCATCGCAACGAGTTCATCACGCGTGTAGCTGTAAGGCCCCCACTGGTTGAGCTGCAGCAGCTGCTCGATCTTCACGTTGATGGTCATGGCCTGCTCTTCCACGCTGGGAACGACCATGTAGCGGCGCAACGGTTGCTCGGCGAACAGCGCATGCATGAAGGCGGCCGATACCTCATCGGGCTCCTTGTACGACAGCTCGCGCTCTTCGGTGGCCTTGTACATAGCCTGCATTTCCGGCGTGATCTCGCCACCGGCCGCCTCAATACGCGCGAACATGCGCTTTACGCTGCTGCGGCGGATGTGTGACTGGTAGTTGCCGGGCTCGACGACACTAACCGACACACCCAGCGGTTCCATTTCACCCGCGAGCGCGTCGGTAAATGCCTCAATCCAGTGCTTGCTGCCGGCATAGGCGCTGCCGCCCGGCCAGGACAAGGTGCCCGCGATCGAGCCCGTGGTCACGATACGGCCCTTCGACTCGATGATGAACGGCGCAAATGTCTGAGTGATGCGGTATACGCCCTCTACATTCACGTCGTAGACGAAGTTCTGCGCGTCAATGGGCGTATCTGCGACGGCGCCGCCACCGCCGACACCGGCGTTGTTGACGAGACCATAAAGACCCGTGCCCTGCTCGCTGATGAACTTGGCAACGGCGTCGATCTGATCCTGGTTCCGCACGTCCATCATGACGGCCGTGACATTCTCGATGGCATTGAGTGCCTTGGCGTCCTCTTCTTTTCGGACGCCCGCATAAACGTAATAGCCGTCGGCCGCCAGCGTCTCGGCCAGATTGCGGCCGATGCCGGTGCTGGTGCCGGTCACCAACACCCATTTCTTGCTGTGCCCGTCCGCGAGCGCGGCGTCGGGTGTGATCCAAATAAGGCTCGCTGCCGCGAGTGCCACCAGAGTGCGAGTGATCCGATGCATGGCGTGTCCCCTGTGCCGGTGATCGAGCCGATGAGCGTAGCACACGGCGGAGCGCCTCTTGCCAGACAAGCAACCGGGTCGGACAATCAAGCCATCGTGAGCACCGAAAAGAAAAGCACGGGCGTCCTACTCGAAGGTGTTGTCATCGTCGCCAGCATCTTGCTGGCGTTCGCCATCGACGCCTGGTGGGACAGCCGGGTTGAGTCACGCGAACGCAGCGCCCTGCTGCAGTCGATCCGTGAGGACATCATTGCCACACGCAGTGTGATGGCTGCCGAGCGCCAGGACAGCCTGGCTGTCGCCGCGCGCGCAACGGCGATCCTCGAAACGATGGCCGGTGAACCCTCAGAAGAGGAATTGCGCGAGACGATGCTGGAAATCGGTAGTGTGTTTGTGATCGGCGGCTGGTCGCCCGTTATCGATACCTACGCCGAGGCCGTGAACTCGGGGCGACTTCGCCTCATCGAAGACGAAGCACTACGAGTCGCGCTGTTCCGCTACTCGGCTCAAATCGCCGAGCTCGATGACATATTTGGTGAAGTTTCCGTCCAGTACTACGGGCAAATCGAACCCTTCCTGGTGGCCAATACCGTCTACTCCGAGATCGCAGCAGCGTGGTGGCGCGGTTCGCTGGTCGAGGCGCCCTTCGCTACCGACTTCGCGGCGCTGTCTCAGAGTCGGGAGCTTTGGAACCTGATCACGTTCCGTCTTGAAATGGAACTTGCGGTTCAGGACCGCTTCGACCGATTGGAGTCGCGAGCCGAAGAGGTGCTGGCGCTGCTGGCCAACCAAGAATGACCCGTCTGATCCCCAGCATCTTCGGACCGACACTGCTGCTCCTCATCACGAGCTGCAGCAGCGAGCCCAAACTCAAACCCTTCACAAGCGACGGCTGCTCGCTGTTCCCGGACCGCTCGATCATCAGCGAAGCGGACTGGTGCAGCTGCTGCTTCGAACACGACATCGCTTACTGGCGCGGCGGCACGAAAGCAGAACGTGAAGCAGCCGACGCCGCGCTGCGAGACTGCGTCGCCAAGAAGACGGGTGACCCTGCCTTTGGTCGACTCATGTACGACGGCGTGCGCATGGGCGGCAGCCCCTATTTCCTGACGTGGTACCGCTGGGGCTACGGCTGGCCGTTCGAGCGTAAGTACCAGGCGCTGACGGCCGCCGAAACCGCACAATCCGAGCGTCTGCTCGCAAGCTACCGGGCCGAGAACCCTGAGCCCGTGTGCCCGGCGAACGTCGAGACGCCGGTTATCGAGCTGAAATAGAATGGACGCATGCACACCCCCCAAGATCTTCAGGCAATCCGACCTGGCCGAGATTCACGGCCTGATCGAAACGCACCCGCTGGGTGCGCTGATCACGAACGGCGCCGACGGGCTCGAAGCGAACCACATCCCCTTCGAGCTCGATCGAGACTCAGGCGAGTTTGGCACACTGCTGGGGCACGTCGCGCGCGCCAACCCTGTGTGGCAGACAGAATCGCAAGAGGTGCTCGTCGTCTTCCAGGGTGCCAACCACTACGTGTCGCCGGCCTGGTACGCCTCAAAGCAAGTCCACGGCAAGGTTGTACCGACCTGGAACTACGTGGTGGCGCACGCCTACGGGACACTGCGAGTCATTGAGGACCGGGACTGGATCCGCAGCCACATGGAACGGTTGACGACCCGGCACGAGTCATCATCGCGCGCGCCCTGGCAGGTCAGTGACGCACCCGAGAGCTTCACAGAACGCATGCTCCGCGCCGTCGTCGGCGTCGAGATTGCGCTTGCACGCTTCGAGGCGAAGTGGAAGGCGAGCCAGAACCGACCCGAAACCGATCGCGAAGGCGTTGCAGAGGGACTGCGACGCAAAGGGCACGAAGACGCCATGACTCTGGCCGGCATCGTCGAATCCGCGCGCCGCTAACCCATCACATTGCCCAAGGAGATAGCAACATGTTCACGCACATCATGGTCGGCGCCAGCGACCTCGAAGCTTCGAAGACCTTCTACGACGCCGTACTGGGCGTACTGGGCGCGAAAGGCCCCATGCGCGATGGCGACCGCTACTTCTACCATGGCGGCGGCGTCAACTTCGCGATCACCAAACCCATCGACGGCAATCCGCCCACCTTTGCCAACGGCGGCACCATCGGGTTCCGCGCCGAAAACCCGGAACAGGCCGATGCGTTTCACGCCGCCGGCCTCGCCAATGGCGGTACCGCCTGCGAAAACCCGCCGGGCATTCGCTCGAGCGAGTTCGGCGACCTCTACATTGCCTACCTGCGCGACCCGGACGGCAACAAGATTTGCGCGCTGCACCGCGTGCCCAAGTCCGACTGAGCGCGTCGATGCGCGAACGGTGTACGCTGGGGTGACAAAAACAGGGGGGAAGTCGCGATGGCAAAACACCGCGTGTACCAAATGAACTTCGCCAAGGTCTACCCGATGCTGCTCCAGAAGGTCGAGAAGAAGGGCAAGACCAAGGCCGATCTCAACAAGATCATCAAGTGGCTGCTCGGCTACGACGCGAGGTCGCTCAACAAGGCGCTCAAGGATGAGGTCGACGTCGAGACCTTCTTCACCGCGGCCCCCAAGCCCAACCCGCACCGGGAGCTGATCAAAGGCGTGGTTTGCGGCGTTCGCGTCGAAGAGGTCGAGGAGCCAGTTATGCGCGAGATTCGCTACCTGGACAAACTCGTCGACGAACTCGCGCGCGGCAAGAAGATGGAGAGCATCTTAAGGAAGCCCGAATGAGCGAACCCGAGGGCGAGTCAAAGTACGGCCAAAGCATGATCCTAGGCATGGCCATGGGTCTTGCGCTGGGTGCCGCGCTCGACAAGATCCCGCTCGGACTGATCTTCGGGTTGGCCTTCGGTGTGTTCCTGGGCGTGATGCGTAGTGAGTTCGGAGAACAAGCCAATGACAATTGAAGCACTGAGAACACCCGACGAACGCTTCGCGATGTTGCCGGCGTTCCCTTACACACCGCACTACGTCGACACACTGCCTGGCTACGCGCCGCTGCGCATGGCTTACATTGACGAAGGCGACTCGACGGACGAGGTTTTTCTGTGCCTGCACGGTGAGCCCAGCTGGAGCTATCTCTACCGCAAGATGATCCCCGTGTTCACGGGCGCCGGGCACCGCGCGGTGGCACCCGACTTGTTTGGATTCGGCCGCTCCGACAAGCCCGTGGATGACGCGGACTACAGCTTCGACTTCCACCGCGACAGCCTGATCCGGTTCATCGAACACCTCGACCTCAACAACATCACCCTCGTGTGCCAGGACTGGGGCGGCATCCTCGGGCTGACGCTGCCCATGGACCTGCCCGGTCGATTCAAACGGCTGTTGGTCATGAACACGGCCATTCCCGTGGGTGAAGCGATGACTGAGGGCTTCAAGCGCTGGAAACGCTTTGCGGCCCACGCACCCGAGATTCCCGTCAGCGGCATGCTGGCGTCCGATGGCCTGGGCGCTGTGAACCTCATGGACGCGCTGGCCTACGACGCGCCCTTCCCCGACAACCGCTACAAGGCGGGCGTACGCAGCTTTCCGCAGCTGGTGCCTGTGGAGCCGGGCATGGATGGCGTCGCTCACGGCCTGCGTGCCCGGGACTTCTGGTCCAACACCTGGGAGGGCGAGAGCTTCATGGCCATCGGTATGCGCGACGCCGTACTCGGCGAGGACGCCATGGAGTTCCTGCGCGGCATCATTCGCAACTGCCCGGAGCCCCTGAAAATCCTGGAAGCCGGCCACTTCGTGCAGGAGTACGGCGAGAACATCGCCAAGCGCGCGCTCGCGCACTTCGGGATCTGACATCAAGCGCGCGCTGCGTTAGCCGCTAACACTTTCTCCGGGACTGCAAACCAAAGGGGAAGCGTGGTGCGATTCAAGTCCTTGCTCTGGATAGCTCCGGTCAGCTTCGTGCTGGCGGGTCTCGCCGGCGCCGAAGACCAGCAAAAGGCTCGGTTCTTCTACGTTCAGGAAGAGAACATCGGCTTTTATGCCGTCGAGGATCTGCCGGGCCTCGGCTATGCCGTGCTCGCGGGCGACCCCTCGAAGGAAGGCGTCTACGTCATTCGAATGCGCCTACCGGGCAATCAGTTATTCCCGCCTCACTTTCACGACGAGGACCGGCACATCACCGTCCTTTCGGGCTCCTGGTATTTCGGGGCGGGTGATACGGGCAAGTGCGGCGACGCGCTCGAAATGAAGCGTGGCGCTTACGTCATCCACCCCAAAGGCGCCATCCATTTCGAAGGCACTTGCAGCAGTCGTGGCGCCGAAATCCAGGTGACGGGCCGCGGCCCTGTTCGTACGAGCTGGTTGCAGGATATTCGCTAGCGCCCCGTGCCCGCCTCGTCCAGTTGATGGCTATCGTCTGCCGTCAGATCGAGGTCATACACCGACTTAAGCTGCCGGATCTTCGCAAGCGTCGGGTCCGAGAACGGCGCCTTGCCTTCCAGCGCATGCAGCGTGATGCCCTCGAGTAAGTCCCCCAAGGTCATATCCAATTGCTCGGCCAGCGCCTTGAGCACTTTTAGAAGGCGTTTTTCAATGCGTACGCCCGTTTGAACGCGTTCGACTTGCTTTCTCATGATGTTATCATGGTACATAAATAACAATTTGTCAACGCAGAACTGGGGCCAGCGCGTATGCTCCGGGCATGAATAACAACAAACTGCCCTTGGGAATCGCACTCGGGATGTCGATTGGCGTCGCACTGGGTATTGCCATCGATAATCTCGCCGCCGGCCTGGGGATTGGCATCGCCATCGGCGCCGGTCTTGGTGTTGCCATGTCTGGCAAGGACAAGAACCTCGATGAGTAGACGGCGACCTGCGCTGCCGCAGCCGATCCCCAACACTCCCGTCGCTTAACGCCGCGCGATGGACACGGCCCCAACCGACTACGCGAGCTGCTCGCTGCGCGAGCTCTATCAGGTGCTCAACTACATCGACCGTGAGCGCGTGCCAGATTCGTATGCGTCGTTGGTCGATGAGATTGCATCGCGAGACGGTCAGACCGAACGCGAGCTACTCGAGTGCTGGCGACTACTGGATCATCACAAGCACCCGGAATTCGCCGAAACGCTTGCGGACAGAATCAACGCACTGGCGTCGCAGCGCCAGGCGGCCGAATCGCGAACCGAGAACGCAAAGCCCGAGCGGCCCCCGATCCCCGAAGACAAGCGCTACAAGACCTTCTGGCGCCGCTTCATTGCACAGTTCATCGACGGACTGTTCGTCACAGTGGTGGCCATGGTCTTTCTGTTGGTCATCTCCCCGATCATTCTGAACAGGGGCGCGGACACCGGTTGGGCAATCCTGCCATTGCTGATCATCATGAATGTCATGATCATCGGCTACCCCATCGTCATGCACGCCGAGTACGGTCAGACGCTTGGAAAGATGGCCACCGCCGTCAAGGTGGTGGATGTCTCTGAAGCCCGCGGGCTCACAATCCGTCAATCCATGTTGCGCGATGTTGTGCCGCTCATCAGTGGCGTCGTGGCAACGATAGGAGCCGTGATTCAGATCAGCACTGGCAACCTGTCGGACGATGGCTCGCCCACCGCATACGATTTCCACGAAGCGCTCCTGGGCATTTGGTTTCTGCTTGAAGTCATCACGATGTTGTTCAACAAGAAGCGCCGAGCCGTCCATGACTTCATCGCGGGGACTGTTGTGAAGCGCGTCCCGCGCCGCTAGCCGTCACCTGCCTGCATCCGAACGCACGCCACCACCCGAATACACAGAGGTCCACCCGGCGACAGGGAGATCGCCTATGCAACGTGTTCAGGCGGTCGTCGACCAGTGCCGAAGTACAGCCCACTCCCCCCGGGAACTTGCGATTGCACTGCACGATGTCGTACGTGACGAAGTGCTGTTTGGGTTTACGCCCTACTTCGACGCGGCAACGCCAGAACGCACGCTGCAGCTGGGCATCGGCCACTGCAACCCGCAGGCCTCACTCATGATCGCGCTGTTTCGCACCGCAGGGTTTGAGGCACGATTACGTCCAGCAACGATCGGCAACGATATCCTTCGGGGCACTGCTGACACCCCCGCTCGCCTCTCCCACCTGTTCACCGAGGTCAACCTCGAGGGACAGTGGCTGCGTCTCGACAGCTACATCGACGACCCTGCATTGCGCCGCAGCGCCATCGACCGACTGCGCCGTGACGGGCGGGCATTGGGCTACGGCTGCCACGCCACGGCGACGGGCAAGTGGGACGGACGCAGCAACGCATTCTCGCAGGTCGCCACCGACAGCATGATCTACGAATTGCACGACCCCGTTGATGACCTGGAGACGTTTTTCGCGTCCCCTGCCTACCAACACCGCGTCGGGCCACTGCGTTACAACACGCTGCTCATGCCCACTCGTCTAATCGCGCCCATCGCGATGCGGGCAGCCAACCTGCGCATTGAACGCATGCGCGTACGCGACCTCGCAACCGCCTGATCAGGCGGTCAGGACTTGCGGCGATTGCGCAGGTAGTCCTGTCGCGCGGCTTCGCACTCGGGGTCATTGAGACCCGTCAGCAGACCATCCGCATCAGACCAGCTTCGCGCCGTGCCCGTCATCTGCGACGTCACCGCATTGACGTGGCGCTTTGTTGAAAACAAGGCGTGCCCCGGTTTCGCGGCCAGCGACTCGGCAAGCGCGGCAACGCGGGCCTCGAGCGCGTCCTCTGCCACCACATCATTAAGAAACCCGGCACGCTTCGCCTCGTCGGCGCCGAAGGGTCGGCAGGTCATGACGAGCTCACGCGTCAGGGCAGGCCCGATCTCCCGCACGAGTCGCGGGATACCACCCCAGGCCAATGGAATGCCCAAATCGACCTCGGGAATCGAGAACTGAGCGCTCTCTGTTGCGAGCCGGAGGTCACAGGCTGCCGCCAGCACCAAACCGCCGCCGACGCACCAGCCATGGATGCCCGCGATACTGACCGGGCGCATGGCTTCGAGTGCCTCGGCCATCTGCCGGCCGAGGTCCGCGGCCTCTCGCGTCGCGCGCGCACCGTCCGCAGCCTGGAACGTGCCGAGATCAGCACCCGCTGAAAACGCCCGGCCCGCGCCGGTCACGACGACCACCTTCACTGCCGCCTTCGAATCAAACCAGCGTGCCGCTGCAATCACCTCGGAAAGCACCTGTGACGAGAGCGCGTTGAGCCGATCGGGTTGATTCAGCGTGAGGTGGCCTATCGCGTCCGTTGCAGACACGGCCAGCGTGTCGAAAGTCGGGATATCCGTCATGGGGGCATTGTAAGCTCAACGCATGGCCGGACGCAGCGAACCCACGGCGCTCATCATCATCGACGCTCAGCAGGGCATCGACAGCCCCGTGTGCGGTCGGCGTAACAACCCGCAGGCGGAGGCGCACATCGCGACGTTGCTGGAGTGCTGGCGCGGTCTCGGCTTGCCCGTCCTGCACGTCCGGCACGATTCCGTCTGGCCCGACTCACCGCTGCGCCCGGGCGCGCCGGGGCATGCCTTCAAACCCGAAGCCGAGCCTTTGCCCGGCGAGCCCGTATTTGCCAAAACCGTAAACAGCGGGTTCATCGGTACAAACCTCGAGAGCCATCTCCGCGACGCCAGTATCAACGCAATCGTGTGCGCGGGCTTCACGACCGACCACTGTGTGTCGACCACAGCGCGCATGGCCGCCAACCTGGGCTTCGACACCACGGTTGTGACCGACGCGACAGCAACGCACGAACGCACGGCGCCAGAAGGCCAGCACTTCTGCGCGACGACCATGCACGAGACGGCGCTTGCCAGCCTCGGGGGTGAATTCGCGACGCTCGTCACCACGCAAGCCCTGGTCGCCGAGATGAGCCGCCATGCCTGACACGTCGCTGCTCGACGTGGACCCGAAAGCGCTGACTCCGGCGCGTACGCTGTGTCACGCCGCCATCCAGTGGCCCTCGCGCGCCGCACGCGCCAACCTGCCCGCAGCCGACGACGATGGTCATTCCAACCTGAGCTGGCACCAGGGTCTGACGGCGCTTGTGGGGCACCCGCTCGCAGAGGCTCGTAGCCCACAGCTCGGTTTTCGGTTTTCGGACCACCATTTGATCTGGCTGGAGTCGGGTGCCGTGGCCGATGCACTCGACTGCGCCGGCCAAACCGACGCGACCCTCACCGAGTGGTGCAACGCGCATCTCGCCGCATCCGGTCTGCGCGGCGTTGAACACGCCGAAATGCCCTACTCGCTCGATGCCGTCGACTATGCGGGATTCACGGACACCCACATCGAAGCGCAAACACGTGCGCTGGGCGCCTGGTACGGGGCGGCCGAGTCTGCGCTCACAGTGGTGGTTTCAGCTTATCGCGACCGTGCGGTCACAGCACCAAACCTGCGCTGCTGGCCCCACCATTTCGACCTGGGCGTACTGTTCGCGCTCGATACCGGTGATCCCGAGCATGCCCGCTCCGTCGGCATAGGCCTGTCACCGGGCGACGCGAGCTACGCGGAGCCGTACTATTACTGCACGCCCTGGCCGCCGCCCGAGGCGCTGCCCGAAGCACCCGAGCCCCTGCACTGGCACCGGGAAGGCTTTGTATCGATGGTGATGCCGGCCACCCGCATCACCGCGGACACCGATATGGCCCGGCTGCTGACCACGGCAGCACGAGTCGCATTCAAAGCTCTGGAGGACACATGAAAGCAACCTGGAACGGCGCGATGATCGCCGAGAGTGACAACACGGTAGTCGTTGAGGGCAATCACTACTTTCCGCCGGATTCGATCAACCACGACTACCTGGAGTCCAGCGCGACGACGACGGGCTGCCCGTGGAAAGGTACGGCCAACTACTACACCATTGTCGTTGACGGCCAGAAGAACGCCGATGCCGCGTGGTACTACGCGGCACCCAAGGATGCGGCGGCAGAGATTAAGGACCACGTCGCATTCTGGCGCGGGGTCACGGTGTCCTAGCGGAGACGAGTGATGACAGACACAGCGCACACCGAATCAGAATCAGGCGCGCTCGCCGGAGCCTGGATCGAGGCCTGGAATTCCATGGATCTCGACTGGCTGCGCGCGACACTGACGGAAGGGTTTGTTCACGACAGTCCGTTCGGCAAGTTGGAGGGCCGCGAGCATTACCTGGAGACCGTGGCGCCTATCGCCAGCGGACACGTCCACAAACTCAGCATTCAGAACATTGTGTCGGAAGGTGACCAGGCCGCCGTCTGGTTTGACAACCACACACCGCAAGGGGTTGTGCCCGCCTGCGACTGGATCACGGTCATCGACGGTCAGATCGCGAGCGTGCATTCGTTTTACGACAGCACACTGATTCGCGAAGTGCTAACCGCCAAGGACCTTCGCCAGCTGCGCGGTAGCTGAGGCCACCATGCTCAAGCTGATGCCCACCTGCCAGAACTGCAACTGCGCGTTGCCGCCTGAGTCGACCGAGGCGCGCATCTGCACCTACGAATGCACGTTCTGCGCGATCTGTGTGGACGGTGTGCTGCAGTCGGTATGCCCCAATTGCGGCGGCAACTTTATGCCGAGGCCCATCCGGCCGGCGCACAACCGCAAGGGCGGCAACTACCTGGGCAAAGACCCGGCCACCACCGTAGTCCGCCACCAGCCCGTCGACCTTGAAGCGCATGCAGCACTGGTGGCCGCCGTCGGGCACATTCCACCGCATGAGCGGTGACTGGTTTCGCAACACCACTTGGAACGCCGAGATTGAACGTGCGTTCATGGAAAAACTGGAGCGCGCGCGTAGCCAGCGTGATCAGTACCTCGCGATTCAGACGCTGACCATCGCACCCCATGACAGCGACATCGCCCTGCGGCTCGCCGAGTTGTTCTTCGAAACGAGGAAAGACGCGTTTCAGGATGTTCGCGTGCTTGATGCCATCGCGGCTGCGCATCTGACGCGCGGTGATCTGCAGGCTTGTCTCGGGGCTTACAAGCGCGCCATATCACGGAAGCGATCCGATGGCAGCGCAGCCTGGCCGAGCCAGGGCCTGCTGGAGTTTCCCTATCTCGTCGCTGTACACCGGGTACGCGACGAGTACGACGCAACACTGGCCTTTTTGGATCAAACCGACGACGGCGGTATCTTCCCCGCCAAGCGTTTCAAGGTGTCGGCCACCAAAGCGATGCTGTCGGCAGATATGGGGCGGCGCGACGAAGCGAAAACCCACGCCAAACGCGCTCTGGCGAACGCGAAGCTCAAGAACAGTGGCTTGCCGAACCACCCGACGCTGGGCCTTGTGGGGCTTGGGCATGTGCGACTCAAGTGGCGGCTACGACGCATCGCCTACCTCTGACGATCCGCCCATGCGCCAACACCCGTGCCGACTTGCTCGTGTAATCTATCCGCCACCGCCGGGGTCCCCGGCTCCGTGAATGACAAAGCTCTTGGGGAGAGAACACCATGACCGACCAACTCAAAAACATCACGGACACGCAGTGCAAGCACGCGCCGGCCAAATACGACGACCTGACGGCCCTGTTTCTCAACTGCACGTTGAACCGGACGCCGGTCCTCTCGCACACAGAAGGCCTCATCAACGTCGCCAAGCGAATCTTCGATGCGAACGGCGTGGCCAGTGAGACCATTCGCCCCGTCGACTACGAGATTCCGGCGGGGCTCGGCAAGGACATGTCAGAAACGCCCGAATGGGACCGCGACGACTGGCCGCAGATCCAGGCCAAAGTCGACGCGTGTGACATTCTCATCGTTTGCACCTCGGTCTGGCTCGGTGAGAAAAGCTCGGTCTGCAACCGCGTGCTCGAGCGCATGTACGGCTACACCCACAGCTTTAACGACAAGGGTCAGTACCGTGACTACGGCAAGGTTGGTGCCACGCTCATCACGGGCAACGAAGACGGCGTCAAACACTGCGCCATGAACATCCTGTTCTCGCTCTCGCACATCGGCTACACAGTGCCGCCACAGGCCGACGCGGGCTGGATGGGCGAAGCGGGCCCGGGGCCTTCATACCGCGACGAAGGCTCGGGCGGCCCCGAGAACGACTTTACGAACCGCAACACGACGTTCCTCGTCTGGAACTGCCTGCACCTCGCGCGCATGCTGAAAGACCAGGGCGGCATCCCGGCGCACGGCAACCAGCCCGAAGTCTGGGACGCGGGCTGCCACACCGACTTCCAGAGCCCCGAACACAAACGCTGAGTGATCCCGGCGCGATGCGGACTCGCGCCGCGCCCGCGTTCGGCTACCAACGCCCCTCTGCAGCACGGCCGCCTTGCTTGTAGACGACACCGCCCTTCATCACGAAGTCGACGTGCTGCAGCAGGTTGATGTAGGCCAGCACGTCGCCACGGACAGCGATGATGTCGGCCTTCTTGCCGGCGCTAATCGTCCCAAGCTCACTCTCGACACCCATCATGACGGCCGGCCAATAAACGGCCGCGCGAATGACTTCCATGGGCTCGAATCCCATGACACGAACGAACACATCCATCTCGTTCCAAGTCGATTGGCAGTGAAATTTCATGGGGATGCCGCTGTCGGTGCCGACGAGGAACACCACACCAGCCTCGCGAAGCTGGGCGATCTTGCGTTTTAGTGTCGGCTTGCGCAGTGGCGTAAGGCGCGTATAGCCGAGCTGCCCCGGGTTTTCGATAGACGCGCGGATGTCGGCGATGGTGTCGGGCGCGAGCCCGCGCTGCCAACACGGGTCATCGAGCTTCTCGGGGTTGCCGACGGTCCGGTCGAAGTTCCAGAGTCCTTCAACCGTCGGCGTCCAGTACAACGGACCGCCAGCAACGCGACCTGTGGCCGTGCGTTCCTTGAGCTGGGCCATGATGTCGGCCGGGTACTCGGGTGCCGTGGTCAGCCCCGTGTGCTCAAAATTATCGACGCCGATCTCGAGCCCGACGCGAATCTCGTCGGGGCGGTGCGAATGCGCGACGACCTTCATGCCGCGCGCGTGGGCCTCGTCGACAATCGCCTGCGCGACGGGCCGCGGCATCTTGTCCTGATCTATGAGCTTGACGATGGCCATGCCCGCGTCATCAAGGCGCGCAACCTTGCGACGCCCGTCGGCAACGGACGTGACTGCCCATCGAAAGCCCTTCTGCCAGTTGTCGACTTCCGCCTGCAAGAACGGCCCCGACATGAACAGGCGCGGCCCGGGGATCTCGCCCGCGTCCACGCGCCGCTTGACGCTCACGGAGGCTTCGAGGGGCGCACCGAGATCGCGTGCCGACGTCACGCCAGCCCAAAGCAACTGTGCGGCTGACGCCGGCATGATCTCGCTCGCAAAGCGATCGGGGTAGGTGCCCATCCAGTGCGGGTAGTCGGCGTGCCCATTGATCATGAGATGGGCATGGCTCTCCCAAAGCCCGGGCAGCACGTCCATGCCCTCCATCGAGACCACTGTGTAGCCCTCGGGCACGGCCAGTGTCTTGACGGTGCCAACCGCCCCAATCGTGTCACCGTTAATGAGGATGACGCTATTCGCGATGGGCGCGTGACCGAAACCGTCGATGAGACGGCCGCCAACAAGCGCCGTTCGCTCGGTTGCTTGGGCCGCAAGCGGGCTTGCGACGACGACGAGCAGGAACACAGCAAAACGGATCAGGCGGTACATGACATTGGGACTCAAGATACTCAGGTGTCCAAGCTATCAGCCACGGCGACGCATGCGCTACTCTTTGCCGTGCAGGAACGCCGTCCAGGGCAGCATGAAATACAAGATTGAAGAGCTTCAGGCCGCGTTTGACGGTCTCGTCGCGCGCGAACACCTCGCGAAGGCGACAGTGGGCGCGCTGATTGCCACGTTGCCCGCATTCATCTACTACCCGGCCATCTTTTGGCTGCTTGGCTACATCTACGCATTCCTGCTGCTCGCGCCCGGCATCATCGTTGGCCTCGGTGCCCGCCTCGCTGGAAAACCGTTTCGCATGGCACCGCGCGTCGTGGCCGCCGTCATCGCGTTTGCCGTGCATGTGTTGGCCGCGACATTCCTGCTCGAGTTACATCCCGTCTTTCAGCTGCTCGCGCCACTGAACGCCGGTATTGCGTTTGCACTATCAAAGGTCAATCTGTCGCACGTGGAAGAAATGGCGATCAGTTACGAGCAGGTCGGCAAGCTCGAAAGGCCCGCCTTTCGCGGCGCAATAGGCGCGCCGCCGCTGCTTCTGTACGCAAGCCTGACGCCCGTGCTGTGGTTGTATTCGTTTGCGGTGTTTGACCCCGCGCTCGATAGCCCGTTGCTGGAGATGGCGAGAACGGTCGCCGCGCAGCTGGTCGTATCCCTGTTGATTGTGGTGCTGGTGGCGCGGACGACGGGGCGTGAACTGACGGACTCGGAATCGACGCGGGCCATCGCCTACATTGCGGCACTGCCGATACTTCGAGAGCTGGCACTGGTGGTGTTACTGCTAATGGGAAATTCTCCCGTGACGCTGCCCGGTCACGTGGGCGCAGGTATCGGCGTTGCGATGATGCTGTCGGCGTCGGTGGCCGTTTGTGTCGCCGCACCTTGGGCCGTGCTCCGCGTCTTAGGCCCGCGGCTCGTTCGGGCCTTGCGGCGACCCGGCGACGGCCTCACATCCCCGACACGCGAGACACAAACGCCTTAAGCGGCGATCAGGGCAGCACGAGTCGGAAGATCGTAAAGAAGATGATGGCGAGGATGGCGCCGGCCGGAATCGTCACGATCCACGACACGAAGATCCGACCCACGACGCGCAGGTCGATGGCTTCAATGCCACGCGCCATGCCGACACCCAACACCGCACCCACCAGTGTGTGCGTCGTCGAGACGGGCATTCCGGTACCGGACGCGATGACGATGGTTGATGCTGCCGCGAGCTCAGCGGCGAAACCGCGGCTCGGTGTGAGCTGCGTGATCCTCTCACCGACGGTGGCAATGACATGTTTACCGAGCGTTGCGAGACCGACCACGATCCCCACGCCGCCGAGCAGCAGTACCCAGACGGGCGTCGCCGACTGCGCGGACACCAAACCGCTTTGCGCCACGCTGATAACGGCAGCCAGCGGTCCGATGGCGTTGGCGACATCATTCGAGCCATGCGCAAACGCCATGCCGCAGGCCGTGATGATCATGAGCACGCCAAACACGCGCTCCACCGTCACGAAGTGCTGGTCTTTCTCCGCCTTGGGGTCGGCCTTGATCCGTCGAATGACGAAGGCGCCCACCACGGCAATGCCGGCCGCGATCGCCGTGGCCAACAGGTAGCTATTACGAACACTGATCTCGAGACCGACGTGCTTCAGCCCCTTGAGGATCGTAACGAGCGTGATCGTGAATGCGGCCAGGAAAATGTAAACCGGTACGTAGCGGTGCGCCCGCTCGAGCGGATTTTCCTTGCTCAGGATCAACGCGATGACGCTGTTGTAGATCAGAAAAGCGATGACGCCGGCCGTAAGCGGCGATACGATCCAGCTCGCCACGATGCCGCCGACCTTGCCCCACTGCACGGCCTCGATGCCGATGCCCACAGCGGCAAAACCGACAATGGCACCCACGATGGAGTGTGTCGTCGACACGGGCCAGCCCTTGCGGGAGGCGATGAGCAGCCAGGTGCCCGCCGCAAGCAGCGCGGCCAGCATCCCGTAGATGAGCAACTCGGGACTGTCCGCCAGTAAATCGGTCTGGACAATGCCCTTGCGGATGGTGGAGGTAACGGCGCCACCAGCGAGCACCGCACCCAGAAACTCGAACACCGCGGCCACGAGAATGGCCTGTTTGATGGTCAGCGCTTTCGAACCGACCGAGGTCGCCATGGCGTTGGCGACATCGTTGGCGCCAATGCCCCAGGCCATGTAAAGGCCGAAGGCTGCCGCCAGCACGACATAGATGAGCTGTGCATCCACCGTAGCGTCTCGTTTAGCGTTGTCGTTAGTGCGAGAGCAGCAGTTCGAGTCGTCGACCGACCCGCTCAGCCATGTCCGCGATTTCGCCGATCTTGGTAATGGTCTGGTACAAGAACATCACGTCGACCGGGTTGAACTCATTCTCGATCTTGAACAGCGCGGCCCGGAGGTGCGCTTCCTTGGAGTCCGTTTCCGTCTCTATGCGGTCCAGCTTGTCGATCATGGCCGAAACCAGATCCGCTTCCGCGCCACGAAACCCGGACGTGAATAGCTCGTCCAGTTCCTGCACGCTCTTCCTGGCCTGCTTGGTCGCATCAATGCAGCGACCGACAAAGTCCAGCCAGAGCTCTGACAGCGGGTCGGGAACGTCGAGCCGACGACCGACCACGATGCCCGACACATCCTTGGTTCGATTGGCGATCTTGTCCTGCACGAGTAGCAGCTCGAGTAAGTCCTCGCGCGGCACGGGCATGAACAGGCTCTTGGGCAGTCGCATGCGAATGTCTTTCTTGACTTCGTCCGCTTCGTTTTCGAGCTGCTCGATGACCGAACGAATCTCTAATGCGGTGTCCCAGTCTTTCTGAACGATCGCCTCAAAAAAGGGCACGAGCTTCTTGGCGCACTTGTGCACCAGCTCGGCGTGGCGCTCGAGCGGCATGACGGGAGACTTCCCGAAGACGCCTGCCAACAAATTCGCCAAGTCTGTTCCCCTGCCTCTGGTCCGATGCGGGCGCCGCGGAGAGCGCCAGTTTGCGGAGACTAGCACAGCCAAGCGACTGAAAATGTTACAAGCGCGGCGGCGGCCCGGGGGCGCCTGATAGACTGTCGGTATGTCGCCCTACGCCATCGACCGGATCGTCGACACGGATGCTGTGCGCATCACGGTCCAGGGTGATGTCGACTACGCAACGGCCGCGGCGATCCACGATGCGCTTGCGCCCGAGGGGCGTTTCACGGAGGCCCGAAGGCTCTGGGATCTGCGCGGCTGCGCGATGCGGCTCACCCCGGAGGAACTCAAGGACTTCGCACGCCTGGCGACGGAATACGACCACGAACCTGCGCGTTGCGCCTTGCTCGCTGACGGCGACCTCGAGTTTGGACTTCTGCGCATCCACGGTGTCTACCGCGAGTCTGAGTTTACCGCCCTGCTCGTCACCCGCGATGAGGCGGAAGCCGTCACCTGGGTCTTGGGCGACCTGGAGGCCGACCGCCCTTAGCAGCGGCAAAAAAAAGGGCACGGCGCGTGAACGCCGTGCCCAAACGAAAGCGACGGCTACGCCGCTACGGTGACCATTCGGCGGAAAGATTCACGCCAGAGAAGGTCTGATACGCCCGAATCCCGATGTGCCAGGTACCTGGCTGCGGGTTGGTGATCGTGCAGGTTTCATTGTTGCCGTTGAGGTAAGGCCGGCAATCGTAGTTGCGCGTTGAAGGCTGTGAGCCGTAGCGCAGGTAGAGGTCGGCATCACCTGAGCCACCCGATATCTGCACGGTGAACGTCGACATGCCCGGCGGGATGTCCAGCGTGTAGCGCAGCCAGTTGCGGCGTGACGCCGACAGGTTATTGGCGCTGGCAGAGCCACCCTCGGCGCCACCGCCGCCGCTGGGCTCATCGAAGCTCGCCGTCAATGACACACCCGAGAACGTCGAGTAGGCGCGGACCATCACGTGGTAGGTGCCCTCCTGGACGTTGGAGATGTCGCAGGTCTCATTGTTGCCATTAAGCCAGGGCCGGCAGTCGTAGCTCGACGTGGTCGGCGGTGAGCCGAAGCGCACATAGAGGTCGGCATCACCCGAACCACCCGAGATCTGGAACGACAGGTTGCTGGCACCCGCGGGCACCTCAAGCGTGAAACGCAGCTCGGCGCCCGTGCTGCCGGAAAGACCGGTCTCGGCAACGCCGTTCTCGAGCTCAGTGTCGCCACCTGGCCCGCCACCGCCGCCCGTGATTGACGCCACCGCAGCCGCGGCATCAGCGATACCCGTACCACACTGGTTGCAGGTGCCCGGGAACGAGCGCGCCGTCGCCTTGATCGTGGACTCGATCTGGTCGGGCGTCAGCGAACCGTCGACCGCCTTGAGCAGTGCCGCAAGACCGGCCACGTGCGGCGCCGCCATGCTCGTACCCTGGTAGTAGGCATAGTTGTCTGCAACCGGTCCCGACGAGCCACTGTTGAGCGTCGAGAGCACGCCATTGGAACTACCCGTGGTGACATCGCCACCGGGTGCAGCCACGTCAACAACCGAACCGAAGTTCGAGTAGTAGGCGCGTGCCCCGTTGCGGTCCGTAGAGGCGACCGTGATGACACCGTTGCAGTTGGCGGGGTTGGCACTCGAAGCATTCGTGTTCGAGTTACCCGCGGCGACAACGATCGTCGAACCGTTGGCACGTGCTGTGTTGATCGCTGACTGCGTCGTTGTCGAACAGGCGCCGCCGCCACCGAGGCTCATGTTGATGACGTCAGCGGGGTTGGCGTTGGCGGGCGTGCCCGCGACGCTGCCGCCCGACGCCCAGATGATGCTGTCAGCGATGTCTGAGGTGTAGCCACCACAGCGACCCAGCGCACGCAGCGGCACGATCTTGGCGCCGTAAGCGACACCCGCAACGCCCGTGCCGTTGTTGGTCACAGCAGCCACGGTGCCGGCTACGTGCGTGCCGTGCCAGCTCGAGCTGCGCGCAGGCTGTCCCGGGCCACACTGCCCGGCGGAAGAGGCGTCACCGGGGTCGGTGGCGTCGCTGTCACGACCGTTGCCGTCAACAGACACAAAGGTATCGCTGATCATGTCGTAGCCGGGCAGCAGGTTGGCGACGAGGTCCGGATGCGGGCGGTAACCCGTATCGATGACGGCGACGATCGTCCCCGCACCCGTCGTCGTGTCCCAGGCGGCAGGCAGGTTCAGCCCGCCCGTCGACTCGTAGTAGTGCCACTGCTCGTTGTAGAGCGCGTCGTTGGGTGTGGCCAGCGGCTGCATCAGCAGGTCAGGCTCGGCGTATTCGACGTTTGGGTCGGCCTGGATCTTGGCCAGCATCTGCGCCAGGTCGAGCGCCTTGCGCTTGCGCTGTAGCCGGAAGACGCGCGCGCCATTGGCCATCTGGCGGCGGTGCTGAATGTTTATGCCCATACGCTGCGAGAGCACCTGAGCCTGCTGCGCGACATTGCCGCTGGCGACGCTCATCCCGATGGCGGTCGGGCTTACGGCCAGAGACTTGTATTTGACGATGATTTGATCGGTTGGCGGTGCGTCCGCCAGCATGGCTTGCGGGTCCCCACCCCCAGCCAGTGCCGTTTGCCCCGATGCAAACAGGGCGATTGCGATTGCGGCGCGCCGCAACCCGTGAACGGTTCGAATCGTTCGTGACATGTGTGCTCCCTCGCATGATGAGGAGACGTGCCGGTCTTGCCGCCCGCTTTGGCTCCGGTGAATGTCGGGGCCGACGCTATGTCACGAAAGTTAGACGATTCAAGTGTGGTCAAATTCGACCGGGTTGGACAAAAAATAGGCTTAGGCGCAAATTCCAGCCATATCTGGGCCTTACGGCACGCACCGGAGACCAGTCCGAGGCCGAAATTTCATGTCTGACAGTGATTTATCTGGACCAAATGCGCAAAAATGCGCATTGCGATGCAGCAGCGCGGTCATTTAGCGCGGCCCTTTCGCCTCCAGCTCGTCAATCAGACCCTGTGCAGCTGCTGTATTGAGTTCCAGCATTTCATTGGCTGTCTTCAGGTTGGACATCCAGAAACGTAGCTGAGGCAGGAGCTCTGGAGCGGTCCCGATCCGGGACAGTACGCCCTGGACCTCAGCCTCGCCGACCGGGGCGTCGCATTCGATCAGCTTTTGATCGTCATAGTTGAACTCGTCGTGGCACGCGTCCCAGATGTGACGCGTGATCTCCGACGGGACGAGGCTGCGAATCGTCTGGCGGTACTCGGGGATGAGCCTCAGGATGTAGTCGCTCTGCGAACCCGTCGCCACGAGGTAGTACTCGGACAGACTGCCGCGCAATAAAGGATCGCGGAGCAGAGACAACTCACCGGCGCTGCGCATCTCCTCAAACGTGGCGTTGACCTGACGGTATGGCGCGACCTGGCTGGCCTGAAACAACGCTAACAGCACGGACCACTCGCCACCCTCTCGGGGCTCGGTCTCAAGCCAGACGAGCGCTTTACGACCGTAGCGGAGCACGTCTTCGTTAAACGCGATCCGAACGCCGGCGCGATCGATGTCTGTTTGCAAATCGCTTTGCAGCCGCTCCGCGAACACCCGCGCACGGTCGCGGTCGGCGCGCGCGTCGTTCCAGTTATCGACCTGGATGCCGAGGTAAACGCCCACAACAACGATCACAAAATCGATCCAGATCGCCGTCCAGTCCTGGTCCTTAAGCTGCTTCGAGATCTTGCGAAAGAACACGGCTCAGTCGGCCTCCTCGACAAGCGCATCAACCTTGGCTGCGCAGATGAAATCGTTGACCGAGAGTCCCTCAATCGCGTTCGTGGTCCAGACCACACGGCACCCGCCATAACCCACTTCGAGTATCGGGTGGTGCCCTTCCGTGTCGGCGACCCAGCTCACGGCATTGGCGAATGCCATCGTGCGGCGCCAGCCTGCGAATGGGAACGTGCGCGCGATCTCTTTGCCGTCATCTGACAGTTGCCAGTCTTCATGCAGTGACTGGAGCAGTTCTTTCGCCTGAGCGTTGTCGAGCGGATCGACGCCCCCTTCGCAGGGTGCACAACGCTTGTCGCGGAGTGCGGCCGCACCCGGGCGCGGGTCGGCACTCATGAGGCGCTTCGGCAGTGGCGGGTTGAATTATCGCCACGAAGGCGCGGGACGGCGAACAAGGGCGCTCCGGAATCGGCTGGTCATCCCGTAGTGTAGCGCCCAGAGCGCGCAACGGGTACGGCGCGCCGGCTTCGGGGGATCGCCGGCGCGCCGTAAGAAAACCTCCTAGTCCGTCTTAGTCGCCGCCACCCAGTGCTGCGACACCAGCGGCCGTGGGCTCGCGGTAGAACGTCACGGTGACACGGCGCTGCAGGGCCAGCTGGTCAGGGTGGATGGTGGTGCTATCGCCAACCGTCATCGACTCGCCGTGGCCGAAGGTCGTAATGCGACCCGTGTCAATGCCCACTGCCGAAATAAGCTCACGCACACGCTCAGCACGTGCCAGCGACAAGGCCTGGTTGTAATCGACGCTGCCGCGCGGATCGGCGTAGCCGTCAACCTGCACGGAAAGTCCGGGCGTCGTTGCCAGCAGGCTGGCGATGGCGGTCAGCCGCGCCTGCATGTCGACGGGCAGCTCCGTCTCGTCGGTGCGGTAAGGCAACTCGATTTCGAGACCGCGCACGAGCAGCTCGTGCAACTCGCGGGCACCACTCTCGTCGATGGCCGTGAGCTCATCGCGTAGCGTGGTGGCTTCAACGCGCTCGCGCGCCAGGTCGGTTTCGAGGCCGTCAATCGTCGTGTCGCGCGCGGTCACGGTCTCGTCGAGGCGCGCCATCTCCAGGTCCTTTTTGTGCGAACGGTCACCGAACAGTGCGCCGACGGCGGCGCCGATGATGGCGCCCGGGGGACCACCGACCGCACCGCCGATCACCGCACCAGCACCGGCACCGGCCATCTCCTTCTTCGAACTGTCGGCCGCCTCGGCCTGCGGCACGGAAACCGCAACCAGACCCAACGCAACACCAGTGAGCAAAAAACGTTTCATGTTGTGAACTCCTGCAATGAATCCGGGAACGCCCCGGGACGATTCCATTGCAACGCGCACGCGTGGCGGCGCCGTGCCCGCGGCGTGGCAGCCTGCGGACCAATCGTGGCGAAATGTGGCTGCGCTAGCGGTCGGTCAGGGCGACGAAGGTGCCGCCGTTGCGGCGGCACAGCTCGCGCATGAGCGCGGCGAACTGCTCCGTCGAGCGCTGGATCTGGCCCGGCTGGCCGAAGAGCAGCGGAAATCCGATGGCATGGATGCGTACGCGCGGGCGCCCGAACTCATCGGGCCGGTTAATGCGATCCACGGCGTCGGCGACCGACTCCACGGACTGCCCCGTGAATTCGTCGCCGAACACGTAGATGCTGATGCGCTTGTCGGGCGCCCAAAAGGTACGGATCGCCGCGTTGATGCCCTGCACGGGGTTCGAATCACTGAACGCGCGCCAGGTCGCGAGTCGTGTGCGGATCGAACTGCGCAAAGTCGGCGAGTCAGGAATCCACTTCCGCGCAAAGCTGCCAAACATGTAGGCACCGTTGTCGTTCATGATCTGGATACCCTTCACCTCGGGATAGAGGTTCAGGGTCTCATCGATCTTGCGACGCACGAGGTTCCAGCTGTAGCGCTGCATACTCCCCGAGGTATCAATGATGAAGATGATGTACTCGCTGTCGACAGGAATACCGCCCACAGGCGCATCGGGCTGCGCCTGCGCCTTTTCCTGGAGGCGCCGCATCTCGGCCGTCAGGCGCTGACGCGCCGCGCGCAGCGAGCCGACATCCTCGCTCGAGACCGTCGCCTCCTGGGTGCTGGCGTCGAACTGACCCTGCAGCTTCGAGAAATCGCCCTGGAGCTCTGAGACGAGCTCCTGCTTGTCGGTGAGCTCCTCGCGTGTGTTTTCAATGTCGCGACGCAGAATGGCGCTCTCGCCGCGAATGTCGAACAGCGTCTGCTCGAGCTCCTTGATGATGCCCTCGAGATTCACGCGCGACGCCTCAATCGTCTGCGGCTCATAGATTCGAGAGAGCACCAACAACAGGATGATGGCCCCGAACCCGCAACAGATGCAGTCGAGAAACGAGAGGCTGAAATTGTCCGCCTCGCGGCGTTGCCGTCTTGCCATCGTTCGCTCCTAGGGCCAGTCGTCGCTGATGCTCATGAAGCTGCCACGGCTGCGGTACGCAAGCTTCCAGTACTCAACGGGCGCCATGTAGTCGCCTTCCATCGGGTACATGAGGATGTTGACGGGAATGCCGCTGGGCAACTCGCGCACGGCCTGGCCGAACAGCCGGAGACGGTCGCCGGGACTCACCGTGTTTTTCGCCGGCGGCCGCTCGCCGAGCGTAGGCAGGCTATCAACGAGCAGCAGGATGTTGTCCGGCCGCGGCGACATCTCCGAGGCCACGCGGAACGCCGCCCAAAGGTTGGTGCCGCCCGACGGCGGTGTCGTGCGCAGCACCTGCACAGCACGTTCGAGCTGATCACCATCACCCACGTCGAGCCAGAGCCCGGCGCTGCCGGCGATGGCAGGCTCAGCCTTCTCGTTAAACCGGTAGACCTGAAACTTTCCCTCGCGCGGCAACTGCGTCGTGATCCAGTCCACGGACGCGACCGCCTGGCGCCACTTGGCGGAGCGCAGCTGTTGTTCGGGCGGCTGGATACGCCGACGGATGATGTTGACGACGTTCTCGTCGAGCATGCTCGATGAGCTGTCGACGAGGATCAGCGTGCGCTCGCCACCCACGCGCAGGCCACTCAGGTACTGGCGCGATCCGTCACCGACGAATGCGCGCACGGCCTCGCCAGCCGGTCCCGAAGATTCAACTTCGGCAGCAAGCCGTCGCCGCGCCTCCTCGAGTTGCTCAATATCGGCGCGAAGTTGCTCCACGCTTTCCTCACGTGCCACCGTCGTGTCGTCGTACTCGGCAAGGCGCTCCTCAAGCTCGCGGATGCGTTCGATCAGGCGCTCTGTGTCACCCTCGGCGCGCACGATCTCGTCGTTGGTTTCCTCGAGCGTGTTGCGAAGCTGCACGAGATTCTTGCGACCTTCGAGCACCTCGCGCTCGATGCGGCGCACCTCGGAAAGCTCTTCCTGATTTTCGATGTCCGACTGTTCCTTGACCGTCGCGTTGATGATCATGAAGAACAGGATCACCGCACCAAATCCGCAGCTCATGCAGTCGAGGAACGACATGCTGAAGACTTCGGTGCGGCGCCGACGACGAGCCATCAGAGCACCTCCGCACGTATGAGTTGCAGCTCAAGGCCCGGCGTGCCAACGCGAATCGAGTCGCCGGCGCGCAATGCCGCACTCGTCTTGATGCGGTTGCCGTTGAGGAACGTGCCGTAACGTGAATGGTCGGTCAGCAGACACTGGCCGTTCGCGAGTGCCAGCTCGCAATGCAGGCCGGAGACACCCGCGGGCGAGCCTTCGAGCAACAGGTAACGTTGTGGTGCCTGCGCGCTGCCCGCGCCCAGCATGAGCGGCGCATCGCTCAAGGCAACGGCGCGCGCGCCCAGCAGCACGTGCGTGGGCAGCTCCGCGTCGTCGGCTCCTGCGGCCGCCTCGGGTGCGAGTTCGTCTTCAGTCGGTAACTCGCGGAGCACGCGCCCCGTGTCGCCTGTCTTGCCCCGGATCCGGTCACGGGCACCCGTGGCCGCGGCATCATCCGCAACCGCGTGCCAGGCGCCGCCGACACGGGCCACAAGCATGTCCGCCAGTCCCGGCAAACCGCTGACGGCCATGCGCATCTGCATCGCGGGCGTCTCACCCGCCGACAGCAGCGCGCGGGCCGTATCCGCCAAACGCTGGTAGTGATCCGCGACGACGTTGATGACGTCAACGCGCTCGACTTCGATCTCGTGGCTGCGCCCCGCCGATTCCAGCGCCAGAGTCGCCGTTCCGGCACTGTCGATGCGCGCGAGCCACCCGGCGAGCTGGTCGTACAGGTGCTGTTCACTCTCAGCGCTGTGCAAGGGGTCGAATCGGCGCTGACGCACGAACTCGGCCGCAAAGTACTTGGCCCAGGCATCGCGGAGCGCGAGCAGGCCGCTGCCCTCAATGGAGCGAACGTCCTCGAGTGCCGCGGTACCCGCCGTCTGGTAAAGCCGGGACACGGCCGCAGCATGCAAGCCCAGCTCGACGTTGAGCGCGACACGATCAACATAGTGCGTGCGCGTGGCCGCAACCGTCGCGTCTACGAGCGCGACAGGCTTGAGCTGATTGGCCTGCAACACACCCAACAGCAGACCGAGCGATTCCCGTCGCATGTCGCTGGGTAGCACCACGACCACGTCACGATTGGCGAACGTTGCAGCCGGCAGGAGCGCCGCGACCTGTGCGCTGGCGATATCGGCGCGGCTCAGACCCGCGTGCGCCTCCAGCGGCGTCGCATCGAGGCGATACCAGTAGTCATTCGTCACCGAGCGCGGCCGGCGCCGTGACAGCTCGGCCGCTGCCGTGCCCGACAACGTCACGTTGCCCGACTCAGCGAGCGCGAAGCCGGGTTCAACCGCAACGCTGCTGCCGCCGTCGATGACGCGCAGTGCGGTGTCGTTGATGTCGAGGACAAGGCTGCTCACGGTGCGTTACTCAGTGTTGCTCCGCGTACATGTGGCGCACGAGCCGATCGTCGCAGTAGGCCTCGGTGTCAAACACGAGACGTTCCTGCATCAACGTGAGCTGGTGCACGAGGAACATGAGGAAGATCGAGATCATGAGCGCGATGAATGTGGAGTTAAACGCAACACCCAGGCTCTGCGTCACGCCCGCGATGTCGCCCTGCACCGCGCGATCGGCCTGGGCGAGCGCCTCACCGATACCGCGCACGGTTCCGATAAAGCCGACGCTCGGAATGGCCCAGGAGATGTAACGGATCATCGAGAGCTCTGCCTCGAGTCGATCGGCCTCGGACTCCATGATCGTGTGCGTCGATGATGAGACGTCCTGGACGTTCCGCGTCGACGCGAAGCGCTGCAGCGCGTTGAGCAACGCCCGCGGCAGCAACATGCGCCGTTTGTTGGTTTCGAGCGCCTGGATCTGGCGCGAAAACTCGCGCGTGTCCTCGGGCAACACGCGCATGCCATCTGGAACGGAAACGAGCTCCTCGTCAAGCAGTTCGCGCTCCTGGATAAGCGTCCGGGCTTTGAAGCCCATGATGGCGAGCGCCCAGAACATGAGGACAAAACAGGCCTCCTGCTCGTAGTCCTTGATGAGCACCCAGGGCGAGCGCTCACGGACGTAATCCGGATTGTTTTTCGCTTCCAGGTTCTGTTCGGCGATCACCTCGGCGGCTGTTGGCCGAACGACCGACACGTAAAAACCTTCAACGATTACGATCACAATGGCCAGCGCAAACAGATTGAAGACGAATTCGGTGGGGAGGTTTTTCTTTTTCATGCGGAGCCTTAGGGGCGTCAGATATCGATGGGATAGTCGAGCGACTGATCCGCCGAGACTTGCTGCGACGGGATGAAGTCTTCGGAGTCCTCATCTTCCTTGTAGATGAGTTCGGCGTCTTCGAGGATCTCGTCGACGGCGGCGTCTTCGGCGTCAAGCACCTCTTGCTCCGTGGGCCCATCGGTGCCTTCAGCGGCTTGCTCGCCCTCGGTGGTGGTTTCCGGGGTATCCGAGTCGTCGGATTGCTGGGCAATGCCCGCAGCGGCCAATGAGACGCCCAGAATCAGCGCCAGAAACATGCCTCGTTTCAGGGTCATGTGTGTTCTCCTCAGCGGTCGGCAAACCGCACAATACGGAAACCGATATCGACCTCGGGGTCTTTGCCGAAGCCTCGGTACGCCAGTCGAACGCGCTGCACATTGGCATCGCGCCAGCCCGCGCCGCGAATCACGTGGTCTGTGCCTTTCTCAGGCCCGAACGGATCGATCTGCGGACCGTCCGTGTCGGGACTTGATGCATAGTAGTCTTGAATCCACTCCGCGACATTACCGTCAAGGTCATGGACACCGGCCGCATTGGGGGCAAAGCTGCCCACGGGTGCCGTTGCCGGGAAGCCGTCGCGGTAGTCGATCAACACGTTCCTCACTAGATCAGACGCTGTTTCGTCGGCGAGGTTCGCGCTTTTGTTTGCGGGCGGCATGTTGGGCCCCCAGCCAAAGCGCCGCGGATTGCCCGGGCGCCCGGCGTAACGCGCGGCCCATACCCACTCGGCCTCAGTGGGAAGCCGGTAACCGTTGGTCGCCGGCACCACAGGAACCAGCGAACCAAACTCACCGACGTAGGCATCGTCGAGACCATCCTGCGCGCTGAGCCAGTTGCAGTAGGCGGCGGCATCCTGCCAACTCACATTCACAACGGGGTTGTTGTCGCCGGCCATGGCCGCGTAGACGTCGCCGCGACGATCATGCGCCGAGCGGAAGGCCGCGAACTGGGCGTTGGTGACCTCCGTGACGCCCATATAGAACGGTTTTGTGATGCGGACGTCGACCAGCGTTTCATTGGCGCGGCGATCGGCTTCGCGTCGCGAGGTCCCGCGCTGGAATGTCCCACCCCGGAAATAGCGCAAGGCATGGTCGTTGGCGACTTCGATGCGCTGCGGAATGCTCGCCAGGCGCGCGGCTTCAGCCGTCTGCAGGCGGACGTCGACGGTCTGTGTGAAACCCGGTCGGGGAGTTACCGTACGCTGCTGCTCGATATAACCGGGCTTGCGCACCGTGATGCGCTGCGGGATCGCGGGCAGCGACACCTGTGCCGTACCGGCGCCGACGACACGACCGTTAACGAGAATCTCTGCGTCCGCGGGAACCGCACGCACGGTGACATCACCATTGCGCGCGTTGAGCGCAAAACTCATGCGTCTTTGCGTGGCGGAAGGCAGCGCCACGCGCCGTGACTGCGGCGCAAAACCCTGTCGCGTGAGCCGCAGGTCATACTGCTGATCGGGTTCCAGCGCCAGTGTGATGGGTGTCCGCCCCTGGTAGCGACCGTCGAGCGTAACGCTCGCGCCTGCAGGCTGGCTCGTGACCGTCAGCTGCGCGTCGGCGGGCTCGAGCGTAATGGGCTCGGCCTCAACCGCGCTGTTCGCGAACACACGGTAGGTGCGTTCGACGGGTTTGTAGCCATCGAGCGCAATGAGCACCTTCTGCCGGCCATCGGCGAGTTCGACGGTTGCGGGCGTGGCCTCGGCCAGCGTGGTGTTGGTGTCGAGCGAGGACACGCTCGCACCGGCCGGGATCGTCTCGATGGCCACGCGGGCGTAGTCGGGCACCAGATCGATGTCGAGCTGGTGCGTCTCGGTCAGTCCTGTCACGGCGACCAGGTCCGTCCACTCGAGATAGCCCGGTTGCGCGACGGTGACCTCATAGGTGCCCGGCAACAGGCCTTCAAAGCGCGCCGGCGCCTCGGTCTCATACTGGTTGCCCTCGCCGTCGACAAGCGTGACGGTGCCCGTTCCCTCGCGAGTCGCATCGGTGCGCACTTCGAGCTGACCGGGCAACGGTTGCTGTTCGAGCACGAGTGTCGTGGTGCTGCCGTCGATATCGATGCGCTGGTCGAGATCGACGTAGCCTGGGCTTTGCAGAACGAAGCGGTGCACGCCGCGCCGCAGCAGCCAGCGGTCGCCGATACGCAACGCCGGGCCACCGCCCTCGATGAATACGGCACCGGGTGTGACGGGCGTTGTTTCGAGGCGCAGTGCCACCGAGGTTGTAAGCCAGAAGACGACAAAGGCCATGACAGCGAGCACGCTGCCAATGACAGGCACAACCCAACGCCGGCCGCGTTTTACAGGCTGCGCACCTGCACTGGGCCGCCATTCCTCGGCAACGATCGGGCTGTCGTCGTCCTCGCGCTCAACAACGGGCGGCAGGGTTTCGAACAAGCTCGCCCGACTGTGCTGAACGAGCTGCAGCGACGCGTCTTCGATACGCACATCGATGTCGACACCGTGCGCCGACAGTGTCTGCCCGTCCGAAAGCATGCGGGAGCCATCCAGCGCATCGCCGTCGAGCGCCAATGGCGACGGTCGCATGATGGGCTGCACAAAGGGCTTCCCGTCAATCACGTCGATTTGCGCGAGCGTCTGCCCACCCGGACCCGCGATACGAATGTTCGCTGCGCTGACGGTGCCGATGACCAGCGGCAACGCGTCGAGCCCGAACTCCGCCTGTGTGCCCCCGTGGCGCCACACGATGGCTGTGATGGACGTACTCATATCTGTTGCTCGCAGGCGATGTAGACCGACGGCGGCGGCTCACCAGCTGCGATACGAAACTCGCGCCGCGCGTCGACGTAACCCCGCCGCGAACCGACCAGCACGTACTTGCCCGGACGCAGTCGGACTTCGGTCTGCTCAAACGCGCCAAGCTGTGCCACCCGCAACAGCGTTACCGTCGTGGCGCCGTCAGACCGCAGCGTCACGGCGACGGGCACGGCCGCCTCGCGCAGGATGTTCTGGAGCGTATCGATACGCTCGTTCAGTTCAGGCCCGCGCGGCTCGAGTGTCTGCAAACGGCCCAGCAAATTGGACGCGCTGCGCAGCGCCGGCAATTCCGAGAGTCGGTCTGGATCGTCGATGACAGCGTCTGCCGCACGATTGAGCGACATGCGGTTGCGCACGCGCGCGACACCCTGGCGGGCGACGTCGAGGCTCTCGTCGATCTCGAGCACATCGTTCCAGGTGTCGAGTGCCGTTGCCCAGTCCTCATCGCCCTCCTGTTGCTCCGCGGTGCGCGACAGACCGTCGATTCTCTCCAGCCGCTCCGCGAGGCGCACTTGCAGCAGCGCATCGCCGGGCGCCGGGTCGCTGGGATCGATGCGCGCCGCCGCGTTGAACGCCTCGCGCGCCGCCGAGAATCGTGCCTCGTCGAGGGCTGCGAACCCCTGCGACATGCGCTGCTGGAATTCCGAGGCGCTGATGGCGGCCTGCATGCGCGTACGGCCTTCCTGCGCCGGCTCCCAGTCAGCATCAAGGTCGAGCGCGGCTTCGTAGCGCGCCAGCGCCGCGCGCGGGTCGCCAGCGCGCTCGGCAACGCGTCCCGCCGCCACTTCTGCCAGAACGGCGTCCAGGTTGTTGGCGCGTTCCAGACCGCGCTCCGCAAGCGAGTTACCCGGCGTGATGGCCAGCGCACGTTCAAACGCACGGCGCGCCGCCGCGCTGTCTTCGGCCAACAGCGCCGCGTCACCGTCACGCATCGCGGCCTCGAACTCAACCTCGATCTGCTCGGTTAGCGGTTCGAGCGCGGCGATGGCGTCGTCGTAGCGTTCGTTGGCGAGCGTGTAATCGCCGGCCAGGTAGGCGCGGTCACCTTCTGCGTAACGTTCACGACCTCGGACGTATTCGGCACCGCCCCAGATTTCGACGCCGCGACGCTCAAGGACATCGACAAGCGACAACAGGCGCGCCACGGATTCATCCGCTTGTCTGCGCTGCGCGACGCGATCTTCTTCGTCGACCGGCGCTTCCTCTTCGGCGGCCTCAGCATCGGCTTCGCGCTCCCCGTCGACCGCGGGTGCGTCGCCTTCTGTCTCGCCGGCCGCCGGCGCGTCTGCGGTGTCAGCCACGGTCTCAGTGTCCGTGTCAGGCGCCGATGTATCGGGCCCCAGCCAACGCAAGCCTTGCGTGAACAGCACACCAAACAAGACGATTGCGGCAAGCCCGAGGGCGACCGTACGCGGACGGATCCCGCCTGTGGGCTCCTGCACCGATGCAGGACGTTCGAAGGCACCGTGCGGCAGCGCGCCACCGGTCTCGGCGGCTTCGGAACCTACGCTGCCTGCGACGGACGCCGCCGGCCTGCGCAGTGTGACGTCGAGGGCCTTGAGATCCACCTGGCCGCGCGTGACACCCGAAGCCTTGAGCGCCTCGCAAAGATCAGCCATTGACGGCCGCTCACCGCGCGCGCCGCGTGCGTTTCCGACCCAGCGCAGAACCGGCAGCGGCAGATTCTCAATAAGCGCCGTGGCGGGGTCACCCGTGGCCAGCTCAGCGATGACCCGCGCCATGGCAAAGACGTCGTCAGCAGGGTCCGGCGATTGCCCGGCCTGCTGCTCGGGGCTCGCATAAGCCGCACTGCCACCGCGGCCCGCGTCGCTGTCGCCGTGCACAGTCGCGGCAGACCCGAAGTCCGCGAGGTAGGCGACGCCGCGGCGGTCGAGCAACAGGTTGCTGGGTTTTACGTCGCCGTGCACAACGCCTTTGCGGTGCCAGTAGACGAGCGTGTCAGTCATGACGAGAAGGACAGGCGCCCAGACCTCAAAGGAACGGCTTACCAGATCGGCAAAATCGGTCCCGTCGATGTACTGCATCGCGTAGGCGGGTCGGTCACTGTCGTGCCAGCTGAGCACACGAACGGTGTGCGGATGATTGAGACCACGCGCGAGTTGAAACTCGCGCTCGAAGCCGTCGCGTATGGGGTCACGCTCGCCAGCACCACGCGCGAGGATTTTTAGTGCAACAGCGATTCCGGCGCGCGCGTCCTCGGCAAGCCAGACTTCGCTGGCAGCGCCCAGGTGCAGCCGGTCTACAAGCGTATAGCGATCAGCGAATCGCGTTGTGGTGGAAACCTCGGATGGTTGCATTAGCCGCCATCAGCAGCCTGTTCCGAGGTGCGACCGTTGATCGAGATGTCAGCCGCCGTCGGAAAACCCGTCTCACGCTCGTTGATCTCGCGCAGCAGCTCGCGCCACTGGTCGTACTGCGCCGCCGCCGTGCCCGTGAGCCGGCGCGTCTGGCCTTGCACGTCCACGATCATGGGTGCCGCTTCCTGTCCGAACGACTCCGAGAGCTCGGCGATCGACTGGCGCTGCAGACGTGCCTCTGCCAGGCGCCCGAAACCCGAGGCAAACACCTCGAGACCGCCCATGATGGCGTAGTTCTTCAGCGTCGACCGCGTGCGGCGTTCAGTGCCACTGTCGCCCGCATCACCGCGGCTCATCTCAGTGGCCGCAGCCACCATGGCCACCCCCGCGAGGCCACGCAGGATCGCGCTGCGACGCAAGCGCTGGTACTCGAGCTCGGCCTCACGCGAGGCCTCCCGCCAGTCGGCGTAAGGCAGCGCAATCCCGTAGTAGAAGTTTGCGTAGTGCTCGTTAAGCGTGTCGAGGAACAGCGCGTCGCGCTCGCGAATGCGATCGAGCCGGTCGACCATCGGGTCCGTGTCGTTGGGCAGGCGAACCACTTCGACATTGCCCCGGCGCGTCGTCTCGATGTAATCACCAAACACGCTGGGCGCCATCTCGGCGTAGAAGCGCATACGAGACACCGTACGCATCTCGGTGATCTCGCTGTCGGTGAAATCCTGCATCGCGTCGAACAGGTCGTTCGCGAATTCATTGAACACGTTCTGATACGGGTCCAGCGAACGGTCGCGCGAACGCGAGTAGTCGTTGCGGTCCGTGCGAGCGTTGTACTTGCCCGTGAACCAGCGCTTGCCCGAGGCATCCGACGCCCACATTTCGAGCTGCACCTTGTTGCCGTCGGAATGGCGGACCTCGCCGCCCACGTAGAGATCCGTGACGACGCTGACGTTGGGGATGACCCTTACGGCGCCGAAATGGCCGGTTGACTGCAAGGTCGTACGCAAGTGATAGGGGAAGTACCGCGCCTCGGCGCGCCGAATGTCCGGGTACACCTCGTCGGGAATATCGTCCTCGTTCTCAGGCAATCCCGATTCGAATTCGATGATGCCGATGTCGAGCAGGCGCACTTCGGGCACTTCCTCGGGTGCCGATGCGAGATCGATGTCGGGCGCGACGTATTCGCGGGTCGTGCAGGCACCGAGCAGCGCGAGGGCTGCCAGCAGTGCGGTCCGTGCCAGTGCGGCGCTCTTACTGCGTATCCGTGTAACCATGCTGAATTAGTCGATTCCCGTGTACTTGCGGTATTCGTCCCAGAGTTTCTCTCGGATTACCGGGTCTTCCTCGGCCAGCGCGGCTTCCCTGAGCTGGCGCGACACGATGTCGTCGTAAACCGGGTCCGGAATGTCTTCGGGGGTGCGCTCGGCCAGGATCTCGTCGGGGATGGCTTCGACAGACGACACTTCGCCCGCGCCGTCACCATTGCCACCACCGCCACCGTCGTTTGCGACGACGATGCCGCCACTCGTGCGCGTGCCCTGCCCCTGCTTGCCGAGGCCCACAACACGACCGTCGTCTTCGCCACCGAAGCCGCCCGTGTCGCGCTGTACCTGGGTCACATCTTCCTGTTCGCCGGCGATCATGCCGTCGAAGTCGCCCAGAGAGCGTTCGAACTCATCTTCAAGCGAGCCCGTGCCGCCTGGGCCTTCGCCGGGCTGTCCGCCCTGGCCGTCGCCGCCACCATAGCCGCCCGGGCCTTCGGTGCCGTCGCCGCCTGTGCCATCGCCCGTGCCACCGCCGTAGCCGCCCGGGCCTTCAGCGCCGTTGCCGCCTGGACCCCCTTGGCCCCCTTGACCGCCTGCACCCGTGCCGGTGCCGCCTGGGAAGCCACCGGCTCCCGTGCCGGTTCCCGTACCTGTGCCAGCGCCTGTACCGGTGCCATTACCACCTCGGCCCTGACCGCCCGGACCCTGTCCGTCGCCGCCCGAGCCACCAGCGCCACCGGTACCCTGCCCTGGAAAGCCACCTGCACCTGAGCCGGGTGCGCCGCCGCCGGCCTGTGTGCCGCTGCCACCAGCTCCGCCCGCGGAACCCGCGCCGCCCTGGCCGTCACCACCGCCTTGCGTGCCGGCGCCGCCATTGCCTTGACTGCCGCCCGCGCCCGATTGCGAACCTGAGCCGTCCTGACCACCGGCGCCTTCGCCGGCACCGCCCTGACCCTCGCCGTCGCCATCAGCGCCGCCTTCGCCGTCAGCACCGTCGCCACCGCTGCCGCCGTCATCCATACCGCCGGGCATGCCCGCGCCTTCCGGCATGCCAAGTCCGCCGGGCAACTCCAGTGTGCCGCTCTGACCGCCGGACGCGCCGCCCTGGCTGCCGGAAGCACCACCCTGGCTGCCGGACGCACCGCCCTGGCTGCCGCTTTGGCCGCCCTGACTGCCGCCCTGGCTGCCACTTTGACCACCCTGACTGCCTGAGCTGCCACCGCCACTTTGGCTGCCACCGCCACTCTGACTGCCCGAGCTGCCGCCCTGGCTGCCACTCTGGCCACCAGATGAGCCCGAACCGCCGCTCTGACTGCCTGAGCTGCCGCCCGAGGATCCGGAACTGCCCGAGCTGCCGCTCGAGCCACCAGAAGAGCCCTGCTGGGAGCCCTGCTGCCCAGATGACATGGAGGCGCAACCCGCGGCAATAACGAGGCTGGCCACGAGCGCGGCGAGCCTGGCGGGGCGCAGCGCAGCGGAAAAGCGTTTTGTGAAGGCGTTGTCTGGCATCGGAGGTGTCCTTTGCGACGGCCGTAACCGACCGTCCAGCATCTATGACCGGCAAAGCTGTTAGAGCATTACCAGCGCGAGGAGTTTCCGTCGCGGCACCCGTTTTGAGCGACTGATGCGACGCTAACCGATTGATCTAGCGTACCAGAACAGTGTAACGCTTCCATCACGAGGCGGCGGTTTTGCGGTACACAATTACCGCGATGTCGTCCGCCTTGCCCGGTTCCATGGGCTTCGGCCGCAACATCCGTTGTGTCGCGAGCTCGATCAGCTGTTCAAGTGAACGGTCCAGCGGGCCCCGTCGCATGCGCTCGATGATCTCGGCCAGATGCAAATTGTCAGTGAGACCGTCCGAAGCCACGAGGATGGTGTCAAACTTGGCGAGCTTCACGGTCGGGCCCACCTCGATGATCATGTCCACCGTACCGACAAAGTTGGAGACGATGTGACGCTCGGGGTGGTAGATCGCCTGTTCCTCGGTCAGAAACCCGGCCGCGATCGCAAAGCCAACGGGTGAGTGGGCCACGGTCTGGAGCTTGATGGTGCTGCGCTGGCCGGTGATCAGCGCCAGCGAATCGCCAACATGGAACGCACGTGCCTCTCGGCCCTCAACCGTGACAATGGTGAGCGTCGTGGCGGCACCACGCGTGTTTCGGATGACGGCCTCGTTGGCCTGCTCCATAGCGTTGAGCACGATGGTCCGCAGCTGCTGGTTTTCACGGTCTGCTGTGAGAAGCGCCTCGCGCACGGTGGCCAAGGCGAGTCGTGAGGCACGTCGGCCACCCTGAATGCCGCCAGCACCGTCGGCCACGGCCAGGACAGCCGTCTGCGCGTCGAGCTCGAGCAACATCGTGCTGTCCTGATTGTCTTCAGGCTTATCCGGCGAGATGGCACAGAAGAGCTCGGCGTGACCGCCGCCCACGGCGATGCCGATACGTTCTGGCCCGTCGGCTTCGGGCAGCAGGCGCCCGCCTGTCAGGGGCGGTCCGGATTGTTCTTCGAGACTCACCTGGCTCCCTTTCTCTGCCGTCACTGCCCCAAACGCGGCCGCGACACCCCGGACAGTACCTTAAGTCTGCGGCCTGCGGCGTGAGACAGCTCTGATTTGCGCATGGTGGTCGGGCGCCCCGCAAGCGGCGTCAGCGCCGGGTGCTCCGCTTGGTCCTGCGTCGCCGCGCCGGCGTTCGGCGGGGCGGATTCGTGGCTCGCTGGGCTGCCGCGAGCATGGCGCCCGCATTCGGGAACCGCTTCTTCGGGCTGACGGCCAGGGCCTTACGCACCACCTTGGCGAATTCCGGGTTGGTGCGGGCAACGAGTCGATCGTGCGCCGGTGGCGGCCAGTCGAACGGATACTCGGGCAGCACGCCTGCGAACAGGCGATACAACACAAGTCCCAGCGAGAAGACATCGGACGCCAGCCGAGGTTTGCCGAGCGCCTGCTCGGGCGCGATGTAGTCGATGGTCCCGGAGCCAGAGCCCTTGATCGTGCGCGCGCTGACTTTCGCAAAGCCGAAGTCGGCAAGCCGAATCTGTTTGTCGGGGAACAGGATGAAGTTCTCGGGCTTGATGTCGCAGTGGATGACCTTGTGTTCGTGCGCGTAGGCCAACGCATTTAACGCCTGCAGCGCAAAGTCCATGGCCAGCGCGTTGGCCATGCGGCGCTCGAGACGTTCGGCCAACGAGCTCACGCCCAGTGGCATCGCGATCACGAACTGCTCCCCGATGAATGCGGCGTTGTAAACCGGAAGCACATTGGGGTGTTGGAGCTTGCTCGCGATGCGCGCCTCGCTGACGAAGTCGGCAACGTCGTCGAGCCTGCCCGTCGCCACGTGCGGAACCTTCAGCGCGACAGGCATCTGCTGCACCGTGTCTTGCGCCGCGTAGACGTCTGCGAGCGGCCCCAGGTTCAGGCGTCGGACGATGCGGTACTTGCCGAGTCGCTGCCTCGCCCGGTAACGCTTGCTCATGCGCGGCATCCGCCGCGTTTGCGTACGCGCTGCGCATGGCGATTTGAGTTGTGGTGCAGCGCGTTTCGCATCGGGCAAGCATACCCCACGTCACCCGGTTCGTGACGGCTGCGCATCCATTGCGAAGTAGCCGCCGAATTTCCAGACAACACCCAGACAGGAGCAGCGGACATGCTGACACGAAAGAACATCGCAGGACGGCTCGCAAGCACGTTGGCAGTGTTGCTGACGGCCAGCGCGGCCCACGCTCAGGACACCGCAGAGGCATTCGCGTTTGAGCCGTTTTCGGCGAACTACAAAGTCAAAGTGGGTATCGCCAACGCGCGTTCGTCGCTGGAGCTCATCGAGCTCGAGCCCAACCGTTACGAGCTCGTCTCTTTGACCGAAGCCACGGGGCTTGTCGGCATCTTCAAACGCGGCCGCGTTTACGAGCGCACGATCTTTCGCGTCGCCGACGGTGAGATTCTGACAGAGTACCTCGCTCGCGAGGACACCTTGAGCGGCCAGAAGCGCGACGTCGAGGTCTTCTACCGCCCCGAACTGGGCGAAGCCGACATCGTGTTCTACGGCGAAACCGAGACTGTCGAGATACCGCGTGACACCTACAACCCGTTGCTTATGCAGGTCGCGCTCATGCAGGACCTGGCCGAAGGCACGGCGCCGGACTTCTACAACGTGCTCGACCACGTCGGCCTGCGCCAGTACACGGTGACGATCGGCGACGAAGACCAGGTGAAGACGCCGCTCGGTGGCTTTGACGCGATCCCGGTCGATCTCATCAACGAAGTCGAAGATGCCGGCACGCGCGTCTTTGTGGCCCCGCAGGCCGAGTGGGTCGCAGTGAAGGTCGAGGCACGCAAGGGCGACGACGTCAAAGCGACGCTGCGTGTTAATCGCATCGACGACAACGCGCGCAGCTGAGGCCGCGCTCACATCAAAACCTGATAGCCTGTGCCGGGTCGGCGCGACGCGCTGTTTCCGGCACAGGCCATCATGACGATTTCCGTACCTGACCTCTGCGACGACCATCCCGACGACGTCCGTGTTCTCGCACCGCTGTTTCGCAACTACGGTGGCATCACCAACTTCGGCGGCCCCGTCGTCACCATCAAGTGCTTCGAGGACAACTCGCTGGTTAAGGCGCAGGGGCAGGTAGCGGGCGAAGGCCGCGTCCTTGTGGTCGACGGCGGCGCCTCATCAAGACGCGCGCTGCTCGGCGACCAAATCGCTGCGGCGCTGGCCGGCAACGGCTGGGCCGGCATCATCATCTTTGGCTACGTGCGCGACGTTGACGCGCTTGCGGCCACGGGCCTGGGCATTCAGGCCATGGGTTCGATTCCCGTCAAGACAGACAAACGCGGCCTCGGAGACCTGGATGTGCCCGTGAGTTTTGCGGGCGTGACGATTTCACCCGGCGAATACCTCTACGCCGACAACAACGGGATCGTTGTGTCGGCGCAGGCGCTCATTTAACGTCATTGCGAGCCCACGCAGTGGGCGCGGCAATCTCGTAACGCCAACGTGCTGCCAACCCGCGCACGCGCTCACACGATCGTCATTGCGAGCCCACACAGTGGGCGCGGCAAACTCGTAACCCCATCGTGCTGCCAGACAGCACGACGGCATTGGGAGATTGCTTCGTCGCTTCGCTCCTCGCAATGACTGGGAGCAAAGCGCACCTCGCAATGACGGGGAGCGAAGCGCTCCTCGTAATGACGGGGCCGGGGCTACGCCCCGCCCTTCACCCGAACTGAGCTTCCTCGGTCGAACCCGTCAGCGCGGTCACTGAAGACTTGCCGCCCTGGATGACCGTGGTGACGTCGTCGAAGTAACCCGTGCCGACTTCCTGCTGGTGCGCAACGAAGGTGTAGCCCTTGTCGGCATCGGCAAATTCCTGCTCCTGCAGCTTCACGTAAGCCGACATGTCTTCGCGGGCGTATTCATAGGCCAGGTTGAACATGCCGTGCCACATGTTGTGGACACCGGCCAGTGTAATGAACTGGTACTTGTAGCCCATCGCTGAAAGCTCGCGCTGGAACTTGGCGATTGTGGCGTCGTCGAGGTTCTTCTTCCAGTTGAACGACGGCGAGCAGTTGTAGGCCAGAAGCTGGTCGGGGTAGCGCTTCTTGAGCGCCTCGGCAAACACGCGCGCCTCGTCGAGGTCGGGCGTTGCAGTTTCACACCAGACCATGTCCGCGTAAGGCGCGTAGGCGAGACCGCGAGAGATCGCCTGGTCGATGCCGGCCTTGGTGCGGAAGAAGCCTTCCGAAGAACGTTCGCCCGTGATGAACGGCGCGTCGTACTCGTCGATGTCGCTCGTGAGCAGGTCGGCCGCATTGGCATCGGTGCGCGCCAGAACAATCGTCGGCGTGTCGGCAACGTCCGCTGCGAGACGCGCGGCGACGAGCTTCTGCACGGCCTCGCGCGTCGGTACGAGCACCTTGCCGCCCATGTGGCCGCACTTCTTGACCGAAGCGAGCTGATCCTCGAAGTGAGCGCCGGCGGCACCAGCTTCGATCATGGCGCGCATGAGTTCGTAGGCGTTGAGCACACCACCAAAACCGGCTTCGGCGTCAGCAACGATGGGCGCGAAGTAATCGATGTAGCCCTCGTCGCCGGGGTTAACACCCTTCTGCCACTGAATCTGATCGGCGCGCGAGAACGAGTTGTTGATGCGCTCGATGACTTTCGGCACCGAGTCGACGGGGTACAGCGACTGGTCGGGGAACATCGACATGTAGCTGTTGTTGTCGGCGGCCACCTGCCAGCCCGACAGGTAAATGGCCTGAACGCCCGCTTTGACCTGCTGCACGGCCTGACCACCCGTGAGCGCGCCCAGGCAGTTCACGTAGTCTTTGCCGAATTTGGCCTCGGCGCCGCCGTTGACCAGCTCCCAGAGCTTCTCTGCGCCGCGCCGGGCGATCGTGTTCTCTTTCTTGATCGAGCCACGCAAGCGCACGACATCGCCGGCCGAGTAGGTACGTTCCACGCCGTTCCAGCGGGGGTTTTCGGCCCAGTCTTTCTCAAGACGGGAGATTTCGGCGTGACGGTCGTAGTTGCCTGTGCTCATGGCGGGATCCTCGGCATTCGGTGTGGGGAATGGGCGCAGTCTAGCCAGCTGTCCAGCTATAACTCCAGACTATTAAGCGTATACTCGGCATTCATTCTGTGAATAAGGGAGCGGCGATGACGCTCGCCCGCCTGGACCTGAATCTGCTCGTGTACCTCGACGTACTGCTGCGAGAGGGCAACGTAACCCGCGCGGCGCAACAGCTTGGGATCAGCCAGCCTGCCATGAGCAATGGGCTGAAGCGGCTACGCGACGCTTTCGGCGACCCGCTGCTCGTGCGCACGAGCGACGGCATGACGCCCACGGAGCGCGCGCTCGAGCTCAAGCCCGAAGTGCGCGAGGTGCTCTCGCGCGTCGAGCACTTCGTGCAGCCCATGACGGACTTCGAGGCGACCACGAGCGAGCAGGTGTTCCGCATCATGTGCAGTGACTACGCCGAGGTGACGCTGCTGCCCGGCCTGCTAGGTCGCCTGCGCCGCGAGGCACCACACATCACGCTCGATGTGATGACGCCCAGCGATGTGAACTTCCACGATGTTGAACAAGGCAAGGTCGATCTCGTCATCAACCGTTTCGATGAGCTGCCCAGCTCGTTTCACCAGACTGTGCTCTGGCGCGACAGCTTTTCCTGCGTGGTCGCCAAGGGAACGCTCGCGGGTCGCACGCTCGATCTGGAGACTTATCTCGCTTCGCGCCATGTCTGGGTGAGCAAGACAGGCATGGGCGTGGGTGTCGGCGTTGATCCCGAAGACGTGCAGCGGCTGGGCTGGGTCGATGAGGCGCTCGACGCGATTGGCCACAAGCGCAATATCGCGATCTTCACGCGTCACTACCTCGTAGCGCTGCAGCACGCCGCCGATCAGGACTTGATTGCGACCGTACCGGCGCGCGCCGCACGGCTGATGTCCTGGAACAAGGACGTGACCACGGTCGCGCCCCCATTCGCGATCGACGACATCGACCTGACCATGGCCTGGAGCCCCCTGCTGCACAACAATCCGGGCCACCGCTGGCTGCGCCAGTGCTTCCGTGAGATCGCCGACGCCGCGCCTGCCTGACATTCACGCACGCTATGCCGGGGATAACCGCCATTCGCTAGACTAATGGCGGCCCCTCGCCGAGAATTCGGGCACTGTTTTCAGGGGCTTGCCATGACTGACCGCGTAGACCGCCACGGACTCAGCGTCGATTCTGCCTTCGACGCCTTCATCGCTGACCGCGCCCTGCCCGGCACGGGTATCGATGCGGACACCTTCTTCGCCGCGCTCGCGGGTCTCGTCAACGACCTGGCGCCGCGAAACCGCGAACTCCTTGCCTTCCGCGATTCGTTGCAGGCGCAGATCGACCAGTGGCACCGCGAACATGCCGGGCAGCCTCACGACGCGGCGGCCTACAAAGCGTTTCTCGAGGAGATCGGTTACCTGCTACCGCAGCCTGACCCGGCACCGCAGATCACGACCGAAAACGTCGATACTGAGATCACCGCGCAGCCGGGCCCACAGCTCGTGGTGCCCGTCATGAACGCACGCTTCGCGCTCAACGCCGCCAACGCACGTTGGGGCAGCCTGTACGACGCGCTCTACGGCACGGACGTCATCAGCGAAGACAACGGCGCGACGCGCGCGGGCGGCTACAACCCTGTTCGCGGCAACAAGGTGATCGCCTGGGCGCGTAACTTCCTCGACCGTGCCGTGCCGCTCGCCAACGGCTCGCACGTCGATGCCACCACTTACGCCATTCGTGATGGCCAGCTCATCGTGACCGTCGACGGCGATCTCGATACGGGGCTCGCCGAACCCGCCGAGTTTGTCGGTTACCGCGGCGACGCAGGCGCACCGAGCGCCGTACTGTTGCGGCACAACGGTCTGCACATCGAGATCGTGATTGATCGCGACCATCCTGTGGGCAAGGACGACGAGGCGGGGGTCGCCGATGTCGTGCTCGAGTCGGCCATCACCACGATTCAGGATTGTGAAGACTCCGTCGCGGCGGTTGATGCCGCCGACAAGATAGTCGTCTACGGCAACTGGCTGGGCCTCATGAAGGGCGACCTCATCGAGAGTTTCGCCAAGGGCGGCAAGACGGTCACGCGTGAACTCGTTAGTGACCGCGAGTACGCAGCACCCGACGGCAGCGGCTTCACGCTGCCGGGTCGCAGCCTGCTGCTCGTGCGCAATGTTGGTCATCTGATGACAACCGACGCCGTGCTCGACGGCGAAGGCCACGAAATTCCAGAGGGCATTCTTGATGCGCTGACGACGGTCGCGATTGCGATCCACGATTTGAAGGGTGCGCGTTTGAATTCACGCGCGGGCAGCGTCTACGTCGTGAAGCCCAAGATGCATGGGCCCGACGAAGTCAGTTTCACGGGCGAACTCTTCGACCGCGTCGAAGACGCACTGGGCCTCGAAAGGAACACCGTCAAGATCGGCATCATGGACGAGGAGCGGCGCACGACCGTGAACCTCGCCGAGTGCATCGGCCGCATCTCGGGCCGCGTGGTGTTCATCAACACGGGCTTCCTCGACCGCACGGGCGATGAAATCCACACGAGCATGCTCATGGGCCCCATGGTGCGAAAAGGCCCTATGAAGGACACGCCCTGGATCTCCGCCTACGAAGACTGGAACGTCGATGTTGGGCTTGCCTGTGGAATGGCTGGCAAGGCGCAGATCGGCAAAGGCATGTGGGCCATGCCCGACGAGATGGCCAAGATGGTGGCGGCGAAGACCAACCATCCACTCGCGGGCGCGAACTGCGCCTGGGTGCCCTCGCCTACGGCCGCAACGCTGCACGCGACGCACTATCACCAAATCGACGTGCTCGCGCGGCAGCGCGAGATCGCAACGCGCGAGATGGCCTCACTCGATGACATTCTAACGATTCCGGTGGAACCGAATCCCGGCCACTGGTCGGCCGATGACATCCAGGTCGAACTCGACAACAACATCCAGGGCTTGCTCGGTTACGTCGTTCGCTGGGTGGAACAAGGCGTCGGTTGCTCGAAGGTGCCCGACATCAGCGACATCGGCCTGATGGAAGACCGCGCGACGCTGCGTATCTCGAGTCAGCACTTGGCCAACTGGCTGCAGCACGGCATCTGCACCGCTGAACAGATCGACGAGACACTGCAACGCATGGCGGCCGTGGTCGACGAGCAGAATCAGTACGACAACGGGTACCGACCGATGGCGGGCAACTGGGACACGAGCTACGCCTACCGATGTGCGCGCGAGCTTGTGTTTGAAGGTACGACGCAGCCGAACGGCTACACGGAACCGCTGCTGCATGCGTGGCGGCGCAAGGCAAAATCGCAATCCTGAATGGGGCTCGAACACTCAACGCTGTTCGTACGTTAAGAACTCTGCCCCATAACACTCAGCATTGGTCCAACAGGGCATCCAGCCCCGGGCTACCTTTCGTCTCGTAGTCCAGAATGAGCTGATCGAAGAAGGCATCAAGAGAATTAGCCCATCGCGCCAGAGAAATAGCTCCGTCGATTGCCACCCCTAGTATTGCGCCAGCATTCTCGCGATCACCTGCATAGACACCCAGTATCGATCCATTCCAATTAATGAATGGGACCCACTCCTCCGGCCACCGACCCGACTGCGGCGCCCAGCATTCAGACTCAGAGTTCGCGATACCTGACCAAGGAAACGGAGATTCTCTAACGGCCTCCAGTGTCTCGATCAGATCGTCGGCATCTATGAAAGACCAAAAGGCAGCCTCATCGGACGCTGGATCTAGCTGGGTGCCGTTTGCCAAATAGATGACACTCTCCAACTCCACTGGGAGCCTGGCTCGGCCGAGATACTCAAATAGTTGCGAATCACGATCCAGCTCAGAGATTTGCTCGTCCCCAATGTCCTGATACCCCAGGCCAAGCTTCTTCTGCACTTTCCGCAGTTCGGTGTATTTCTGATACTCCAGACTCATTCAACTATCCAGCACATACACGTAGCGATGATCGTCGTCGACACTGAGCGGATAGCCGCTCTGCTCGGCGTACGGCGCCAGCGTATTCAGGAGCCGCTCGCAGCCGTCGGCATTGTCGGGCAGCTGAACCGCCAACCCATCCGCAAACCAGGGGGAGAATGACTCCTGATTCCGCTGCGGGTTATCCACGGCCAGTCTTGCTCCTGAATCGATCAACGCCTGGCAGAGCGCAGCGGTCCCCTCGGGTGCTTCCCCAAACAGACAGCCGCCCTTGTCCAGGAAGGCATCAATACTGCTCGCAGCGTCATAGATGGCCTTGGCATCGTCATCGGTCTCAGAGCTCGTCGTTTCCTGTTCGGCGCCCTCAAGGGCACACAATACCTGGCTGTAGCCGTCAAGGTCCGGATCTGCGGCAGGCATTCCGCAGCGGTCTACCCGCAGACGGTCGTACGCGGCAGCGGTTAGCACTTTGCCCGCGCAGATGTAGGTCTCCTCGATACCTTCCGTTTTAGCGATTCTGACCAAGGTGATATCCCCGCACGAGTAGCTCTCGCTGACCAGGACGCCGTCATCGTCGAACGTGGCGCAATAGACAGTGTCCTCAATCGATTTCTCAATGCGCTTCATGTTTCGACGATGTCCACTTGCCCGGGGCGCTCAATGGCCACACTGAATTCAACAAAACGCTCCTGCACATCTACACGCAGGACTGTGACAAGTATGTGACAAAATTCCAACATCGATTGCAGTCAGTCCGGTCAGTTGTGACCTTGCCCGCTGCGATTTAGCATGATCGAAAAATAAGCGCGGAAGAGGCGCAGGGACAACCACTCATGCTCATACTCAAGATCGTCGGGGGCGTCGTCCTGACGCTTGTGATCCTCATTGTCGCCGCATACTTCTGGCTCAAGCGGAAAGCCACGCAGTTCATTACGGGCTACTCGGCCTCAGTCGAGCTCGTTGACCCGACGTTACTGGCACCGGCCCGGCTCCGGCTCGAACGGAGCGCCGCCATGGAGCACGATGAGGCAACTACGTCGCTGATCCAGTCGCTGAATCCGCTCAAGTTCCAGCCGCTCGTCGATTTTGACGATCTCACGTCCGGCCAGGTGATCTCTGCCTTTCGTCACCGAGAGTTGCCGATTGCCGCTGTGGTTATGCCCTCGGCCCTCGCGGGTAGCGACCCAGAGCCACGCTTCATGGTGTTCTCGGCCTATCGGGACAAGACGGTCTACGGATTCGGCAACGGACCGATTGATGAAGTGCGGCTGCGGCGACTGGAGTGGCTTGTGGATGATGCGTCGACGCCTGCCGACGCGCTCGAACGGGTTCGCCGCCATGGGTCCGAATCACCCCTGCCCGTCACGGAACGGCTCGTTCAATCGGTTCTGGAACAGGTCTATGCCATTGCCATGGACTGGCGTCTGCGTGTGCCGCCGTCACGGGCGGATATTGTCTCGCGCGCTCGAACACTTGAGCTGTCGCCAAGTGACAGGGACATCGAAGGCGCGCTGGAGATCGCATTCGATCATTGGTGCGACCAGATCCGCGAGACCGCTCTCGACCGCTACCGCCGGCAATCAAGAGTCGATGCCGTCCGTTGGGAGCGCATTGAAGGCAACATTGATGTTGTGCACGACAACCTGTCCGACGACGCACTGGAGTACATGCTCATCGACGGCGATGAGAAAGTCGAGGCGGTGTATGAGCAACTGCAGGCGGAAGACCTGAGTGGCTCGGACTTGTTTGCGGCCATGCAACGTGAGCTTCCAGCCGAGACACGACGAACCGTGATCGCGACACTCCAACAGCCGTTCCCAATCAGTATCTATGCGTTGCCGGAGTCGCCGCCCAAAGACTCCGGTGCGCTGCAGCGATTTCTTTACAGCGGCACCGGCCACGAGGACCAGAGTGTCGAGGGCATCGTTGTCGGACTGACCACCAAGCACGCCCTGCGTCACCTGAAGGCCATCGGCGTCGGGTCTCCAAGACTCCTGCTGGCGCCCTCGGAAGGTCTCGCGGATGAGCTGCCCGGCGACCTGAACCCGAGCGACATGGCCGCGCTGGCTCAGACACTCAAGCAAAGCGGCTGGCGAACCGCGTTGCGCGCGTTTACGGCCAACTGGCTGCTGTGGATACCGACCACCGCTTTGTTGATCAAATCCCTGCTGGACGGCGCGCCATTCACTTGGGGTGATTACGTCGTTTTCGGTTTGTTCGCGCTGTCCATTTTCGCGGTGACCGTGATCGTTGGCCCCGTGATCGCTTTTGATCGCGTTCAGGCAGCCAAGCTCTATCACAAACCCAAAATCGGTTTGTTGGCTCTGCGTGTCGTCCGAACACTGAACGTGCTGGGTGGTGCGACACCGCAGGAGCTGCTTGGCGAGCAGACCCGACTGCTGGCGATGGACGGCCGAGCTGACGATGCCATGGTGTTGCTCGACAGCCATCGCGCTGAACTGGGCGAAAGCGGCTACTACGCGGCGCTGGGCCAGGTCCACGATGCCACGGGCGACTGGGATCAGATGATCGCAGCGCAACGCGAGTCCGCCAAAGCATCGCCGGACCAGTCGGTGCAGTTGCTGGACCTGGCTTTGAGTATCGCGCGACACAGCAGCAACAAATCGGAAGCGGCCCGACTGCTTGCCAGGTTGGACGCCGAGAACCTGGCTGAGCTGCCGCGTTTGGGCTATGACTATGCAAGAGGTCTCCTTGCCGCAGATCGGGCCGAGCTCGGGAAGGCACTCGCGTACTATGCCCAGGCGCTGGAGGCCTGTGAGCAATTCGCGGGCAATCCGTTTATTCACGCGCTGATCGCGGAAATTAATGCCTACGCAGCCATCGCGCTGAAGCGCTCTGGGCGCGATGACGAAGCTCACGAGGTGTGGGATTCCGCTTGGTCGATATTGGCGCCCCACCCCCAAGGGGTACCGCTACTAGCGCAATTCGAACGCGCCTAGCGGCCCTGCACATGGAGGACTGCTCGATGCCGTCGTTGGCTCACCTACAAGAGAGGTAACCGCATGATCGTCATCCACCACAACCCCGACTGCGGCACCTCACGCAACGTGCTCCAGATTATCCGTGGCGCCGGCATTGAGCCTGTGGTCATCGAATACCTGGAAGCGGGCTGGACCCGGCCGCAGTTGCTTGGCCTGTTCGCCGCAGCCGATGTGACGCCTCGCCAGGCACTGCGGGAGAAGCGCTCGCCGGCTGAGGAGCTCGGGTTGCTCGAAGACGGTATCAGCGACGACGCGATTATCGACGCCATGCTGGAGCACCCCGTGCTCGTGAATCGCCCCTTCGTGTGCACGTCCAAGGGCGTGGCACTGTGTCGACCCTCCGACACGGTGCTCGAGTTGCTCGATACCTGGCCAAAAGGCCCGTTCGAGACCGAGCAGGGGGTGCTTATCATTGATGCTGATGGGAAGCGGGTGAGCGCGTAGCCATTCACCGTCATTGCGAGCCCGCGAAGCGGGCGCGGCAATCTCGTAACGCCGGCGCTACCGGCAACCGCACGATAACCTGGCAGAGATCGCCGCGGCGCTTCGCGCCTCGCGATGACGAACTCGTCTCTGTCATATACTCCGCCCGGCGCCGGTCTCATCGCGCTACCTCAAACAAGACCCCGAAGGGAGCCTGTCATGTCCGACAACACCTACACCCCCCCGAAAGTCTGGACCTGGGACGCCGAGAGCGGCGGCAAGTTCGCTAACATCAACCGCCCCATCTCGGGCCCCACGCACGATAAAGAGCTCCCCGTCGGCGAACACCCGCACCAGCTCTACTCGCTGGCCACGCCCAATGGCGTCAAGGCCACGGTGATGTTCGAGGAGTTACTGGCGGCCGGCCACGAGAGCGCGGAGTACGACGCGTGGCTCATCAATATCGGTGAAGGCGACCAGTTCGGCAGCGGTTTCGTCGACATCAATCCGAACTCCAAGATCCCCGCCCTGCTCGACCGCAGCACGGACCCGCACTCGCGCGTTTTTGAATCCGGCTCGATTCTCGTCTACCTGGCCGAGAAATTTGGCGAGTTTCTGCCGACGGACGCCGCCGCACGCACCGAGACCTTCAACTGGCTCTTCTGGCAGATGGGCGCCGCGCCCTACCTCGGTGGTGGCTTTGGCCACTTCTATGCCTACGCGCCCGAGAAGTGGGAATACCCGATCAACCGCTTCTCAATGGAAGTGAAGCGCCAGATGGACGTGCTCGACAGGAACCTCGCGGACCGCGAATTTCTGGCGGGCAACGAATACACCATCGCCGACATCGCCACATTCCCGTGGTACGGCGGGATGGCCATGGGCAAGCTTTACGACGCGGGTGAGTTTCTCGACGTGGCGTCTTACAAGAACGTCGTGCGCTGGGCCGAGCAGATCGCCGAACGCCCCGGCGTGATACGCGGCCGACGCGTCAATCGCACCTGGGGTGACGAGAGCTCACAGCTTAAAGAACGCCACAACGCTACTGACTTCGACTAGCGCTCCAGCGGGTCCGGCAATGCAGGCAGCTGTTCGGCGGGCAGCAAGAGGCTGCGCGTCTGGGGAGGGGTGCAGTCAGACTCGCAGCTCACGTCACGGTCGAGGCGAAAAGCAGGTAACCGCGCCGGCTCGCGTGCCGCTGCGGATGCTTTGGCCGCGCGGTCGCGCTCGCGACGACGCTGCGTCACTTCCTGGAAGTTCGTCAGCGGTTGCGTGCACTTGTAGTCCATTTGGCACGCAAAACGCTGATTCGAATCCGGTCGCGACCGGTCGTCATCGCGGCGCGGCTCCCAATCGATACCGTCCTTATTGAGGATCAGCGTGCCCGAGCCACAGCCGGCCAGACACAGCGCAAGCGCAACGATGGAGACCAAGCGGTACATGGGTCGAATATAGCGAATCCGCGGTTGCCGGGCACGTCGTGACGTCACAAACCCCAGTCTTTGCCGGCGAGCCTATACTGTCGTTTATGGCAGGTCATTCTCTGGGGGGCGAAGATGCGATACCGAGTCTCATTGCTCACGGCCATTCTGCTGGCCGTCGCGGCAACACCCGCACAAACGCAAGACGCCGAAGGCTGCAGCGACCACGGCGCGCTTACCCGCTATCCGAACACCGTGCTCGAGTGGTGCCAGACCGATAACTACTTGCCCTATCGGGTGCCTGTAGGGCCCGTGACAGGTTACCGCGCCATCGGCGAGTGGATCGACATCGAAGGCCGCGTCACGCGTAACTTCTATTCGCTCAAGGGCGGCGAGCGCACCCACGCCGAGGTTTGGAAGAACTTCAGCGATGCGTTGGATGAAGCGGGCTTTGAGATCATCGCCGAGGGACTGTTCCCCGAGCGCAACGTCAAGGGCGGCATCGGCGGCGCCGGTTGGCTCGGCGTGTACTACAGCACCAACCCCTGGCGGGGCTCTGGGGCCGTCGGCAAGCTCGTTTCGGGCACGTCCTCAAGCGGTGGCACGGGTGCCGTGTTCGGCAGGAAAGAACGTGCCGACGATACGATCTATGCGCTGGTGACGCTTGAGCAGCACTCATCGGATGAAGTCGCGGCACTGATCACGATGGTCGAAACCAAACCTGCAGAAACCGGGCTGGTCGTCGCCAACGCCGAAGCCATGGGACACGACATCGAGGAACTCGGGCGCACCGTGCTCTACGGCTTACAGTTCGCTTACGACGATGCCGCGTTGCTGCCCGAGTCCAAGCCCGCACTCGATGAAATCGCCGGTTTCCTCGCGGCGAGGCCTGACACCCGTTTCTACGTTGTCGGTCACACGGATGCGAAGGGCACGCACGCCTACAACATGAAGCTCAGTGCCGACCGCGCGCTTTCCGTGCGCGCGGCCCTTGTTCAGGACTATGGCATCGCACCCGATCGCCTTGAGGCGGCAGGCGTTGGCCCACTTGTACCCGTGTTCACGAATGCCACCGATGGCGGCCGCGCCAAGAACCGCAGAGTCGAGCTGGTCGCACGCGAATAGCGGCCACTGAAATGTTTTTGCGTGGGCCGAGGTCTCTTTCGGCAAGGTCGCTGTGGGCGACACACAAACCGAATACCAACGGAGCAAGAACATGACGAGTGCAAACCTGATAGTACGAGGCGTTCTCATTGTCGTCGCCACACTGGGCGCCGCATTGATGACGAGCAACACCGCATACGCCGACAATCACGGCGGTACGTGGACGAAGAAATCACAGAAGATCGCAGGCGCGTGGAAAATCGTTGAGACCGCCGAAGGTCGTTTCCTCGAACTCGACGACAGCTTCAAGACGCGTCGCGCACCGGACCTGAAGCTGTTTCTCTCACCGCTCGAAGCGGGCAGCGTTAACGCCAAGAACGCCACGTCAGGCAGCGTGTTGATCGCCAAGTTGCAAAAGGCCAAGGGCGCGCAGCGCTACGAGATTCCCGCTGACATCGACATTGATGCCTACCAGACGCTCGTACTTCATTGCGAGAAGTACACCAAGCTCTGGGGTGTGAGCGCGCTCTGACGCGGCCGTGCGGAACACGCCCGTCATCGCGAGGGGCGAAGCGACGCGGCGATCTCTTGACGATGTCGTAATGACAAACAGTGCGATGGTGTTGGGAGGTTGCCGCGCCGGCTCCGCCGGCTCGCAACGACGGCCATGACGGCTCAGTGCCCGTAATTCCGCCAGTAGTCCCCCAGCATCTTCCCCGCACCCCAAAGCGCAAAGGCCAACGCTACCCCGATCGGCAAATACATCCAGCGTAGCGACAAGCCACCGAGCTCGACCCCGAGCAGGTACATCACGACCGCGCCCATCACCCCGTAGACCCCGTACAACACGAGCTGAGCAAACACGATGATCGCGCTGACCAGAAACCGCGTCAGCAGACTGTGCGGCGCATTTGGATCCTGTCGGTCAAGCAGCCCGCGGACAGCATTCGCGATCGGATCCGGCAACGATCAGTACCCGGCGGTGGCTTCGGCAACCACCTCGTAGTGCACGACTTCCGGTTCGAATTCGAGCAGAACACTCGCGTCTTCCGGGTAGTACTTGGCCACAGCGATGTCATCGCCGGCAAACGCCTTGATGACCTCAAGGTTCTCCCAGGCCGTCATCGTGATGAAGTGCGTCACATCGCCGTCGTGGCGCTCGAGAATCCTCACGCTCAGGTTGCCAGGCACGCTTTGGTAGTCGGGGATAGCGCGCTGTTCGAGAAATGCCCGGTACGCAGCAGCATCGTCACGTTTCACGCGCCCGTGCCACATACGAATGACCACTACGCGTCCCCGGTAGGCGTCGCGGCGCCCGATGTCGCGGCGTAGCCTTCGCGCGCTGCATCGACCCACTGCTTGTGGCGCTCCGAGTAGAGCTTGCCGGCCTGCTCGCTCTCCTCGAGCACCGAGAAGTACAGCATGCGTGCGCGGGCATCATCGCCTTCGGCGCGCAGCAGGTCGCCGAAACGCACGTAAGGCTCAGGCCCTGCGAAGTAGCGGCACAGGGCGGCGGACTCGGGGAGCGCGCTCGTGAGGGCGCCGGCGGCCGCTGTGGCGCGCGCGTAAAGCACATGACCTTGCGGGGACTGGTAGTCGGGGTTCTTTGCGCGCAACGCATCGAGGGTATCGATCGCCGCCTGTACGTCATCGAGCGCGAACTGCATCCGCGCGACGCCCAGCATGAGGTCGGGCGCCTCGCTGTGCGCGCCGGTCAGCGACTGTCGCAATCTGGCAAGCCCCTTTTGAAACTCGCCTGCATCGTAATGCTGCTGCGCCTCGGCGAGCGCGTCTCGAACCGTGTTATCGACCTGGAACGGCTGCGCCGACGAACCGCCCTGACCCACCGTGCGCAATGCGCGACGGCGAGCGGCGCGCTGACCGTCCATCACATCGGGCAGGAGCTCGACAAAGAAGTAGGCGATGGCGCCGACCACAGGCGCCAACAGCAGGATCCAGACCCAGATCGTATCGCGCTGGGTGCGCATCGCGTGCACCAGCAGCGCGAGTTGCACACCGAGGACGACGACCCAAAAGTGCATGTCTGCGCGACCCGGGTTCTAGACGACCTCGAACAGACCCGCGGCACCCATACCGCCACCCACGCACATGGTGCAGACGACGTACTTGGCCCCACGACGCTTACCTTCGATGAGCGCGTGACCGACCATGCGGGCGCCCGACATGCCGTAGGGGTGACCAATCGAGATCGCGCCACCGTTTACGTTGAGCAACTCGTTGGGAATACCAAGCCGGTCGCGGCAGTAGATCACCTGCACAGCAAACGCCTCGTTAAGCTCCCAGAGGCCGATGTCGTCCATCTTGAGGCCGTTGCGCTCGAGCAGCTTCGGCACCGCGAAGACGGGGCCAATGCCCATCTCGTCGGGCTCCGTACCCGCCACGGCCATGCCGCGGTAGATACCCAGCGGCTCGATATTGCGCTGCTCGGCGAGCTTCGCGTCCATGATGACCGAAGCCGACGCGCCGTCTGAAAGCTGGCTGGCATTACCGGCTGTGATGACGCCGCCGTCGAACACGGTGCGCAGTCCGGCCAGGCCTTCGGCCGTCGTGTCCGGGCGGTTGCCTTCATCTTTATCGAGCGTGACGTCGTGGAACGAAATCTCTTTCGTTTCGCGGTCCTGCACACCCATCGTCGAGGCCATCGGCACGATCTCGTCCGAAAAGTGACCCGCAGCCTGGCCGGCGGCCGTACGCTGCTGGCTCTGCAGGCCGTACTCGTCCTGCTGCTCGCGCGTGATGCCGTAACGTTTGGAAACGACTTCGGCCGTCTCGAGCATCGACATGTAGATGTGCGGCGCCTTGGCGACAACCGCATCATCCTTGGCGCGGTAGGTGTTCATGTGCTCGTTCTGCACGAGGCTGATCGTGTCGACACCACCGCCCACAACGACAGACATGTTGTCGGCCATGATCTGCTTTGCGGCCGTCGCGATCGCCATCATGCCCGAGGCGCACTGACGGTCGACGGACATGCCAGGAACCGTGACGGGCAAACCGGCACCAACGAGCGCCTGGCGTGCCACATTCTGACCGGTCGAGCCCTGCTGCAGCGCGCAGCCCATGACGACGTCGTCGACTTCGGCCGGGTCGATGCCTGAACGCACCACGGCGTTCTCGATCGCGTGCGCGGCCAGGGACTGGCCCTGGGTGTTGTTGAAGGCGCCGCGGTAAGCGCGGCCAATCGGCGTACGTGCCGTTGAAACGATGACGGCTTCTTTCATGTCAGTCTCCTCAGCGCTCGAGCTTGATGCCGCGACGCTTGGCCAGCGCCGTCAGGAATTTCACGCTCTGCTCGCTGCCCTGCATGAGCTCACGTGCCGTCGACAGGTCACTGGCCTCTTCCCAGCCTGCCGCGACGTTCTCGGCGGTTACTTCGTCGCCGTCGAGCAGGATGCCCTGCGTCTCGACGATGGCAGCGCGCGCGAAGCCACCCGCACCCGCCGCAATGATCTGCCGGCTGGGCGCCTGTTCCGAACACATGAAGATGACCGCAGGCGTCACGAGCGCGGGCTCGAGCGCCGCGAGCACGTCTTCGGCCATCAAATCTTCGGTCATGCGCGTGGCCGCCACAGGCGCTAGCGTGTTGACGTGAATGTTGTACTTCATGCCCTCGAGGTGCAGCGTGTTCATGAGGCCCGCAAGCCCGAGCTTTGCGGCACCGTAGTTCGACTGACCGAAGTTGCCGTACAGCCCCGACGAGCTCGAGGTCATCATGATGCGGCCGTACTTCTGCTCGCGCATGATCTCCCAAACCGCCTTGGTGCAATTGACGCTGCCCATAAGGTGCACGTCGACCACAGCCTGAAAGTCGGAAACGGGCATCTTGATAAAGGTCTTGTCGCGCAAAATGCCCGCGTTGTTGACGAGCACGTCGACGCGGCCCCACTTGTCCATGGCCGCAGCAACCATGGCCTCGACCTGCTCGTAGTTGGTCACGTTGGCGCCGTCGGCGATCGCCTCACCGCCTGCAGCCTCGATCTCTTCGACGACGGCCTGTGCGGCTGAAACCGAGCCGCCCGTGCCATCGCGCGCGCCGCCCAAATCGTTGACCACGACCTTACCGCCGCGCTTTGCGAACTCCAGCGCGTGCGCGCGACCCAGGCCGCCACCGGCGCCCGTGACAATGATGACCTGCCCGTCGAAACGAATCGTCATGAGTAATTCCTAGTTGTGTGAATGCGGTGGTGTCGCTCAGCTGCCTGAGCCGACGATGAACAGGGAGAGCACCTCGGCGATAAGCGCTGGCTTATCACTGCCCTCGATCTCGACCGTGACGTTGCTCTTGCACAGCAGCTGCCCCGGGCCCTTTTCCGTAACCTCAGCCAGAACCATATGGCAACGCACGCGGCTGCCGACAGGCACGGGCTGCAGGAATCGCAACTTGTCACTGCCGTAGTTGATGGCCATGACGAGATTCTCGGGTGAGATGCCGCACTGCGCGCTCAAGTACGGCAACAGGGACAAGGTCAGGTAGCCATGCGCAATGGTCGTGCCAAACGGGGTCTGCTTGGCCTTCTCGGCGTCGAGGTGAATGAACTGGTGGTCGAGCGTGGCATCGGCAAACGCATTGATGCGCTCCTGCTCGATGGTCAGCCAGTCTGAAGGCGGACGCTCCTTGCCGATGTAAGAAGCCAGTTCAGATGCCGGAACGATGTCAGCCATGGTGCCCCCTGGATGGTCTGCGCGTGGGATTTTTTGACAAAGGCGTGTCGAACTTTGTGACCCGCCGATGGTAAACTCCTAAGTCTATCGAACGCAGCCTGGGCGCGCACTGCAAGCGGCCCCATAGACTACAAGAATCATGCCTGCAACGACTGTCGCAACAACGCTGGGACGCGTCCGCGGCTACAGTACCGACCGCGCCCGATGCTGGCTTGGCATCCCTTACGCCGCGCCACCCATAGGCGCGCTGCGATGGCAGCCGCCGCAGCCCCACGAGGGTTGGTCAGGCGTGCGCGATTCGCGCGAATTCGGCCCAGCTGCCCTGCAACACACCTCACAGCTCGCCGACGAGCTGCCGGGTGGTCTCGCGGGCTGCAGCGAGGACTGCCTGACGCTCAATGTCTACGCACCCCTGGCCACGGTCGACACACCCTTGCCCGTCATGGTCTGGGTCCACGGCGGCGGCTTCTCGGTAGGGAGTGGCAGTCAGGCCATGTACTCGGGCGAGAGACTCTCGACTGCGGGTCCCTGCGTGGTCGTAACCGTCAACTACCGGTTGGGTGTTCTGGGTTTTCTCCGACTGGCCGACGTCACGAACGGGCGCATCCCCGCCACGGGCAATGAGGGCCTGCTCGACCAGCTCGCAGCCATCGAGTGGATCATCGCCAATGCGGCAACCTTTGGTGGCGACCCCGACAACATCACTGTGTTTGGCGAATCCGCAGGTGGCATGTCTGTCGCCGCGCTCATGACCCTGCCCAGGGCCGCGGGCAAGTTTCAGCGCGCCATCATCCAGAGCGGCAGCGCGCATGGTGCGCACAGCCTTGACCGCGCCAATCGCGTCGCCGAGCTGTTCCTGAAACAGCTACCGCGCGCCGTGCGCGACAACCCGGCCGAGGCCGATCGCGTCGCGCTCAGCAACGCCTCCCTGATGTTGCATGGGCGCATGATGTTCGACGAGGGTTTGAGCGTCATGCCGACACGACCCGTGGTGGACGGCACGCTGATTCCCGAATTGCCCATGTCGGCATTCCGCACAGGCAGCGTGCCCTCGATCCCCGTCATGATCGGCTGCACGCGGGACGAGTGGCGCTACTGGCTACTCGTCGACCGCGGCCTGGCCAAACTCGACCACGCCGGATTCATGCGCCGGCTCGCCTTCCAGTTCAACACTGATGAGATCGCAGAGCTCATCTCCGTGTATAGCTACCGTAAGGGCGAGAGCGACCCCGCGCTGACGCTGTGCGACATCACAGGCGACGCTGTGTTCGGTGCATCAAGCCGCAAGGCGGCATTGGCTCTGGCGCAGCACCAGCGCGTGTACCGTTACCGCTTCGACTACGAGGCCCCGGGACTAGGTGGCCGACTGGGCGCACCCCACGTCTCTGAGATTCCGCATGTGTTCGGCACGCTCGATGCGCCCGGGACTGGCGTGCTATTTAACGACACACCCGCGTCGCGACGACTGTCGCGCACGATGGCCTGGACCTGGTCGGCGTTCGCGCGCGACGGCGCGCCCGATATCGATACCTGGCCGCCGCTGGATGGCACACCCGGCTACTACCGCTGGGACCTGCCGCACGCCTACGAGTCAGAGCGCGAGGGTTCGCGCGAGGCCTTCTGGCGCGACATCGACGACGCCCGCGTTCAGGCTATGTAGCGCGGCTCAGGCGGTCGCTTCGAGGGCCGCCTCGCGCAGCGCGCGCTTGAAGATCTTGGCACTAGCGGTCTTGGGCAGTGGCTCGCCACGCACCTCGATGTGCGCCGGTATCTTGAAGTGCGCAAGCCGCTCGCCGAGAAAACCCCGCAATGCATCGCCGGACACATCAGCGCCTGCGCTGACCACCGCCACGACCTTTTCACCAAGCGCTTCATCGGGCAGTCCGAACACGGCAGCTTCGGCCACCTCCGGGTGTTCGTAGAGCGCGTTCTCAACTTCCTGGCAGCTGATGTTCTCGCCGCCGCGGATGACGATGTCCTTAATGCGATCGACGATGTACACGAAGCCTTCATCATCGACGTAGCCGACGTCACCCGACTTCACGTAGCCCGCTTCGAGGGTTTCCGCTGTCGCCTGGTCCTGATTCAGGTAGCCGCGCATGTTCGTGATGCTCTTGATCCAGATCTCGCCGGCTTCGCCCGCCGCACATTCAGTGCCATCTTCTTCAACGATGCGAATCTCGACGAGCGGGAAGCAGGCCTGGCCCACACTGTCGGGCTTGGCTTCGTAGAGCTGCCCGGCGTTGGCCGTGCCCATGGCGCTGGTCTCGGTCATGCCGTAGCCGATTGAGGGCTTAACGTGTTCGAACGCCTCGTCGATCACGGGTACGTGCGCCGAAGGCCGCGCCGCGCCGCCGCCCGAGACGGCGTAGAGTGAGCTCAGGTCACGCCCGCTCTCTTTCGCGGCACGGGCCAGCTCGAAGGACATGCTGGGCACACCGTTGAATGCCGTCAGGTGCTCCGTCTCGATGAGCTCGAGTGCCTTGTCGACGTTCCAACGGTGCATGACCACCATTTTCTGACCACCGAGCACCGAGAGCAGGAACATCGCGTTGCAACCCGTGACGTGGAACAGCGGCACGGTCATGAGCAAACCAAGCTGTCGTCCTTCAGCAGGACCCACGCCGCGCACGGTGCGATCAGCCGTAGTCAACAGCGCCCACTCCATGAGTGCCTGGATTGTGGCGCGGTGTGTCGTCATGACGCCCTTGGGCGCACCCGTTGAACCTGACGTGTAGAAAATGGTGCCGAGATCATCGGGCGCCGCGCCGGGCACCTCGGCCCCGGCATCACCCGTGGCGACAAAAGCATCCCAGGTCATCGCGCCCGCGGCTTCGCCGTCGGCCGTGATGACGGTTAGGCCGCGCGGTCCAGCAATGGGAACCAGCCGCTCGGCGCGTTGCACGTCCGCGAAGACGACGCGCGCACCGCAATCGCCAAACGCATAGTCGAGCTCCGCGGTTTGCCACCAGGCGTTCATCGGTACCGCGACGGCGCCCAGTCGCGTGATCGCCATGTAGGCGAGCATCCACTCGGGCAGATTGCGCATGGCGATCGCCACAGGATCGCCGGGCTCCACGCCCGTGCGCTGAAGGGCATCGGCCGCCTGACGCGAGGCGGCGTCGGCCTCTGCGAAACTCATGCGCCGATCGTGGTAGACGATGAGCGTATCGTCGCCGTAGGTTGCTGCGGCGTGCGCGTACAGCGCGCCCAGTGTGGGTGGCGCGTTCTCGAAGACCGGATAGGTCACACCTTCGAGTTCGACTTCACCCAGTTTGAATTCCGGCGCCGTGGCGATGGCCGCCTCGCAAAATGCGCGAATCGGATTCTCAGTTGCCCCCATCGTGGTCTCCCCCAGACCGTCCCTGTTCCGGCGAGAGTGTAGCACCGCGCGGCGTGATCAAAACGTATGCAATCCGTTATCGGTGCGTCACACCTGACGATCAGACTACGAACTCGACAAACAGCAAAGGGTTACGACCAGCACAACGGACTAATGCTCGCCAACGCACCGGCGGCTGAGCTCGGAAATGCGGAGCGATGGGCTCAAGAAAGACGTCGCTCCAGTCGCTCACTAAGCACAACCAGATGGTACTGTTTCAGTCGCAACAGGCTACTAGGCCGTCCGTTGCAACCAATTGCGCCGGCGGCACATCTAACTACAGAACGGAATCGAAAAGAGACCCCCAGACCCCGCAATGACAGCAGCGCATGCTGCGCAACCTAAGGATGCCCCCCATGAACGTCCTGCAAAGCTACTCACGCGAATTGATCGCGGCCAACAATGACTCCAGTGAAGAACCTGGCACCGCGCCTGCGCCGCGCAGAACGGCGTCGAAGAACCGCAATATGGCGCGCCAGGAAGCCAACCAGACAGACCAGCTTTCGGACTGGCTGGACCGTGTGATGCACACGGCATGAAACACGCCAATCGCGAGACACACTAAGGGCGCCTTTCGGGCGCCCTTTTTTTGTCCGCACGCAAACGCTGCGACGTCACCGGACCGTATCGAAACCGTCATCGGCACGTCACACGCGGTGTTCAGGCTTCCGCCATGCCAAAACCGGTGCGAGATCAGAAAGGTGGCACGGGTATGTACCGCTGCATGCGGGATATCGCAGGGCCCGGCGACAGCTTGTCAGTGGCGGCACCGAAGACTGAGTGAAGTGACATGGATTCCAAATCAAACGTCTTGCAACGCTATTCACGCGAACTGATTGCGGCGAATAACGACTCGGGCGCAGCGCGCGACACCGCACTCGTCTGGCGCGGTCAGGTCATCGAAAGCGTCGGCACCGTTCGCGCCACCGAAGACGCCAGCGATCGCCTGCCGACATGGCTCGATCGCGTCATGCGCAAGTCGGCTTGAGGCGCGCGCAGGCCATTGCGGTAGCCTGTCACCTAGCCGCGGACGCGCGCCACGGCGTCGCGCCAGGCGTCCGTCAGCGTTGTGGCGTCTGCCTCGCCAAGTTTCGGCGCAAATGCCGCATCGCGTTGCCAAGCACCAGACAACGCATCGAGCGAATCAAACACCCCCGCCTGCAGCCCAGCCAACGCCGCGGCGCCCAGCACCGTCGACTCGGTCTGCTGTGGCCGTTCGATGTGGCTGCGCGTCACGTCGGCCAGGAACTGCAGGAACCAGTCATTGGCGACCATGCCGCCGTCGACGCGAATCTCTGCCGGTGTGACGCCGTCTTCGCGAATAGCACCGACGAGGTCCCAGGTCTGCAACGCGACCGACTGCAACGTGGCCGTCACCAGCGCCTCGCGGCCGCTGCCACGTGTGAGGCCCAGCACGGCGCCGCGCGCGTCCGGGTCCCAGTAGGGTGCGCCGAGACCTGTAAAGGCCGGCACGACGATGACGTCGCGTTCGATGCCATGTGCTTCGGCGATCGCCGCGCTGTCGGGCGCACTGTCGATGACCTGGAGCGCATCCCGCAGCCACTGTATCGCCGAGCCCGCGACAAAGATGCTGCCCTCGAGCGCGTAGGTGACGACGCCGTCGAGTCGATAACCGACCGTGGACAACAACTGATTCTTTGAACGCAGCAACGTGTCGCCCGTGTTGCTGATGACAAAGCAGCCCGTGCCGTAGGTGCTCTTGGTCATCCCGGGCGCAAAACAGGCCTGACCGATGAGCGCCGCCTGCTGATCGCCAGCGATGCCGCGCACGGGGATTGGCGCGCCGAACAGGCTGGGCGCCGTGGCGCCAAATTCCGCCGCGCAGTCACGCACGTCCGGGAGCAGCGAACGCGGCACGCCAAAGATCTGGAGCAGGTCGTCGTCCCAGCGCTGCGCCGAGATATCGAACAAGGCGGTACGCGACGCGTTCGTGGCATCGGTGGCGTGCACGTCGCCGCCCGTCAGCCGCCAAAGCAAAAAGGTGTCGATGGTCCCAAAGGCGAGCTCGCCAGCCTCGGCCCGCGCGCGGGCACCCTCGACGTGATCGAGTAGCCAGCCGATCTTCGTCGCCGAGAAATAGGGGTCCAGTCGCAAGCCTGTACGCTCGCTCACGGTCGCACCATGCCCGGCGGCCTCGAGCGTTCTGCAGTGTTCGGCAGTGCGCCGGTCCTGCCAGACGATCGCCTTGGCGATGGGCTTGCCCGTCGCGCGGTCCCAGATCACCGTCGTTTCGCGCTGGTTCGTAATTCCGATGCCCGCGATCTGGCTGGCCTCGATGCCCGCCTCCGCCATCGCATCGCGGCACACGGCAACAACGCCGTCCCAGATCTCATCCGCGTCATGCTCGACCCAGCCCGACTGCGGAAAGTGCTGGTTGAACTCGCGTTGCGCGCTGGCCACGGGTGCCAGTGCCGCGTCGTAAACCACCGCGCGAGAACTCGTGGTCCCCTGATCAATGGCCAGAAGGAAAGATGCGCTCACGATGAGTCTCCTTTGGATGCGGGGCCAAGCGGCCGAGCGACTTTGATCTGCTGGCCCGTCGCCTCGGGCCAATCGCCAGTGACAGCCGAGGCCGGGTGCGCCGCGATGCCCTGGATGAGTCGTTCGGGCCAGGGCGCCACGCGCCGTGTGCCGAGATCGACATGCAGGTGCAGCCACTCGCAAGTCGCGCTGAGCGCGCCCGTAGCGGCGTCGAAGAGGTACTGGAACTGGTGCAACCGCTTGTCGTCCCAGGCGAGGATTCGGGCGCACACGACGTAGCCCTCGTCGGCCACGAGTTCCTTGAGATAGCGGATGTGCGCCTCGACCGCGAAGGTCGAGCTGCCCGTGTCGTCGCGATATTCATCGCTCAGGCCGAAGCCGTGCCACAGCGCGTCGATACCGTAGTCGAACGCCAGCATGTAGTAGGCGACGTTCATGTGATTGTTGACGTCGATCCACTCGGGCAACACGGTGCCCTCGTACACGACGGGCGCCGTGCACGCGTCGAGCGTCAGCTTGCGATCCGACATGCCCCCTCCACCTGCGCCAAGCCGCGCATGAGTGTGTGATACTCACTCGCCGATCTCAAGCCACGCGAGCCTTCATGCCCTCACGCCGCTTTCGAATCCGCTACCTGTTCGTCGCGCTCTTCCTGGCCGCGACGGCTGTTGTCGTGATCGCCTACGTGCCCGACCGCAGCGTCGCGGAACTGGCCCACTGGCAGACGCCCGCCTCGCGGTTTGTCGACGTCGACGGCATGCGCGTCCACTATCGCCGTGAAGGCCCTGCCGATGCGCCCACGCTCGTGTTGCTGCATGGGACGGCGGCATCGCTGCACACCTGGGACGGCTGGGTCGAGGCGCTTTCGACCGACTTCGACGTGGTCCGAATGGACTTGCCCGGATTCGGGCTCACGGGGCCGCATGTCCGCGCCGACTACCGGATTGCGAGCTACGCCGACTTTGTCGAGGACGTCGTGGACGCGCTGGGCCTCGAGACGTTTGCACTCGCGGGCAATTCGCTGGGCGGCAATATTTCCTGGCAGTTTGCGGCCACGCGCCCCGAACGCGTGTCGTCACTGATTCTGCTCGACCCCAGCGGTCTGCCGCCCGAATCGGCGCGCGAGCCCTCACTGGTATTCCGTCTGGCGAGCACGCCCGTGCTGCGCAACATACTCACGCTGTTTGCACCCAATGCGCTCTATGAGGACAGCCTGCTCGAGGTCTACGCCGATGACAGCAAGGTGACGCCCGAGCTGATCCGTCGCTACCGCGAGCTGTCGCTGCGGGAGGGTAATCGGCAGGCGTTCGTGGACCGCACCTTGCAATACGAGACGAGCGATCCACGCCGACTCGAAGACATCGTCGCGCCAACGCTGATTCTCTGGGGTGCAGAAGACGTTTGGATCCCCGTCGAGGATGCGGCACGGTTTGATGCGGGCATCGCAGACTCCCGCGTCATCATCTACCCCGACCTGGGACACATACCCATGGAAGAGGCGCCGGCCCGCACAGCCGCCGATGCGCGCGCGTTTCTGGAATCACTCGGCGACTGACAGCTCAGCGCTTCTTTTTCGGCGATACGTACATGGGCACCGTCGCCTCAGCCACGACCTGCCCGTTCGTGTCCTTCACCACGAGTTCGAGCGGCACGTCCTGCGTCTCGCGCCAATCGTAGTCGTCGATACGGCAGCTGGCCGTGACGTCAGTTTCCGCCTTGCCCAGGTAGCGGATGTTCATGCCCTTTGGAATCCAGCGCATGTCGGCGGGGATGCTGACCTCCATGAGCGTGCCCGCGACAAGCTCGCAGAGATTGGCCATGGCGATCGCGTGCACAGTGCCAAGGTGGTTGGTGACCTTACGACGCTTGCGCAAATGCGCCTCACCAAACCCCGGCTCGAGTGTCGTGAAGCGCGCGCCGATGCTGCCGAAATAAGGCGCTTTGAGGCTCACCGCACGCGAGAACAACCACAAGCCGAAGGGTTTGTCGCGCAGTTTTTCGAGCGTAGCGCGCGTGGGGTTTCGCGTTGGCATCCGGCGCCTCCAAAACAGGTCGCGCCGACTATAGCTGAAGTCGCACCACGGACGTTGCCGTCGGCTACACTAGGGCAATGACCGAGACCATGCGCGTTGCCGAGATTTCCACGCCGGGCGGCCCCGAAGTGCTGGTCGCCGGCACCCGTCCCGTGCCCGAGCCCGGGCCCGACGAGGTCCTGATCCGCGTCGCCGCGGCGGGCGTCAATCGTCCCGACTGCCTGCAACGCGCGGGCCTGTACCCGGCCCCGCCGGGTGCCAGCGATCTGCCCGGTCTCGAAGTGGCTGGCGAAGTGGCGGCAGCAGGCGGCAACGTCACCCGCTGGCAGCCCGGCGACATCGTCTGCGCACTGACGCACGGTGGCGGCTACGCGGAGTATGTGCGCGTCCATGCTGGCAGCTGTCTGCCCGTTCCCGAGCGTCTGACGCCGGCGCAAGCCGCAGCGCTGCCTGAAACTACGTTCACGGTGTACTTCAATGTCTGGATGCGCGCCGGGTTGAAACCGGGCGACAGCCTGCTGATCCACGGCGGGTCGAGCGGCATTGGCACCACCGCGATCCAGTTCGCGAAGGCACTGGGCCACGACGTCATCGTGACGGCGGGCAGCGAGGAGAAGTGCAGCTTCTGCCGAGAGCTCGGCGCCGACCTCGCAATCAACTACCGCGACGGCGACTGGCGCGACGCGCTGGCTGAGGCGCGCCCCGACGGCGTCGACGTGATCCTCGACATGGTGGCCGGACCCTACACGCAGCAGAACATCGACGCCCTGCGCACAGATGGTCGCTATGCCCTCATTGCGCTTGTGGGCGGCGCCGTCGCTGACGGCGTCAGCATGGCGAGCGTCCTGCGCAAACGACTGACCATTACGGGCTCGACGCTGCGCCCGCAGCCCGATGCCGTGAAGGCTGAGATCGCGACAAATCTCGAGCGCGACCTGTGGCCCCTCGTCAGCGCGGGCAGCATGACGCCCGTGATCCACGCTGAGTTTCCGCTGGCACAGGCTGCCGAGGCGCACGCGCTCATGGAGCGCGGCGAGCACATGGGCAAAATTGTATTGACCGTCGACTGAACGGAGCACCTGGATGGACGCACTGCTAATCGTCGTTGCCGCACTGCTCGTGCTGGCTGTCGTGGGCTGGATCATGCTGCTGGGCAGCCGCAGCCACACGAATCCGCACATCACCGTGGGCCGACGCCTGCCAAGCTTTGTGTGCAAGCGCGAAGACGGCAGCACCGTGTCGAGCGACGAGCTCGCCGGCAGCCGCAGCGTGCTCGTGTTCGTGCGTGGCAGCTGGTGCCCGTTCTGTTCGACGCAGGTTCAGGCGCTCACCTACCACTACCGAAAAATCACGCAGGACGGCGGCAAGCTGATCATCGTCACGCGTACGCCACTGGACACGACGCGCCGCGTCGCCGATCAGTTCAAGGTGGAGTTTGAGTTCTGGCTCGACGAAAACCTCGAGGCTGCGACCGGGCTCGAGCTTGTCGACGACGAAGACATCCCGGAGCGCTTCCGGGGTGAGTTTGGCCGGCGCACCATTCTGCCGACGGTGATCGTTACCGACTCCGACAACATCATCCGCTACAGCTACCGCTCGTCGAAGCCTTCCGACCGACCCGAACCGCAACGGTTCATGTCGGTGTTTGAAGCGATCAGCTAAAGCGGCGCTCAGTCGCCAGCGATCAGGGCACGCGCCATCGCGTCCGCGATGACGTTGGTGGGGCGTTGCTCGCGGTCGGACTGCACAAAGATGTCGCCAAGTCGATCACCGATGGCCGCCACGCGCGCGTCTACATCGGCTTCAGTGAACCCACCTTCGTATTCGAGGGCCACGTTGACGATGCCGCCCGCATTGATCACGTAGTCGGGCGCGTAAAGAATGCCCGCATCAAACAGACGCTGGCCGTCCTCATCGGTGGCCAGCTGATTGTTTGCAGCACCCGCGATGATGGTCGCCTTGAGTCGCGGGATGCTCTCGGCATCGAGCACGGCACCCAAGGCGCAAGGCGCCACGATATCGGCATCCGTAAACAGGATGTCCTCGAGCGACGCAGCCTCTGCACCCAGCTCCTCGCAGGCCTGCGCAACGCGCGCACCGTTAATGTCGGCGACCGTCAGTCGCGCACCGGCTTTGGCCAGGAATCGGGCGAGGTTCATACCGACGTTGCCCACACCCTGGACGGCCACGTGCAGACCTTCCAGCGACGCATCGCCACGCTGGTGGCGAACGGCCGCCCGAATGCCCGCGAACACACCTTCGGCCGTCTTTGGTGACGGGTCGCCGCCCGCGCTGCCGCCCGTGCTGGGCAACCCCGCCACGTGCCGCGTCCGCGTCGCGATGACCTGCATCGCCGGGACGCGCATGCCCACATCTTCGGCCGTGATGTAGTCCCCGTGCAGTGTTTCAACGAACTGCCCGAACGACGCGAGCAAGGGGTCTGTGAGCTGGCGGTCTTCAGGCGCGAGGATGACCGCTTTGCCGCCGCCCAGAGAGAGCCCGGCCATCGCGTTCTTGTAACTCATGCCCTGCGAGAGCCGCAGGACATCGGTCAGCGCCGCGGTGTCGTCGTCGTAGTGCCAGAAGCGGCAGCCACCGGCCGCTGGTCCCAGCACCGTGGAGTGAATCGCGATGATCGCGCGCAGGCCCGATACGGGATCGCTGCAATGCAGGACCCGTTCATGCTGCGCCCAGGCAGCATTGTCGAACACGCTCATTGTCGGAGTCCCCGTGGTGGGTTGCTCAGTCAGCACCCAACTCGTCGATGTATTTCTCGGCGTCTAGCGCCGCCATGCAGCCGAAGCCGGCTGAGGTGATGGCCTGCCGGTAAACCTGGTCGGCCACGTCCCCGGCCGCGAACACGCCGGGCACGCTCGTGGCCGTCGCATTACCACCCAGGCCACTGTTGATGACGATATAACCACCGTTCATCTCGAGCTGGCCTTCGAAAATGTCTGTGTTGGGCTTATGCCCGATGGCGATGAACACGCCGTGCAGGTCAACGTCCTGGGTCTCGCCCGACGCGACATGCTTGACGCGCATGCCCGAAACGCCCGCCTCGTCGCCGAGGATTTCCTCGAGCGTGTGGTCCCAGTGGATCGTGACGTTGCCGTTCTTTTCCTTGTCGAACAGCCGGTCCTGCAGGATCTTCTCGGCGCGCAGTTTGTCGCGGCGGTGCACGAGCACCACTTCACTGGCGATATTGGAGAGGTACAGCGCCTCTTCAACGGCCGTGTTACCACCGCCGATGACCGCCACGCGTTTGTCGCGGTAGAAGAAACCATCGCAGGTGGCACAGGCGCTCACGCCCTTGCCCATGAACGACTGCTCCGAGGGCAGGCCAAGGTACTTCGCCGATGCGCCCGTCGAGATGATCAGCGAGTCGGCCGTGTACTCGCCCGTCGAGCCCTTGAGCACAAACGGCCGCTGCTTCAGGTCCACGGTGTCGATGTGGTCGAAGACGATCTGTGTGTCGAAGCGCTCGGCGTGCGCCTTCATGCGCTCCATGAGCGCCGGGCCCTGCAGGCCTTCCACGTCGCCGGGCCAGTTGTCGACATCCGTCGTCGTCGTGAGCTGGCCGCCCACTTCGATGCCCGTGATGAGCATCGGCTCGAGGTTGGCGCGGGCCGCATAGACGGCCGCAGCATAGCCGGCCGGGCCGGAGCCCAGAATGACGGTTTTGGCGTGGGTACGGTCGCTCACGGTGGGTCCTGTCTGGCGCTACTGCTGCAGGGCGCGCAGGACCGCGTCGAGGGTCTGCTTGGCGTCACCGAACAGCATGCGCGTATTGTCCTTGAAGAACAGCGGGTTTTGCACGCCGGCGTAGCCGGTCGCCATGCTCCGCTTCAACACGATAGTGGTGCTGCCTTTCCAGACTTCAAGAACCGGCATGCCTGCGATGGGGCTGTCGGGCTCGTCCTGCGCGGACGGGTTGACGATGTCGTTCGCGCCGATCACAACGCTGACGTCCGTTTCCGGGAAATCGTCTTTGATCTCGTCCATTTCGAGCACGATGTCATAGGGCACGCGCGCCTCGGCCAGCAGGACGTTCATGTGGCCCGGCATTCGACCCGCGACGGGGTGGATGGCGAAGCGCACATTGACACCCTTGTCGCGCAGCGTGCGGGTGATCTCGTTGACGGTGTGCTGGGCTTGCGCCACGGCCATACCGTAGCCCGGCACGATGACGACGTTCTTGGCGCCCGCGAGCATCTCGGAGACCTCTTCGGCCTGCACAGCGACAACCTCGCCCTGCTCGCCGGCCTCACCGCCGCCGCCACCGCCTGTGGTGGTGCCAAAACCGCCCGCAATCACGTTCAGGAACTTGCGGTTCATGGCGCGGCACATGATGTAGGACAGGATCGCGCCCGAGCTGCCAACGAGCGCGCCCGTGACGATGAGCAGGTCGTTCGAGAGCATGAAGCCCGTGGCCGACGCGGCCCAGCCTGAGTAGCTGTTGAGCATCGATACGACGACGGGCATATCGGCGCCGCCGATGGCAACGACCATGTGCACGCCGAAGGCGAGCGCAATGATAGTCATCAAAAAGAGCGGGAAGAAGCCACCGCCTGCAGCCGAGCCCTCGACGAACAAGGTGCCGAGCCAGATCGCAATGAGACCCAGGCCCAGGTTGAGCCAGTGACGTGCGGGCAGCAGCACGGGGTTGCCGCCGATACGCCCCGACAGCTTGCCAAACGCGATGACCGAACCCGAGAACGTGAGTGCGCCGATGAGCACACCGACGTAGATCTCGATGTCGTGGATCGTCTTCTCGACACCGTAGAACTTCGCCGACGGGTCAAGGAACGTGGCGTAGCCGACAAACACAGCCGCGAGACCGACAAGGCTGTGCAGGATCGCGACGAGCTCGGGCATCTGCGTCATCTGTACCGTGCGTGCGAGCTTGATGCCGATGGCCGCGCCGGCGCCCAAACCAAGAATCAGCAAGATGTAGTTGCCATCAACGATGCCGAAGACGGTGGCGGCGAGCGCGATGCCCATGCCAGCCATGCCGTAGAGGTTGCCGCGGCGTGCTGTTTCCTGATTACTGAGACCACCCAGCGCGAGGATGAACAGGATCGTGGCGATGATGTAGGCCGCCTGGACCATTCCGATAGTCATGCTGTTCTCCCCGACCTACTTGCGGAACATGCTGAGCATGCGCTGCGTGACCGCAAAGCCGCCGAAGATGTTAATGCTGGTAATGAGTAGCGCCAGGAATGAGAGTGTCACCACCCAGAAACCGCCGCCGGATATCTGCACCAGCGCGCCGATGACAATGATGCTCGAAATGGCGTTCGTCACACTCATGAGTGGCGTGTGCAACGCCGGCGTCACGTTCCAAATCACCATGTAGCCCACGAAACAGGCCAGCACGAAGACTGTGAAATGCGCCATGAACGACGGCGGCGCGACATTACCGAGCGCGAGCAGCAGCCCGGCACCGATACCCATGGCCGCGATGGGGCCGAACACGCTCGGTTTCTCGGGAACGGGTTCTGCCGCGGGCTCGGGCGCCGCTTTCGGGGGCGCCTTGGGCGCCGCTGAGAGTTTAGGCGCCGGCGGTGGCCACGTGATCTCGCCGGCCTTGATGACCGTCGCACCACGAATGACCTCGTCATCCATGTTGATATCGATGTTGCCGTCCTTCTCAGGCGTGAGGTCGGTCAGGAGGTGACGCAAGTTAGTCGCATAGAGCTGGCTCGACTGAGCCGCGAGACGGCTTGGCAGGTCCGTGTAACCGATGATCGTAACGCCATGGCGATTGACGACCTCGTGCGGCTCTGTGAGCTCACAGTTGCCGCCCTGTTCGGCAGCCAGGTCCACAATCACGCTGCCCTGTTTCATCGAGGCGACCATTTCCTCGGTGATGAGCTTGGGTGCCGGCTTGCCCGGGATCAGCGCCGTGGTGACGATGATGTCGACTTCCTTGGCCTGCTCGGCGAACAGTGCCATCTCGGCGTCGATGAACGCCTTGCTCATCGTCTTGGCGTAGCCGCCCTCGCCCGCGCCGTCTTCGTCGTCCTCGAAGTCGAGGAAGAGGAACTCGGCGTCCATGCTCTCGACCTGCTCGGCCACCTCGGGCCGCGTGTCGAAGGCGCGCACGATGGCGCCCATGCTCTTGGCCGTGCCGATCGCCGACAGGCCCGCAACACCGGCGCCGATGACCAGCACCTTGGCCGGCGGAATCTTGCCTGCGGCCGTGATCTGGCCCGTGAAGAAGCGGCCGAAGTGCTGTGCGGCCTCGACCATGGCGCGGTAGCCACCGATGTTGGCCATCGAGCTCAGCGCATCCATCTTCTGCGCACGCGAAATGCGCGGCACGCTGTCCATGGCCAGCACATTGATGCCTTTGGCCGCCAGTGTGTCCATGAGCTCGGGGTTCTGGGCGGGCCAGATGAAGCCGATCAGCGTCTGGCCTTCCCGGAGCTTTTCGATCTCGCTGTCTTCGGGTGCGCGCACTTTGAGCAGGATGTCGGACGCCTCGAACAGTGTATCGCCGTCTTCGACAACCTCGGCACCGGCCTGGTGGTAGGCCTCGTCGGGGAACGTGGCCGCAGCGCCGGCGCCGGCTTCGATCGCGAGTTCGAATCCGAGCTTGTTCACGAGCCCGACAACGTCAGGGGTCATAGCGACGCGCTTTTCGCCGTCGTACACCTCGGCGGGTACGCCAATTTTCATCGGATTCTCCTGCGGATAGGCCGTTCTGGAACGGGTCGGGCGCGCGGATTGGCGGCCCCGGACGGCTGCAGAGTATCTATAGATGGCCCGGGCACTTCAAGGCGACGCCGACGTGCTCTGTTATAATTCGCGTTCGGGGACGGTCAGAAAAAGTGAATCGAACGGAGCCTGGGACGCCTGTAGCGTTGCCTGGCTCTTCTGCTATTGGACCCTGGCGCAGGCGCGCCGAACAACCAAGGAACCCACCATGAATACCGTGAAGACCCTGCTGGTCGCCCCGCTTGCCGGGCTGGCCCTGGCCGGCATTGCCAATGCCGGCCCCCTGGACGGCGTACCCGCCGGCACCTACAAGCTCGAAAAGACACACGGCTACATCAACTTCAGCTACACGCATCTGGGCTTTTCGCGCCCCGTCGTGGGCTTCAACAGCTTTGACGTCACGCTGGAGCTCAACCAGGAAGACATCACGGCCAGCACCGTGACCGTCGACATCGACGCAGCCAGCATCGACAGCCAGGTCGAGGTCTTCAATGGCCACTTGACCAGCGACGACTGGTTCGGCGTCGCGGCCAATCCCGACATCACTTTCGTTGCCACGGGCATCGAAATGACGGGTGACAACACGATGGCCGTCACGGGCGACCTGACGATCAAGGGCATCACCAAGCCCGTCACGCTCGACGCGAAGGTCAACAAGGCGGGCCCGCACCCGTTCAACAAGAAGCCGACCATCGGTATCAGCGCCAACGCCACGCTGAGTCGCTCCGACTGGGACCTGGGCAAGTACGCCCCGGCCGTCACCGATGAAGTCGAGCTCAACATCCAGGTCGAGCTCAACACCGAAGCCGGCTAATGACGGATACGGGCGCGTCGTCGGACACGCACAAGACGCATTACGGCGGCGTCGCCCGGTTCTTTCACTGGTCCATTGCGGGCCTCATCGTGCTGCAGTACGTCCTCGCCAAACTCGGCGAGGTGGCTGGGGACGATGGCGAGCGCCTGCGCGCGCTTGCGCTGCTCGCCAATCACAAGTCCATTGGCATGACCGTGTTAGCGCTGGCCGTACTGCGGGTCAGCTGGCGTTTCATCAAGACACCGCCGCGGTTGCCCGTGGGCATGCCGAACTGGCAGCAGACGGCGTCGCACGTCAGCCACTGGTCGCTCTACGCGCTCATCTTCGCGATGCCGATTTCAGGCTGGCTGCTTTCCTCGGCCGCGGCCTACAGCGTGAGCTGGTTTGGCGTGTTCACCTGGCCCGACCTCATCGAACCCTCGAAGGCCTGGCGCAGCGCCATGCATTCGACCCACGACATTCTTGGCAAGCTGCTGTTCGCGGTGGCCTTGCTGCACATCGTCGCTGCCTTCAAACATCACTTCCTGGACCGCGACGATGTGTTGCGCCGGATGAGCTCGGCCGTATCCTACGGCCTGTTTGCCGTAGTCATCGTAGCGGGCGTGGTCACGCTGGCGCGCGTCGGCGGCTCGAAGCCCGCAGTGGCGGCGGACTCGGCGCCGCCCGCCGTTGCAGAATCGGTCGCGCGCGACCCCGTCGTTGAGGAACCCGCAGTGGCCGACGGCGACCCCGTGGTGTCGTTGCCGGAACCCACATCCGAACCCGAGGTGATCACCGAGACCCTCGAACTAACGACCGCGGCACCCGAGCCCGTCGCAGACGCTCCCGAGGCCGTCGTCGAACCCGAGCCCGCCCCGCCAGCACCCGAGTGGGACATCGACCTCAGCGCCAGCTCCATCGCCTTCACGGCCGAACAGGCCGGCGCGCCGTTCACGGGCCGCTGGACGGAATGGTCGGCCGACATGCGGTTCGCAGCCGACGCGCTCGAGACGAGTGGCTTCGATGTCGCGATCCGCGTCGCAGGTGTCGACACACGCGATGGCGACCGCGACAGCACGCTGCAGGACGCCGAATTTTTCGATGCCGACAGCTTCCCCGAGGTCCGGTTTCTAACGGGCACGATCCGGGCGGATGGTGACGGTTTCGTAGCCGACAGCGTCCTCGTCGTGAAGGGTGTCGAGCATCCCGTCACGTTCACTTTCAACGTCGCGGCGGACGGCGCTGACCGCACGCTGACAGGCACCTCGCAGCTCGACCGGCTGGCACTGGGCGTCGGTACGGGCGAGTGGGCGGACACGGAATGGGTCGGACAATTCGTGGACGTCGCGGTCGAAGTCAGAGCGACGATTGACGGGGATTAGCTAAGCCGGGCACGTGCGGCCTGTCACTGCGCGGGTCGCCGCAATCGGCTATACTGTTTCGTTAGAAACTAATTGGCGGCAGTCGCCCGCCGAGCTCCAGGGGAGACTCCAGAACATGGCCAGCAAGCAGTCCCGACTGCACGTGCCCAAGGCGCCTGCGCGCCCCGGGGACGCACCCGATTTTTCCTATCTGCCGCTGTCGCCGGCCGGTGCCATGCCGCGTCCCGATGCCAATGCGCGCGTCGCGGACACGGTGCCGTTGGCTAGCGGCCTCGTTCGTGTCCTCGACGACAACCACGAGGCCCAGGGCCCCTGGGACCCGCATCTCGACGCCAAGGAACTGCAAGTCGGTCTGCGCCACATGCTGCTCACGCGCATCTTCGACGAGCGCATGCAGCGCGTGCAGCGCCAGGGCAAAATCTCGTTCTACGTGAAATCGACGGGCGAGGAAGCCGTCTCCGTCGCGCAGGCCATGGCCCTCCAGCCTGGCGACATGCTGTTCCCCTCTTACCGCAACCAGGGCCTGTTCATTGTGCGCGGCCTGAACCTGACGGACCTCATGTCGCAGTGTCTCTCGAACACACGCGACATGTGCAAGGGCCGTCAGCTGCCCGTCATGTACCACTCGTCCACGGACAAGCTGTTCTCGATTTCGGGCAACCTGGGCACGCAGTACCCGCAGGCGGTCGGCTGGGCCATGGCCTCGGCGATTAAGGGCGAAGGCCACGTGGCCGCCGCCTGGATCGGCGACGGGACGACGGCCGAAGCCGACTTCCACCACGCCGTCACCTTCGCAAGCGTTTACCAGGCGCCCGTACTGCTCAATGTCGTCAACAACCAGTACGCGATCTCGACCTTCCAGGCATTCGCAGGCGGCGAGTCGCAGACCTGCGCGGCACGCGGTCCGGGTTACGTCTTCGCCGGTCTGCGCGTCGACGGCAACGTCTTCCTCGCCGTGCACGCAGCCACGCAGTGGGCCGCCGAGCGCGCCCGCGCGGGCGCGGGCCCAACGCTCATGGAGCTCGTGACCTACCGCGCCAGCGCACACTCGACGAGTGATGACCCCGCCCGCTACCGGCCCAAGGACGAGTGGGAAGCGTTCCCGCTCGGTGACCCCATCGAACGTCTCAAGCAGTACCTGATTGCCAACGGTGACTGGTCGGACGCACGCCACGAGTCGCTCGAGGCTGAGCTCACCGAACACGTCGCCACCTGCTGGAAGGAAGCGACGAGCTACGGGATGCTCAACGAAGGCCCGTTCCTCGACGCCTCGCTCATGTTCGAAGACATCTTCAAGGACATGCCCGAGCACCTGAAGCGCCAGCGCGACGAGTGGCGTCGCGAAAAAGAGTCGGGCTAACGCCCGCATGCCAGAGAAACGGAGACTTTAGTCTTGGCCAAGATGAACATGATCCAGGCGCTGAACTCAGCGATGGACATTGCAATGGACCGCGACCCGCACGTGATTGTCATGGGCGAGGACGTCGGCTACTTCGGCGGCGTGTTCCGCTGCACCGACGGCTTGCAACGCAAGTACGGCGAACACCGTTGCATCGACACACCGATTGCAGAGGGCGGCATCATCGGCACCGCCATCGGCATGGCCGTCAACGGCCTGCGCCCGGTGGCAGAAATTCAGTTCGCCGACTACATCTACCCGGGCTTTGACCAGGTGGTCAGTGAGCTCGCGCGCATTCGCTACCGCAGCGCCGGCGACTTCGCAGCACCCATGACAATCCGCACGCCCTGCGGCGGCGGTATCCGTGGCGGCCAGACGCACTCGCAAAGCCCTGAAGGCATTTTTGCGCACGTGTCGGGCATACAGGTCGTGATGCCGTCCAATCCGTACGACGCGAAGGGGCTGCTGCTGGCCTCGATCGAGAATGACGACCCCGTCGTGTTCTTCGAGCCCAAGCGCATCTATAACGGCCCATTCGACGGCGACCCCGACAAGCCGGCCGTGGGCTGGTCGTCGCACCCGCAGGGCGACGTCCCCGAAGGCTACTTCACGGTACCCATCGGCAAGGCCAACGTCATCGAGCAGGGCTCGGACGTCACCATCGTCACCTACGGCACAATGGTCCACGTCGCGCAGGCTGCGGCCAAAGCGGCCGACGTTGACGCAGAGATCATCGACGTGCGCTCGCTGCTGCCGCTCGACATCGACACCATCGCCGAGTCCGTCAACAAGACCGGGCGCTGCGTGATCGCGCACGAGGCGACACGTTTCTGCGGCTACGGTGCCGAGCTGTCGGCCAGCATCCAGGAGCACTGCTTCTACGCGCTGGAAGCGCCTATCATGCGTGTGACTGGTTGGGACACGCCCTACCCGCACGCCTTCGAGTGGGACTACTTCCCGGGCCAGAAACGCTTTATCAACGCGCTCGAGCGCGTGCTCGAGGACTAAGGATGAGCCAGTACGTATTCAAGCTACCTGACCTGGGCGAAGGCACCGTCGAGGCAGAGATCGGCGAGTGGCACGTCAAGGTCGGTGACCGCGTCAACGAAGACGACGTCATCGTCGACATGATGACGGACAAGGCCGCCGTTGAAGTCTCCGCGCCCGTGACCGGGCGCATCGCATCGCTGCACGGCGACCCGGGCGACGTCGTGGCCGTAGGCACCAACCTGATTGTCTTCGACGTCGAGGGTGACGGCGCCGACACAGCGGCGCTTGTCGCAGCAGAACCTGAAGCCCAGGCAGCGGCCGCCAAGCCGATGCCGGAGAAGCCCGCGGCAGCGCCCGCAGCGCCCGCCAAGAAGGGTGGTCGCGTCATGACCTCGCCTGCAGTTCGTGCACGCGCCAAGAAGGCCGGTATCGACCTGGCCGACGTGCCAGGCAGCGGTGCACGCGGTCGCGTGCTGGCGCGGGATCTAGAGGCGTTCATCGCCAGTGGTGGCCGCGTCGGTGGCGCCGCACCGGCACCGGCAACGCGCGAGACCGATGAGGTCGAAGAGATCAAGGTCATCGGTGTGCGCCGTGTCATCGCCAAGAAGATGAGCGAGAGCAAGCGCAACATCCCGCACTTCACCTACGTCGACGAGATCGATGTGACGCAGTTTGAAGCGCTGCGCCGCCACCTCAACGAGAACCGTCGCGAGGCTCAGCCCAAGCTCACCTTCCTGCCACTACTCGTCACAGCACTCGCCAAGACGCTCGAGGACTTCCCGCAGTGCAATGCGACCTACGACGCCGACCGCGAGGTCGTCGTGCGCCACAAGGCGTTGCACGTGGGGATTGCCACACAGACCGACGACGGTCTCAAAGTACCTGTCATCCGTCAGGCCCAGGCCAAGGACGTCTGGCAGCTCGCCGGCGAAGTTCGGGAACTCTCGGAGCTCGCACGCAATGGTAAGGCCAAGAAGGCACAGCTCACGGGCTCGAGCATCACCATCACAAGTCTGGGACCGCTGGGCGGCATCGTGACGACGCCCGTCATCAACGCCCCCGAGGTCGGCATCATCGGCGTGAACAAGGCAGTTGACCGCCCCGTGGTCATCGACGGACAGATCACGATTCGCACGATGATGAATCTGTCAGTGTCGTTCGATCACCGCTTTGTTGACGGCTATGATGCCGCCGACATGGTCCGCGTGCTCAAGGGCTACATCGAACACCCGGCCACGATGTTTATGTGACAAGAAGGCCGTGCTGGCGATGCCAGCAGGGCTTTTCTTGTCATTGCGAGGGCACACGCCCCACCCCGTCATTGCGAGGGCACACAGTGCCCGCGGCAATCTCATTGGGCCATCGTGCCGTTGAACGCTGCGACAGCGTCAAGAGATCGCCACGCCCGCTACGCGGGCTCGCGATGACGATTTACCGCTGCGCGGGCTCGCGATGACGATTTACCGCTACGCGGGCTCGCGATGACGACCCATGCCGTCATTGCGAGGGCACGCAGTGCCCGCGGCAATCTCGTCGGGCCATCGCACCGCTGAACGTCACGACAGCGTTGAGAGATCGCCACGCCCGCTACGCCGCCTCGCGATGACGGTTGGCTGCTACGCCGCCTCGCGATGACGAGAGCGGCCGTGGGCCGGCTCTCGTCAGTCCTCCGTATTCGGAATGACGCCCCGGCGCATCTGATCGAGTTCAAGTGACTCGAACAGGGCCTGGAAGTTGCCCTCACCGAAGCCCTCGTTGCCCTTGCGCTGAATGATCTCGAAGAAGATCGGGCCAATGACGTTTTCCGTGAAGATCTGCAGTAGCAGTCCCTCGTCGCCGGGCGCACCGTCGATGAGGATGCGCCGCTTGCGCAACTCGTTCACATCTTCGCCGTGGTCGGGAATTCGCTCGTCGATGAGATCAAAATAGGTTTCGATCGTGTCCTGAAAGTTCACGCCGTTGCCGCGAATCGCGTCGACCGTGTTGTAGATGTCGCGCGAGCCCAGCGCGATGTGTTGAATGCCTTCGCCGTTGTAATCACGCAGAAACTCTTCGATCTGGCTGTGATCGTCCTGGCTCTCGTTGAGCGGGATCCGGATCTTGCCGCAGGGGCTCGTCATCGCCTTGGACACGAGGCCCGTCGATTTGCCCTCGATATCGAAAAAGCGGATCTCGCGGAAGTTGAACAGGCGCTCGTAGAACTCGGCCCAGGTCTTCATATTGCCGCGACTCACGTTGTGCGTGAGGTGGTCAAGGTAGGTCAGGTTCGTGCTGGCTGCCGCCATCTTGTCTTCCCAACCGGGTTCGAACACGAAGTCGACGTCGTAGATGGTCTGGTCGCCATAGCGATCGACGAGGTAGAGCCGGCTGCCGCCGATACCTTCGATCGCGGGAATGTTGAGCTCCATCGGTCGCGGTTCAGGATCGATGGCGGTCGCGCCCAGTTCGACGGCGCGCTCGAGCGCGAACTGCGCATCGCGGACACGAAACGCCATAGCGCAGGCGCAAGGTCCGTGCTGTTCCGCAAACTGCTGCGCGAAGCTGTCGGGCTCCGCGTTGATGATGAAGTTGATGTCGCCCTGCTTGTGGAGCGTTACGTCCTTGGAACGGTGGCGCGCGACCACGGGAAAGCCCATCTGCTCGAACAGCGTACGCAGTGCTTCGGGATCGGGTGCGGCGTACTCAACAAACTCGAATCCGTCGGTACCCATGGGGTTTTCGAAACCGGTGGGTGTCGCGTGCGTCTCCGCGGCCTGGCTCGCCATGGCGTGTCCTCGTGTGGGGGTGGGCAAACGACCATGATACCAATCACACCGGTTCGATCTTCGCGTTCTCAGCCATGTTTGCGTATATTTACGCAGGATTCCTTCACAGTATGGCCATTTGATGACGGATTCGCTCACGCTGGATCGATATGATTTCTCAATACTGCGAGCGCTCCAGGACGACGCGCGGATGTCCTGGGTCGAGCTTGCCGAACGCGTTAGCTTGTCGCCCAGCGCCTGCCAGCGACGTGCCCGCCTGCTGCACGATCGCGGCGTGATTTCGCGCTTTACGCTCGATGTGGATTTGCAGGCCATGGGCTACGACGTCGAGGCCTTTGTCGCCGTCAGCATTGAGCGTCAGAACATGAAGTACGCGGCGGAGTTTCGCCGCGCCATCGCCGGCCTGCCCGAGGTCCGCGATTGCTACATGCTGTCGGGCTCCGTCGATTTCATGCTGCGCGTCGTGGCACCCAACCTGCGTGCGTTCGGCAGCTTCATTCAACGTGAAATTCTGAACCTGCCCGGCGTCAAGGACGCGACGTCATCGATCGTACTCGAACGCATTGACACGGACTCGAGCATCGTCCCCACCGGCTGAGGTATCGAGTGCGCCCGCGCCGCGCGTGACAAAGCCCGTCAGTGACTGCCAGGCCGGCAACTCGGTGGCAAACTCATAAGGCTTGAGGTCGTAGATACCGAGCCCCTGCTCCGACGCACGCACGTAGACCTGCGCGTCGCGCAGGATGGTCACCACGGGGATGTCGAGGCTGCCCAAAAACCGCATGAGCGTGTCAAACACCTTCGTGTTGCGGCGCGTTCGATTGGCCACAACACCCAGCTGACCGCGTGTGCGATCGAGCTTCGCGACCAGTAACAGGTCCGCGATGGCGCGCGACGCAGCGTGAATGTCGAAACGCGATGGCAGCACGGGCATCACGACCTTGTCGGCGTCGCGCGTCAGCTCGCGCAGTTGCGCTGCGTCATAGCCTGCCGGCGAGTCGACAACGACATAGCCGCAGTCAGGCGGCACACGAAGCTGGAAGCTCCGCGTTATGTTCATTCGTCGCTGATAGGCCGCGACGCCGTGGATGAGCGGAGCCGATTCCGGACGCACCGCCAGCCAGTGCATGGCAGAACCCTGAGGGTCGTAATCGATCAGTGCGGGGTTGCCACCGATGCGCGCAAGATACGCAGCAATATTGGTCGCCAACGTCGTCTTCCCACTGCCACCCTTGGGGTTCAGCACGACAATACGACGCGGCCGCGTCGCGCCTGCGACGCCCTGCACTGTGGGTCGGTGGAGCATGACCCCGAGCCTACCCCATCAAGCCGGTTCGCGCGCGTGACGCACGCAACAATCGGGTGATACCGTTCGCAAATGGTTGATGCGTCGCAATCGCAGGCCCACACCCTGGTCAGGGACGACCGCCAAACCCGCGTTCGCGCCATTGGCGACACCTTGGCCCGCGTCTCCCACGAACTTAACAATCAGCTTACGGTGCTACTCGGACACGTGGACTTAGCCCTGCTCGGCGCAGATCCGGCAAGCCGCGATGCGCTGCGTCATGTCCGCACGGCCGGCGAGCGCATCGCCAAACTCGTCGCGGCGCTGGAACGCCTCAGTGTACGCCGCGAGCCAGCGACGCGTGGCGTCGATCTCGTGGCGGAGATCAAAGAGGTGATGGACCGCTTTGCGCACTGGACGGCCGCCAAGGGCAGCGTTCGACTCATTTCCGAACACGACGAACTCGCCGTCGTCACCGACCCGAAACTCGTTTACGAGGCGCTGCTGCACATCCTCGCCAACGCCGTGCGCGCAACCGACGAGCGTGGCGATATCGAAGTCCACCTGGGGACCGAAAACGGTCAATGGCACATCACCGTCAGCGACAATGGGCCGGGCTTCGACGCGGCATTGTCGGGTCGCGAATTTGATCCGCTCACCACGACACGGCGCATGCCGGGCGCGGGTCTGGGGCTCAGTCATGCGTTGCTCGCCATGGCAGCGCTGGACGGCGATGTCGTGATTGAGCCGAAACAAGGTCGCGGTGCGCGTGTCACCTTGCAGGCACCACTGGTCCCCGCCGACGGCCCCGTGCCACCGCGAACGCCCCGCGTGCTCGTCCCGGGCCAGGGCACAGTGCTCATCGTCGACGACGCACCCGCGGCGCTCATGGAGGCCTATGGCATCGTCGCCGGTGCCGGCTACGACGTGGTGCTCGCGCGGGGCTACAGTCGTGCGCTCGACCAGCTGACGCGGGGCGTGCGCCCCGACATCGTGTTGGCCGAAGCCGTACTTTACGACGGTGGTGCCGAAGCAATCGCCGACTGGCTCGCGCAGCGGCAGCAAACCGCGCCGGTCATCGCGACGGCCTTTGGCGCAGAGTCACCGCCTGCTGAAACGCAGGCCTTCACCGCCGTCGTCACGAAACCGTTTGATGCCCACAGCCTCACGGCGCTGCTCGCCGAAACGCTGGCGAGCATCCGACGCCGTTAGTCGCTGAGCACCTTCGGCCAGTTGCCGTCGGCCAGGACGATGAAGCCCTTGGGATCGACGGACCAGCGCTCGCCAATCTTTTTGTTGTAGTTGATGTAGAGCTTGTCGTCGACGATGGCCCAGACGGTCGGGTCGCCGCTCGCCGTGTAGCCCTGGGATACCGCCCAGGCGCAGTAGCCGCCGTACTGGGGTGCGAAGCGCTCCGGGTTTGCGGCAAAGGTGTCTCGGTTCTCGGCGCTCTCGAACAGCCAGCGCGCGCCCTGCCAGTCGAATGCGTAGTCGGCGTCGCCCTTGCGCGGCTCACCAGCCTCGAAATAGGCCACTGCGTCGTAGCCCTTGAGGGCGTTCTTCGAGAAGACGCCCGTGTAGACAGGGTCTTTGTCGGCAGCGGCAACCGCCGAAAGGCTTAACAGGAAGATCGCTGCAAGACTGCGCAGTGCAATGATTGTGCGGGTCATGGTTTTGCTCCAATGAGTGTCCCGCGAGCTGACCCGGGCGCGGCCAAAAAGATTTCAGCCGCGTGCTCCCGAGGCAAGCTCCAAAGCCTCTCGGCAACGTCCCGTGATGGCAGACCAGTTGCCGGCAGCAATATCGTCGGCCGGCGTCAGCCAGGAGCCACCGACGCACGCCACGGCTGGCACGGCCAGGTAGTCGGCAAGGTTGCCCGCACTGACGCCGCCTGTCGGGCAGAACTTGAGGCCGGCGAACACGGCCGCGAACGACTTCAGCGCATCGATACCGCCCGCGTACTGCGCCGGGAAGAACTTCACGGCTTCGAGACCGTGCGCGACCCAGTCGGCGATCTCGCTCGTGGTCTGCGCGCCAGGCAGCAATGGCACGCCCGTATCCCTGCAGACCTCCCAGACCGGCAGTGAACGGCCTGGCGTCACAATGAACTCAGCGCCCGCAGCGACAACGGCGCGCGCCTGGTCTTCGCGCCACACTGTTCCCGCGCCGACGGCCAACGCGCCGTCGCGGGCCAGCGCCGCAATCGCATCAACGGCGCCGGGCGTGCGCAGCGTGACCTCGATGATGCCAACGCCACCATCGGCGAGTGCGCGACCCAGCGCCACGGCATCGGCGCCCTCGGGCACGGCCACGACCGGGATCACGGGCGACGTCGCCATCATTGCGTGGATATCAGACATCGGCGGTGACTCCGTTGCGGACGACGCTGCGATCGATCGGCAGCGCGTTGCCGCCCGCCTCTGGGTTAGTTGCGATGCGTCGCATGGCAGCAAACAGCTCGCGACCCATGCCAATCTCGTGCGACGAGTCGCACACCAGCGCCGGTTCGCGTGCGGCGAGCGTCTCAGAATCGACGTGCGCCTCCAGCACACCCCGCGTGGCATCGAGCGTCACGATATCGCCATCGCGCAGTTTCGCGAGTGGGCCACCGGTCAACGCTTCTGGGCAGACCTGAATCGCCGACGGTACCTTGCCGGATGCGCCCGACATACGTCCATCGGTGACCAGTGCGACGCGGAAGCCGCGGTCCTGCAGCACCCCCAGCGGCGGCAGCAACTTGTGCAGCTCGGGCATGCCGTTGGCGCGCGGACCCTGATAGAGCACGACGACGATGACGTCGCGGTCGAGTTCGCCCGCCTTGAAGGCGTCCACGACCGCGTGCTGTGAGTTGAAGACCCGCACGGGGGCTTCAATGACATGGCGTGACGGATCAACCGCCGACGTCTTGGTCATGGCGCGACCCAGGTTGCCCTGCATGAGCCGGAGGCCACCCGTCGGCGCGAAGGCACTGGCCGCAGGCCGAAGCACATCCACGTCCATCGAGGCGTCGCGACCGGGCTGCCAGCGTACGGTGTCGAGTCCGTTTTCGTCGGGATCGCCGAGCACGGCTTCCTGCGTGTAGTTCGAGAGGCCCTCGCCCGCGATCGTATGCACGTCTTCGTGCAGCAGGCCCGCGGCCAGCAGCTCGCGAATCATGAACGGGATACCGCCCGCCGCTTCGAAGTGATTCACATCAGCCTGGCCGTTGGGATACACGCGGGCGACCAGCGGTGTGACGTCCGACAGGTCACTCATGTCATCCCAGTTGATCTGGATGCCTGCAGCAGCGCCCATGGCCACGAGGTGAATCGTGTGGTTGGTGGAACCGCCGGAAGCCAGCAGGCCGACAATGCCGTTGACGAGCGCCTTCTCATCAAACACGCGCGCCATGGGCATGTAGTCATCGGACAGGCCGCTGATGGCCACGGCGCGTTCCGCCGCTGCGCGCGTCAGCGCGCCGCGCAGACGCGTGTGCGGGTTCACGAACGAGGTGCCCGGCAACTGCAGCCCCATGAACTCCATGAGCAGCTGGTTGGAGTTGGCGGTGCCGTAGAACGTGCAGGTACCCGGCGAGTGGTAGGACTTCGACTCGGCCTGGAGCAATTCCTCGCGACCGATCTTGCCCTGGGCGTAGAGCTGCCGCGCCTGCGCCTTCGCGGCGTTGGTCATGCCCGAGGTCATCGGGCCCGCGGGCACGAAGATGACCGGCAGATGGCCAAACGCGAGCGCGCCGATGACGAGCCCGGGCACGATCTTGTCGCACACGCCAAGACACAATGCGCTGTCAAACATGTTGTGCGAGAGCGCAACTGCCGTAGCCATCGCGATGACGTCGCGGCTGAACAGCGACAGGTCCATGCCAGGCTGACCCTGCGTCACGCCGTCGCACATGGCCGGCACGCCGCCCGCGAACTGCGCGAAGCCGCCCGCTTTCCAGGCGGCAGCCTTGAGTAACGGCGGATAGTCACCGAGCGGCTGGTGCGCGGAGAGCATGTCGTTGTAAGCGGAGACAATCGCGATGTTGGGGCGCTCCCCACCCGCCAGCGCCTTCTTGCCTTTGGCATCATGCGCGGCGAATCCGTGCGCCAGGTTGCCGCACGACAATTCGCTGCGGTGCGGGCCCTGGCGGCGAGCGGCTTCGACCTGCGCGAGGTAATCCGCGCGCGTCTCGGCACTGCGCTCGATGATGCGCTCGGTGACGCGATGCAGCGTGTCGTTCAGCATCGTCCTTCCTCTACAGGGCGTGGTAGGTGGTGACGGGCACGATTTGCTGGCGCAGCACGACGCGCACGGGCAACTCCGCGAGCTCGCCGCCCGCCGATGCCTGCGCAAAGACCTCGGCCTTGTCCTGGCCAAAGAACAGCAGCGCGATATGATGCGCATCAAGCAAGGCACGCGGGGTCAGGCTCAGACGCGCCACATCCTGGCTTGGTGGGCGCGCAAAAACGACATCGTCGCGGCTCGCCAGCTGCGCTTCGATATCGGGGTCATCGGGAAACAGCGACGCCGTGTGCCCGTCGCCGCCCATGCCGAGCAACACAACGTCGAACGGTCGTGGCAACGCCTTGAGCCGGGCGTCAATGGCGGCCACCGCCTCGGCGCCCTCGAGCCCCTCGGCGAACAGGCTGACACGTTGCGCTTTTGCCGCAGCATTGCGCCGCAGCTCGCGGTCGAGCATGCCGCCGTTACTGGCGCTGTTGGTCTCCGGCACCCAACGTTCGTCGGACGGCAACACGGTGACTTTGGACCAGTCGATGTCCCTCGCTGACAACGCGCGGAATGCGGCCAGCGGCGAGCTGCCGCCGCTGGCAACGAGCGTGGCGTGACCGCGCTCGGTAATGGCCGCACGCAACTGAGCCGCGATCGCATCCGCCAGTGCAATGGCCGCGCGCTCACGCGAATCGAAGAACTGCTGGATGAACTGGCTCATGGTTCCTGGTACCACTCACGCCCGTCACGATCGAGCAGCAACGCCGAGGCCGTCGGACCCCAGGTGCCCGCCTGATACGGCAGGGCACTCGTGCCCGCCTCTTGCCAGGAGGCAATGATCCCGTCAATCCAGGCCCAGGCCGCGTCCACTTCGTCGCGACGCATGAACAGCGCCGGGTTGCCCCGCAGCACCTCCATGAGCAGGCGTTCATAGGCGTCGGGGTAACGCACCTGGTAGGTCTCGTTGAAGCTCAGGTTGAGCGGCAGCGAGCGCAGCTTGAAGCCGCCGGGGCCGGGCTCCTTGGTCACCATCGTGAGCTTCATGCCTTCGTTGGGCTGCAGGCGAATGACGAGGCGATTCGCCTCGAGGCCACCCGCGTCCTGCGGGAAAATCGAGTGCGCCACACCGCTGAACTGGATCACGATTTCAGACGCCTTGCGCGGCAGGCGCTTGCCCGTGCGCAGGTAGAAGGGCGTGTCGTTCCAGCGCCAGTTATCGATGTCGGCGCGAACGGCCACGAAGGTCTCGATATCGCTGGTCTCACCCAGCTCGTCGGCGTAACCGGGAACCGCTTCGCCGTCGATCGCGCCCGCGGCGTACTGGCCGCGTACCGTCACGCGGTCGACCGTTGCCGGGTCACTGGGCCGCAGCGCCTTGAGCACTTTGATCTTTTCGTTGCGGATGTCGTCGTGGTGCATGCTCTGCGGTGGCTCCATCGCCACGAGACACAACAGCTGCAACAGGTGGTTTTGCACCATGTCGCGCAGCGCACCGCTGTGGTTGTAGTACTGCGCGCGATTTCCGGCACCAAGATTTTCGGAGACCGTGATCTGCACGTGATCGATGTGGGTTCGGTTCCAGAGCGGCGCGAGCAGCGCGTTGGCAAAACGCAGCGCCAACAGGTTCTGCACCGTTTCCTTACCCAGGTAGTGGTCGATGCGAAAGATGTTGCCCTCTTCGAAGCACTGACCGACGGCGTCATTGATGGCGCGCGCACTCTCGCGATCGCTGCCGACGGGTTTCTCGAGCACGATGCGCGCACCGGAATCGATAGCGCCGATTTCTGACAGTCGATGCGCCGTCTCACCGAACAAACGCGGTGCGGTCGCCATGTAAAACACACGGCACCGGGATTCGCCTTCGGCATCCCCAGGCGCGTCGTTGAGCGCCGCCACGAGTTCTGGCCAGCCGTCGGGCGTCGTGATGTCGAGTGCGTGGTAACTCAGCCGCGCTGAAAAGCGTTGCCAGACCTCGTCGTCAAGCGCGCCTTTAGACAGGTGCGTCTCGAGCGCCTCGCGCACGAGCGCAACAAACGCCTCGTTGGAGAGCTGACTGCGCGATGCACCGATGATCCGGCTTCCGGGCGGGAACTGGCCGTCGCTGTCACGGTGGAACAGCGCAGGCAGGAGCTTGCGTTTCGATAGGTCGCCCGTGCCACCAAAGATCACGAGGTCGAACGGGTCAACGGGAATGAACTGCGCCATGCGTAAGGGTCCCTGAGGTGACGGCTTGCCGTCTGACTACGAAATTTTACTACATAAATTAGGATATTCGAGGGTTTTTGACCGGATTTGCAATCGAATTCATGTAGTATTTCTACATGCTCGACCGAATCAACCAGCTCCGTGATCGACTGTCGCCGGCCGAAATGGCTGTCGCTGACTGGTTGCTCGCACACCCCGATCGACTCGGCGACCTGCGGCTGGCAACGCTCGCCGAGAATGCCGGTGTCAGTGAACCCACGGTTGTTCGGTTCTGCCGCAGCGTCGGCGCGACAGGATTTCGGGACATGCGTTTACGCCTGGCCGGGTACCTGGCCACGCGCGGCGAAGTACTGCACGCCGAGGTGGCCGCCGAGGACGCCACCACGACCGTTGCCGACAAAGTGATCGGTGCGAGTATCCGCGAGTTGCGCCGGGTGCAGCAGGCCGTTGACGGCGACCGACTGGACCAGGCTGCGGATGCGCTGGCCCAGGCCAGCCGCATCGCATTCGTGGGCGTCGGTGCCTCTGCGAGCGTGGCGCTCGATGCACAGAACAAGTTTTTTCGCCTGGGCCTCGCCTGCGCGGCATTTTGCGACGAACCGAGCATTCGCCAGGCGGCCGCCGTCAGCGCGGCCGACACCGCGTTCGTCGCCATCTCTAAAACGGGCGAGTCGTCGGCGGTAGTTTCCGCTGTTGGGGATGCCGTGCGCGCGGGCGCCGCAACGATCGCGCTCACCTCGCCGGGTTCGCGTCTCGCGCAGGCTGCGCAAACGCCCCTGCTCATTGATGTCGATGAAGACACGGCCCTGTACACCCCGATGAGCTCCCGACTCGCGCAACTCGCCATGCTCGACGTGCTGCAGATTTGTACGGCCATCCGCGCGGGCAGCGCAGCGCTCGACTACCTCGACGCGAGCAAGGCGGCGCTGACGCGCGCTAAGGGCTGATTAGCCCAGCGATTCAATCAGGGCGTCGGCGATGAAGTCAGCGCGTTCAATGGCGGCGTTGGCACCCATAAGGCCAATGCGCCAGGCGTTGCCCGCGAATTTGCCAAGCCCCGCACCGATCTCGATGCTGCGCGTTTGCAGCAGCCGCTCGCGCACGGCCGCGTCGTTGACGTTGGAAGGAATCGACACGACGGTGAGCGGTGCCAGGCGATGTTCGAGTGCGACGGGCAGCGACAGATCCGCGGCTTCGAGACGCTTCCAGAGCTGCTCCGCCGCGTTGGTGTGCCGCGCCCAGCGCGCCGGCAAGCCTTCGTCGACAGCCAGGCGCAGTGCTTCGCGCATCGCAAACAGCGAGTTGACGGGTGCCGTGTGGTGGTAGGCGCGCTTGGACTCACCATCCATGTAGTAAGGCGCAAGCAGATTGGTGTCGCAGAACCAGCTCGGCACCTGCGATTTGCGCTGCGAGGCCTTTTCGATGGCTGCAGGCGAAAACGTGATCGGGGCCAGGCCTGGCACGCAGCTCAGGCACTTCTGGCTGCCCGAATACACCACATCGAGTTGCCACTCATCGACACGCAATTCGACGCCGCTCAGCGAGGTCACGGTGTCGGCGATCACGAGGCAACCCGCATCTTTGGCGAGCGCCGCCAGCGTCTTGGCGTCGGACCGCACACCTGTGCTGGTCTCGGCGTGAACGAACGCGACGACGGCCGTGTCCGGGTTCGCTTTCAGCGCATCTGAGAGTTTTTCGGGGTCAACAGGGGTGCCCCACTCGTCCTCAACGGTGATGACCTCGGCACCGATGCGCTCGCAGATGCTCTGCATGCGGCCGCCAAACACACCGTTGATGCAAATGATGACCTTGTCACCGGGTTCAACCGTGTTCACGAACGACGCTTCCATGCCGATCGACCCGGGCGCCGACATCACAAAAGTCACGGGATTCTCGGTCATGAAGCAGGTGCGCAAATCCGCAACCACATCGTCCATGACCTCCAGAAATACAGGGTCAAGATGACCAATCGTGGGCTGCGCAAGCGCAATAAGCACCGCGTCGGGCACGTTCGACGGGCCCGGCCCGAACAGGTCTCTGTATGGAATCACGCTGGTCCCCTCTTGCCGCGCGTTGCCCGGCGACCAGCAGTGCCGCGCGGGAGCCAAAATTAGAGCCGGACGACTCTGGCAATGCAAGCCTGAGCGCGAGGTGGTGGCGCTCTTGGTGCCAGCTGCCCCGGATTTGTTTACGTTTTGTGAAGGTTTCCGGACGACGATGGTTCAAAATGCTGCGCCCCGGCGCTACATTTGCGGGGCCGAACGCATGGGGGGGTCCATTGAAGAGCGGCAAGCCAACGTCCCGAGATATTGCACACGCCGCCGGCGTTTCGCAGGCGACCGTTTCCCGTGCGCTTCGCAATAGTCCCGAGGTGACGCCTGAGACGCGTGCGCGTGTAATGGAGGTGGCTCGCGAGCTCAACTACCGCGTCGATAAAAATGCTGCGGGTCTGCGCAGCCGGCACTCCAACACCATTGCGCTGCTGCTGTTCGAAGACTCGAGCACCGATGAGTCGCAGATCAACCCGTTCTTTCTCTCCATGCTCGGCAGTATCGCGCGAGCGGCCGCGGCCTCTGACTACGACCTGCTCGTCTCGTTCCAGCAGCTCAGCAACAACTGGCAGGGCCGCTACGAAGCCAGTAATCGTGCCGACGGCATCATCCTGCTCGGCTACGGCGACTACCTCAATTACGGCGAGAAGCTGCGGGCCCTCGACGAAGGCGGCGCCCACTACATGATCTGGGGCCCAACGATCGAGCAGCATGATGGCCGCTCACTGGGCTGCGACAACGTGTCGGGAGGGCGCCAGTCAACGGAACACCTGCTGTCACTGGGCCGCAAACGCATCGCCTTTCTGGGCGACAACAGCCCGGGCTTCCCGGAATTCCGCGCGCGTTACTTTGGCTACGAAGCCGCGCTCAAGACGGCGGGCATCGAGCCCGACCCCTCGTTGCAGCGCGATGCGGAGAACAGCGAGAACGCAGGCTACATCGCCGTGCAATCGCTGGTGCTGGGCGGCGCCGATTTCGACGCTATTGTCACCTGTTCCGACCTCATCGCGATTGGCGCATTACGCGCGCTGCAGGAACTGGGCAAGCATGTGCCCGAGGATGTCAGTCTTGTCGGCTTCGACGATATTCCCGCGGCGTCCTATGTAAACCCTGGGCTCACAACGATCCGTCAGGACACACTGCGCGCTGGCGCCATGCTTGTGGACAACCTGATCGGCCTGATCCACGAGCGGTCCGTGGCCTCGGCGCTGATCGAACCGCGACTCGTCGTGCGCCGCTCCTGCGGCGGCCACCCGCGCTAGCGCGACGCGGCCAACTGCAATGCGCGCAGCGCCTCCAGCAAACCTGCATCCCGAATCGGCGCATCGCTGATCAGCACACGGACGCCATGTGCGGGCACAGTGACGGTGCCGGTGACCGAACCACCCTCTGCCAACGCGTCACGCCAGGACTGATCACTGACCCGTGCGTCGATCTCGAACGCCTGCGCGCTATCACCTTTGTTGAGTAACACGAGCGCCGTCTCCGAGGTGCCCGCGTCCTGGTACACGCGCAGGAACGCGGCGCGATCGCCCTCGAGTTCGAGGCCGAGTTGCAGACCGCGCTGAAGCGCGACGTGTTCGCGGCGCACGTTGGCAATCCTTACGAGCTGTTCGCGAATCGGATGTGACTTGGCACGTTCGACGTTATCCGCACCGAAATAGTCGCGGTTGCCACCATGCTCGCCCCGACCGGCACGGAAACCAATTTCCGAACCGTAATAGAACACGGGGATCCCCCGCGCTGTGAACAGCCAGTTGTTCGCGTCAATGAATCCACTGGCATCGGCGTCCAGCCGCCGCATGTCGTGGTTGTCGTAGAAGCTCATGAGCTCGTAGGGATTCTGATAGAGCTGGTCGTCGAGATGCAGGACCCCGGCAAGTCGTTCGTAGCCTGTCTGCTTGCGCCCGAACACGTCAGACATCGCCGACTGCATGGGGAAATCGAGCACGCTGATGGCGCCGTTCTCGGGCCAGGTGTGGCGCGCAATCTCCGCGGCATCGAAGCTGTAGCTCTCGGCGAACATGAAGAAGTCGGGGTGGCGCTCACGAATCTCGGCCGAGAACTTGGCCCAGTAGGCGTCGGGCATGTGCTTGATCGTGTCGATCCGAAACGCCGATGCGCCCTGATCGATCCAGTACGAATACGCGCGCACGAAGTAGTCGAGCACCTCGGGATTGTTCTCATTGAAGTCGGAGAGCTGCGCGATGTCCGTCTCACGATTGAAAAACGCATGCAAAGGCTCGGCGTCATCAAGCGCTTCGGGATGTGTGTTCATGTGATCGGCCACGAGTGTGCCGTCCTGGTCATAAAGCTCGCCGAACTTGGGCAGGTCCTCGGGCAAGTCGAACGACGGCGCGCCGTGGTTGCACACGACATCGAGCACGACGCGGATGCCTTTGTCGCCGAGCTGCGTGCTCAGCGCGCGGAAATCGAGCCCGGGTGATACGAGATGCTCGTCGAGTGCAAAGAAATTGACGCCCCAGTAGCCGTGGTAACCCGTCTTGCCTTTGTCCGTGAAGAACGCACCTTCCTGACCGACCTCGGCACCGCCCGTGAATGCAGCGTCGGGGTTATCGACGATGGGTGTGAGCCATAAGGCCGTGAAACCCATCTCGGCGATGTAGTCGGCGTTCTGCACGATGCCGGCAAAGTCGCCGCCCAGGTAACCGAGGTTGGCAGCCTGGCCGTCCGGGTTGACGATCGGGCGATCAAAGCTCCGGTTTTCGCCACCCTGCTCCGGGTAGTTGTTGCTCGAATCACCATCGACAAAGCGGTCCGTGACGACGAAGTAAACAGACTCGGCGGCAAACGGGTGGTCCGTGCCAACGAAACGGTCGGTTGCAGGCTCGGTGTTTCGACAGCCGGCGAGCGCGGCGGCGCACGCGGCGACTACAAAGGTAGCGCGTCGCATCATGCGGGCTGCGCCAGGCCGACCGGTTCTGCATCACGATCGACGAGCAAGACCAGACCGCCCGCGATGACCATGAGCACGCCACCTATGACGAGGCCGAAGATGGCCTTGCCCTCAAACACGTCGCGTACGACGAGACCCAACACACTCGCGGCGACAAGTTGCGGG
>CALBPI010000054.1 GCA_937899415.1 uncultured Gammaproteobacteria bacterium | reverse complement strand
CCGCTGCTCCCCCGGGTCTCCCCCCGCGGCTCCCGCTCCTTCTCCTCCCTGTCGTTCCGCCCTCGCCCGGCCCCGGCCCCGCCCTCCCGGGCGCCGCGCTTTTCTTCGGGGTGTCTTGCGGCCGAGGCTCGTCGATAATGGTGGCGAACTCCAAGACACCTCGAAGCAGGCCACGTCATGAAACCAGGGACTTTCGCTTTTCTACTGTTCGTCGCCGCCTACGTCGGATTCGAAGTCTGGGCCGTGTCCAAGAACAGTTACCGCTTGGAACGTGACTTCATCTACGGCCAGCATGTGGGTGCCGAACACGCGGTCAGCGTTTGTGGCATGGATAAGTCCGAGAACGCGAAGCGCTTCGAGCGCAACGTGGCTTATGCTCGGGAACGCGCCCTCGACGCGCTGCTCGAGACGGTCACCGAGGCTGAGGCCGGAGCCGCGTTGGTCGAGGTTGAATCGGAGGCGCGGGTCAAAGTCGACGCAGTCATTTCCGAGAAGGGCTGCAACGACATCGAGGTTTGGAAGCTCAGTCGGCGATTCGACTTGCTGGCAAGACAGAACCCGCCGATAGCGGATTAGCTCTGTTATTACCGGTCGCGTAAGTGTGCTGTCCCGTCATCGCGAGTCGCGCAGCGACGCGGCGATCTCATCGGCCATGCGACAGCGTTCGGAGTTTGCCGCGCCCGCTTTGCGGGCTCGCAATGACGGCTATGCGTTATTCGAAATGGACTCCAGAACCAACGGCAGCGCGGCCACATACCGCTCCACGTCCTCGAGTCTTCCCGCGCTGACGCGAGACCAGCTTGTGTAGTCCTGATAAATGCCCCGGATGAGAACGCGCTGCGCTGCCATTTTTTGGCGGAACACTTCGGCGTTGGTGCCTCCCAGATCGACAAATACAAAGCTCGTTGCTGACGGTGCCACCTGCAGGCCGTTCTTGGTCGCGGCAGCCATAATCATTTCGCGCGCTTCAACGATCTTGCCTCGCGAGTAGGTGACGAACGCTTCATCTTCAAGACTCGCAATCGCGCCCGCCACGCCGGCCTGATTCAGGTTGTAGTTGCCGTCGCTGAAGCGACGCATTTTTTCGGTCGTCTCAGGTGTGGCCATCATGTAGCCGACACGCATCCCGGCCATTCCGTAGATCTTGGAGAAGGTGCGCGCGACCACGACGTCGTGACCGGCGCGCACGAGATCGATCATGGAGTTGCCTTGCGGGTCATCCGTGATTTCGTTGTAGGCCTCGTCGACGAGCACCGTGCATTTCTTGCTGGCCTTGATGCAGAACGCGCGCAGCGCATCGGCGTCTAGCAACATGCCAGTCGGATTGTTGGGGTTGCAGATCTGCACCATGGCGATATCGGGCGTGATCGACGCATACAAAGCGTCGAGGTCGATTCCCAGGTCCGCTGTCTTCGCGGTGCGTTTGAGCTCGCCGCCCTGACGCATCGCGAAGCGTGTGGTCGTGTCCCAGAACAAGTCGGGCCCAAGAACGTTGCCTTCCTTGAGCTTGGCGCTTGCCAGACTGCTGAGCGCGCCACTGGACCCCGAGCTCAACGAGATCTGCTCGACAGGGATATCGAATCGCTCGGAGAGCATCGACAGCAACGTTGTTACAGAAGGACCGACGTAATAGGCGCCTTTCCGAACCGCCTCGGTCATCGCCTTGATGGCCATGGGGCTCGGCCCGTAGGGGTTTTCGTTGGCATTGAGCTTGGCGACCCCATCCGCAGGACCGTAGAGCACGCGAGCCAATGCGGGTGGCGATGCGATGAGTGACAGTGCGGCGGCGGACCCGCCGAGGAAGTTGCGTCTGGACAGCATGAGAGACCCCCGAGTCAGTGCGCTGGTGTCGTCAGGACACCGAGAAGTACTTGCTCAGCATCAGGCCGGAAACGAGCAGCAGGTAAACCCCGAACGCTCGGCGCAGATGCAGTTCATTAAGGCTGTGGGCCAGCCTGGCCCCCAGTGGTGCGGTAAATAGGGAGACGATAGCGATGGCCGCGAATGCCGGCAGATTGACGTAGCCAATCGAACCCGGCGGCAGGTCAGCCTGCCCGATGCCCATCAGAGCGAAACCGATCGTGCCAGGCACTGCAATGAGAAAACCCACACCGGCCGCGGTGCCAACGGCCTGGTGCACGGGTCGACCACAAACCACCATCGTCACGACGAATGGCGTGCCGCCGCCGATGCCGAGCAGTGCCGAGAAACCGCCAAGGCCGGATGCCAGCACGGCGCGGCCGGCGCCTGTGGGCAACGCGAAGTACTGCTCCTTTACAACGACGAACTTGGGCCGCAGGAAGTAAAACGCGTAGAGCAAAACGCCAACGGCAAAGGTCATTATCAGTGTTTGCGTCTCGACAACTGCAGTTACCGCGAGACCGCCGAGCACGCCAATGAACACCCACGGTGCCCATGTCTTGAGGATGCTGAAGTCCACGGAGCCGCGCTTGTCGTGCGCCTGCACGGCGCGGACGGAAGTCACGATGATGGTGGCTAGCGATGTGCCGACAGCGACGTAGAGGCCGCTGGCGCCGCCCTCGAGTGCGGCACCAAAGGCGACAAGCAGTGCGGGCACGACGACAAAGCCACCACCGACACCAAACAGACCCGCGGACAGTCCCGCGATAGCACCCGCTGCCATTAGTGCGGCGAACAATGGCAGCAGGTCGAACCATGCCGCCGTAGTCACCCCGTTGTACCCACCCAGTGCATCAAGTTGCTAATTCAAGAGCTATGCCAAGTGATGACAGGCGGAAATCAACGGGTTATGACTCAGTTGTCCGGAACATCGCCCGGTTTCGGTGCGCGCGCTGCCGGGATGGTGCACGAAGCGCGCATGAACAACCCATTCCAACGGCCACTGCGTTCGGTGAGAAACGGTGCGCTGGTTGACAGATTGCCGCGCTCGCTTCGCGGACTCACAAAGACGGTGGCCCTTCGCTAGTTGCTATCCCTCGATACCGCCACGCGAAAGCCAATGTTCGAAAACGACATCGATCGGTCCCAGGCGCCGCGGTAGGCCGTCCGCAGATAGAACGACCCGTGGTCGCCCCAGGCGCCACCGCGAAACACGCCCTTGTCGCAGTCCTCGCATATGACGGGCTTGCCGTCCTTGGGATGCCTGCTGTAGTTGTCGACATAGCAATCAGCGACCCACTCCCAGACGTTGCCGACCATGTCTTCGACGCCGAAGCCGTTCGGGCTTCCGAAATGCCCGACTGGCGCGGTGTACAGGAAACCGTCATCGCAATTGCCGGTTCGCGGCCAACCAGGGTATGCCGCGCGTGCTGTGACATCGGCACCGTTGGTGTGCTGGCAGAAGTCGTCCTCTACATCGCCCCACCAGTACGGCGTCGTAGAACCACTGCGCGCCGCGTATTCCCACTCGCTTTCTGACAGCAATCGGAATTGGCGATCGGGCGATTGGTTGTTGAGCCAGGTGATGTAGGCGTTCACATCATTCCAGTTTACGCAGACCACGGGATGGTTGCTGTCCTGTTCAAAGCCGGGGTTACGCCAGGACGCCTCCGGGTCATAGTTCCAGGAGCCGTTCTCGCCCATGACGAGGCAGCGTGCGTCGGCGTCGTAACCCGTCGCGCCAACGAAGGCTGCGTACTGGGCGATGGTGATCTCGAATCGCGATACGGCAAACGGTGCGACGGTGATGCGTTGCTGAGGGCCTTCGTCCTCGACATGGCCGGATTCGTCGACGGGCGAGCCGAGTAGAAACGTGCCGCCTTCGATCTGCACCACCTCGGGGCAAGCGGGGCAGGTGCTCATTTCTTTGGCGTCGCTCTTGGTGGCCGAGAGTGCGCCGGAGCAGCTCCAGAGCGCGAGCAGCAAGCAGGCAGTGGCTGGCATCAGCTTGACGGTTGAGGTGAGGGTCTTGGCTATACGCATCGGGGGGTACCTGGCACGAGCGGCACTCGGCCGCGACACAACAAGTGGTTTCCTGTGCTTATAGCGCCAAGATCGGGAATTGGTTACACGGAAGCTCGGGAAGTTTGCCTCACTGCTGTGACGCAGGATACGGGAGTCGCGATGCGATAGCGCTAACGCCCCAGCGCCTCTTGAACAGACTCACACCACGCTTGCTCGAATTCGGCGCTGCTCACACCCAGCGTCTCCTGAAGATCACCGTTCGAGCGAATGAGATCGACGACCTTCGCAAAGCCCCAGCGCTTTTCAATGAAATCGACCAGCAGGTATCCGGTGGCGTAGATGGTGCCGCCCCGATCAAAGGGGGCGTTCAGCTGCTCAAGCGTCGGGCAGGCACCGTCATCGAAGAACCCGCTCCTGGCGGGGTCCACGTATTCACCAGCGAGGTAGATCGCCACGGCTTCCCAGAGCCAGCGTGGGTTGTTGCCCAAGTCGGGATTGATGTTGAGTGACGCGACGTGGGCAAACTCGTGCACTGCTTCGCGTTGCGCTGAAAGTCGTGTGTGATAGAGCAAGCGAAGTTCACGTTGGCCAAACGCGTAACCGCGAGATCCCGGCGCCCGGGACCCGAGTGATTGCTCCATTGCGGATTGGTAGGCCTCTTCGTCGCGCCAGATCCGGACAGTTACCGTGGGGATCGATGTTAGGCCCAGGCTTGAGAGTATGCGGTCGTAGTTATCGTCGAGCGCCTTGCGCAGGTGCGCAGTATGCTGGGGCGTCAGGCCGTCGTTGAGTACAAACTCAAACGCATCGTCAGCGGCGTACAGTGCGCCCGCGCAACTCCAGCCCGCGATCAGTGCGCACGCGATACGGCGCAAAGCTAAGGCGCCACGCCGTCAAACAACTTCAAATCCATCTCACCCTCAACACAATCGAGAATGGGCGGCACCAGCTCGTCATGAAAATCGATGCCCATGTGGTGATCAAACGCGGCCTTGTTCTTGAATGCGCCGTAGACGACATAAACGTTGTCTGCTTCCTGCTGCTTGAGCACGTGGTAGGACACGAGGTCGGGCTCGTGTTCGTAGGCCAGGTTCGTGAGCTTGGTTTGCAGTGCTTCGAATTCTGCAACGCGGTCGGCTTTCACGTTCAGGGTGGCGACGAAAGACATCATGATGCGGCCTCCAGTTCTCGGGTGAGCTGGTCTTTGAGTTTGAATTTTTGGATCTTGCTCGTGGACATGGGCCACTCGGTGACGAAGCGCACGTAGCGCGGCACCTTGAAGCTCGCGATCTCGCCCTTGCAGAAGTCCATGAGCTCCTGGCCTTCGACGCTAGCGCCCGGCATGAGCTCGATGAAGGCGGCCGCGACCTCGCCGAGACGCGTATCGGGCACACCAACGACCTGCGCCATCTTCACCGCATCATGCCGCGCGAGGAAGCTCTCGATCTCTGCGGCGGCCACGTTCTCGCCGCCGACCTTGAGCATGTCCTCTTGCCAGAGCGAATAGTAACTATGATGGCGAATATGTTATCGCGTTAAGTAGGCGGGAGGATGGTGAGCTATATGTCAGCGGCGTTGGAAAAGGGGGGCAAGGTGGGGGTGGCGTGGACCCAATTGCAAAGAATGCCGTCGCAATAATTCATGTTCACGACAAGAACCAGTTTGCGGGTGTTGCCCAGGAGCCTGGGCCGGGCGATATTGGTGTTCCCATGGCATATGGGATTCCCAATTTCGCCATTACTGCGAATGGTAGAACGGACTACGAGATGGGTAGGCAGAATGGGCAAAACGTGTATAGAGAAGTGCAAGGACGTGAGCCAACGACTTGGGAGGCATTCTGATGAGATATCTGCGCTATGGGCTCCTCGCAACGATGCTTGTGTCAGTCTTTCTATCAACTTGTGCTCTTGCCTCGGACCGACTGAACGAAGCTCCCAATCGCGCAATGGTCATTGCCAATCTCGACTCGGTGAAGCCGATTCCCTACGAGGAATGGCCGGAGACTAGCGTGATGCTAGGCGAATTTGTTCGGATCACGGTCTCTGGTATTCAAGGCGTAACGAACGAGTACGAGGGTCCAGCAAATGCAGTCTTCGACATAATCGTTTCGAGTGCGGCGTACTTGGCGGATGCCGAGCAAATCATCTTGATATTGGAGCTATCGGAAGACGGGTCCGCAACCGCAGTCCGCAACTGGACCACGGTTAGAAAGATCTGGTGTTTCAATAACGAGGCAGACTTTGAGCACTTTGCTGACGACATGCTCGCTTTTGCGCTGGAAGAGGTCGGCAAGCATTGCGCAATTCTTCCGGCAGCGCAGTCGGATCACTAGTCACGTGTTTGAAACCCTCTGCTGACCAAGAGACTCCAGGCGTTTTGCTTGGCGGCGGCGGAGACTGAGAAAAGGTGTCAGGTCTACTTGCGCAGCAGGCGTTGTGTGGAAAAGAGATAAAATAGGTGTCAGGTCTATTTCCGCAGAATCTCACTCGACCGCTAGCGCAGATTGAGAGCAAAAAGCGAACATTTAGTTGAGGCACCATGAAAAGGTGAAAAGGTGTCAGGTCTATTTGCCACGAGATCAATCATGATGAATTGTAATTGCGTGGTGTTTGACCTGGGCTTGGAGAAAAGATGACAGGGCCATTTTCCAGCGTGGTACATGACCGCCGGTGCAGATAAGGATTGAAAGACGGGCTTTTGGAGGAAACAGACCCAGAGCGTTGGCGAGACAATGCAACGTCCCGACTTCGCCGCCGACGCCAATGCCCCGTTACCCCAGGCTCTTCATCAGAGGCGTTCCCCTACACATCGTTCAGCGTGGGCACGACCTATCGCCCGTCTTTCTCTGCGAGCAGGACAACCAGTATGCGCGGAGGAAAAGGTGTCAGGTCTAATAAAATAGGCGTCAGGTCTATTTCCGCAGATTTTCACTCGACCGCTAGCGCAGATTGAGAGCAAAAAGCGAGCATTTAGTTGAGGCACGACCAATAACCCGGCGACACAATGCCTGATCCCAGCCCCCGCTGCCGATGGCCATGCCGCGTTACCCCAGGCTCTTCCTGAAGGATGTTCCGCTACACATTGTCCAACGCGGACACGATAGATCCCCTGTATTTCTCTGTGAGAAAGACTACTGCTACTACCTGCAGAACATCCGTGAAGCGCGCGGGATTCTCGATATCGAGGTGTTCGCATATTGCCTGATGACGAATCACGTACATCTTCTTCTCATGCCGACAGGGAGGGTAGATGACGTATCGGCGTTCATGCGAATACTTGCGGGCCGCCAAACACGATTTCTAAACACAAAAGAACGACGAAGCGGCACGCTTTGGGAGGGCCGGTTCAAATCCAGCCTCATCGATAGCGAAGCATATCTGATGGCGTGCTATCGCTACATTGAACTCAACCCTGTTAAGGCCCGAATGGTCTCAGCTCCAGAAGACTATCGTTGGTCGAGCTATAGACAGAATGCGGGGCTAGCTAGTGACGTATGGCTCGATCGGCATCCTGTCTTTCTATCACTTGGCAAGTCCTCGGCATCGCGAAGCAGCGAGTATCGAGCGCTTGTTCAATCCGGGATCAGCGACGATGATGCGTCGTTGATTCGTCGAGCACTGCAGCGTAACCAGGTGACGGGAGATGAGGCATTCAGAATCACAATCGAGGAACGCACGGGACGCGAGGTGTCATCCAAGGCGCCAGGTCGGCCTAGGAAGAGTAAGTGCTAGAGGCGCGCCCGTCGCTGACAGTATGGTGGAAATAGACCTGACACCGTTTCCGCACTCCTGGAACGGCAATTTCGCTTCGACTACGCGTGGGTTCACGGGGCACGAGCACCTGACCGGAACCGATCTCATTCACATGAACGGTCGCGCGTACGATCCAACGCTAGGTAGATTCTTAAGCGTAGATCCCTTTATCCAGTTTCCCGAGCACAGTCAAAGCCTCAATGGCTACAGCTATATCCTCAACAACCCGTTAAGTGCGACCGATCCCACCGGGTACCTCGTCGACTCCAAAGGCTTGATAGAAAACCGAGTTCAATCGCGTGTAAGACGCTCTGGCATGTTGCCCAAGGATACGGCGCCGGATACGTCGGTGTATGGGGGGGCGCTTAATAACAGTAGTGTTGTCCAGCAGTCGAGCTTGAGCTTCCTAAAGGACCAATTGGCTGCCGCGAGAGAGGACGAGAGCAAAGGAGGGAGTTCGAGGATTAGTGCGCTCGGCTCTACGGTTGCCAACACCGCCTTTGATTCGGGCTCCGAACAAAGCGTACCTGTAGGAACCATGAGCCGCAGCGAGTACGACGAGATCATGGGCACTCAAAACTTCCGAAATTACGCTGCGGAACTCAACAGGGGTGGCGCCGAAGCGGCGGATGCGGCCGCCGCGTTGCTTGAAGCAGTCAACCCTGCTGATCCGGTGAACTTTGCAGGCGGTGGTGTTGCGAAAGTAACCTTGGCGTCACTGACTGTCATGCTCAAGACTGGCAAGGTTGCTGGGCGCACAATGGAATCCTTGCGCCAAGGCGAGAAGCTTAGCGACAGTCAGACCAAAGCACTCAGGAAACAAGGAAGGACGATATGGGCGAAACAGACTGGGTCAAGGGCATCCAGCGCGGGGCTGGATGTCCATCATAGAATACCGTTGGAATGGTCTCATATGTTCCCGGATAGCTATCCAAACAGGCTGTCGAATTTGAGAGGTGTCCCCAGGCGGGTTCATGAAGATATCACTACAGACTGGGCAAAATTCAAGAGGACTACTCGGAACGTTACTCCCGAGAAGATCGCAAAGTTTGCTGAGTCAATCGATCAAAAATATGGCAATCACATGCGAACCGTTTCAGATCCTTAGTTTTCGCGATCTCGGAGAAAGATAGTGGCGGACTATGACAATAGGGAGCAATTCCTGGAGCTGCTGGATCTGATGCACGAAGCACGTACCGGGGTGGGGATTCAAATTCCTCAGCCGGCTCGCGTTGCCGAGATCGATGAGCTCGCCGAGGAGCTTGGGGCTTCCGAGCTCTACGAGCTTCGACCATGGCTGCATATGACGGCGGGACCGATACTGACCCCGGATCCACTGCTTTGCCTAGTTCGATCTCGCGGGGTGATATCGACGCTGTCGTCGATGGACGTCTTGGACCGCGCTCCACTGCTATTGGCAAAAAAATGGATTCCGATTGCGAGTGATGAGTGTGGGAACTTCTATTGCTACCCAATAGGGTCGGACTTTGGTGGACTTACGCGTCCGGTCTTCTTTGTAGAGTCGCCGCATATCGACGCAAAAATTGAGTACGTTGTTGCGTCAAGTCTGTATGCATTCACACGCATCGAGCTGACCTGTGCGGTCACGGGGGCGGACTACCCGACCACCAGGGCGGAGCATTTGGAGCTTGATCCTGAATTTGATTGGTACAAAGCGCACAAAAAGATATGGGAGCTTGGTTGACTAAGGCGCCACACCGTCAAACAGCTTCAAATCCATCTCGCCCTCAACACAATCAAGAATGGGCGGGACCAGCTCGTCATGGAAGTCGATACCCATGTGATGGTCAAACGCGGCCTTGTCCTTGAACGCGCCGTAGACAACGTAGACGTTGTCGGCTTCCTGTTGCTTGAGCACGTGGTAGGACACGAGATCGGGCTCGTGTTCGTAGGCCAGGTTCGTGAGCTTGGTTTGCAGTGCTTCGAATTCTGCAACGCGGTCGGCTTTCACGTTCAGGGTGGCGACGAAAGACATCATGATGCGGCCTCCAGTTCTCGGGTGAGCTGGTCTTTGAGTTTGAATTTTTGGATCTTGCTCGTGGACATGGGCCACTCGGTGACGAAGCGCACGTAGCGCGGCACCTTGAAGCTTGCGATCTCGCCCTTGCAGAAGTCCATGAGCTCCTGGCCTTCGACGCTGGCGCCGGGCATGAGCTCAATGAAGGCCGCGGCGACTTCGCCAAGACGTGCGTCGGGCACACTGACAACCTGCGCCATCTTCACGGCGTCGTGGCGTGCCAGGAAGCTTTCGATCTCGGCGGCGGCAACGTTCTCGCCGCCGACCTTGAGCATGTCCTTGGTGCGGCCGTAGAACATGATCGAGCCGTCGTCGTCGAGCGAGCCCACGTCGCCCGTGTGGTACCAGCCGTTGCTGTCGAGCGCTTCGGCCGTCTTCTCCGGGTCCTTGTAGTAGTACTCGAACAGGCTGTAGCCGCGCACGAGGATCTCGCCACGCTCACCATTGGGCAGGTCCTCGCCCGTGTCGGCGTCGACAATGCGGACCTCCATGCCGGGTAGCGGCGTGCCGAGCCGCGAGATGCGGCGGTCGAGCGGTGCATCGAGTTCACTGGTGCAGACCGTGCCCGCAGTCTCGGTCATGCCGAAGGTGCCGACTTGGATCGTGTTGGGCATGGCCTTTTGCATGGCCTCGGCAATGCCCGGTGGCTGCACAGCGAAGTTCGAATTCATCAAGCGCACGGCCGAGAGATCGGTCTTTTCAAAGTCTGGATGATTGATGAGGTCGGACATGATCGTGATGAAACAGGGGTAGGTGACCGACGCGCGCTCTTCCTCGAGCATCTTGAGCGCAACGCCCGCATCGAAGTGCGACATGGTCAGATACGCGGCGCCGACGTCGAACGAGGCGACGATGGGCAGGATGGCCGCGATGTGGAATGTCGGCAGCGGTGACCAGAATCGATCCTCGGCCGTGAGCTGGTAGCGCTGGCGGCCGAGAGCAATCGAGTTGCGCACCATAGCTTCGTGACTGATCACGGCGCCCTTGGGGTTGGCCGTTGTGCCAGAGGTGTAGAGCATGAGGCCCGGGTCGCGCACGCTGACTTTCATGCGGCGCTCGTGCACGGCGTCTTCGCTGACGGTGTCGGCCAGCGCCAGGAACTGCTCCTGCGGCAGGAAGCCAGGCGGTGTGCTCTCGCCGAGTAACGCGAGGCTGCGCAGCTTGGGCGCGGCCTTCAGCGACAGGTTTGCACCATCGGTCGCGTCGGCGATCTCGGGCAAGCCACGCGTCATGCGCTCTACAAAGTCGACCTGCTCGGCGATCTTGTCGGTGGTGACGAGGCATACGATGTCGCCGTTCTCGATGACGTAGGCGAGCTCGTGCGCCTGGTAGCGCGCGTTAACAGGAACGGGCACACCACCGGCAAGCGCGACGCCGAAAAACAGCTCCGCAAACTCATGGCAGGTCGGCAATAAAATGCCGACGTGCTCACCCCGCTTCACACCCAGCGCGATAAAGCGCTGTGCACAGCGCATGGCCGCGGCGGCCAGTTGGCCATAGGTTTGGCGGAAGTCGGGGAAGACGATCGCCGGGGAGTCGGCGTGTTCGTCGGCGGCGGCCAGCAACAGGTCGCCGAGCGTGGTGACGCGGATGCGGTTGTCGCGGGTCAGGTTGGCGGACATGTCTGAGGCCGGCTCAGGAATCGAGTGGGTCGAGGTACTCGCGCACGTAGGGCCCGTCGAGGCACTCGACGAGGTCGGGCACGATGGCTTCGAAGTAGGGCGTCTTCATGTGCGCCTCTTCGGCAGCCTCGGTCAGGAAGCTCTCGAAGACGGCATAGCCGTTCTCTTCGTCGCGCAGCTTGTAGAAGCGGAAGTAGAGGCACTCAGGCTCGTGCGCCAGGACCTTCTCCGTGAGCTGCGTGCAGCAATCGATGAACTGGTCTTTCTTCTCAGGATGAATCTTCATCCGGGAAAGAAACGAGATGATGGCCATGGCATTCCCCCCAGAGCGGCTGCACCGAGCATACCGACGCGCCAAGAAAAAAAACAGTCAGGGCTGTTTCTTTTTGGGATTCGCGATGGTATCCCTGTCTCGCCACGGAGGAGCGCAGTGCCCAAACAGTTCATCATCGACGCAGACGCTATCCAAGCGGGCAAGACCCGTCCCGTCAGCGTGGGCACGCTCAAGCTGCTCGTCTGTAACTCTGCCGGCACCTTCTATGTCATAGAAAATATGTGCTCGCACGCCCAGGCGCGCCTCACAGGCGGCAAGCTGCGGGGCCCGCGGATATTCTGCCCGCTGCATGCTGCACCCTTTGACATGCGGGACGGCAAGGCCCTGGGCGCGCCTGCCAAGGATCCGATCTGCGTGTTTGCGACGACCCTTGAGGACGGCAAGGTCTTCGCCGAGCTGCCCGAGTCTAATGACTGACTAAAAAACCGTCAGCCCTGCTTGTTTTCTCGCGGGTCGCGTTGCTAGTATCGGCGGGCTATCCGCGAGCACCTGGGGGAAAACAGATGAGCGTTGGTTACCAGCCCAAGTGGCCCATGGATCTCGGTGCGCCTGCCGACTCCCTGGAAGCCAAACAGCCCGATGTCGACAATGGCCGTGAGTTGTACGACCCCATGCGGTTCTACTCGCGCGAGTTCATGGAAGTCGAAATGGACCGGCTCTGGCCGCGCGTCTGGTTGCTGGCGGGCGTCACGTCGGACATCCCCTACGACGGTGATTACTTCACCTTCGAAGTCGGCCGTGAGCAGTTCATCATCGTTCGCCAGGAAGACGACTCGATCAAGGCGTTTTACAATGTCTGCCCGCACCGCGGTAACCGTGTGTGCATGAACGAGCACGGTGCGGCCGCAAGCTTCACCTGCGCGTTTCACGGCTGGCGCTTCGGCATAGACGGCAAGCTCGAGCACATCACCGACGAGCACACCTTTGACCCGAAGCTCATCGAACATCGCCCGGGCCTTACCGAGGCCGCCTGCGACTCGGTGGGCGGCATCATCTTCATCAACATGGATGGCAAGGCGCCGCCGCTCAAGGAGTACCTGGGTCTGCCCGAGGGCTACATCGAGCAGTACAAGGTCGACGAGATGAAGGTCGTGCACCACGTGCGCAGCGCGTGGAAGGCCAACTGGAAACTCGGCGTCGACGCCTTTTATGAGACCTACCACCTCCCCTACGTGCACCCGCAGACGCAGGGCGTGATGGAAGACTTCTCGCAGAACGACCTCTACGCCAACGGCGCGTCACGCATGATCGTGCCGATCTGCACGAAGTCGCACCGCGTCGAAGATCAGGACTCCGTCGACCCGTATCAGGCAGCGATGATGGCCGACGTGGGTATCGACCCAGCCACCTTCAGCGGCACCGCGGGCGAGGTGCGTGAGGCTGTGCAACAGGCCAAGCGCAAGCGCGCCAAGGAGATGGGCCTCGAGCACTACGAGCATTTCACGGACGGCCAGCTCACCGACAGCTGGGCCACGGGGCTCTTCCCCAACGTGCAAATGGGGATGCACCCCGAAGGTGTATTCATCATGCGCTTCATTCCTGATGCGGATGACCCCGAGCTCTTTTATTACGAGACGATGATTCTCTACCGGCCCGTCGAGAACCCGGACTGGAAGGTACCTGCCTGGATGGGCTTGCCTGAGGGCACTGACGTGTCGGGCGAGACCCGGCCCGAGGTGATTCACGTGCCATTGGGTAAGTTGCCGGAGCTCGGCGAAGTCCTCGACCAGGATGCCGAGCTGCTGCCCATCGTGCAGAAGGGTGTCCGTTCACGCGCGTTCAAGGGCTCGCTGTATGGCGACCAGGAACAGCGTGTCCGCCACTTCGAGGCCGAGCTCGAGCGCTACGTCACGGGCAAGAAATAGCGGGTCAGCCTTGAGCGCTGCGGACGACTTCACGCACCGCATTGCGGGCGACGATGACGTGCCCGCGATCATCGCGCTCATGCGCGCCTCGATCGAGGTGAACATGGCCGATTTTCTCTCTGCAGAAGAAATTGAAGCGGCCAAGGAAACGATGGGCGTCGATCAGACGCTGATTGATGACGGCACTTACTTCCTGATTGAGTCGCGTGACGAGCCACCCGTGCTGGTCGGCTGCGGCGGCTGGGGCAAGCGCCGGACGCTCTACGGCGGGAATCACACGGTAGGCCGCGACGACAGCTACAGCGACCCGGCGACCGAGCCTGCGCGCATTCGCGCGATGTACACGCATCCTGACTGGACGCGCCGGGGTATCGGTACCTTGTTACTCGATCTGGGCGAGCAGGCGGCGCGCGATGCCGGCTTCTCAACGATCGAGTTGGGCTCGACGATTCCCGGCCTGCCGCTCTACGCCGCGCGCGGCTATGAAGAAGTGGAGACCTACGTCCACCAGGGTGCGAACGGCGCCGACAACACCGTGATCCGGATGGTGAAGACGCTCTAAGTGGCGCGCTCGACGCGGTAGCCCAGCCTCGGGAAGTGCACGTGCACCGTGCCGACCGTGTCATTGGTGACGGCAATGACGATCTGTTCGGCGTCGAGACCGGCCAGTGTGCCGTGGCTCGTGCCGCGGTCCGAGAATGTCGGTGCGACGGTCACGGCCTGTCCACCGTGCAGTCCCAGTGGGTCTTCGGTGTCGATGCTCAGCGGGGCCGTGGGTTCGCAAGCGCGTGCGAGATTCTGCGCCGCGTCGGCGTCACTGTGCTGGCGCGTACCTTCGCCGTGGACCGCAACGCGCGCCTCCCATTCGGGTAGCCACATCAGGTCACCGAGTAACTTCCCACTCTCGGGGAACGCGGCGCGCGCGAACCAGAACACGGCCCAGGCGTGCAGGTCGGTCATTGAGACGGCCTTGCCGCGCAGAAAGGCTCGTCCGTCAGAGAGCTGGCGATCGACACGTGTCGCGTGCACGCGCAACAGCGCGCGGGCCTGGTCGCTCTTTTCGCGCACGGTCTCGAAGTCGAGTCGCGCGAAGACGGCCTTGCGGTCTTTCGTGAATGCGGGCTCCCAATCCTCGCTGAAGGCATCGATGGCCATATGCAGGCCGGCCTCAAAGAACTGCTCACCCCAGAGCACGGCGGCGGCGTCATCGACGGCGTCACCCGTCAGCGGCGGATCCGCTGCATAGGCGTCCAGCGCTGCCGCGATGCGCACGTTGTCGACATAGATGTCAGCGCCGTCCTGAAGTACGGGCGTGCCGCGGTAGCCGCCTGTGAACACTTCGAGCTCGGGCTTGGGTGCGATCATCGGCGTTTCAACGAAGCCGTAGCGCACACCTTTGATGGCCAGCATCTTGAGTGCCTTCTGGGTAAAGGGTGAAGCGTCATAGGCGTGCAGTATGAGTCCGTCCATTACGGTCTCCTGGTCAGGTGTCGCCGTCGCGCTGCACGGCGGCGGCCGTGTCGCGCGTCTGGTTGAGCAACACGGTGTACTCCTCGGGCGTCAGCAGGCGCTCGTTGCCGAATTCCTGCGCCCGCTGCACGGCGGGTCGCGCCGACACGTGCTCGAACCACCGTTTCACGTTGGGGAAGTCCTCGAGCGACTGCCCTTGCCGCTCGTGCGGCACGACCCAGGGCCAGCAGGCGATATCGGCGACGGAGTATTCCCCGGCGATGTGGTCGCGGCCCTCAAGCTGTTGGTCGAAGACGCCGTAGAGCCGGTTCATCTCATCGGTGTAACGGCGGATCGCGTAGGGGACCTCTTCAGGCGCGAAGGCGCGAAAGTGGTGCGCCTGCCCGGCCATCGGGCCGAAGCCGCCCACCTGCCAGTAGAGCCATTGTTTGGCCAGGTAGCGTGCGCGTGTGTCCTCGGGCAGCAGCCGGCCTGTCTTGTCGGCGAGGTACTCAAGAATCGCGCCGGACTCGAACAGCGACAGCGGGCCGCCCTCGGCATCGTGGTCGACGAGTGCCGGAATCTTGTTGTTCGGGCTGATTTCCAGGAATGCCGCATCAAACTGCTCGCCCTTGGCCAGGTCGACGGGCGTTAGCGTGTAGGGCAGGCCCAACTCCTCGAGGCAGATGAGCGCTTTTTGCCCGTTGGGCGACGGAAAGAAGTAAAGCTCCAGCATCACAAACCAGTCTAGAGACCCGCCGTGACGGCGTCACGAAACCGCCGCACCTGCGGTCAGCGGCAAGTCGACTGTGAATTGGGTCATTTATGGATTGTGACGAACATCACATTCGCCGGCCGTTTTGATTCTGTGCCTTTTTCGTTACAAATTACTGAAAAATATAGCGAATTATTGCTATGCGGTCGGGTAGGCGCAAGCGACTCATATCGATTCGCCGGTTTGCCCGGGTGGTTTTACCCGGACGTTATGTGACGGAGGTCACAAAAAATCCTGATTGGTCCCGCGCGCCGACACGGCGCCATGTTGGCGACTCCTGAAGAATGCCCTGCAACGAGATACAGGGACGATCTCCCCGCGGCAGGCCCGCGAGGAATACACCAGGACACTGACATGACCATTCAGAAACGTTCGAGGCTCTCCAAAGGAACACCTGTTGCGCTAGCCGTAGCGGGCGTCATCGCACTGGCGGTGACCGCGAAGGAAAACCAGGCGGTGCCCGTCGCAGATGCTGCGTCGGCGCCGTCCGCAACTTACCAGCCGGCTGTCGCTACGAGCACGGAACTCGACGCCGCTCGTTTCGTGCAGACAGCGGCTGTGGTCGCGCCCGTCGACACGGGATATGCACCCGACCTGGTTGAAGTTGCGATTGCCAAGATGAGCCCGACCGTTGCCGCCCACGCCAGCGCAGGCGGCGCCGACTCGGTACCCGTCATCGTGCGCTACGACGACGCGCCCGAGCTCTTCGAGAACGAGCGCGTGCGTCGCATGGGTGGCGAGGTCGTGCGTCGCTTTGACCGCCTGGGTCTGCTTGCTGTGAAACTACCGGCCGGCGCGCTCGTCGAGCTTGCCATCAGTGACAGCGTGCGCCGTGTGTCGCTGGACGCGCCCGTGCAGTCGACGGCGGTTGCGTCGCTCAAACTAAGCGCCGTGCCTACGGATACGCTGTCTGCCAGCTATGACGCGAAACTGGACTACGCACGCTCTTTGATGCCCGTGCACCTGCAGGCCGTCAACGCGCCTGTTCCCAGCACGCACAACGATTCGTTCCAGGGCAAGCGGCTGACGGTCGCCGTCGTCGACTCCGGTGTCGTTGAGCACGATGATCTCGATGATCGTGTCCGCCAGTACGACTTCACGGGCGGCAAGTACCCGCAGCCTGAGATCGAGTACGAGGACGGTGAGTTCGATGAGATCGACGAGTACAACAGCTCGTCGAAAACCGACCACTATGGCCACGGCACGCTCGTAGCTGGTGCAATCGCTGGCGACGGTGACGGCTCGACAGGCATCAAGCACCGGGGTCTCGCAACCAAAGCCAAGGTGCTCTCGCTGCGCGTACTCGACAGCAACGGCATGGGTGTCACGAGTGACGCCATCGCCGCTATGGCCTGGCTTGCCGAATACGGCCAGTACTTCGACGTCAAGGTTGCCAACCTCTCGATCGGCAAGGCCGTCGAAGAGTCGGTCGAGACCGACCCGCTGGTCCTCGCTGTTGAGGCGGTTTGGGACCAGGGCATCACGGTCGTCGTTGCCGCCGGTAACTACGGTCGCGACGGCAACTTCACGATCACGAGCCCGGGCAACTCGCCCAAGGTCATTACCGTCGGCTCGCTGACCGATAACGCTACAGCGGACCTCAGCGACGACTACGTCTCGAGCTACTCCTCACGCGGCCCGTCGCTCAACGATCACATCTTGAAGCCAGATCTCATCGCACCTGGTAACAAGGTGGTATCGACGATTCCCGGCAGCGCGACGCTCAAGAGCGTTCTGAGCCAGAACCTCGTGGCCTGCGACAAGAGCGGCTGCGACGACGACTACCTGGAGATGTCAGGCACGAGCATGGCGGCACCGTTGGTGTCGGCGACGGTGCTCAAGATGTACGAAAAGCACAGCAACCTGACGCCGGACACGGCCAAGGCGCGCCTCATGCGCACGGCACGCGGCCTGTCGCTTGACGCGACTGCATCGGGCGCCGGCGTGCTCAACGTCGAGGCAGCCATGAACGACTTGGGTGTGCCGTCAAATGCTGTGCTGTCACCGAAGATGGTTCGCGCGACGAACGCCGATGTGATCGCCGTGCAAAACACGGGCGTGCTCTGGGGTGGTGCTGAGTGGTCCAACGCGAACATCTGGGCTGATGGCTACCTCTGGTCGGACCAGGACATCGGTGCCTACGGCTTTCTCTGGTCGGACGAAACGCTGTCGCAGGGCTTCCTCTGGTCAGACGAAGTCGGCAGCTACGGCTACCTCTGGTCGGACCAAGGCATCGGCGCTCTGGGCTTCCTCTGGTCAGACGAAGGTATCGGCGCCCAGGGCTTCCTCTGGTCGCAGGGCTACCTCTGGAGTGACGTGGTCTCCGGTGTGAACGCGCTGGGCGAAGTCACGGCCGCAGGCGACCTCAACGACGACTAATTCAACCGAGCGCTCCTGGGGCCGCTCAGTCCTTCGGGGCTAGCGGCCCCTTTTTTTTGGGTCGCTGAAGCGGCTCGCGCATGAATTCGCGGTAGTGAATCTGGTCGCCGAACGGTGAGCCGTCGTCGTTGGCGGCCGAGGCGGCCGCGTGAAAGGTGACCGGGCCATCGAGCTTTGCGGGCGCGCGCCACACCAGTCGCCAGCGCGCCATGTCGCCCGTCGTCGGGCGAGTCGCCGTCGAGCGGATTTGGGCACCGATCGCAGCCGATTCAACATCGCGGTCGGCGCTCTTGAAGCGACCCGCAGGCTGTCCCTCGGCCGATGCGATGAGCTGGAATCCCGACACCGCGGCGTCGGTGCCTGTCAGTGTCACCGTCAGCACATACTCCTGCCCTGCCGTGACGCGCTTGGGCAGGCCGTCGAGATCGAGCGCGCGCGAGGCCATGACCGGCTGACGCTCCCAGTGGCACGAGGCGCAATGCTCATCGGCCGCCGGGTCGGCCGCGCCCCAGGGCGAACCTTCTGGGTAGGCCCAGGCGAGACTGGCGAGACCAGCGCCGAACGCGGCGCCGACAAGCAGAGCGCGCGGCGTCACGGCCTAGCGGTCGGGCTCAACGACAGCACGGCCAATCGTGTTGGCATCAGCGCCAAACCAGACGCTGCCCGTGGGCTCGTGATAGTGCATGTGGCGGATTGTGCCGCCGCCGGAATCCACTTCGGTCTGGCTGAAGAAGGTCTCCGTGGTCGGGTCGAAGCCCAGGAACACGTTCGGCTGCACGCCCGTGGCGACGGTCCAGACACGGCCCTGGCTGTCCGAGGCCATGCCGTAGGGGCGCGCGTTATCGCCCTGCGGCAGGGGCCACTCCGTGAACGCGCCCGTCTCGGGCAGGTAGCGACCCAGGATGCCGTCGGCGTAGTCGACGTACCAGACGCTGCCGTCGGCGAGTACTTCGAGCCGGCGCGGGCGCGCGCTCTCGCGCGGCAGGTCGATTTCCTTGAGCTCGAGCGTCTCGGGATCGATGTGGGCGAGCTTATGCGTTCCGAACAGTGTTGCCCACACGCTGCCGTCGGGTGCGAGCTTGATGCCGTAGGGGCGTGAGCGCGTCGACTGCGAGGCGATAAGGTCGACCTTGCGATCTTCAAGTGTGAGACGCCCCATCATGTTGCCGCCCTGCACCGTGAAAAAGATGTGCGACTCGTCGGCATCAAAGATCAGCGTGTGCGGATCGCGCGCCTTGGGGTCGGGCATCGGGATCTCTTCGATGGCACCCGTGTCGGGTTCGTACCGGCCGATGAGTGCCGTGCGATTGCCCGCATACCAGACGTCACCGTTCGACTGCACGATGAGGTTGTGCGGCCCCGAGCCGTCCTTGAGGTCGATTTTCTCGAAGCTGCCTTCTGCGACGTCGAGTCGCGCGAGGTAGCCCGCGCGCTGGCCCACGAACCAGACGGAGCCGGCGCTGACGGCAAATGGGTCGCGCGGTCGCGAGGTTTCGTAGGGCACGGTCCATTCGGTGATTTCGATGGGCTCGGCGATTGCAGTGGCGCAAGACAATGCCAAGAGTGCGGCAAGCAAGAGTCGCATGGGCGGTCTCCGTCGTTGGGTCTGGTCGCATGCTAGCACTGCAACTACAGGAGGTTCAGCAGCGCTTGCCGCGACGGACCGTGGGTGGGACGATGTTTGGGGGTCATGATCGATGGAGCGCATGATGCGTAACATCAAGCTCATAGCGACGGCACTGTTGCTGGTCATTTTGTCGGGCTGCGCGAGCGTGCCCATGGCGACGGAAGCCGAGGACGCCGCTGCAAAGTCGTTTTCGCCGCCGCCTGCCGACAAGGCCGGACTGTATATCTACAGGAACTCCCGTCTCGGCGGCGCACTCAAGAAGAGCGTCTACATTGATGGCGAGGTCATCGGAGAGACGGGGCCCAATACCTATTTCTACACGCTCGTTGAACCGGGTGAGCGCAAGCTTTCCACCGAGTCGGAGTTTGGCGAGAACGATTTAGTGTTGCAGGCCGAGGCCGGCAAGAACCACTACGTACGTCAAGCGATCAAGCTGGGTGTCCTTGAGGGTGGCGCCAGGCTCAAACTGATGGACGAGGAGACCGGTCAGGACGGTGTTCGCTCGTGCAAGCTTGCGCAATGATGTCGCGGCGCACGCTACTCGTCGCCACCTGTCTGGTGTTCGCGACCGCCTGCAGCGGCGGCAGTCAGGCGAATCCATTCGCTTACGTTGATGACCCGGCGGGTGCCAACGTGCCCGGCACGCTGAGCTATCTTAAGGACGTGGAGTCGGCGCACCTGGATCACGCACGCCACGTCGCCGTTTGGCTGCCACCCGGCTACGACGCAGGTGGCGACGCGCGCTATCCCGTGCTGTACATGCACGACGGGCAAAATCTGTTCGACCCGCGCGGCGCCTACACCGGCGAGACCTGGGGTGTGGCGGAAGTCGTCACGCAACTCATCGACGCGGGCAAGATCCGCCCCATGATCGTGGTCGGCGCATTCAACAGCCCCTCACGCGGTTACGAGTACTCGCCCTGGCACGGCGCGCCGCGCTACGGACGATTCTTGACCGAGGAGCTCATGCCTCGAATCAATGCGGACTACCGCACGCTGACGGGGCCCGCAGACACCTTTGTCATGGGCAGCTCGATGGGCGGCCTGCTGTCTTATTACCTGGTCACCGAATACCCCGATCGATTCGGTGGCTGTGGCTGTGTGTCGACGCACTTCACCATCTCCGAGCGCATGGTCGCGCGCTACTACGACGACATCGAGCTCGATATCGAGGGTCAGCCCGACGACACGCCCTACATCGTTCGCGACATCGAGCGGGGAATCACCGTGCCGACTGGGCCCAAGCTTTGGTTCGATTACGGCACGCGGGGGCTGGACGCGGACTATGGTCCACCGCACGACCGTGTGCGCACGTGGTTGCTTGAGCAGGCGCGCACTGAGGGCGAGGACTTCGTCGTACGCGAATACGAGGGCGCCGATCACAACGCGGTCAGCTGGCGCGAGCGTCTTGCTGACCCCATGCTGTTCTTGTTCGGTAAGGGATAGCGCCTGGGCGCCGACTGCCGTGCAGCATGCGTCTGCGCGGGCCTGTCGCCACGCGGGCGGGTTTATTTCTGCGTGCGTTCGTGTAGGTTTAAGTTCTACGCGGCCGCGGCTCGCGCGGCGCACGTTGTTGGCACGCGGACGGGGGGAGCAGGATGACGACCGCGAGGGATATTCTCGACGACAAGGGGCACGACGTTTTCGCCGTGGCGCCTGGTGACACGGTGCTTGATGCGCTGCAGTTGCTCGCCGACAAGGGCGTTGGTGCACTGCTCGTCATGGAGGCCGACAAGCTCGTTGGCATCTTCACGGAGCGCGACTATGCGCGCAAAGTGATCTTGGCCGGCAAGGCCTCACGCGACACCCCGATCAGCGAAGTCATGACGGCCAAGGTCCTCTACGTGGGACCTGACCGCACCGTCGACGAGTGCATGGCGCTCATGACGGACATCAAGGCCCGTCATTTGCCCGTGCTTGATGGAGAAACCGTGCTCGGCGTGTTATCGATCGGTGATCTCGTTCGCGTCAAGATTCGTGAGCAGGGCTTTCTCATCGATCAGCTGAGACAGTACATCGCGGGCTAGCACACTCGCGCTCAGTCCCGTTCTTCGCGAAAGGCCCGCGCGGCAAGGCGCAGCGCGTAGAGCCCCATGGCCAGCGAAATCAACGCGCCAAACCCGAACAGGCCGCGCCCGAGCGCTTGATTGAAGGCACTGGGCGCAAACGGGATGCCGCCCTCAATGCTGCCCTGTGGTGAATCCAACGCAACCCAGGCGCCCATGGCTGCAAAGCTCAGGCAGATCAACGCGCCGAACAGGTTGTTGCTGACCCTGGAGCCCGAGAAAGGCAGGTATACGCCGAGCAGCACGAACACGCCGCCCGCGATGCCCACCACCCAGGGCGGCGCGTGCAGCTGACCGGGGTCGGGTTCGACGACGCCCGTGGCCAACAGAATCGGGTAGGTACCCAGAGCTACGCAAAACAGCGCCAGGCCCCAACGCGCACGCGGGCTCATCGTGTCCAATGTTGCGGGGGTGTTGTGCATCCGTTCGGTCCGTGGTGTCCGTACCTTCAGTTGAGGCGAAAGATATCGATGTCGTAGCGCTCGCCTTGTTCGCCGTCGGGCGCGATGACCTCGCTGGCGAAGGTCATACGCTGCACCCACCCCGTGTTCCGGTCGATGTCGCAGTTCGCGATGTCGGTCTTCTCGAATCTGATTGCGGCAATCTCATCTTCCGACGGTGCGTTTTCGACACTTCCCTGAGAAATGGCCGCGCGCAGGAAGTCCTTGACGCTCTCAGGGTCGTAGCTGCTCGAGTACTGCACCGTCACGGCACCGGAATCTGCAACCTCAAGGACGTAACGCGCGGCGCCCGCGATCTTGACGCCGGGGATCGGCGATGGAAAAAACGTGTCAGATTCGACGGGCTCACCCGGCACAAACGCGGTGCCCTGGCAAAGCGACAGGTAGCCCGGCATCTTGAGCAACAGTTGCGCGAACGTGTCGTCGCCCATGTCCGCCATGAACGCACGCACCTTTTCACGCGAGGTATTGTCTACGCCTGCGAAAAACTCGGCGCTAAAGATTCGGCGCATCAGGTCATCACGGTCAAAAATACGTTTGGGCGTCAGGTCTGCGTCGGCGATGAACGTGATCGGCAGCCCAATCATCAGGTCGGCCGCCTGCGGGGATCGTGCGTCAATTTCGACACCGTTGATCCGGACCGAGTCGGTTTGCCACTCAACGAGCAGGTTGTCGGGGTCCGAGTCGGCATCAATAATGTGCAACTGGCCACGAATGTCGCCACTGTTGGCCGTGTCCTTTTGACGCTTGGTGTGGACGTAGTTCACCTGCATGCGCTGGCCCGTCTCCACGATCAGCGGCAGCTCCAGCGGTTCGCTGGCGAGTGCAAGGGCGGGCGCCAGTACAAGCGGCGCCAGTCCCATCCAGGCTCTGAGTTGCATGATGTCCCCTTCTGCAGCGCAGGCGCGCCGCTACATGCAGCGCGTATTGATGTGGCTGATCTTGTCGGCCGCGGGCAGACGAAAAAAGCGTCGGAGCTCCGCCTGCGCGTCGTCGACATCCCGGATCATCGCATCGGCGAGCCGTGCACAAAAGCGCCCCGCGAAATCATTGGCGGCCCGGTAGCGGTCCAGCGCGTCGCCATCGAGGTCTTTGTGGAAGCTGACTGCACCGAACAACCAGCCGTGGATATTGCGCGCCAGTGCTGTATCGCCCTGCGCCAGCGCACGCTGCAGGCTCGCCACGAACTTATCGACCTCGGCCTGCAATTCGAGTTCAAGCAGGCTCACGCGCCGGTCGTGGTGCGCCCGGTGCACCACCGTGTTGAAGTGACTGATGCCCTCGACGACTTGCCAGAAATCAGCCAGTGCGCGCGGTTTGAGGGTGCCCAGCGGGTCCGTCGCCTCGAGACGCTCGAGCAATGCCGCGTCGAGAAACAGCGACAGCGCGAGCCCGTCGTCATCCTGGGCAAGCAGCAGCGTCTCATGGGTGCCCGCCAGCAACGACTCACGAGCGACCGCCTCTGCGACGGCGGCACTGGTGATCAGGTAGTCGCGCACATCCGGGTAGCCGGCGACACCGTAAGTGTCGCAGTGCTGCTGCTGAAGCTCGGCGAGCATCAGTGCCGTCTCGGGCCAGGCCCCCCGACCATCGGTGTGATGCCCAGCGATTCGAGCTGCGTCTTCGCGCGTTGGCTACCCGTCTTGCGCCAGACCTCGTAGAGCCGCTGCACGTCGCCAGGTGTCGTGTTGCCCCCATCGCGGACGTCATTCAGCACGTCCACGACTTGGCCAAACTTGGCGGCCAGCTCGCGGTAGATTTCGGAAAACGCGTTGCCGCGGAAGGTGCCGCGCAGTTCGTCCGACAGCGAGCCATAAGCGTTGCCGCCCATGTGGATGTAGTAGTCAACGTCGACGGCGCGCTCGGCGAGGCTGTCGATAAAGAACCCGGAGATGAACAGCGCCACGTCGCCGATGCGCTGCAGGTGTTGACTGCGCGCTTCGGTCGACTCGGCCTGTGCGGCGTCGGCGAGCATGAGCGCGAGCGGGCGCAGGCCGTAGCATTCACCGTCGTGGTCGTAGAGCGCTTCGGAGCGCGAGTAGAGCGTGAGGAGGTTGACCACGTACTGCGTGGTTTGAGGCTCGATCGCCACCCCTTGTCGCTCAGCGGCGTCGTCCACCGATGTGCGGAAGAAATCACGGAGGTTGTGCACGGGCACGACCTGTTCGCGGCCCTGGGAATCGACCATCTTTTTGACCTCGCTGTGCTGCGCTAACGCGCCTCCTCTGAGCTCCGCCCCCCGGAGCAGTGTCTTGGTGACCTGCCCTCTGCAGCGGCAGGTTGGGAAATGATTTGAGTCAGCTATAGCACAGTGAGACTGAAAGTCACGTGAACGGGTTCCGCTATTTCACTTAAGAAGTTGCAAGCAAAACAGACTGTTAGCAGTGTCCGGCGGAGGCTGCCAATGTGTGGCCGCAATACTCGGGGAATTCCCTGCGAACGCATTCCGCGTGTTGGCTTGGCGTCGCACGTAGCAACACCTAGGCTTAGTGCATGCCTGAGAACGCCATAAAACTCGTACCCATGAGTTGCGATGATTTGCGCTGGCTCGAGGCGTTCATGCGGGTGGAGTATCCGCGCGCTTACGCAGCGCTCTGGCGAGACGGTGGCGTGGCTTACGTCGAAGAGACGTTTTCAGTCGAGGCGCTTGAGGCCGAGCATTCCGAATCGGGCGCGTCGCTGTTCCGTGTGGATTGCGATAATGAGCCAGCCGGCTTCGTCCGAATCGTGGCGGACAAGCGCCCATCCGAGAGCGCGCCTGACTCGCGCTATGTGTACCTGCATCGGATCTATCTCGCCCAGTCCTCGCACGGGCGCGGTGTTGGGCGACGCGTGATGAACGCCGTGATGGCCTTCGCGGCGGACTGCGACGTCATTTGGCTCGAGAGCATGGCGAAAAACGGAGCGGTTGGGTTCTACGAACGGCTCGGGTTTCAAACTGTGGCGCACACGGTGCTTGAGCACCCCAAAGTGAATCCCGAGGCTGCGGGGATGGTGCGTATGGTTCGGGACAATCAAACCGATGCCTGAACACGCTTCGGTCAGCAAATTTCGCTATGCCGTTGTGGTCGCACTGCTCCTCGTGGGTATCGCCTTAGTTGTCAGCAATGGCCGTAAGCCCGGCAGCGATGCCACATCGATTGCCGACAACGCCGCAGATCCGATAGTCGATGACACGGCCCCGACAAAGTTGGGCACCACAGCCGCAGCACGGGAGATGTCGACACCCACGGAGGACGAATCGAGCGATTGTCTGACACCAGAACAATTACTGCGGCGCGACGACGTTCAGCGACAGATCACGACCACGCAGTCGATCACGGTGCTGGGCAAAGCAATGCAGTCGTATGACGGCATTGATGCTTCCGGCCTGCGCGATCTGATCGCGCAGGGCGATACCGCTGCGATGGTTGTTCTGGGTCGGCGTCTGCAGCTCGAGGCCCTGGGCCTAGACCCCGGAAACGCCGTTCTGACGCTGACGCCCTCCAAAGCCACGGTGAGTACCCCCGCCTTTGATCGCTTCGCGCGCGCAGCGGGGCGCAAGGGTGGGGTCACCGAACCAGAGCGTGTGGCTATGGCGCTTGAAGCGCGTGAACGCTTCCATCGCGCGGCGCTGGCGGGCCGGCTCATGGCCTTGAGTATGGTCGGTCAAATCGACTGGGAACTCGGTGAGGACGCCGTGAGCCTGGGCTGGATCAGCCAGGAGTCGTTTGAGTCCTTGAGCAAGAGTCGTCGCATCAACATGTTCCCCGAGCGGATTTATTCTGCCGCAGTTTGGTACATCGCGCCGGAGTTGAATACGGGTCTTACGTCTGTCTTTCGGATGCCCGAGCCAAAGGCGACGCAAGAGATCGCAGCGCGAATCGCGGACGCCTATCTTGAAGAACGCGAAGCCGCGGGCCTGCCGCCGCTGTCGTTTGGCCCCCCGTCGGATCTATCCGGGCGAGACTACGTTGAACTCGTCTGCGAGCAGTACCGCGACGCGCTCTATGATGACTATTGAGTGTCTGGCGGTTCGTCAACTTCACGGGTTCATTACTGCCCGGCAGACGCCCATAACCGGGATTCGAGATGCACCCATTAAAGGCTGGCTATGCGAAGTGCTCAGCGCTCACTTCACGAATCACCTCGCCCGCCGCCTGGGCTGCGCGGCTGTGTTCGGCGGTGCGAGACATCACGACATGAACATCGAACATCAAATTAGGCGCATCGATGCGTCGCGACTCCAGCCGCCCAGCGACGACGTCTTTCTTGATCGAGGAGCGCGACAGAATCGCAGCGCCCGCACCTGAGCGAACCAGCGCCTTGATCGCTGGCAGCGAATCGAGTTCGTAGGCCGCCCGAAATTCGAATCCGGCCTGCTCGAATGCGGCCGCCATGCGATTACGAATGCCTTGCTTTCTAAACGGTGCGATGAGCCGGTGGCTCGCCATGTCTTCAATGGTGACCGGGTCGGGGCAGGTTGCGCCACAAGGCACCGCGAAACACAGAGTCTCTCGAGCTATAGGCTCCGCGCGCAAGGGCGATTTCCCCGAATGATCAAATACCACGGCGAGATCAAGGCGATCATTGCCCAGCCATTCTGCGAGCGTCGCGCTCAGACCTTCGCTAAGTCGCACGCTAATGTCGGGGTAGCGGTGCTTCAGTCGTTCGAGAATGTCAGCTGCCATGACCAGCGTGGTGGTTGGTGGCATGCCGATGCGCACGAGACCTGCGGGATTGTCGTTCCAGGCGATGAGCCCGCGACGAGCATCCTCGAGTTGCTCGAGAACCGAGCGTACGCGCCCCACAAAAAAGTCGCCCTGTTCGGTGAGCTCAACACCGCGCCCGGTGCGAATCAGGAGCTTGACGCCCAGCTCGTCCTCCAAAAGACGGATATGTCGGCTTAACGCGGACTGCGCAATCGGGATGCGTTCGGATGCCTGAGTCAGGCTTCCTGACTCCGCGACGACCAACAGGTATCGTAGTTGTCGAAGGTCCATTTGAAACGTATCGCGCTCGTGGATATCTCAATTCGCGATGTGATTATAGCCTAGTGCTTCAGTCACGATAGACTGGACCGCCTGCCAAACGAGGAGTGCCGGAATGAGCGATTCACCGCAGTTTGCAGACCTGTACCGTCCCACTCACGATGAAGCGGCGCGGCAACAGTTCGTGGGTGCGCTCAAGGGCTTTCTGAATGGTCCGCTCGAGCAGCAACTCGCGGCCGAGTTTGAGCATCGAATCGACCCTCAGTTTCGTGACGCGCACGGCCGCGCGCCAGCAACGCGCGACGAAGTCGATGCCCTGTTCTCCGAGTCCCACCTCTACCAGCTCTGGGGCGCCGCGGTGTATGAGTCCCAAAACCTCATGTGGGACACCGTGGACGAAACGTGCCGGCGTTTGCTGCCCGAACTCGAGCGGCGGTATGCGGCGCTGTCAGACGGTTCCCGTCTCGGAAGTCTCGAGCTGGATGATGAACTGAAGCTGCCCGAACCGATTCGGTCCGTTGAGATTCACCGGCAGCCTGGTGGCTACTTTGGCGAGGAAGATACGCACGGTCTGCTGACCGGGCTGCGCTACTTCGGCACGGTTGAGCTTTACCGCGCCGCCAAAGGGCTTTCGACGGGCGCTGCCGCCGGCGAGCCCGGCATGGGGTTCTACATCATCGCTGCACTCCAGCGCCGGTTTCCCGAGCTCGCCCCTAAACGGGTTCTCGATCTGGGCTGCGGACCCGGCACGGAAACCGTGGCCTATGCACGAACGTTTCCGGATGCAGAAGTGTGGGGTGTGGATCTGTCAGCACCGTTCTTGCGTTTCGGCCACGTTTGGGCCGAGGACCAGGGGCTTCCCATACACTTTCGACAGACGGATGCACGCCAAACTGGTTTCGAAGACGCGAGCTTTGATCTGATTGTCTCAAACATTCTGTTTCACGAAACCGGTGATGACATCCTGCCCGATATCCTTGCCGAGGCGCGGCGACTGCTGGCGCCCGGCGGTGTGATGTTGCATGTCGATGTGCCGTATCAGGCCCATCGCACGAGCCTCACCAAGCAGCAGACCAACCACTGGCAAGTCGTCAATAATGGCGAGCCGTATTGGGACGGGTTTGCCAAGCTCGATATCGATTCCGAGATGGCCCGTGCGGGTTTTTCGAAAGATCAGCGATTCGCCGATTACGACCCACTCGGACAAGGCGATATGCTCGTATTCGGCGCGAGCGCTGCGCCATGAAGACGGCCAATGACGCACAGCCGGAGCGGCTTGCGCGTCCGCAGCAATTGGATGCGCTGTCACCCGATCAGCTCGTGGCGGTCGTATTGCATCTCGCAATGGAAGTCAGTGTCCTTCGGGAACGGTTGGCCACTCACGAAGTGTTGCTGGAAGCGGGTGGGGTTATGAGCCGCTCGCAAGTCGAAGCGTTTCAGCCGAGCGGAGATGAGTCTGCGCGCCGCGCCGCTGAGCGAAATGCACTGATCAACGCATTGGTCGAAAAGCTCCGATAGGGGCGCATCAGGCGCTCGGCAACCCCAGCTTGGGCAGAGGAAGAGGCCCTGTTGGGTACATCACGGCCTTTTCTTCTGTCAAAAGCTCGACGGAGGCGTGCAGGCCGTCGCGCCCGACGCCCGACTGCTTGAACCCACCGAAAGGCGCTCGCAAGTCGCGCGTCAGCGGCGTGTTGACCCACACGGTTCCGGCCTTGAGTGCCGCCGACACACGCGTGACTTCTGGCAGGTCGTTAGACCACAGATAGGCGACGAGACCATACGGTGAATCATTGGCGATCTCGACCGCGGCGTCGGCATCCGGCACCCGCTGGATGGTGACGAATGGCCCAAAGATCTCTTCCTGGCATGCGCGAATCGCGTTGTCTCTCGTTTCGAACGCCGTGGGTTCGAGCCAGTAGCCCGCGGGCGCATCGGCTACTGCGCGGCCGCCCGTGAGCAGTGTGGCACCGTCGGAAGTTGCAATGTCGACATAGGAGCGCACCTTTTCATAGTGTGACCGAAACGCCATGGGTCCGAGTTCTGTGTCGTCGGCAAATGGATCACCAATGCGAATGTTGGCCAGACGTTTGGTGAACTGCGCGATAAATGCGTCGGCAATCGACTCCTGCACCAGAATTCGCGAACCCGCAAGGCATTGCTCGCCGTTGCCCGCGAGAATCGCGAGCAGCGAACCGTCGACGGCCTGATCGAGATCCGCTGACGCCATCACGAGATTGGCGGACTTGCCGCCAAGTTCCAGTCCGACCTTCTTGACGGTCGTCGCGGCCTGCGACATGACGGCGGCGCCCGTGGCCGTGCCTCCGACAAACCCAATCACATCGACACCGGGGTCCGCGACAAGGGCGCTGCCCGTGATCGGTCCACGGCCATTGATGAGATTGATGAGCCCCGAAGGCAGATCCGCCTCATGCAGCAGTTCCACAAACCGGTAGACGGAATAGGGACTGTGCTCGGACGCTTTGATGACGCAAGCATTGCCGAGAGCCAATGAGGCGGCCAGCTTCATCGAGGTGAGTACAAGCGGGGCGTTCCAGGGAGAGATGAGCCCGACTACGCCCGCGGCCTCTCTTGTGACGACGGTTTGGTAGCGCCCGGTCTGCGTGTAACTGTGTCCGCCGAGGGTGCCCGCGACTTCGATGAAGAAGTCGAAGTTCTCCATCGTTCTTGGCATGTGCATAAATTTTACGCCGCTGAGCGGCAGACCGACCTCCAGGGCCTGGATGGCCGCCAGTTCATCGCTGTGCGTCTCAATGACGTCGATGATGCGGCGAAGCACACGCTTCCGATCGTTGTGCGCCATGTGCGGCCAAGCACCGTTGTCTGCCACATCACGGGCCGCTGAAACCGCTTTCGCGACAAGCTCGGGTTCCGATTCCTGCACGCTGTACAGGGATTCCTCAGTCGCAGGGCAGTCGCGCGTCAACGGTGCCGATGCGCTTTCATGCGCTCTTCCGTCAATGAACGCGGGTACGGAGTCGGGGAGGTTAAGTTGGTGACGTCGGGCAATGTCTGCGACGCGGAGCGGCGTTTTCATGGGCGTGTCCTGAGGCGCGTGGCGCCAAATGGGATGTGACCAAGACTATTCGAGTAACCGTCACAGACCATTCAATTTGTGGATTTGTGGCTTCGCAAAATTGGATAAGGCGATGCCGGCTCGCTCGCTACACTCGTCGTTCCTTCGAAAGGGAACGTATGAATGCGAACTGCGGATGTCATTGTTGTCGGAGCCGGTCCGGTCGGGACTGTTGCTGCGTACGCGCTGGCACGTCGCGGGGCAGACGTTGTGCTCTGCGAAGCCGGTGACAGTTGTGCGCAGGACCTTCGTGCATCGACGTTTCATCCGCCCACGATCGAGATGCTCGACGACCTTGGCGTCGCCGGGGACATCATCGAATACGGGCTCAAGGCGCCCGTGTTTCATTTCAGAGAGCGTGAGACGGGCGAGACCGTTGCATTTGATATGAGTGAGCTCGCCGACGTGACCCGGTTTCCCTATCGGATTCAGTGCGAGCAACACGTCATGGCAGGGATGCTGGCCGACGCACTCGAATCGCATCCCGATGCTGAGGTGCGCTACCGGCATCGCGTGATTGCATTTGAACAAGACGATGATGGCGTTACGGCAGCATTCGAGACGCCCTACGAAATAGAGAAGATCCGCGCGCGCTACCTGATCGCCTGCGACGGCGGGAACTCGATCATCCGCAAATGGCTCGGCGCCGAGTTCGACGGATTTACCTACCCGGAGAAGTTCCTCTGTGTGTCGACGAAGCTGGACCTTCGCGACTACATCGACGGTCTGTGCTGGGTCAACTACGTCGCTGATCCCAACGAGTGGCTGGTCCTGCTGCGCGCACCCAGCGTCTGGCGCGTCCTCGTACCCGCCGACGAAAATACCGATGACAAGGAGCTGCTGTCGGACGCGACCCGAGATGGCATTTTCTCGCGGCTCATCGGCAATCCCGACGTTGCCACCGAGCACCGGACCATCTACCGAGTGCATCAGCGGGTGGTGAACCAATTCAACCATGGGCGTGTATTTCTGGCCGGCGATGCGGCGCACTTGAATAACCCCATCGGTGGATTCGGCATGAACAGCGGTATTCACGATGTCTGGAATCTCAAGGACAGGATACTGAGCTGCCTCGAAAGCGGGCACGATGAACCTTCATTCGAGCAATACGACCGGCAACGACGCTCGGTAACCAACTCATTCATCCAGCACCAGACCATGCAGAACAAGGAATTGCTCGAGCATGGTGCAGAAGAGGGCCACGCCAGACGGTTTGCCCGTATGAAAGCCGCCAGCGAGGACCCAGACGCCAGACGTGCCTACATACTCAGGCAGTCGATGATTGAAAGCCTGCGCGAAGCCGCGAGCATAGGGTAGGTGTCACCATGACTGACGCACGCGGCTGGCGCGCCAAATTCGGGGTTCTTGGTCCATCGACCAATACGATCGTGCAGCCCGACTTTGACGATCTGCGACCGGAGGGTGTTACGAACCACTACAGTCGTATCGTCATCGAAGACGCGCAGGCGATATCCGATGAGACGTTTATGGCGGGAACGGTCGAGATTTCGGACAACACGCTCGATGCAGTGCGTGGCGTTTTGACCTGCAAACCGGATTACCTCGTCATGGGCATGTCAGCGGTAACCTTCTATGGTGGCGCCGAGGGCGGCAAGCGCTGGCGTGAAAACGTCGAGGCTGCTTCAGGACTTCGAATCTCGGTGGGTTCGGAAGCCGTGGCAGAGGCGTTGCAGGCCTATGGTGGCATTCGGAGAATCGCATTTCTGTCGCCGTATTTTCCTGTTGCCAATGCAGAGGTCGAGCGCTATCTCTCGGACTACGGCTTTGAGACGGTGCGAGACGTGTGTTTGCGCTGTCCGAGTTGGACCGCCATCGCGCAGGTTCCGGAGTCGACGCTGCGCGCCGTGCTGCACGAGCTTGACGGTGATGACGTTGACGCACTGATTCAAGTGGGCACCAATTTGTCGATGATGCGCCTGGCAGCCAGCGCCGAGCATTGGCTTGGCAAGCCGGTGATCGCGATCAACACGGCGACCTATTGGCATGCGCTGCGCGCCAACGGAATCAAGGACCGAATGTCTGGATTCGGTCAGCTGCTGGAGTCGCACTGAGATGCGCTATCCCTACGTCCCCATTCCCGAGCGCGGCAAGCTCGAGTTTCCTGAAGGTAAACAGGTCGCCCTGATTCTGACGTTCAACCTCGAAACCTGGGACCTGACGAAAGACACGGATGAACCCTATTACGCGGGCGGCCCGGCCATACTCCCCAGCATCCTGCCGGGCCATAAGCCCGATTATCCCAACTACACGTGGCGCGAATACGGCCAGCGCGTGGGTATTTGGCGACTCTACGAGTTGTTCGATGAGCTGGGCGTCGCGGCGAGTTGCACAACAAATGCGGTTACCTTCGAGCGACGGCGTGCGATGGTCCAGGCCTGCCTCGATCGTGGCTGGGAGCTGTTGGCGCACAACTACGAGCAGGGCGAGTTGCTGACAGATTTCGTGGGCGACATTGAAGCCGAGCGAGACGTCATCGGTCGGTCAGTCGAGATGTACACCAAGCACGCGGATCGAAAGCCAGTGGGGTGGCTCTCTTCATCGCTGCGCGGAACGCTCGAGACCCCCGGGATTCTGGCGGAACATGGATTCAAGTTTTATTGCGACATTATGAATGACGACCAACCATTCATGATCGACACCGATTCCGGCCCGCTTGTTTCGATCCCCTACTCAAACGAGATCAACGACTTTACGATTCTGACGCGACGCGGCCACACGACCGATGAGTTCCGAGACATTTTGATCGAGGAGCTCAATGTGCTCTACGCTGAGGGCGCCTCGAATGGGCGTCTCATGAATGTCGGACTGCACCCACATGTCTCGGGCCGTGCCTACCGGGTCCGCGCGATCCGGGAGTTTCTCGAGTACGCCAAGAGCCTGCCACACGTGTGGTGGCCCACACGCGAAGCGCTGGCCGATTGGTATCTGGGCGTGCACAAGCAACACATTGCTGAAGACGCATCCCCCTAATTCCGGGAGAACTACGATGGAACAACGAGAGACTGCGAAGCGTGCTGTGCTCGATGCCGTAAACGCGATCGACGAAACCGTGCTCATAAGTGAGGCGGACAAAGACCAACTGCGCGCGTTATGCGACACGCTCGCGCAATACACGCCCGTACCGGAGCCCATCAATGATCAAAAGGCGTCGGCGGGTGTCTGGCGATCGCGCTTCGCGAGTTTTGGTGTCAAGCACTCTCAGGAGCAGCCGCTGCAGCACACCACCAATCTGATGTTGCAGAGCTTTGGCAAACTCCCCAACGTGCCGGCGCACGTGAAGCAGGTGGCTCAGGAGATTGACGACACATCGAAGGCGTACAACAACGTGGTGACGCTGACCAATCAGGCGGGCGACACAACGGCCCAGGTGATCATGTACGGCAACTATGGTCCCGATGACGACGACCCGCGACGTTATGCGGTGAGTTTCTACAAGGTGGCGCTGGTCTCGGACGACGTGGATGCCGACGCACTCCGCACCGCTTTTGGTATGGAGCGAGACGTTGAGCTGGAACGAGAGTTGCGCCCCCCTTCGCTGCACTCTGACATCGTCTATGTCGATGACGATCTACGTATCAACTACGGCAAGCTCGGCGGCTTTTACGTGCTTGAACGGCTCGACCAACCGCCCGTGTCGTTCTGAGCATCTTGAGTTGTAGCGTCCGATGAAGCTGCGCGGACATGAGCTGGCCTGGGCCGCTGGGTCACTTGGGACAGGTGCGCTGTTCAACGGCCTGGCGTTGTTCGGGTTGTTCTACATGACCTCGGCGCTTGGTCTGAGCGCTGCGACTGCCGGGACGCTGCTGTTCGCGGCACGCCTGTATGACGGTGTGACGGACCCGATCATGGGCGCGATCAGCGACAGAACGCGCCACGCGGCCGGGTCTCGACGTGTTTACCTGCTGCCGGGCGCGATCCTGCTCGGTCTCAGTTTCGCACTGCTGTTTAACTTGCCACGCCTGGACGGCACGGCCATGATTTTGATGGTCCTGGGCGCCCTGTTGTTGTACTCGACGAGCTACACCATCTTCACGGTGCCCTATCTGGCGATGCCGCCTCGGCTTGCGCCGGGCTACGACGACCGGACCCGACTCATGTCGGCGCGGGTTGCATTCCTGATCATTGGTGTTCTGATCGGGTCTTCAGGCGGGCCCCTGCTCGTCGAGATGGGGGGAGAGGGGGCCCGCGGGTGTTCGGCGCTTGGAATCGGTTTGGGGCTGGTCGCGATCATTGCCGGCGGCATTGCGTTCTTTGGGACGCGCGATCGCGACGCGACGTCCCCGGACCCCGCCGCCAAGCGCGCAGCGCCCTGGCGCCAGCTGGGTAGCGTCTTTGCGCATGCCCCCTTCCGCCTGCTGACGCTGGTGAAGCTACTGCAACTGGCTGTGCTCGCGCTGATTCTTGCCTGTACGCCCTACTTCTTCCGCTTTGTTTTGCAACGCGAGACATCGGACATCACGTGGTATCTATTGACCTTCAGTCTGTCCGGGCTGCTGTCACTCCCGCTGTGGCGCATGGTCATTGCGCGTTTTGGCAAGCGTAACGTCTATCTCTTTTCGATCCTGGCCTACGCCATCGGTGTCGCGAGCTGGTGGTTATGGGTGCCGGGGGAGGGCGACGTGGCGTTCTATGCGCGTGCCTTGTTTATTGGCGTCGCCTCCAATGGCACGCTCGTGTGTGCGCTCGCGTTGTTGCCGGATACGATGGAGTACGACCGGCTACAGTCGGGTGAAGACAGGAACGGCATCATGAGCGGCGTGTTCACGACCGTCGAAAAAGTGGCGGGTGCTCTCGGGCCTCTAATCGTCGGGGTTCTGCTGGAAACGCGGGGATTCGTCAGCGGCGCAGCCGTTGACGCACAGCCAGAATCCGCGATCGTAGCCGTTCATCTAGGGATTTCGGTGGTACCCGCGGCGCTCTGTCTGCTCACGGTTCCGCTATTGCTGGCCTACAAGCTCGGCCACGCAGAACTTGAGTCGGCGCGGGAGGCGCGTCTTGCCCGTGGCTGACCCGGTACGTCGCGGTCGATTCGTCGTGCCAACGCGCGCACACGCGAGGCCATAGCCTTGCAGTTTCAGCTTCGTCAGCGCGGCCGCTCCAGCATTGATTTCGCAGCATCGCTGTCGGCGACTGCGGCAAAGTTGAGGCCCCACGTTGATGCCGCGGTTGCGGCGCTCGAGCTGCCCGAAGATCTCGCGGCGCGGTTGGACCACGTTGATACTGCACTGCGCGCGCATCCCGCGCGCTGGTTTCAGGTCCGGCTCATGAACTGGGCATCACAGCATCACGGGCAGATCACGAGCGATGCGTTCGATGAGATCGCGGACGATCTCGACTCGGAATTTGAACGACTCGCGCGAGGCGCGACACAAATCGAGACGCGGCCCGGGTTTCAACCACCGAGCTACTGGGATGGCGTCGCGTTTCACCGCACGACGGGCGGTTGGACCCGTGAGCATCAGGGATTCATCCATGGCGAGCTCATTCATCCGCTGTATGTTGCTAGGAATTTCCCGGGCGGTATTTTCAAGCAACGCCGTGCCGTGCTTGGTGAACTCGGTGAGCGCGACTATCTGCGAATTCTGGAGCTCGGCACGTCGTCCGGGCACTTCACCGTGGCGCTCGCCGAACACTACCCGAACGCCGAGATCACGGGCGTCGAACCCTCCGTGCCGATGCTCGAGCAGGCGCAGCGCTTTGCCAATGATCGTGGCTGGCGCTGGCGACTTATACAGGGGATCGCTGAGGAAACGGGATTGCCCGACGAGAGCTTCGACCTAGTGACGTCATACATTTTGCTGCACGAGCTGCCCGTCGCTGCCACACGTCGAGTTTTTACCGAGGCGTTTCGCCTGCTCGAGTCCGGTGGCACGTTATTCATGAGTGACGTAAGACCGTTCCGGGACATGGATGCGCTCGCCCAGTGGCGCCAGGCAGACCTGGCTCGGCGCACCGGCGAGCCGTACTGGTGTGATGCGGCGTCACTGGATCTTGCGGCATTAGCCACGGAAGTCGGGTTTGAGGCTGCCAGCAGTTATGGTGTCGGCAGCGCCAACTACCCTTGGGTGACGGTCGCCGCGAAACCCTGAGCGAGAAGAGAGAACTGCCATGGGGCAAAACACGCCACCGTCTGACGTCACGTTCGACATTCTGGTTTCCCTCGCACAGGAAGTGTGGGTGCTCACCGATCGACAGCTTGTGACCGAAAAGCTATTGGCCGAATCCGGTATCGATCTGGCAGATGCGATCGATCGATACCGTCCAGACGACGCCTTTCAGGCAATGCTTGATGCGCGTCGAGAGGAGTTCATGCAGCACGTGTTCGGCGCGGCGCTGGAGGACTAAGGCAGTGACAGCGGTTACAGTTCTGCCGGCCGAGGCGGCAACGTTCGACGTTGCCGTGGACGTGGTTATTGTAGGCGGCGGTGGCTGTGGTCTGACCGCCGCCATCGCAGCGCAGCAGGGCGGCGCGGCATCGCTGGTCATTGAGCGCGATGCCACACCATCGGGTTCGACGGGAATGTCCACGGGGCTGATTCCCGGCGCCGGCAGCCAGCTGCAGTCTGCGGCCGGGGTGGCCGACAGTGCGCAACTGTTCGCCCGCGATGTGCTTGCCAAAGCAAAGCAACAAACAGACGCGGATATTGTTCGCGAGCTTGCGGAAGCATCCGGGGAGACCATTGACTGGCTCGTGGCGGCAGGTGTCCAGCTGTCTCTGGTGGACAGCTTTCTGTATCCGGGTCACACCGTGCACCGCATGCATGGCACAAAGAACCGCACGGGCAGCGAGCTGATGGGTGCGCTGTCCGACGCGCTCACGCGTGTGGACGGCGATGTCCTGACCGAGGCAACCGTAACGTCGCTATTTGCGGATGCCGATGGAAGGGTCGCTGGGGTTTGCTGTGAGCGGCCCGACGGCAGCACGGAGACCGTCGGCTGCCAGGCACTGATCCTGGCCTGCTGCGGTTTTGGCGGCAATGCGCAGATGGTCCGCGAACACATGCCCGAAATTGCGGACGCTGAATACTATGGCCACCCTGGCAACCGAGGCGATGCGCTGATTTGGGCTCATGAGCTCGGTGCGGCGATCGACGACCTGGGTGCTTACCAGGGTCATGGCGGGCTGGCGGCAGGTCGGGGTGTGCCGATCTTGTGGCCGGTCATCATGGAAGGCGGTGTGCAGGTCAATGTGCACGGCCAGCGATTCTCCAATGAATCAAGAGGCTATTCGGAGCAGGCTGTCGACGTTGTCGCGCAACCCGATCATGTGGCCTGGACCATCTTTGATGCCCGCCTCGATGCCTTGATGAGAGAGTTTGACGACTATCGCGATGCGCTGGCGGCCAATGCGATTCGCAGCTCGGACACGATCGTGGGACTCGCCAGCGAACTGGGCATTGACGCGAATGGGCTCATGGAAACGCTCGACGAGGTGTCTCAGGCAATGCGCAGCGGCAGCGTGGATCGCTTTGGTCGCGTGTTCGCCGACAGGCCTCCGCTGACCGCCCCGTTTTTTGGCGTCAAAGTGACGGGGGCGCTGTTTCACACGCAAGGCGGGCTGCGTGTCGACGGTGTTGGCCGGGTGCAAAGACCAGATGGCACCGCGTTTCCAAATTTGTTCGCTGGCGGCGGCGCTGCGCGCGGCATCTCTGGCCCATCCAGTTGGGGGTATTTGGCAGGAAATGGCTTGCTGACGGCCACCACGCTTGGGCGACTTGCAGGGCAAACCGCCGCAGCGCTGGTCAGACCCTAGTTTCGCGGCTGTTCTATCAGGGATGCGCCGGTCGCCGACGCCAGTGCCTGCAACACCCGGTTGATGAGCAAGCTGTTGTCCCAGGGCGTGTCTCGCGACGGACTGTTACCCACTCTCAAGACGATCAGGTCGTGTCGGGGGACGATGTAGATCACCTGGTTCCCATTGCCGTCGAACAGGTAAAGGTCCTTGTCCAAATACGGGGACGTATGCAATGTCTTGCCGAATGACACCTCGGGGTTCGCCGCGCCGCGGTACTCAATGTAGGGACCGGCGACGTACACACCCATCCCGACATGAGGATTCAGCGCCGTCGCGGAAGTCATCTCTGCCACGAAGCCTGGCGGTAGCAGTTGTTGTCCCTGCCATGCGCCGTCGTTGAGCAACAACAGTGCCAGTCGCAAATAGGTCTCGGTCGGCAGCAGCGCGCAACAGCCCGCATGCAAGGTACCCCCGGGTCGATTCAACCACGCTTGACCACCCGTTGCCCCAAGGGGCCGCAGGACCGCCTCTCCAATCCAGTCCTCATAGCGCCGGCCCGTGGCCCGTTCGAGTATGACGGCGAGAATCTCGCCATTGGCGTTTGAATAGTCGTATCGCGTCCCGGGTTCGGTGACGAGCGGGTAGTCAGACAGAATGACCGCTTCGTGGTACGGATGGAGGTACGCCCGGTTCATGATGTCATCAGGTTTGGGCGCAAATGACTGCGGGGCCAGCCCGGAGCGCATCTGCAGCAGCTGGCGAATCGTGATGGCGCCCTTGTCGCTGCCACGCCATTCGCTCAGATACTGAGCAACCTCGACGTCAAGAGATGGCAGATAGCCGAGCGCGACTGCCCGTGCTACGGCGATGACCGAAAGCGGCTTGGACAGGGAGCGAGAGATCACCAGACTCTCCGGTGTCACATCATCGTAGTAGCGCTCCCACACGATTCGACCGTCGTGCCAGACCAGCATGGCCTGCGTATTCGACGCGTTTCCCAGAGTCTCTAGCCAGTCCGCGGTTTCCTCATCGAGCCAGTCATCCGAGGCCTCGCCCCTCGGCAAGGGTGTGACTTCCTGAACGCCTTTCAGGGGTGTCACTGGGTCATAGCCGCCCAGGCCGCGGCCGCCGCTGCCGGCGCCGCTCATCAGCATTTCGAAGCGCTCAAGGTACTGCGACTCGCCGTCACCTCGCGCATAAGCTGTCATGATGTTGTCCGCCCGTTCGTCAAGCTCGCCACGGACCACCGCATTCACAATCGTGCTGTCGTCGTAGTCGAGACGCACGGCGCCGGCCCGTGCAATGACAAGCTGGTGCTCGGGAACGACGTAGACTCGCTGCCCGCCGAAGCCGTCGAAAAAGACGACCCCGGGTGCAAGGTAAGGTGTTTTATGAGGCACCGTGACCGTCGTAGACGGGCCGTAGCGCCGGTCGCGCTGCCACGAGTCGCCGAGCCAGACGTGCAGGCCGTAGGCCGGATTGCCTGTTGCCGGCGTGATGAGCGCCGCGATCGACGCCGCGGATAGCACCTGCGTTTCCCCAAAGCGCCCCTCGTTTGCAATGAGCTCGCCAAGACGCAGCCAGTCTCCCAGTCCGGCCTCAAGGCCGGAGAAAAAACGCGGGTTGCCCCCGGGTGCTTCGATCCACAGTGCCGCTGCGTGATTGCCGAGCGGCTTCCAGAGTCGTTTGGACAGATACTGTGCGTAGTCGAGGTCGTTGGCGGAAAGCGCACCAATCAGCGCGATCCCTGCGATCTGGCTGTTGACATTGTTGTAGTTGAACGCGCCGCCCGGTTGGTCGACGAGTTGATGCGACAACGCCGTCTCGGTGACGCGTCCGGAGTAGGCTAAGTCCCGGCCGCGCTCACTCGAAATAGGAAAGTGCTCCAGGCCGCTTTGATGATTGAGAAGTTGCCGGTAAGTGATCGCACCGCGTGCGTCGCCAGACCAGGCCGCAATGTCGCGCCCGACAGGTGCGTCCAGGTTTGCAATGTAGCCGTCTTCGATCGCCGCCAGTACGGCAAGCGCCAGTACGCTCTTGTGCATGGAGTAGCTCGCGAAGTGCGTTGTGGCGTCAACGTTCTCCGGAAAATGCGCGACGATCGTCTTTCCAGCCCGAGATACCATGAGGCCGATGCCACCGAGGGCGTCCGAATAATCGGCGCCGTCCTGAAGGGCCGCCGACATCGGTGCGGTGTCAGCGGTCGTCTCACGCGCAGGCATGGTGCTGCCGGCAATGGCGGTTTTCGGTTGTCGCCAGGCCAGGTCCGTGGGCCCAGGCCGAGTAGCGGCTGCTGCCATATTGCGCTCCAGGATGGTGTCGTTCTCAACGCCAGGTGCTGCCGTCTTCGAATGAGGCTTTATGGCGCAAGCATTCGCTACGGCAACCGTAGCGATCAGGACGCTGATGCGCCATGTCAGTGTGCAGCGGGCGCTGGTCAATGTCATGCGGGGATCCACGGCGTTACTCACCTCTATTTGTGAGCGTTGCTATCGCTGTGTCGCGCGCCGCGATAGGCGAGGCGCAATGCGGAGCTTTCAGGGCTGCGTAGCGCACAAGGAACTGGGTGATCGTGTGCAGCGCGTCGTCGAACTGGGTCTGCTGTGCGGCAACGTCACGATCCAGACGGCCGATGAGGTTGCCGAAATAATGGTCAACCGCTGCGCCGACCCATAACCACTGATCGCTACCGAGCGCCTTGCGATGAGAGACGGTATGCAGTGTCCAGTTGTCGAGGAACCCCGGCAGTACGTCGGCCGTTCCCGTCAGTACAAGTTGCGGCCCAGCCATTCGGTCCCAGGCGGATGGTGCTATGAATCCCGGTAGGGGTCCTGGTGGCGACAAAGCGATGACGGCGGCCACGTCGCCAGAGTCATAAGGTGAATCGCCAACGGCGACCGCGCCAGCGGCGACCTGCGCGCCAAACGCACCGTAGGAGTGGCCCGCAGCGATGGGCGCGAGCGGCGCAACCTGTACGCCGGGTTCCAGCACAGGTGGCGTCGCCTGAGAATTGAGCAAGACAATCAAGTCTGCTTTGCGTGCTGCCCAGGTCACGGCGTGCTCGGGCGGCTTGTCATGACCGTGCACTTCAGAGTCGATATGCAGCGGCGCCATGACAATCAAGCCCGCGGCAGCCATTGGTTCGAGCAGCGCGGCATAGCGATCCGGGGCTGAAAAGGCACCATGAGAAAAGATGAGCTTTGGATATTGGCCAGGCTGTTCGGGCGCCCAGACGCTGATCGATACCTCGCGGCCATCGACGTGCTGAATCGTGAAGTCAGCGCTTGCCACGGAGTGAATAACCGGCGCGCAGGGCGCGTCACCGGCAATTCCCGCCGCGCCAAGGCTCAAACCGGTCATCACAGTTCCTGTCATGGCAGCCCATCGATGTGCACGACGCATAAATCCAACCATTCGGAGCGCAGACTGAAAGTGTGCCGCCCCAGCCCGTCGCCTGCCATCCAATATCGCTAAATCAGGATTGTTAAAGCGCGCGACCGGGGCTGAGCGCGAGGGGAGATAGCTGCATTCGCCAACCGCTGTCGCTGCTGTGACGAATCGCCGCTACCGTGTTGGGTGAGGTATTGCGGCTTGCCCGGACGAGGAAGACGAATGCAAACCCCGAACTTGCGCCATCAACTGGAACGCGGCGAGTTGATTGTGGCACCTGGCGTCTTCGACATGATGTCCGTCTTGGTGGCGAACCGCGTCGGCTTCGATGCGGTATATGCCTCCGGCTACTGGTTAACGGCGTCATACCTTGGTCTCCCCGACGCGGGGTTGGCGACATACACAGACATGCTCAATCGGGTCAGCGCCGTGTGCGAGCACGCGCAGTCACCCGTTATCGCAGACGCGGATACGGGTTACGGCGGCTTGCTGAACGTGCGCCACACGGTCCGTGGTTTCGAACGCGCGGGCGTTGCGGCCATTCAGATCGAGGACCAGGAATTCCCGAAACAATGCGGGCACGTTGGAACACGGCGAGTCATCCCAACGCCAGACATGGTCGACAAGATCCATTTGGCGTTGGATACCCGTACGGATGACAACATGCTCCTTATCGCGCGAACGGACGCCCGATCCGGTCTCGGGTTCGAAGAAGCACTCGAACGCGGTTCGGCTTATGCGGAAGCCGGCGCCGACATCGTATTTCTGGAGGCACTCGATTCGGAATCTGAGATGCAGCTTGCCTGTCAGCAGGTCGATGCATGGATGATGGCCAATATGGCCGAAGGTGGCGCGACGCCCATGCTCAATGCATCGACATTGCAGCGCCTCGGATACGACCTTGCCATATTCCCTGCGATTTCTGCGCTCAGCGCAATGGCTGCCGTGGAACAGGCACTGCATGACCTCAAGGTCAAGGGCGCGGGGGCCGGCACCGGACAGGCTCGATTTAACTTTGAGGACATGTGCGACTTGTTGGGCTTCGACGAGGTGCGCGCCTTTGAATCGAAGTGGGTCGCGCGCGGCGCATATGATTCGACCGAGAAGTAGATTCGGTCGCTAGCGCGTTGCCGCGAACCAGCTTTCGATAATTGGCATAGGTGGCGACGACCTCCGCTGCTAGCTTGATCCCACGGCGGGCGTAGGTTGCATAAGGGGAGCCCAAGCATGAAAACTCTGAACGTCACCCTTGTGGGTGGCATAGTCATTCTCGGTTCATTGTTGCCGGCACCGGCAGTTGCGCAGCAAGACGGCAACGAAGTGCAGCTCGAGGAAATCGTGGTCACGGCGCGAAAGCGCGAAGAGTCAGTCCTGGAGACTCCGGTGTCCATCTCCGTATTTTCGTCCGAAGTCATTGAGCGGGCCTCAATGCAGTCCCTGGAGGATGTGGCTGCGCTGACGCCCGGGCTCACCTTCAATTCATACGCGGCCGGCAACTACGCCGTACCCACGATCCGCGGAATGGCGCAGACCGATATCACCAACATCGAGAACAACGTATCGACGTTTCTGAATGGTGTGTTTCTGCCCAATAAGTCCGGCATCGATATTTCACTGCTCGACCTCGAGCGCATCGAGGTGGTCAAGGGCCCGCAATCGGCTCTCTACGGACGGAACTCCTTCGCGGGCTCGATCAACTACATCACCCGGGACCCGGGCCAGGAGTTGTCGGGCAGCGTCACCGCCACGGTGGGCAGCGACGAGCGCGAGGTGTTGCAGGGAGCCATTAGTATCCCGCTCAGTGATCGGACTGCCGTCCGACTGGCGGGAGGCTATGACAGCTTTGACGGCACCATCGGAAACATCTCCGACAGCGAGAACCTGGGGGGGTGGGAGCGTACGTCGTTCGCGGCAACCCTTGCCAGCCAGGCAACCGATCGTCTTGCAGTCGATGCGTTTCTGTTCGTCACGGACGAAGAGAACGACCACACACCGATCCTGCAGATAGATAACAACTGTGCCCCCGGAATCGACAGCTTCGGTTTCACGCTTCCGGTCAACGCGTCCTTTTGTGGCGACCTGCCTTCAGCAGACAGCGTCGACATCGATCCTCGAGCGACGGGCGGCGATAAGCGCTCCATTTTCGGTGGCCTCAGCCTAGAGTACGAAACTGACTTCGGGACGATCAGCGCACTGGCCGCGTATTCGGATTCAGAGAGCCGCGACAATGGTGACAACGACTTCACCGCTTCCGGCACAGACTACCGGGTCTTCAACTTCTTGACGTTTCAGGTCGTCGACACGATCAATCTGTCGACGTTTACCGGCAACGAATTCGAAACCGAGGATGCCTCGCTCGAAGTCCGGTTTCGCAGCAATGCAGACGGACCGCTGTCGTGGATGGTGGGCGGCTTCTACGCGAAGACCAACCTGACCGAGAGCTTGTTTCAGTCGATCGTCGGCGATGCGAGCGGTCTGGCTCCGTTGACAGGCCCATTCCTTGCAGGTGGGGTTCCGATTCAGGATGACCCGGAGGCATCGACGGTGTTGACGGTCAGCGACTACGATCTCGAGTCCATCGCGATTTTCGGCGAGGTCAGCTACGATTTTTCCGACAACTGGTCCACGACGCTGGAGTTGCGCTACACGGACGAGGAGCGTGAAGGCGACTTGCCGTTGAGCGTTGGCGCACCAGGTCCCGGCCGTGTCAGCGATGATTTCTCGTTTGTCACGCCACGCCTCATCGTCAATTTCAACCCGGCGGGTTCGGACGGTTCCAGCCTCTGGTACGGCAGCGTTGCGCGTGGTGTGAAGTCGGGCGGGTTCAACAACACCAACTCGCCAATCCCGGAAGATGCCGTCTACGACGAAGAGGAAAACTGGACTTGGGAGGTCGGCTACAAGAACGTCTTTGCGCAGGGGCGCGTGCAATTCAGTGCGGCCGCCTACTACGTAGACTGGAAAGACCTGCAGATTCGCTCTTTCGGCGCAGCGAATCTGGCGCTGATCCAGAACGTGAGTGGCGCAGAGGTCGTTGGCTTTGAAGCGCAGCTTGCGGCGGCGTTGACAGAGAACATCACGATCAACGCCGGCTACGCGTTCACAGACCCAACCTATGACGATGACGCAACCGCCTCCAGTGCGCGCCGGGAATGCGGCATTCCCGAGTCGATTTGCTCGCGAGACGCGGAGGGTCTGGCGATCATCGGGGGTAATCAGCTAGAGCGCACGTCAGAACATCAGTTCAATCTGAGCGGCCAGTACTCGACCGTATTCAACAATGGTTGGGAAGGGTTCGCCCGTCTCGATATTAGCCACCAGTCGGAACAGCAGAACGTCATCAATCAGAATGCGATTCCTGACAGGACGCTGGTGAACTTGCGGTTGGGCTACGAGGGAGATCGTTACGCGATCGCACTCTGGGGCCGCAACCTGACCGACGAAGACTATGCGCGTGCATCGCTGTTCTTCAATGTGCCCGACGCGTTCCCGGTGTTTTCCTACAAAAGCATTCTGGCGGAACGCCGGACCTGGGGAATCACAGGGACCGTGCGATTCTGAGTCCAATCCCGCACGCGCCCGGCGACGTTGCGGGGTTGGGGTCGGCGCCCAATCCTCAGGGATCGATGTGTAAAAGCTGTCTACAATAGAGATGCTGCGGGCACGCTGCATCGTGCGACGTCGCTCGCCCAACCTTGGGGAGGTGCGACATGAGCTATGTAGATGGATACGTCATTCCAGTAAAGGCCGATGATGCGGAGGCCTACCGCGCGTTCGCGGCCAAGTACGCGCCGTTGTTCAAGCAGTACGGCGCGACGCGCGTGGTGGAGTCCTGGGGTGACGAGGTACCGAACGGCGAGGTCACGGATTTTTTCCGCGCGGTGAATGCCGGCGACGGTGAGACCGTGGTCTTTTCGTGGGTCGAGTGGCCCGACAAGAAAACACGCGACGACGGCATGGCGCGTGCCATGGAAGACCCGGCCTTCGCCGAAGACGGTGTTCAGATGCCGTTCGACGGTAAGCGCATGATCATGGGCAGCTTCTCGGTCATCGTCGACGAATAGCGCGGGCTCACCTCAGACCGTCGCAGCCCAGAAGCGGACCCCGAACCCAACGATGGCGCCGGCGACCAGGCCACCGAGCCCAAGTATCGCGAGACCTTCGGTACCAAAGTAGAACAGCCCCACGCCCGCGCCGGCGACGCCGCCGATCGCAGCACCCCAGAAGGTCCAGAGCAGCAGCGACTTCGTGCCCGAAACCAGTTCCTTGCCGACATCGCGTGCGATGCCTTTGGCGGACAGGTCGGGCAGATCGGGGTCTTCCTGCATGGGGTTGCTCCAAGTTGGGTCGCAGAACTCTATCAGAGTAAGCCGACTATTCCGTGTGGCCGAGGAACTCGATCACGGACGCAGCGACTTCGGCATGAACACGCTCGCGGTCAATGGTGTCGGCGTCTTCGCAGACCGGCACGTAACGCTTGCCGCGTTTCGTGCAGGGTGACAGGAATACGTAGTGGCCGGCGCCCTCGATGACTTGCAGTTGCCCACTGGGGAGGTGTTCTTCGAGGTGCAAGGCGTTGGTGAGCGCCGGGGCAACACGGTCTTCACTGCCGACGAACAACAGGAACTGCTCGTCGAGCGCGCGCAGGGATTCGGGCGAAAAAGCCTGGCCTATCGCGGGCGCGATAGCGACGACGTGACTCACGCGTGGGTCGTCGTAGTCGGCGGCGGCGCGCTGAAAGTTCGCGGCCAGCGACGGGTCTTCTTCCAGCATCTTTGCGAAGTCTTCGGCCGCCGTCGGGTACTCGCCCTGCGGCTCGCAGGTACCGTCGGCATCGGGCCCCGCGCAAAACGCCTGCAAGCGGTCGAGATCGGTGCGCGCGCCCGCAAGTCCGAGCACGGTGTATCCGCCCAATGAGAAGCCAATGGCGCTGACGTCGCTTGTGTCGACACGCGGGCCGAAGGTCTCATCGGCCGCGAGTCGATCGATGGCGACACTCAGGTCCGCAATGCGTTCCCAGACGAGTCGGAACCCGCGCGCGTCGAAGGCGGGTTCCGCGGCGGTGTTGCCGTGATGGTCAACGGCGACGGCGACATAGCCTTGCGCCGCCAGTGCGCGGCCCAGCCACATCATCTGTAGTGCTGCGCCGCCCGTGCCGTGAGAGATCACAACAACGGGCAAGCGCCGTATTGAATCGGCGAGCGGTGCGTTTCGCGCCGCGTAGCCCGGCAGGAATACTGGGCGCTTCTCTGGAATCTGGATGAGCGTTTGCTCAGTGGAATCTGTTGGGTACCAGACGGTCGACGTGACCGGCCGCGGACCCGTGTCTGTCCAATCACGCCGGGTGGAATCCACCCAGGTGAAGCGCTGCATACCTACGCTGGGGCCTCCGGGAGGCTCAGGCGGTGGCGAGTCGCCGCAACCGATCGAGAAGACTGTTGTCAGCGCCAAGACCAAAGTAAATATCGTCGCGGTTCGCACAAAATTTCTCCTGAACAGCGATGAGACACGAACGTTTTCTCCACAAATCATACGGCATCAGATTCAAATGAGAATCATTCTCATTTATTATGGTGGGCCCGGCCGGCTCGCGCAGCCGCTTTAACCCCCCCCCTCCCCCCTCCAGGAGCGAACAAAATGATGACCTCACGGCTCGTGACACTCCCCGCTTTGATTGGACTCGTCGCAGCGACTTTTGGCGTTAGTCGTCCGGCGCAGGCGGCGATGTTGGAGTGCGGCACCCGGGCACAGGATCCTTCTCGCATCGTCGTCGCTGGTGGTTCTATCACCGAGATCCTCTACGACC
>CALBPI010000053.1 GCA_937899415.1 uncultured Gammaproteobacteria bacterium | reverse complement strand
ACCCGTGAACTCGATTCCGAGGTTCAGGCCGTTTATCAGGAAGGCGGCAATCGATCCGACAATGGCGACCGCGGACACAATCGTGGCCGCGCCGCGGCGAGCCATAAACCGGAAGTGCGTTTCTTTGGACAGTACACGCATGACTTAGACCGCCAGCTTGTCGAGCTTGCGCCCGCCGTAAATGAGATTGACCACGGCACGCGTGCCGACAATAGCCGTAAACATCGAGGTCGCGATACCGATCGACAGCGTCACGGCGAAGCCCTTCACAGGCCCCGTGCCGAACATGAACAGCACGAGCGCCGCAATGAAGGTCGTGATGTTGGCGTCTGCAATCGACGAGAACGCCTTTTCGTAACCCGAGTGAATCGCACCCTGTACAGAGTTACCTGCATCGAGCTCTTCACGGATACGTTCGAAGATAAGCACGTTGGCGTCGACGGCCATACCAACCGTGAGCACGATCCCGGCAATGCCTGGCAAGGTCAGTGCCGCCTGCAGCAGCGACAGCGCACCCACAATCAGGACGAGGTTGGTCAGCAGCGCGAGATCGGCGATGACCCCGAAGACGCGGTAATAGAAGGCCATGAAAATCACGACGGCCAGGAAGCCGATCTGAATCGCCATAAAGCCGCGATCAATATTGTCTTGCCCGCGACTCGGACCAATGGTCTGCTCGCCCACTTCGTACAGGGGCGCGGCGAGTGCGCCGGCCTTGAGCAGCAGGCTCAGATCGCGGGCCTCTTCGGTGGTCAGCCCCGTGATGTTGAACTGATTGGAGAACACGCCGCGGATGACTGCGACGTTGATGACGTCGTACTTCGGTTGCGAGAAGTAGGTGACCTCGCCGTCGACGATCCGCTCCTTGCGCTCGCTCTCGATAAAGAGCACCGCCATACGCTTGTTGACGTTCTCCTGCGTCGTGTCGAGCATGCGCGCACCACCGACGGCATCGAGCCGGATGATGACGGCCGGCTGGCCCTCGCTGAATCCCGCGCTGGCGTCGACGATCTGATCGCCGGAAGCAATCACGTCAGGCTTAAGCACGACATCGGGTCCCAGTCGCGACGGGAACGGACGCGCGCCACCACCGGCGCCGCCCTCTTCAACGAGGCGGAACTCGAGCGTCGCCGTCGCGCTCAGGATGCGCTTGGCCTCCTGCGGGTCTTGCACGCCGGGCAATTGCACGACGATACGATTGACGCCCTGGCGCTGAATGACGGGCTCGGCCACGCCCAGCGCGTCCACACGATTGCGCATGGTCGTGATGTTCTGCTCCACGGCAAAGGTCTGACGCTCGCGCACCTGCAGCTCGGTCATGCGGACGCGGAACGAACGATCGCTGCGGCCGTCAAGAATCTGGAGATCCGGGTCGATCTGGGACACGATGCGTCGCGCCGCGGCTACGTCTTCCAGGCGGCGCAGCTCGACCGTAATCGTATCGCCCGTTCGCGTGACGCGCCGGCGAATGTCCTCATCGCTGAGGCCGATCTTGAATTCCGTGGCATAGACATCGAGGCGTTTTTCAATAGCAGCCTCAAGGTCGACCTCAAACAGTAGATACACGCCGCCGCGCAGGTCGAGACCGAGGCTCATCGGCTCGAGCCCCATATTCATGAGCCAGTCGGGCTGCATGGGTGCCAGCGTCCGCGCAACACGAACGTCTTCTCCGCCCAGCTCGTCGAGCAATTCGTAGGCGGCGCTTTGCGTATCGATATCCGGGAACGCGAGGAACACTTTGTCGTCGCGGACAAAGTCGCGCTCGATGCTCAGACCCTCAGCCGCAAGGCGCGCTCTGAACTCGGTCAGCGTCGACTCGGTCAACGTGCCCGTGGTTGCGCCGATCTGGATCGCGGGCGCCGTGCCGTAGAAGTTGGGCAGGGCTGTCAGCACGCCGAATATGACGACGCCCAGTACCAACAGGTACTTCCAAAGGGGGAATTGGTTCATGGCCTAGTCCGGGTCGGTGAGGCTCAGGCGGCGTCGAAGGTGCCCTTGGGCAGCACGGCGGTCACCGTCTGGCGCTGCACTTTGAGCTGGACGTTGTCGGCAAAGTCGACGGTCAGGAACTGGTCGCTCGTCTCGCGGACAATGCCGATCAAGCCGCCCGAGGTCAGGACCTCGTCGCCAGGCTGGATGTTCGAAACGAGCTCGCGGTGCTGCTTCTGACGCTTCTGCTGCGGACGGATCAGCAGGAACCAGAACGCGACGAACAGGATGATCATGGGCAGAAAGAAGCCAAGCGGGCTTTGCTGCGGCTGGGCTGCCCCCTGCGCCCAGGCGTCACTGATCAGGAATTCCATCTTGCACCTTTGCTGTGTCCGCCCGTGGAAAATCGGGCTGTTCGGATCGATCTCGGGGCGCGCGCGGCCAAATCAAGCACGCGAGTCCGGTTGCGGGCGCGAATTATGCCACAGACTCCCGGCCGCACTCGGCCGAAGCCAGGAATTCTGCAGCGAACTGCGCAAAGCGGCCCTCCGCCAGCGCCGTACGGATCCGGAGCATCAGTCGCTCGTAGTAGTGGACGTTGTGCAGCGACATGAGCTCGTGGCCCAGCAGCTCATTGCAGGTGTAGAGGTGACGCAGGTAGGCACGGGAGTAGTTCTGGCAGGTGTAGCACGAGCACTTGGGGTCGAGCGGCCCCGTGTCATTGCGGTGCTTGGCGTTTTTGATCTTGACCGTACCCTGGCTCGTGAACAGGTAGCCGTTGCGCCCGTGCCGCGTCGGCATGACGCAGTCGAACATGTCGACGCCGCGGGCCACGGCCGTGACGATATCGGCTGGCGTGCCGACGCCCATGAGATAGCGTGGCGCCGACTCGGGCAACTTGCCGGCCAGGCCATCAAGCACGGCCACGCGCTCGGCCTCGCTTTCGCCCACTGACAACCCGCCGATGGCATAGCCATCGAAGCCGATGGTTTCGAGCCCGGCCAGCGACTCACTTCTGAGGTCGTCGTACATGCCGCCCTGGATGATGCCAAACAGCGCATCGCCGCGGTCAGGCTCATCGGCCTTGAGTGCATCGAAGGCGTCGCGGCTACGTTGCGCCCAGCGCAGCGACAGCTGCATGGATTGCTCGGCCTCATCGGTAGTGGCCGGATGCGGTGTGCACTCGTCGAAGACCATGGTGATGTCAGCCCCGAGCTCGTGCTGCACGGCCATCGAGCGCTCGGGCGTCAGCAGAATCCGGTCGCCATTCACGGGCGAGGCAAAGGTCACGCCCTCCTCGCTCACCTTGCGCAATTCCGCGAGGCTGAACACCTGGAAACCACCCGAGTCCGTGAGGATCGGCCCCTGCCAGTTCATGAAGTCGTGCAGGCTGCCGTGCGCGCGAATGACTTCGGTTCCGGGGCGCAACATGAGGTGAAACGTGTTGCCCAGCAGAATCTGTGCACCCGTGCCCGCGACCTCCTCGGGGCGCAGCGCCTTGACGGTGCCGTAGGTGCCCACGGGCATGAACGCAGGCGTGTCGATCACGCCGCGCGCAAACACGAGCTGCCCACGCCGGGCGAACCCCTCCGTTGTCGATACAGAGAACTTCATGCAGGGGGCTCCGACGGCCAGATCAACATGGCGTCACCGTAGCTGAAAAAACGGTACTGCTTGCGAACTGCGTGCACGTAGGCCGCCAGAATACGGTCACGCCCGGCGAGCGCGGCAACGAGCATCATGAGCGACGACTTCGGCAGGTGAAAATTGGTGATCAGGCCATCCACGGCACGGAATTGATAACCGGGGCGGATAAACAACCGCGTATCGCCCCTAAACGCCGCAAGCCGCCCGCCTGCGGCCGCAGTCTCGAGTGCACGCAGGCTCGTCGTACCCACGGCGATGACACGTCCGCCGCGTTCGCGTGTTGCCGCGACGGCATCGCAGACGGCGTCGCTCACCTCGAGCCACTCGGCATGCAGTTCACCCGCCTCAAGCGCCGCGTCGTCGAGCGGTTGAAACGTACCCGCTGCGACATGCAGCGTCACAAAGGCTCGTTGCACGCCCTGCGCGTCGAGGGTCGCAAACAGCGCGTCATCGAAGTGCAGGCCTGCAGTCGGTGCCGCCACAGCACCCGGCTGGCGGGCGTACACGGTCTGGTAACGCTCACGGTCAGCCGCCGTATCCGCGCGATCGATGTAGGGCGGCAGGGGCATGTGCCCGCAGGCGTCCAGCACCGCTGCGACGTCCGTATCAAAGTCGAGCGAAAAAAACCGACCCTCGCGACCCGCGACGGTAGCGCGCGCGTGCACCGTGTTCGACGCATCAACGATATCGACCACGCCGCCTGCTTTGGGCGACTTGCTGGCCCGGACCTGCGCCCAGGCATGACGCGCGCCGTCGACGCGCTCGATGAGCAGCTCGGCCTTACCACCGCTGGCCTTACGACCGAACAGTCGCGCCGGGATCACGCGGGTATCGTTGAGCACCAGCAGGTCCCCGGGCGAGAGCAAGCCGGGAATATCCGAGAAATGCTGGTCCGTCTGCGTGCCATCAGCGGCAATCTGCAACAGCCGACTGGCCGTACGCGCGGTCGCCGGCTGCCTGGCGATGAGCGCGTCGGGCAACTCGAAATCAAAGTCGTCGGGATGCATCGGCGCACAGGGTAGCAGAGCGCGCCACACGAAAAAGCGCCACGCCCCGGGACCGGAGCGTGGCGCTTCGTGGAAAACGTCGGGATCAGTTGGCGCTGCGCGGCGCTACATGTACCTGGTCGTTGTCTTTCAAATCCCAGAACAGACGGTTGTTGTCGCCGACGCGTTCGGGCACCTCGATCTCGATCGTGCGGCGACGGCCGTCACGAACAATTTCGACCTCGAGTGCCTCGCCTTCGTCGTAGCTTCGAAGAATCCGCATTGCGTGGCTGACGTCAGCAGGTTTGCGCCCGCCGATCTCACGAATCACATCGCCATCTTCGAAGCCCAGGTCCTCGGACTCGGGCGCACGCACCACGAGCAGTCCGTCATCCGCCTTAAAGTACTTGCCGAGTCGCGGCGTGAGCTCCACGAGCTCCATGCTCGACCAGGGCGAATCACTGGCCAGGAACAGGAAACGCTGCGCGTCGCCCAGGTTCCGCTCGCCGATCACGCGAGCGCGCTCGACCATTTCCAGTGCACGCATGTTTTCAGCGTTGGCGCGCTCGATGACCCGGAAGTCAAAATCCTGCTGACCCGTCGAGAACGCAAAGACGTTCGGCGCAAACGCAGCGTCGGTCAGCGTGACGTCTGCGCCCTGTGCCTTGCCGTCACGCGTAAACCGCAGCGGGAACGAATCGCCCTCCTCCGCATCACGCAGCCGCTCACCGATGAGTTCCACAGCCTCGACCGCACTGCGATCGCTGAGATCATCACCCGCGAAGCCAATGAGTACATCGCCCGACTTGATACCCGCCTCGGCCGCCGCGCTGCCTGGCGCGACCCCGACAATCTTGACGCCGCTCGTTTCGCGCTTACCCGACGAGTCCGTCGACTCCTCGGTCGCGAGCGACAGGCCCAGTTTGGGGCCGGACTGCGCCGAAACCAGCCGCTCCGTGATGATCACGGACTCGGGCGACATGTCGCGTGACAGGCGCGCCACTTCCTGTGCTGCCGCCTGCAGACGCCGTTCGGCTTCTTTAAGGCGCGCTTCGCGCTCGGCCAGCGGTGCCTCGGGGGCTTCAGGCGGCTCCGGCGCCTGTTGCGCGAGCAGCGGGCCAGCCAGACACAGCGCCAGCGCCGTGGTCAGCAGATATCGGTTTTTGCCTGTCATCGTTCCAACTCCATACCGTTGTGTTTTCGGGATGTGCTGCGCGTCTTGCGCCATCACAGCGACACGACCGTGGCCGGTTGCGCGTGCAGCGACACCAGCGTGCTCATGAGTCCAACCCGCTCTCGCCAAAGCGCCGTGCGGCCCGTCTCGTCGACCTTCGTCCCCGAGCCGCTCAGCTGTGCATCGATCAGCGCCACGCGGTCCTCGAGTGCCGTAATCGTGCTGGCCGTGCCGACACGCTGCACCCGGCCACGCTGCGGTACCGTGTCGAGCACCGACTCGAGATACGCCGACCGCGCCATGAGCGCATCGATACTCGGACCGGCGTCCCCTGACGTGTCGGCTTCGGTCGGGGTCTCAATGGCCGCCACGGGTTCGGTCACGGGGCCGATTTGCGAGCCGAGCTTCGGCCAGACCACCCACACCGCCAGCGCCACGCTCGCGGCCAGTGCGTAGCGCGCCACTGAGCGGGCCCGCGGGGGTTGCTGGTCCACCGTCGCCGCGTCGTCGAGCAGCGCGTCGAGTCGCGCCGCGACCGCGCGCGTTGGCGTGAGCTGTGGCAGCTCGCGCAAGGCATCGCGCACGGCTTCGGGCGCCCGCCCGGATCGTGTCGAGTCGTCATTCATGCGATACACCTCGTATCCAGTGTCGCCGTGTGCGCAGGTGCAGCCACAGCGGTGTCGAGCCAGCGCCGAAGTTCGGCGCGCGCCCGCGACAGGCTGCTCTTCGAGTAGCTCTCGGTCTTGCCTGTCAGTGCAGCAATCTCGCGGTGGGTGTAACCCTCGACGTCGTACAGCCAGACGACAACGCGTTGGGATTCATTGAGCCGGCCGAGCGCATCACCCAGGTCGCGGGCCAGGCCCAGTTGCTCGGTGGCATCGCTCGCGGGCTCATGGGCCTCATCGAGTGCCGTGGCCCGGCGCTGCCACGCCGAGCGAAAAAACATCATGCAACGCGAGACTGCAATCGTGCGCACCCAGGTCGCCAGCGACGCTTCGCCGCGAAACTCGGGCAGGTGTCGCAACACCTCCACGAAGGTCTCCTGGGTCAGGTCCTCGGCCGTGGCCTGTGACTGGCAGAGTCGATAACACAGCGTATACACAGGACTCGCCAGCTGGCGGCACACGAGGTCGAGCGCGCGCCGGTCGCCCCGCTGCGCGCGCGAGACAATGGCGGTGTCGAAATTGAGGCCAGCAAACCCACTCATGCCCGTTTAGATGCGCTACGCCACGAAAGGGTCGCAGACTGCCACAAAAAAAGTGCCGGAAGGCTCTGACGCGGCACCACCCGGGCGTTTGGGCTACAATCCCTGCGCTGTCACGTACGCCAGAGTGGTGGAATTGGTAGACACGAGGGATTCAAAATCCCTTGCCAGCAATGGCGTGTCGGTTCGAGTCCGACCTCTGGTACCAGCAGCACACACAGACGACCTCCGGGCCCTGACCGGGCTCGCACAGGATTCGCATGAAACTCCCGATGAATTACTGCTCCAACTGTGGCCACGCAGTGGGCCGCGCCGTGCCCGAGGGCGACACCCACGAACGCTGGGTCTGTCCCGACTGCAGCATGATCCACTACCAGAATCCCAAGATCGTGGTGGGCTGCGTACCCGAGCGCGATGGTCAGATTCTGCTTTGCAAGCGTGCCATCGAACCACGCCACGGCTACTGGACGGTGCCGGCGGGTTTCATGGAGCTCGAGGAGACCATGGCCGAGGGTGCCGCGCGCGAGACCATGGAGGAGGCCTGCGCTGAGGTCGAGATCGGACACCTGTTCGCGGCCGTCGACGTGCCTCAGGCCGGCCAGGTCCACGTGTTCTACACGGCGAAGCTCATCTCCGATTTTGCACCGGGACCCGAGTCGCTGGAAACGGCGATGTATGCGCCCGGAGACATCCCCTGGGACGACATCGCCTTCCCCAGTGGCCGCTTTGCGCTTGAAAAGTGGATCGAGGACGACGGCCGCAACAACGGCGTGCACGCCTACACGGCGCGGCGCCGGCTCATTGGGTGAATTCAGTGCCTAGGCACGCTAAGCTCCGCGCTCAGGCCAGACAGAGGACCGACCCGCAATGACGTTCGTGGTGACCGAAAACTGCATCAAGTGCAAGTACACCGACTGTGTCGAGGTGTGCCCTGTTGATTGCTTCCACGAAGGTCCGAACTTCCTCGTTATCGATCCCGATGAGTGCATCGACTGCACCTTGTGCGAGCCCGAGTGTCCCGCTGAGGCGATCTATTCCGAGGACGAGTTACCGCCCGGGCAGGAACACTTTCTGGACCTCAACGCGGAGCTGGCACCGCAGTGGCCGGTCATTACCGAGGCCAAGGAACCACCGGCCGACGCCGACGACTGGAAAGACGTTGAGGACAAGGAGCAGCACCTGCAACGGTGATGCCGTGCGCCGCTGACCTCGGCGCGCTGACCGACCGGCTAGCGTGTGCTGTCTGAGGGCATGTCCGCCAACAGCGCAGCCAATTCCTGAGCGGGCTTGTAGCCCGGAATAAATTGGCCCGTGTCGGTGACGATGGCCGGGGTGCCCCCGACGCCCAGTCGCAATCCTGTTTCAAAGTGGCGCATCACCATTGTCGTGTCACAACCCTTGGGCTTCGCAGGAAGGCTTTGATCAGTCTTGGCACGTGTCAGTGCGTCGTTGCGGTCCTCGGCGCACCAGACCTGCTCGGCCTTGCGCCAGTTTTCGGAGCCCGGTCCGCCACGCGGCCAGAGCAGATAACGCACGGAAATCCCGAGGTCGTTGTAGGCCTGGATATCTTTGTGCAGCTCACGACACCAGCCGCAGTCCACGTCGGTAAAAACGGTGACCGTGTGCTTCGGATTCTTCGGCGCAAAGGTGAGGCCGAGCCCGTCATCGAACTCTGACAACAGGTCGACACGACCCTCAGCCGCAGCGTCCTGGGTCAGGTTACGGTCCGACTCTAGGTCGATGAGATCACCGCGCATAAGAAAACGGCCGTCTTCGGTGAGGTAAGCCACCATCGGGCCCTGACGCACCTGGACCACACCCGGCAGCGGCGTCTTGTAGATGTCTTCTGCTTCCAGATTCGGGAACTTGCCTGCTAGAGACGCCCGGACGGCGTCAAACGCCTCGTCAGCCATAACGTTAGCCGTCAGGGCGGTCATGAGGAGCAGGGTTGCGGTTCGGAACAGGGTCGACATGGCGAAGTCTCGGTTCAGGTCTACAAGGCGGAAAGCCGGCGCCGCGCGGATGGTCCCACGCAGGCTCGTTACCCGCAAGCACGGGCCGTTAGTGTAGACCACGGCCGGCGGCGATTTGTTTCACCGCTCAGGCTTTGCGTCCGCTACCCGCGAGGGTGGTGCCGCTCGTGCAGCTCCTTCATGCGCTCGCGTGCGACGTGCGTGTAGATCTGGGTCGTGGACAGGTCGCTGTGGCCCAGCAGCATCTGCACCACGCGCAGGTCAGCGCCGTGATTGAGCAGGTGTGTGGCGAAGGCGTGACGCAGTGAGTGCGGTGACAAGCCGTCCTGAATGCCCGCTTTCTGGGCGTAGCGCTTGATGATGTGCCAGAAAGCCTGGCGCGTCATGCGGTCGCCGCGGCGCGTCGGGAACAGGTACTCAGTCTGGCGCTCGAGCAGGATCTCGAGACGGGGGCCCTCGATGAACTCCTTGAGCCAGCGTTGCGACTCCTCGCCCAGCGGGATCAAGCGTTCGCGATCGCCCTTGCCGACGATGCGCAGCACGCCCTGATTCAGGTTGACCTGCGACTGCTTGAGGCTGATGAGCTCCGTGACACGGAGTCCCGTGGCGTAAAGCAGCTCGAGCATGGCGCGATCACGGTGTCCCAGGGGTTCGGACACGTTGGGCGCCCCGAGCAGCGCTTCGACTTCGTCTTCAGTCAGCGTCTTGGGCAGCGAGCGCCCGATACGCGGCATCGCGATGTCGACCGTCGGGTCGTCAGCGCGTTTGTGTTCGTTGGCGAGATAACGGAAGAAGCGACGGAAGCTCGAAAGCTGCCGTGCCGTCGAGCGCGGCTTGGCACCCGACTCGACGCGCCAGGCGATAAAGTCGAGCAGGTCTGCCTTCTGCGCCTCGGGCAGAGCAACGTTGCGCTCAGAGAGCCAACGCGCCAACGCCATGAGATCGGCACGGTAGGCGCCCAGGGTGTTCTTGGATAACCCGCGCTCCATCCAGATCGCGTCGAGGAACGTGTCGATCACCGCCTCGGCGTCGGCGACTGCGTTTGCAGCACCTGAATTGTCGTTTGTTGCCATCAATGCCATCTGCTATTTTCCGCTCGGTCGCGCCAGATTCCGGGCGCGATCCTGCGCCTTCAGGGGCCACACTCGGGCCCGGTCGCACGCGATCTTGCGGCGTTGCGAAACTATTCCACGCGCGTCGCAACGAATGCCGTGATCAGAGTCACAGAACCCCCAGACCGTTAACATAAAGGGAACTGGGTCACATAATTCTCAGTGGTCGACCATGTCCGAAGCCCTTGATACACGCCGTTCTCCGCTCCGCGTCGTCGCGGATGTCCTGTTTGGCGGCTGGTTTTTGCTCGTCTTCACGGTCTGCGTACTCATTTGTCTGCTGGGCATCCTCGTGGTTCCCGGACTGGAGCGGCGCCAGCGTATTGCGAAGACCATGTCCCAGCTCGTATTCCTGCTCACCGCGACAGGGCCCGACTGTGAGGGCTTCGACCAACTGCCCGAGGGACCCTGCGTACTCGTCGCGAATCACCAGAGCTACCTCGACGGCGTGGTCATGACGGCCGCCCTGCCCCCCCGCTTTTCGTTTGTCATCAAGGCTGAGATGCGGGACGTCCCGCTCGCAGGCTGGCTGCTTGTGCGCATCGACTCGTTTTTCGTTAAACGCGACGACAAGCGGGCCAGCGCATCGGCTGCACGGCAGATTCTCAAAGCGGCACGTGCCGGTCGGGCACTTGGGTTCTTTCCGGAAGGCACCTTCCAGGACTACACGGGCATCCACCCCTTCCGCCGTGGCGCCTTTGCAGCCGCCAAGGCAGGCAAGCTGCCCATCGTGCCTGTGGCACTGACGGGAACGCGGGACATCCTGCGCTGCTACCGGTGGTGGCCGCGAATCGGTCGGATCCGGATCAAGATGCTGCCACCCATCACCGCAGAGGACGTGGATCAGCTCAGTGCCGGCCAGCTCGCGGACCGCGCACGGCAAATGATTATGTCCGAGACTGGCGAGCGCGACCTCGTGCTCGAGCCCGTCGAGTCCGCTGCCTGATTGAGACCGGGCGCGCCAGCGCCGCGAGCCTTACGACGCGATCTTGAGCCGGTCGTTGACGAAGCCGATCCAGGCGCGGGCATTTTTGCGCTGGTCGGCGTCGCCCGAATCCTCTGCCTGCTTAAAAGCAGCTAAGGAATCGCGCAGTCGACCCATTTCCGAGTAGGCCGTGCCGATGAGCAGGTACGCGTCGCCTGCATCATCGTAGCCCTGCTCCAGCGCGCGGTTCGCAGAAGCCACCACGTCTTCCCAGCGCGTGAGCTCGTTGTAGATCTTGGCCTGCCGGATCGCGTACTCGGGATCACCTGTCAGTTCACCGAGCTCCGTCATCACGGCCAACGCCTTGTCGTATTCCTGTGCCGACGTCCAGGCCTGTTCGAGCAAGGTCAGCGTTTCCTTCTTGCGCTCGATCTGACCCGCGGTCAAACCGGATTCCAGAATCTGACCGGCCGTGAACGGGATCTCGAGGAACATGTTGAGCCGCACGAGCGACAGCAGCTTGTCCTCTTCGGTGATCATGCCCTTGTGGTAGGCCACCATCATCGTCGACAAGGCCGGACGGTCTTGATTGAGCTCCATGTGGGCGCCCGAGAGGGTCTCCCAGTAGCGTTCCTTGTCGGGCCATAGCTCGACCATCTGCTGCAGCAGCGGCACAGCCTTCGGAATCTGCTTGGTTTCGAAATGGATGGCGAGCAGCAGCTGGTACCAGGGCTCGTTGGGCTTTTCAGCCTTGGCAATCGCCCGCTCCACGTATGGGCGCGAGCTTTCGTAGTCCTCGAGCTGAGCAAAACTCGAACCGATGAGCATGTAGGCGTCCGCCTTCGGATCCGCCTCGTACTTGAACCACTCCCGGGCTGTTTCGATGGCCTTCATGTACTTGCCTTCGGCGGCGTACAGGCTCGCCAGCGAGTACAACATGCCCTGCTGGGCTGCGGCTTGCAGCGCGTTGAGCGCCAGTGACTGCTCGAAGAATTCGATAGCCGGCTCGATGCGGTTCTCATTCGCGTGGATAAAGCCGATCGCCTGCAACACCAATGCACGTTCGTAGTTGTTCAGGCGGCCGTTCTCGAGCAACACATTGGCGCGCTGCATCGCCTCGGCATTCTGGTCTTCGCCCATGAGCTCGTGGATGGCCGAGAGACGCTTGTAGACGGGCTCTGACATGGCCTGCCCTTTGACTTCCCGCTCGAGCACCTCACGGTCGTCCGAGAGCTCTTCCTGCGCGAAGCCGCTGGTTGAGAACGTCAGGCCGAGCAAACCGGCGACTACGATCGAGAACAAAAACTGGCGTTGCATAGGCTGGCGCCTCTCCTGTCGCGAGCGGCTTAACCGCCCAAACTGAAGTCGAGCGTAATGCGGGCACGGCGGGCGATGGCTTGCCCGTCAACCACGCGTGGCTTGAACTTCCACTTGTACAAGGCACGCTGCGCATTCCGGTCAAAGATGCGGCGCGGCTGTGAATTCACAACTGACACGTCCGACACACTGCCGTCGGCTTCAATCGTGAATTCGAGCTCGACCCAGCCCTCCAGGCCTTCCAGCGCGGCTTCGCGCGGGTACTGCGGCTGAATCGATACGATCGGTATGACATCGCCCTCGGGCGCCTGTTCCCCGGGGCTCCAACCGCCCAGGTAGGGGCCCGTGCCCGAGGCGATCGGCACGTTGACCGCCGGCGCCTGAATGTCCGGCATGTCCGGCGGCGGCTTCTGCTGGTTCTGGATGTTGAGCTTGGGCGGAGGCGGCTGCGCGTTGGGCTTTGCGGGCTCCGGCGGCTTGCGACGCTCTTTCTGGTTCTGGATTTCGTCCTGCTTGACGCGCACGAAATCCATGCTGAGGCGTTCAGCGTTCTTGTCGTCAATCTTCAGGTCGCCCGAGATGAGCGCATGCATGAGCAGGAACAGGCCCAGCGCCACGACGATGCCTGAAAAGACTGAAAGCACAAATCTCATTGGCGATCCTCCAAACGGCTCTTACGAGCCTTCCAGCTCAGCGGCGACCGAAATATCGATGACACCGCCCAGACGCACCTGATCCATGATGTCGATAACCACGCCCGTCGGCGCCCCATCATCAGCAATGATGACCGCCGAACTCTCTGGGCTCTCGGCCGTCGCCTCCTCGACACGCTGGCGCACGAGCGTGAGCTCGATTTCCTGTTTATTGAACCAGATATCACCTGATTCGGTCACGCCGATGAGGATGTTACCGCGCGGCTTCTCGGTCGCCCGCTCGACCTTTGGCCGCGTCGGGTCGATTCCGGTTTCCTTCACAAACGACGTGGTTACAATGAAGAAAATCAACATGATAAACACGATATCTAGCATCGGAGTGATGTTGATTTCCGTGTCTTCCTGCTTTTCTGAGTGTCGTCTCGCCATGAGTGTTCCCGTCTCCTAGCGTGCCAGCGCGGCCAGCGATACCCGCTGGGCACCCGCCACGCGGGCCTGGTCGACGACCCGCACGAGGATGCCCGCATCGGCCTCGCGGTCCGCCGCGACCACTACCGAGGCGTCGGGCTTGATGGCCAGCGCACTCTCGATGTTGGCTCGCACGGCCCGAATGTCGGTCTCGCGGTTCTTGATCGTGATCGTGCCCGTCCGGTCGATCTTGATAGCGATCACCTCGGACACCTCGACGTCCTTGGGCGGCTCGTTCGACGGCCGCGACAGGTCAACGCCGAGCTCTTTGACGAACGAGGTCGTCACTATGAAGAAGATCAGGAGGATGAACACCACGTCGAGCATCGGTGTGATGTTGATCTCGGCCTCTTCTTCGTTGCTGTGAATGCGTCGTTTCATGTGCGCCTCACGCGATTAGTGGTGAACGAGCAGGTCTTCGAGGGCTTCCACCTCGCGACCGGCCCGACGCTCGATGAGCACGCTGACGTACAGACCCGACAACGCGGCCACAAGGCCGGCCATGGTCGGAATCGTCGCCTGTGAGACCCCGCCCGCCATGAGGCGCGCATTGCCTGTGCCATGGAAGGCCATGACATCAAACACCTGGATCATGCCGTAGACCGTGCCCGAAAGGCCGAGCAGCGGCAGCAGCGCCATGATCGACTTGATGATGGGCAGGAATTGCCGCGTTTCGATGCTGAGCTCCGAAATCAGCAGGTCGCGGACCCGGTGGGCGTGCCACGAGGTCGTGTCCCGCCGCGACTCCCACTCCTCGACCACGGCGCGCTTCAGCCCGGGCATCACCCGCGAGAAGAACCAGTAGCGCTCAATAATGAACGTCCACATGACCGTCGTGGCGATGAGGATGAAGAACAGGACCGGGCCGCCCAGCTCGAAAAAGCTGCGCAGCGCGATCCAGGGTGCCTCGAGAAAGTACATCGATCAGCGACGCTCGGTGGCGCGAGCGATGATGCCGGCACTCTGCTCTTCGAGCACCTCGATGAGGTTGCGGCTACGACCAGAGACCACGGTGTGCAGGAACACCAGCGGAATCGCGACGATCAGACCCAGCATCGTGGTGACGAGTGCTTCCGAGATACCGCCGGCCATGAGCTTCGGATCACCCGTACCAAACAGCGTGATGGCCTGGAACGTGTTGATCATGCCCACAACCGTGCCGAGGAGGCCCAGCAGCGGCGCGACTGCCGCGAAGACCTTGATCAGCGACTGGCCCGACTCGAGCGGCGGGACCTCGCGCAGAATGGCCTCGTCGAGCTTGAGCTCGAGGGTTTCCGTGTCGGCGTGCGGGTTGTCCGTGTAGACCGAGAGAATGCGGCCCAGCGGGTTGTCCGCGGACGGCGTGTCGCTCTTGAGCTGCTTGCGCATCTTGCCGCGGATGCCCGTCAGCACAACAAGACGCCACAGCGCGATGACAATGCCAATCAGGCCGATCGCAATAATCACGTACCCCACCGGGCCACCCTGGTTGATGCGCTCACCCGTGGTCGCCTTCTTGGTTTCGAGCCCCAGTAGCGTGCCGCGCGAGGGGTCAATCGTCATGGGCACGATCTGGCCCGCGCCCGTACCAAAGAAGTCCTTGGCGGGGCCCGTGTAGCGGCCCGCAGGCTGCGGCGTCAGCAGTTGCAGTGAGTTGGTCTGCTCACTGAACAAGAGGAAGCCGTCTTTACTGACGACATCAAACAGGCCAACGCGGACAACCTCGCCCGTGGTGATACCGCCTGCCGCGTCCCGGATATCGCTCTGGAAGCGCTCAACCGTCCCAGAACCCGCAATTTCCTCGAGGTAGAGGAACTGCAGCTGGCGCAGCTCGGCGATCGACGGCAGCTTCTTGGCCTGGCCAAGTTCTGTCGCGATGTCGCCCCGGTCGGGGTTCTGTACGGTCAGCAACGAGGTGTCGACCATACCCTTGGCCTCACCTGCGGACTGACGCACCACGCCGAAGAGCTCACCGATATCGCCCAGGCGAATCCGCAGCGTGTCTTCGAGATCGGTCAGGCGCAATTCGTTGTTGTCGAACGACGACTTGAGGCGCTCGCTTCGACGTTGCTCCTCAGCCAGCGATGCCTTGGCGCTATCGAGCAGCGCCTGCTGTTGATTGCGCTTGCTCAGGAACTCCTGTTCACGCTCCCGGTTTTCTGCGGATATCTCGCGACCCTCGCGACGGACGTCTCCGAGGAGGTCCTGCATGGAATCCTGTGCGGAAGCCGCGGGCGCGAGCAGCGTGACGGCGGTCAGCGCCAGTGCGGCGCGACCAACATTCTTGATCGTGATCATTGTGCTGCCTCCGCACCGGCTACGGGGAGGACAAGCAACGACGGCGCCGCCTGTTTCTTGGCGAGAGCCAGGCCATCAGACACCGAGCGGCGGTAACCCGAGTCAGCCTCTTCAAACTGGCGGGTCTGCTTGTTCCACATGCCCGTTACAGATGCGTCACGAGTCTGGTAAGCCAACACAACGCGACCCACACGCAGGAAGTCGACCTGCGTGTCCTGGCCTTTGATGCTGACCGTACCTTCGTAGGCCTCGATCGTGCGGCCGAAGCCGGCCTCAATCTTGTAGGCCTCCACGATCTGGCGGTACTTCTCGGACACCGTCAGACCGGAGTCCGTCATGTTGTCCTCAAGCCGCGCGATGCGGTCGGCGCGTTCCTGCTCCTGGAACGGCATGTCCGCTTCGATGAAGGCTTTGAGGTCGGCGATCATGTCGAGCATGAGCGGGACGATGCCCTGCTCGGTTTCCTCGAAGTTTTCGAGCTGCGTCTCGATCGAGGTGATCTCGGCTTCCTGGTCGGACACGATGGCCTGCAGGTTGTCGTTGTAAATCCGAACCCGGTCGAGCTGCTGCAAGGTGAGCCGGTATTCACCCAGCAGCTCTGAGGTCTGCTGCGCGTAGCGCGTCACACGGCGCTGCGACTCTTGCGAGCTGCGGTCAAAAGTGCCCTGCTCATCTATAACGCGCTTGGCGGCCTGCTGGGCCGATGCGGGCGCCATGAGCGCTGCACATACTGCCAACGTGCCGACCTTGCGGAAAAAGCCGCGCGGCACGCTGTCTTTCAACAAAAACAACGACATGAAATGAATCCTGCTTGTAGTAATGCTTGTTCGGCGAGAACGCACCGGTGCCCTGCCGGCAACCGGCCTTGGGATGTGTTTGTTTTCCCCCTATCTCCCGCCAAGGGCTGTGAACAGCGTGGCTGCCACCCCCGGCGGAGCCGTTGAACGCTAGCAGAATCACTGCCGAAAAAAAAGCGTAGCGACGGCGTGTTGCGGGGACCTTACCGGGGTGCAGCGGACCCGGCTTTCCGTCAGAATACGGGCCCTTTTGGTGACCTACGCTTCGGAGCAGCGCACTTATGTCAGACGGGCCCATCGTCATCACGGGCGCACGGCGCACACCCATCGGCGCCTTCCAGGGCGCCCTCTCCGGCGCCAGCGCCACGGACTTATCTGCGGCCGCCTCAAAGGCGGCGATTGCCGACAGCGGCATCGACGCTGACGCCATCAGCGAGACGCTCATGGGATGCGTACTGCCGGCCGGCCTGGGCCAGGCGCCCGCACGCCAGGCCGCACTGGCTGCGGGGGTTCCCCAGTCTCGTGGCGCAACCACCGTCAACAAGGTCTGCGGTTCCGGCATGAAGACCGTCATGCTCGGCCATGATCTGGTTCGCGCGGGCAGCGCGCAGGTGGTGCTCGCGGGTGGTATGGAATCCATGTCGAACGCGCCCTATCTGCTGCCCAAGGCACGCGACGGCTACCGCATGGGTCACCAGCAGGTCATCGACCACATGTTTTATGACGGGCTGCAGAACCCCTACGACGACAACATGATGGGCGTCTTCGCCCAGCGCACCGCTGACCGCTACGAATTCACACGCGAGGCCCAGGACGCTTTTGCGCTGACCTCGCTCGAGCGTGCCAAGGCGGCCTGCGCGGGCGCCTTCGAAGCAGAAACCACGCCCGTCACGATCTCGGGCCGCCGCGGCGACACCGTGGTCAGCGAGGACGAAGAGCCTTCGCGTATCGACCCCGAGCGCATCCCGACGTTGCGGCCCGCATTTTCGAAGGACGGCACCGTCACGGCCGCGAGTTCGTCGTCGATCTCAGACGGCGCGGCCAGCCTCGTTTTAATGAGCGAAGCGACGGCCTCAGCGCTCGACGCAACGCCACTGGCACGCATCGTGGCGCACTCCGGCTTCGCACATGAGCCCGAGTGGTTCACGACAGCCCCCATCGGCGCTATTCGCCATCTGCACGAGCGGCTGGGCTGGACACCCGAAGACGTCGATCTCTACGAGATCAACGAAGCGTTCGCCTGCGTCACCATGGCGGCAATGCACGATCTCGGCCTGCCGCACGACAAAGTAAACGTGAATGGTGGCGCCTGCGCACTCGGGCACCCCATCGGGGCGTCTGGCGCCCGCATCATTGTGACTCTGGTGCACGCACTCGCGAGTCGCGGCGGCAAGCGCGGCATCGCCTCGCTCTGTCTGGGTGGCGGCGAGGCCGTGGCCATCGCGATCGAAAGACCCTGAATCCGACAGCACGAGGACGGATATGAAACTCGAAAACGCCAAGGCCATCGTTACGGGTGGCGCCTCTGGTCTCGGGCTCGCGACGGCGCGTCGCGTTGTCGCTGCCGGTGGCCGCGCCACGCTACTCGACATCAACGATGACGCCGGGGCCGCTGCAGTCAGCGAACTCGGAAACGATACGCACTACATCAATACGGACGTCAGCGACGAAGCCGCAGTCAAGTCCGCCGTGGCCGCTGCTGCCGAGCACATGGGCGGCATCACGTTGGCCGTCAATTGCGCGGGCATCGTGGCACCGGGTCGCGTGCTGGGTCGTTCCGGTCCGATGGCCGGCGACTACTTCGCGCGCACGATCATGATCAACCTCGTCGGCTCGTTCCTGGTCGCGAAAGAGGCGGCGAACGTCATGCAGCACAACGATCCTGAGCCTGACGGAGAGCGCGGCGTCATCGTCAACACGGCGTCCGTAGCCGCATTTGAAGGCCAGATCGGCCAGGCCGGCTACTCGGCATCGAAAGGCGGTGTCGTGGGCATGACCCTGCCGTTGGCGCGCGAGCTGGCGCGCTTTGGTGTTCGTGTCATGACGATCGCGCCCGGCATCTTCATGACGCCCATGATGGCGAGCCTGCCTGACGATGTGCAGGCGTCACTGGCCGAACAGATCCCGTTTCCCAACCGGCTGGGTACGGCAGAAGAGTTCGCCGACCTGGCAGCCTACATCTACACGAACACGATGCTCAACGGCGAGACAATTCGACTCGACGGCGGCATCCGCATGCAGCCCAAATAAGACAGGTGGGCGCGCATCGGCGCGCCCCGTTTACATGCCGCTGTAGTTGGGCCCGCCGCCGCCCTCAGGCACGCGCCATTCGATGTTCTGTGCCGGATCCTTGATGTCGCAGGTCTTGCAGTGCACGCAATTCTGCGCGTTGATCTGGAAGCGGGTTTCCCCGTCCTCCTCGACAAACTCGTAGACGCCCGCCGGGCAGTAGCGCTGCGACGGCCCGTCGAACCTGGGCAGGTGATTCCCCACCGGCACGTCCGTATTGATGAGGTGCAAGTGCGAGGGCTGATCTTCCTCGTGGTTGGTGCTCGAGAGGAACACCGAAGACAGTCGGTCGAAGGTAATCTTGCCGTCGGGTTTGGGGTACTCGATGCGCGGCGCCTGGTCGGCGGGCAACAGCGTCGCGTAGTCGGGCGTCTTGTTTCGCAGCGTGATGGGCCACTTGCCGCGGAAGATGTTCTGGTCGAGGTAGATGAATGCCGAGCCCAGGAATCGCCCGAAGCTGTGCTGCGCCGGGCCAAAGTTGCGTGTCCCGTGCAGCTCGTCCCAGACCCAGGAGTTGCGAACAGCATCGCTGAAACTCTTGAGCTCCGCGCCGGCCGGATCGGCGCCGTCGGCAAAAGCATCGAATACGGCATCGGCCGCGAGCATGCCCGTCTTGATGGCCGTGTGTGAGCCCTTGATCTTCGCCGTATTCAAAAAGCCCGCATCACAACCGACAAGCATGCCTCCGGGCACGGTGAGCTTCGGCAACGACTGGATACCGCCCTTGTTGACCGCGCGCGCACCATAGGACACACGCCGTCCGCCCTCGAGGTACTTGCGGATACCCGGGTGCAATTTCCAGCGCTGGAATTCCTCGAACGGGTAGAGGTGCGGATTCTTGTAGTCGAGCGCGATGATGTAGCCCAGGAATACCTGGTTGTTGGCCGCGTGGTAAAGAAAGCCACCACCCTCGGTGTCTTTGGGCAGCGGCCAGCCCAGCGAATGCACGACAAGACCCGGCTCATGCAGCTCGGGGTCGATCTCCCAGACTTCCTTGAGCCCGATACCGTAGTGCTGTGGGTCGCTGTCGGCGTCGAGGTTGAACTTGCTGATGAGCTGTTTGCCCAGGCTGCCGCGACAGCCCTCGGCGAAAATCGTCTGTTTACCAAGCAGCTCGTAACCGGGCTCATGATTGCCCTTGGGTTGACCGTCCTTGCCGATACCCATGTCACCCGTGGCGACGCCGCGCACGCGGCCATCGTCGTCGTACAGGACTTCGGAGGCTGCGTAACCAGGAAACAGCATCACGCCCATTTCCTCGGCCTGCTCGGCCATCCACTGCACGAGCTTGCCCAGGCTGATGATGTAATTGCCCTCATTGTGCATTGGACGTGGGATGAACAGGCCAGGCACCTTGAGTGCCTTCTTGTCGCCCGTCATGTAGAGAATCTCGTCTCGCGTGACCGGGGTTTCAAGGGGCGCGCCCATGGCCTTCCAGTCCGGGAACAACTCATGCAGTGCACGCGGTTCGAACACGTTGCCCGACAGAATGTGGGCGCCGAATTCCGCGCCCTTCTCGACCACGCCCACCGAGAGTACAAGCCCGAAATCGAAGGCCCGCATCTGTAGCTGGCAGGACCCGGCACGCACCGCAGACACACCCCCG
>CALBPI010000052.1 GCA_937899415.1 uncultured Gammaproteobacteria bacterium | reverse complement strand
ATTGCTGACACGGCGCCTGCATCGATTGCGGAAACAGCTCCGGCATCAATTGCTGACACGGCGCCTGCATCGATGGCTTGGGTGGCCGATCCGCCCTTGCCGGCTACGTTAGCCTCCACACCAATTGACGCGTTATGTGTGGCACCGAAAACCGGCCCGGCAACTGCTAGTGCAGTAGCGAACAAGCTTAATGCCACACAGCGTTGGTAATTCCCAACCTGCATTGCACACTCCTAAACGTTTTCCATCATTGGATTTTTTCCCCGCCATTCCTTGGTGGGGACTCTGCTACTCGCTGGAAACGCCTCTTTCTTCGAGAAGCTCACTCAGCGATGTCTTGTCCTCTGCTGCCTCGACGTAGTGGACCATATACAGACCGGTCTCTTTTCTCGGTCCGGCCGCCTGGCCGTCATCGTTCGCCGCAAGCCAGCGATCTAATTCCTCTAAAAATTCTTGGCCGACTTCCTTGATGTAGGCGTCAAATTTCAAAATTGTGTCTTCAGTACAGCCCTTTTCCGCGTAAACGCGACGATCGAAGTAGCCCCTTCCTTGTTTTGTTTTTTCAATATTCGCCGCAGCTGTCGAAAAGAACTTGTGTCCGATATCTCCCAATCGCGCGATAAGCTCGGCCGATAGTGCGCGTGGCTCGAAATAGCGGCGTGTAGCTCTGAGCAATCCGTCCTTTTCTTCAACGGAGCCTCCGCGCTTCAGCTCATCTAAGGTCACTTTTGCGCTCATATCGCCGCTGTAAACGCGAACCAATTGAGCGAAACTCTTTTCTCCCTCAGGCGCCTCATAAGGCAACTCCAACGGAACGCCATACGGTCCGGTAAAGTTTGGATCGTTATGCCAGCCAGATAAGACCCGTTCTGGTCTAGACCTCGGGCGTCTCTGCGACTCATCAGTCAAAGCCCTATCAATGACCTTTTTCACTTCCTTCCGAGTTAGCCCCGTCTTAACTGCAATCTGCGAACGATTGACCCGGTCGTTGTCGCTGAAGTGCCGGATGGCCGAATCGACGTAAACATCTTTGAGAATGTCTGCGAAATCCGCATGCGTAACGCCGTTGTTGATCAGTAGGCGAACCAGCGGCTTCATCATGGTGCTGATTGCGTCTACTAGGTTTTGCCTCGTGTTCTGTTCCATCCTGCGTGATATGTAAAATTTACGCGCATTATGTCACCGGGCAACAGGTTGAGTGAAAAATGACGTTCAATACGTACAGTGTTGTTTTTTTGATGAATTGATGAAGTTCGCTGGGTGGATTTACCCCCGATCAGTCCGAGAACTGATTGCGAATTCATAACTCAATGATTTGAAAGGAGATTGGGAAAATTTTCCCGAGGCCCAAGGAATGGGAGACCCTCTTGGACGAATGGCGGATTACGCGAGTCTGAGAGCTGGCACCGGTAGTCAGATACCGAGTCGAAGAACACGAATGCGCGACTTATTTGGGTCTAATCGCGCATTCAACACTGTTATGTAAAGGCAAAACATAACAGCCCGCCCTACCTTGATTGGTACGGCTGGATCGAAAAAATAGCGTCCGCCTTGTTGCAGATCCTATTGGTTAGCGTCAACCAAACAGGATCGTGCTGCGTAGCAGAAGGCAATAAACGCTTGAGTCGGCCCTACGCTCCGCTCACGATAGGAGCGGAGTCAGAAAAATTGCTCAGGAGTCTTCAAAATAGACTACTGCAACCCTGACCATTGTTGAGGCATCGGAGCTGGAATTTTCCGAGTACGGCTCCATGGCATCGTCGAGTGACTCGCAGAAGTCCATTGATTGCTTTGACACAATTTCCTTTACGTGGGCTACGTCGTCTCGACCAACCCTTGCTGCCTCGACGATTCGACTCGGCCAAAGCGCAAATTTCTTCGAACCCTGGGCTTTTCTCTCGAAGAAGTTGTACTTAGAGTTCGCCATAGCGCCATATATCGTGCGGCCAAGAGCCCACTCAAACTGCGCTTCGGGATCTAGCACACGAAACTCTCGTCTCAATGGCTTCAATGCGCCGTTTTCGTCTTCAGCTACTGCGCCTGCCCTTTTCAATTCGGTTCTCAAAGCACCCGCGGGTATGTCGCCCGCGTACTTTCTAGTTAGGCGATAAAAAGAAGGTTCTTCATCAGAAAAATTCAGCGTCAACGGACTTCCCTCAGAATCGAGGAATTCTTCATCCGTATGCCAGAATTGCAAAACTCGGCCAGCCGGCAGTTGCTTCACCTCTGCCGGTGATTCACTTCCGGCAGATTCATCTCTAAGCCGTTTTACTTCTTTCCTAGTTAGGCCTGTCATAACCGCGACGCGGGATATATTCGTATCTCGACCGCGAATGCCGTAGTTCTTCGACGCTACATCTACGTAAGCGCGTTTGGCCACCTCCGCGAACTCTCGATGGCCGATCCCGGACTCAATCAACAGGTGCACCAGAGGGCGGAGAACACGAAACAGCAGTTCTAGTAGTTTTTCTTGGGCTTGATCGCTCATGCGCGCCGATACTAGAAATCAACGCTCACAGAGGTCAACGAAATCAGGGGGTTGGGAATTAGTGCCCATTTTCTGGGATTTTTGGCGCAATGCGTCCCGGAGGTTGCACCCCTGTCCAAAAACGCCCAAATGTCTATAAATCAGGGATATTTGCAGCGTGCGAATCTGCTAAGAATCGACCAAAGACGGCGGAATCATCGCAATGAACCCATCCTCGTCGAGAACCTCGATTTCGAGGTTTTGCGCTTTGGTGAGCTTGGAGCCGGCCTTTTCACCGGCAATCAGAAAATCCGTTTTCTTTGAGACAGAGCCTGTCACTTTGCCGCCCAGTCGCTTCACGATGGTGCCCGCCTGGTCGCGTGTCATCTGTGACAACGCCCCGGTGAGAACTACGGTTTTGCCCGAGAATGGGGACTCTGCCGTTGCGGCCAGGTCTGGCGCTTCGATATCGGGCCAGGTGACTCCGGCGTCGATCAGATCCCGCACCACGGCCTGCATCTCATCGTTGGCGAAAAACTCAGCCACTCTGCCCGCCACCACGGGCCCGACATCTTCCACGGCTTCGAGCGCGCCTGTATCCGCCGCCGCCAGCGCTTCGATCGTCCCAAAGTGCTCGGCAAGTTGCTCGGCTGTGCGTTCACCGACATCGCGAATCCCGAGAGCGAACAGGAACCGCGGCAGCGTCGTCTGCTTGCTGGCCTCAATAGCCGCGACGACATTGGCGGCCGACTTTTCGCCCATGCGCTCGAATCCCTGGAGCTCCTCGACCGTCAGATCGAAAAACGCTGCCGGTCGAGTGACCCGCTCCTGCGCTAGTTGCTCGATCAGCTTGGCACCAAGACCCTCTATGTCCATGGCTTTGCGGGACGCGAAATGTTTCAGCGCCTCCGATCGCTGGGCGAAGCAAATCATGGGGCTTGCTGTGCACCGCGCAACCGCTTCTTCCTCGGGTTTCGACACCGGCGTGCCACACACCGGACACACCTTCAGCAGCTCTGGTGCGACCGTCCCTTTCGGCCGCCGCTCCAGTACAACCTGAACGACTTCGGGGATCACATCGCCGGCGCGACGCACAACAACCATGTCTCCGGCCCGAACGTCCTTGCGACGCAACTCGTCGATGTTGTGCAGCGTTGCATTGCTGACCGTGACACCACCGACAAAGACGGGCTCCAAACGCGCGACGGGCGTCAGCGCACCCGTGCGACCCACCTGCCAGTCGATACCCGCAACCGTCGTGAGCTCTTCCTGTGCCGGAAACTTCCTGGCGATGGCCCACCGCGGCGCCCGTGAGACGCTGCCTAGTTCCGTCTGCGCACGGAACGCGTTGACCTTGAACACGCAGCCGTCGATGTCGTAATCCAGCCCGGCGCGCTTCTCCACCATGTCTGCGTAGAAGCCGAGGCAACCCTCACTGCCAACGACACGGCGCGTCTCGGGATTCACGGGGAACCCCCATTCCGCGAGCTGCTGCAGGGTGTCGTACTGGTTGTCGGGGATAGACCCGCCTTCAACCACACCGGTGCCGTAGCAAAACCAGTCGAGCGGCCGACGCGCCGTGAGCTTGGGGTCGAGCTGACGCAGGCTACCTGCAGCGGCGTTGCGCGGATTCACGAACGTTTTTTCGCCCTGCGACTCTGCACGCTTGTTAAACGCCTCGAAAAGACCGCGCGGCATATAGACCTCACCACGAACTTCGAGCGTCTTCGGTATCCCTGAGCCCTTAAGTCGCAGCGGCGCCGTGTGAATCGTGCGCACGTTGTGCGTGATGTCCTCGCCTGTCGTGCCATCACCCCGCGTCGCGGCACGCACGAGCACGCCGCTTTCATAAAGCAGGGACATCGCTGCGCCGTCCATCTTCGGCTCGGCGCAGAACTCGAGGTCGCCGATACCGGTCTCGAGCTCCAGGCGACTCGCGATGCGATCAAAAAAGCGCTCCATCTCTTCATCGGAGAACGCGTTGTCCAGCGACTGCATGGCCTGCCGGTGTGTGACCGTCGCGAAGCCGGCGATGGGTGTGGCGCCGACGCGCTGCGTGGGGGAATCCGGTGTCTGCAACTCCGGAAACGCGGCTTCAAGTTCCTGCAGCTCTCGTAGCAGCCGGTCGTACTCCGCATCGGGCACGACCGGCGCATCGTCGACGTAGTAAGCGCGGTTGTGTTTTTCGATCTCGGCCGCGAGCGCAGCAGCCTTCTTGCGCGACGCTGAATCGGGTGTGGCGGCCATTACAACTTAAGGTGCTTCAGCTCGTACTGAATGAGGTCTTCCCGCATGAAACGTTCACGCTGAATACTGAGCGTGCTGCCGTCACCGTCGAGCAATTCACCCTGGAGCGTTATCGCAACGGCCCTGGCCATCTCCACCATCTTATCGAAGGCGTCCACGCCTCGGCCCGGCCCGGGACGCAGCATAAAGAACGACAACCCGGCAAAGCGGCGCTCCTTGAGGTCGGCCAGGTCGAACGTGCCGGGTTCGGTCAGATTAGCAACCGAGAACAAGGCCTCGTCCTCGTCATCCGACATGCGGTGAAAGATGCCGAACTTGCCGTGCAGCAAGCCCACGCCTCGCAAGGTCAGTACGACCTCCTCGGCCGCAAAGTCGGCACCACCCTTCCCGACAATGCGCAGAGAGATCACCTTCTGCGGGGTATCGGCCCGGGCCGCTTGCTCGTCTTGATCGGGCGCGGCCTCGGGCAGTGGTGGCGCCGGCGTATCAACAGGATCATCGTGCCCGACGGCCGGCGTTGTGATGCCGAGCGGCAACTCCTGTGCATCGACGACGGGCTCGACAGGTTCTGCCGTATCGTCGAACGCGGGCTCGATCCGGTCTGCGACGTCCGTATTGTGGATGTCGGCAGCGTGCTTGCGACGCGCATTCCAGTAGATGCCGGCGACGATGACCGCGCCGATGACCAACAATGCGATTCGCAGGCCGTCCATGCCCGTTGCCGTCAGGCGGCAGCCATCCGTACCGCCTCATCGATGTCGACGGCCACAAGCCGAGACACGCCTGGCTCGTTCATCGTGACACCCATGAGTTGGTCCGCCATCTCCATCGTGCCTTTGTTGTGGCTGATGAAGACGAACTGCACCGTCCGTGACATGTCGCGGACGATCTCGCAGAAGCGGCCCACGTTGGCATCATCGAGCGGTGCGTCGACCTCATCGAGCATGCAGCACGGCGAGGGGTTGAGCTAGAAGCTGGCGAACACGAGCGCCACAGCCGTGAGCGCTTTCTCGCCACCTGACAACAGATGAATGGTGCTGTTGCGCTTGCCCGGCGGGCGCGCCATCACGGTCACACCGGCCGCCAACAGGTCGTCCCCGGTGAGGTCGAGGTAGGCCTTGCCGCCGCCGAAGAGTTTCGGGAACAGGTTCTGGAAGCCCTCGTTCACCTGGTCGTAGGTTTCCTTAAACCGGTTTCGCGTCTCGCGATCGATCTTGCGGATGGCGTTTTCGAGTGTCGTCAGTGCGGAATTGAGATCGCTGAGCTGCGCGTCAAGGTATTCCTTGCGCTCCGACTGCTCCTTGAACTCTTCTATCGCGGCCAGGTTGATCGGGCCCAGGCGCTCGATTTTTCGCTGCACCTGTTCGAGCGACGTGCTCCACGCGTCTATAGCAGCCTCTTCGGGCATTTCCTGCTTAACCGCCGCGAGCTCGAATCCCGTGCGACCGAACTGCTCCATGAGCCCTTCGCGCCGCACCTTCGTTTCCTGCCCTGCCATGCGCGCTTCGCTGAGCGAATCGCGCGCCTCTGCCACCTCGGCTTCACGATCGATGCGCTGCTGGTCGTACTGGCGCAGCTGCATCTCGGTGTTCTCGACGTGGGAGCGCGCATCGGACAACGAGGCCTCCGCCGTCACGCGTGCCGCCAGATGCGTCTCGAGTGTGTCGCGCATACCGGCGACGGGTGCCTCGGCCTTCGATATCTCCTCACGCAATGCCTCGCGGCGACGTTCGTACTGTTCGCGCTGCTGTTGCATGCGCGCGAGCCCCTGCTCTGCCGACTCCCGTGAGGAACGGCGAGACTCGTAACGGATCGCCTTGTCGCGTGCCGCCTGCCGGTCTTCCTCGGCCTGGCTGCGCGCACGTGCGAGTGCGGCCCGCAGTGTCTCGCGCTGCGACTCAAGCGCCTCGCGGTCCGTGGCGACATTCGCAACGGTCGTTTGGTTTTCCTCAAGCAACCGCCGGCTGTCCGCGATGAGCTGTTCGGCGCCCTCCGCTTCGCTGCGTGTTTCGCGCAGTGCGTCGGCGTTCGTCTTCAGTCGTTGCTCGCCTTCACTCAGACGAATCGCCGCACTCTCGACGGCGGCTGCGGCCGTGGCGGCATCGCGATTCGCCTGCGCGGCTGCGGTTCGGAGACTGCCACGTTTCGTTTCCAGCTCGGCGCCTTCCGTGCGCGCCGTATCCAGCGCAGTTTCCGTGTCGTTGACGGCCGCCTTCTGGCCGCGGATGTCCTGTTGCAGCGTCCGCAGCTCCTGTTCGCGACCCAGAACACCAGCACGCGTGCTGTCGCCACGGCTGACGCGAACCCAGTCGCGGCCAACCCAGACACCATCGCGCGTGATAACCGATTCATCAGGTGCCAAACGCTCACGCAGCGCGAGCGCCTCACCGAGATCATCAGCTGCAACGACACGTTCGAGCAACTGGCCGGCAGCGGCTGGCGCCTGTTCTACGTGGTTAAGCAGACGATTCTGGCCTGTGGCACTGCCGGCACCTGCGCGCGACATGATCGACAGACTGCCGTCACCGATTTCGGCAATGGCGCGCGCGGCACGCTCCAGGTCATCGACAACCACCGCCTGCAGTTCGTCGCCGAGTACCGTTTCAACAGCGCGTTCCCAGCCATCGGCTACGCGCAGGCGTTGTGCGAGCTTGGGCGCGTCCTGCAGGCCCTGACGTGCGATCCAGGTGTTGACCTCACCGCTGCCGTCGTCGAGCGCCGCTTTCTGCAGCGCCTCTAGCGAGGCCTGTCGGCCGAGCATCTGTTGAAGTGCGGCGCGGGCCGTATCCCGGTCATCGCCCAGCGTGTTGACGCGCTCGCGTGTCCGCGCCAGCGCGGCATCCACTTCGGCCAGAGCCTGCTCGGCCTTTTCGGCGCCGGCGGCTGCTGTGAGTGATTCGCTGCGCGCGGATTCATGCGCCGTCTTTAGGTCTTCGAGTGGCACAGCATCGTGCTGCGCCTGCAGGCTCTGTTGCCGCTGCGCGAGGCGGCCAAGCCGTTCCTGCAATTGCTCAATACGGGTGTTCTCAACCTGCACGAGTCGTTCGGCCTCGCCGGCCTTGTGGTTGAACGCTTCCCAGCGCTCCTGCCAATCGGCCATCGCCGACTCGGCTTTCTGCAGCGATTCACTCGAAGCCTGCTCACGCCGACGGGCGGATTCGAGATCGGGCGCAAGTTCGTCGAGTGTCAGCTGAAGTTGCTCCAGTACCGACACGTCCTTGTCGATGTGCTCGACGATGTCGGCCAGGCCGGAGTCCGCACGGTCGAGGTCTTCGCGTTGGCGTTCCTGCAGCTCGCGGTTGTGCTCAATGCTCTGCTCGAGCCGGGCGATCTCGGCGCCGATGCGGTAGTAGTTGCTCTGGACCGCATTGAACGCGTCGGTGGTCTCGGTCAGACGTTCGCGGGCACCCTCGATGCTGGCCTCGACCTTGCGCTGCTCGGCGATGCTCGCCTGCAGCGTGTTTTCGCGCTCAGCCAGCTGACGCTGGTTCTGTTCATCGGCTGCATCAAGGTCGGCCAGTCGCAGGACCAGCAGCTCGGCACCCAGGCGGCGTTCCGTCGCCTTGTGCTTCTTATAGCGCTCGGCAGCCTTGGCCTGACGGTCGAGACGACGCAGCTGCGCTTCGACTTCTTCAAGCAGGTCCGTCAGACGCTCGAGGTTCTCGCGGGTGTGCCGGATTCGGTTCTCGGTCTCCCGGCGGCGCTCCTTGTACTTGGAGATGCCCGCCGCCTCTTCGATAAACACACGCATGTCCTCGGGGCGGGCCTCAATGAGGCGCGAGATCATGCCCTGCTCGATGATCGAGTAGCTGCGCGGCCCCAGGCCCGTGCCCAGGAAAATCTGCGTGATGTCCTTGCGGCGACACTTGGCGCCGTTCAGGTAGTACGTCGAGATGGCGTCACGGGAGACCACGCGTTTGATGGAGATCTCGTTATAGCCCGCGTACTGGCCACCGACAGTGCCGTCCGTGTTGTCAAACAGCAGCTCAATCGATGCCGTGCCCACGGGTTTGCGCGCACTGGAGCCGTTGAAGATGACGTCCGTGATGTGGTCGCCGCGCAGCCGGCTGGCCGAACTTTCGCCCATGACCCAGCGCACGGCATCGATGACGTTCGACTTGCCGCAGCCGTTGGGGCCGACGACACCGACCAGGTCGCCCCGGAATTCGATGGTGGTGGGATCTACGAAGGACTTGAAGCCGGCAAGCTTGATTTTGCTCAAACGCATGTTTTGACTGGGCTCGATCTGTCTGTCGTGGCGCTTCGGAAGCCGGCTAGTGTAAGCTAATTCGTTTCCCAAAACAGGCTTGACGCCGCGCCGGTTTCCGGCACGCGGTGCCCAGGATTCATGAGCGAAACCATCGAAAAAACCCCCCGCCCCGGACCGTCCAGGGAGCTCGAGACCTTCCCCAACCCGCCCCCAGGGCGCGATGTCGTCATACGGATCCATACGCCTGCGTTCACTTGCCTCTGCCCCAAGACAGACCAGCCGGACTTCGCGACGATCTACATTGATTACATCCCCGCGGAACGCTGCGTTGAGCTCAAATCGCTCAAGCTCTATTTCTGGAGCTATCGCGAGGAAGGCGCCTTTCACGAAAAGGTGACTGGCCAGATCCTTGACGACCTCGTGGCGGCACTCGAGCCCCGATACATGCGTGTGTGCAGCGATTTCAATGTTCGCGGGGGCGTTTACACGAACGTCGTGCTAGAGCACCGGGCGGACGGTTGGGAGCCGAAACCGGCTGTCGCGATCCCGGGCACACCTGCGGGCGTCACGGGCTACTGACAAGCCCGTGGCACCGTTACTTCACAGGGCGCGCATTGTCGGTATAATCGGCGCGCTTTTACGTATTCTCGCCGCGGAGAAACAGGATGGCTGCCAAGAAAAAGGCTGCAAGATCAACGGCTAAGAAGAAAGCGACCTCCAAAAAGAAGGTGGCCGCGAAGAAGGTGACGAAGAAGGTCGCCAAGAAGGTCACCAAGAAGGTCACGAAGAAGGCGCCGGCCCGCAAGAAAGCGCCGGCCAAGAAAGCTGCGCGCAAGACTGCCGCCAAAAAGAAGACTGCCGCCAAGAAGACCGCGCGAAAAACCTCCACCAAAAAGACTACGGCTAAAAAGAAAGTGACAAAAAAGACGACCAAGAAGGTCGCCAAGAAGGCGCCGGCCAAGAAAGCCGCAAGCAAGAAGAAGGCTCCGAGCAAGAAGAAAGTCGCGAAGAAGAAAGTCGCTAAGAAAAAGGCCGCGCCTGCCAAGAAAGCGGCTGCCAAGAAAACGCCGAAAAAGAAGCCTGTAGCCAAGAAAAAGCCGGTCGCCAAGAAGGCACCGGCAAAGAAAGCGGCACCCGCCCGAAAGAAGAAGGTGGCCCGGGCCGAGCGCCGCAGCCGCGCGGATGTCATGAGCGGTCCGATTCATGGCGTGCAGCCTTACCAGCCCAAGCGCGGTGAGGAGTACATGAGCGACGATCAGCTCGAGCATTTCCGCAGCATTCTGCTGGCCTGGAAGCGCGAACTCATGGAAGAAGTCGATCGCACCGTGCACCACATGCAGGATGAGGCCGCCAACTTCCCGGACCCGAACGACCGCGCTACGCAGGAGTCCGAGTTTGGGCTTGAGCTGCGCACGCGCGACCGCGAGCGCAAGCTGTTGCGCAAGATCAGCTCGGCGCTGACCCGCATCGACGACGGTACCTATGGCTACTGTGATGAGACGGGCGAGGAAATCGGTCTGAAGCGGCTCGAGGCCCGCCCCGTGGCGACCCTGTGCCTCGAGGCTCAGGAACGCCGCGAGCTCGCCGAGCGCCAGTTCCGCGACCGGGACGATCGCTACCGCTGATCCCTATACGGGGCGCTTTGCGCCCTCGCCCACGGGCCGCCTGCACCTCGGGTCACTCGTCGGTGCACTCGTCAGCTACCTCGATGCACGTCACCACGGTGGCCAATGGCTGCTGCGCGTCGAGGACATCGACCCGCCCCGCGAAGTCCCGGGCGCCGCGGCGGACATCGTTGCCGCGCTCGCCACACACGGGCTGCACCACGATGGTGACTGCCGCTACCAAAGCACCAGCCGGGCCTTGCACGACGCGGCCATCGACGCGCTGCTCGAAAGCGGTCACGCTTATTTTTGCCAGTGCAGCCGAAGGCAACTCCGTGCAGCAGGACACGGCAGCCGCTATCCGGGGATCTGCCGCGATCGAGCATTGAGCGAAGGCGCCGTCAGGGTGCGCGTGCCCAACCAGGCCATCGTGATTCACGACCGTTGGCAGCCCGAAACTCGATTCGATCTTGATGCAGAGCCCGGCGACTTCATTGTTCGTCGCGGGGACGGACTGATCGCCTACCAGCTCGCCGTTGTTGTCGACGATGCCGACCAAGGCGTGACTGACGTTGTCCGAGGTGTCGACCTGTTCGACTCCACACCACGCCAGATCTGGTTACAGCAGCTTCTCGGACTCCCGCAGCCCCGTTACGCGCATTTTCCGGTGCTCCTGGGCAACGACGGTCGCAAGCTCAGCAAGCAGACAGGCGCACCAGAATTGAGCGCGGACACACCGGTTGAGAATTTAACCCGAGCATTACAGGCCATGGGCATGCCCTTTCCTGTGCAGCCGCAGGGCCATTCCCCCGAATCCCTTGTCGTCTGGGCGCTTGAGCATTACGAACCGAACACGCTGCGGGGCCGGCAGAGTTTCGCAAACAAAGCCTAGACGACACACGGATCGGGCCCGGAATGGTTTAGAATACGAGCCTCCCGGAAGCTGGCGAACGCCGTGCGCACCATCAAGAAATACCCAAACCGCAGGCTCTATGACACGGAGCTCAGCAAGTACATCACGCTGTCGCACATCCGCGAGCTCGTGATCGCCAAGGAAGCCTTTGTCGTCATCGACAAAAAAAGTGGCGAGGACATCACGCGCACGATCCTCATGCAGGTCATCATCGAGCAAGAACAGCACGGGGAACCCGTGATGACGGAAGACTTCCTCTCGCAGATCATCCGCACCTACGGCAGCGCCATGCCGAACGTCGTCAGCAACTACCTGGAGCAGAGCCTTCGCCTGTTCATGACCCAGCAGGCGCAGGCTCGCAGCACGCTCAAGAAGGTCGTTGGCATCGATCCCGTCGACGCCGTGGCCGGGCTCGCGCAGCGCAACTTCGCACGCTGGCGTGCAGTGCAGGAAGAGGTATTCCGGGTGCTGACGGGCAACAAGCCCGACGAGGACCGTAACAAGCCTGAAACGACGTCGGCCCCCGCGCAGAAGATTTCCCGCAAACGGTGATCGAACCGAACAGCGCGCCGTTCCGCCCACCTGGCTGGCTGCGGAACCGGCACGTGCAAACCCTGTTGCCCGCGCTGGGCGTCGTGAAAACACCGCGCCCCTCGTTCGAACGCGAGATCGTCCCCCTGCCTGACGGGGACTCTTTGGCAGCAGACTGGCTGCGCCCCAAACCCATCGCTGACGAGGCGCCCCTGCTCGTCGTGCTTCACGGCCTCGAAGGTTCAAGCGACTCGAGCTATGCGCGCGGCGTCAGTGCCGCAGCCCACGCACAGGGCTGGCCCGCCGTGGTCATGCATTTTCGTGACTGTGGCGACCACCGAAATCGATTGAACCGTCGCTACCACGCCGGGGAGACAGGCGACATCGAGTGTTTCCTGGATCACGTCCGCGGCAAGTACCCGGGGCGTACTTTGCTCATGGTCGGCTTCTCGCTGGGCGGCAATGCGTTGCTCAAGTACCTGGGCGAGAACGGCGCCGAGGCGCCTCTGGCAGCGGCGGTCGCCGTCTCTGTACCTTTCGAATTGCAGAAAGCGAGTGACTCTATTTCGAAAGGTTTTTCAAAGTTTTATCGCTGGCATTTGATGCGAAACATGAAGCGTGCGCTGCAACGAAAGTTCACGCTCAACGACGCGCCCTTTGACTTCGCCGCTGCGATGCTGGCCAAGGACTTCGAGACCTTCGACAACCTCGTCACGGCACCGCTGCACGGCTTTCGCGATGTCGAGCACTACTACGGCAGCCAAAGCTGCCGGCAGTATCTCTCGCACATCGCTGTACCCACGCGCATCCTGCACGCCGTCGACGACCCATTTATGAGCCCGGACATGATTCCAGAGGCACATGAGTTGTCCGCGCACGTTTCGCTAGAGCTCAGCCAACACGGCGGTCACGTGGGCTTTATCACTGGCAGCCCGCTGCGGCTCAGACCCTGGTTGCCAGGGCGCATCATCGCATCGCTGCAAAGCGAGCTCGAGGACACGCCGGCATAAAAAAGCCCCGCGACGCGAACGTGGCGGGGCCTTTCGGTGTTGCCGTGGACCTCAGTCGTCGGCGCCCACCTCTTTCATGCTCAGGCGGATCCGGCCCTGGCGGTCGACTTCGAGCACCTTGACCTTAACGATGTCGCCTTCGCTGAGCTTGTCGCTGACTTTCTCGACGCGCTCGTTGGAGATCTGCGAGATGTGCACGAGACCATCCTTGCCAGGCAAGATCGTGACAAACGCACCGAAGTCCATGAGACGTGCCACACGACCCTCGTAGATCGTGCCGACTTCGACTTCGGCCGTGATCAGCTCGATGCGGCGGCGGGCTTCTTTGCCCGAGGCGCCATCAACCGATGCAATCCGCACGGTGCCGTCGTTCTCGATGTCGACCGTGGCGCCCGTCTCTTCGGTAATGGCGCGAATGACCGCCCCACCCTTACCGATGACGGCGCGAATCTTCTCGGGGTCGATTTTCATGGTCATGATCGTCGGCGCCCAATCGGACATTTCTTCACGCGGCGAGGAGATGGACTTGGCCATTTCGCCGAGGATGTGGATGCGCGCGTCATGGGCCTGGGCCAACGCGTTGTCCATGATCTCCTTGGTGATGCCCTGGATCTTGATGTCCATCTGCAGCGCGGTGATGCCGTCTTCGGTACCCGCAACCTTGAAGTCCATGTCGCCCAGGTGATCTTCGTCACCGAGGATGTCGGTCAGGACCGCGTACTTGTCGCCTTCCTTCACGAGACCCATGGCCACGCCGGCAACGGGTGCCTTGATGGGCACGCCCGCATCCATGAGCGCGAGGCTCGAGCCGCACACCGACGCCATGGAGCTGGACCCATTCGACTCGGTGATTTCCGAGACGAGACGCAGCACGTAGGGGAATTCGTCCATGTCAGGCATGACGGCCTGGATGCCGCGGCGGGCCAGCTTGCCGTGGCCGATTTCGCGGCGCTTCGGCGAGCCCATGAAGCCCGTCTCACCGACACAGTACGGCGGGAAGTTGTAGTGCAGCATGAACGGCTCTTTGCGTTCGCCTTCAAGCGCGTCGATGATCTGCGCGTCGCGGCCCGTGCCCAGCGTCGTTGTGACGATAGCCTGGGTTTCACCACGCGTGAACAGCGCCGAACCATGCGTGCGGGGCAGCACGCCAACGCGCGTGAAGATTGGGCGAACCGTCTTCGTGTCGCGACCGTCGATGCGCGGCTCGCCGTCGATGACGCGCGTGCGCACGATGTTCTTCTCAAGCTTGCTCAACGCGCCGCCAACGGCATCAGCCTCGTAGGCCGCATCGTCACCACCGGCCAGCGCCTCGATAACGGCACCCTTGGCTTCGCGAACCTTTTCCTGGCGCGCCTGCTTGTCGGTGATCTGGTAGGCCTCGGTCAGGCCTGCCGTACCGGCGTCGGCCACCTTGGCGGCGAGCTCGGTGTCTTCGGCGGGCGCTTCCCAGTCCCAGGCGGGCTTGCCGACTTCGCCGGCCAGCTCATTGATAGTCGCGATCGCGGCCTGCATCTGATCGTGGCCAAACACGACGGCGCCCAGCATGACGTCTTCGCTCAAACGATCGGCTTCCGACTCCACCATGAGGACCGCATCGGTCGTACCCGCAACGACGAGGTCGAGCTTCGAAGTTGCGAGCTGGCTGGCCGTCGGGTTGAGTATGTAGTCGCCGTCGGCGTAGCCCACACGGGCCGCACCAATGGGGCCCTGGAATGGCATGCCTGAAATGGCGAGCGACGCCGAAGCACCGATCAGCGCAGCGATATCGGGATCAATTTCCGGATCCAGCGACATGACGGTGGCGACAACCTGGACTTCGTTCTTGAAGCCCTTGGGAAACAGCGGGCGAATCGGGCGGTCGATGAGACGGCTCGTCAGCGTTTCTTTTTCGCTGGGACGCCCTTCGCGCTTGAAGAAGCCGCCCGGGATCTTGCCCGCAGCGTAGGTCTTCTCCTGGTAGTTGACGGTGAGCGGGAAAAAGTCCCGGCCAGGGTCTGCCTTTTTGCGGCCAACTGCGGTGACGAGCACGACGGTGTCGCCCATGCTGACCATGACGGCGCCGTCTGCCTGGCGCGCAATCTCGCTCGTTTCCAGGACGACCTCTTGGTCGCCATACTGGAACGTCTTCTTAATAGCTTTCACGCTGTTTCCTTACTCTTTTACTTACCTTCAGAAAAAACGACGCCCCTGTTGCGCCTTGGGCATCCAACAGGGGCGTATGACCTGAGCTTGCAGCGACGTCGCTGACAGCTGGGTTAGCGACGGAGGCCGAGGCGCTTGATCAGCGACTGGTAGCGCTCCTGGTCTTTCGACTTCAGGTAGTCGAGTAACTTGCGGCGCTTGTTCACCATCTTCAACAGGCCCAGACGCGAGTGGTGGTCTTTCTTGTGCGAGTTGAAGTGGCCGGTCAGGTCAGTAATGCGGGCGGAGAGCAGCGCAACCTGGACTTCGGGAGAACCCGTGTCCTTGTCGTCCAGTCGATATTCTTCGACGATGCTGTTCTTCCGTTCGGTGGTCAGTGGCATGGCTCAAAATGCTCCAAAAATACAATGCCCGCGTCGGCCCCACTGTGCACACAGCTCTAAGTCATCGGTGCCCAAAAGACACTGCGAGACCTCTCGGCCGCAGGCGACGAAACGCCAGACAGGGGTGCACACGCGAGCAGTCTTGAATCTGTGTGTGCGATCAGCCCGCTATTTTAGCGGCTTAACCCTCGTAAGCACAATCCCATCAGCACTTTTTCAGGGGTTTTTCAGGGCAAAAGCGCTACAGGCCCCGGCCATCACCCGGGATGGCGCCAGGCGACCTGATGCTTCGAGCGTCGCCGTGCCCAGGAAGGCCCCGCTATCGCTGCAAACACGGACATCTCCGGCCTGCTGTCCGGACCCGAGCCCAAGCCTCTGCCCCTGACAAAACCGGGCTGCATCGTCGTCGGACAGCGTGATGGCCCGCCAGTCACACAGGCCGGCGTCGGCCGGCAGCAGCCAGCCCTCGGGCAACGATGTGCCAGCATCAAGCGCCTCGAGCGCCTCCAGGGTGTGCATGGGACCCTCAAAAGGCGCCACGGCATCGCGGCGCAGCCGGGCCGTGTGCGCCACAGTCCCTGCTGCCTGGGCCAGGTCTTCGACGAGCGTGCGGATGTAGGTGCCCTTGGAGCAGATAACGCGAAGCGAAAGCCGGCCGCCTTCCAGCGCCGTGACCTCAAGCACCCGAATGTGGACGCGTCTGGCGGGCCGCTCGACGGCCTGCCCGGCCCGCGCGAGCTCATAGAGCCGCTTGCCGTCGTGCTTGAGTGCCGAGTACATGGGCGGCACCTGATCGATGTCACCGAGAAAGCCGTCGGCAACTTGCTGCCAACCGGCCATGTCCAGGTCCGGTGTGGGCTCTGAGGCAATCACCTCGCCCTCGACATCGCCCGTGCTTGTCGCCTGGCCCAGTGCGGCCACGGCTGTGTAGGTCTTGTCGGCGTCGAGCAGCAGCTGTGACACCCGCGTGGCGTCACCAAAGCACAGTGGCAGCATGCCCGAGGCCAGCGGGTCCAGGCTGCCGGTGTGGCCCGCCTTGCGCGCCGAAACGGCGCGTCGCGCGCGCTGCAACGCCTGGTTGGAACTGATCCCCAGCGGTTTGTCGAGCAGCAGGATACCGTGCAAGTCGCGCCATTCGCGGCGCTTGCGCTCAGTCTTCGCCGTCATCGTCGCCCGACTCGGGCGCGGCAGTGTCGGCAATGAGCCCCGACAGGTGGAAGCCCCTCGCGACGCTGTCGTCATGGGCGAAACGCAACTCGGGCACCCGGCGCGAGCGGATTTCACGTCCCAGGCGGCTTCGCAGGAAGCCACCTGCAGCTTTGAGGCCTTCCAGCACGGGCGCCGGATCGGCATCGGGTGATAAGGTCGAGAAGTAGACCTTGGCCACGGACAGGTCCCCGCTCAGATCGACGCTGCTGACGCTAACGCCCTCAAGCCGGGGGTCCTTGCTCTCGAAGCGCAGCAGCTCGTTGAGCACCCGCTGCACCTGGCCGCCGAGGCGGGCCTGGCGTGAAAACTCCCGTGCCACGCCGAAGCCTGCCCTAGTCGATCGTGCGGGCAACCTCGACGCGCTCGAAGCACTCGATCTGGTCGCCGACTTTCACGTCGTTGTAGTTACGAACGCCGATACCGCACTCTGTGCCTGCGCGAACTTCATTGACATCGTCCTTGAAGCGACGCAGCGACTCGAGCTCACCCTCGTAGATCACGACGTTGTCGCGCAATACGCGGATAGGCAGTGACCGGCGTACGAAACCGTCAATCACCATGCAACCCGCGACGTTGCCAAACTTGGGCGAACGGAAGACATCGCGAACCTCGGCCAGGCCGACGATCTGCTCGCGAACTTCGGGAGACAACAGGCCGGATACGGCAGCTTTCACGTCGTCGATCGCCTCGTAGATGATGCTGTAGTAGCGCACATCCACTTCGGCTTCCTTGATCATGTCGCGCGCTGTGGCGTCGGCACGAACGTTGAAGCCAATGACAATTGCGTTCGACGCCTGGGCCAGCGTGATATCGGACTCGGTGATCCCACCGACACCAGACGTCACCACATTGACCTTGACCTCGTCGTTACTGATCGCCTGCAACGAGTCCTTCAGCGCCTCGGCACTGCCGTTCACGTCGGCCTTGATCATGATCGACACAGTGACCTGCTCGCCTTCTGTCATCTGGCTGAAGACATTCTCGAGCTTGGCCGCCTGCTGCTGGGCAAGCTTCGTGTCGCGTGCCTTGTTCTGGCGGAACTCGGCCACTTCACGTGCCTTGCGCTCGTTCTCGACGACCAGCATTTCGTCGCCGGGCGCCGGTACGCCCGACAGACCGAGTACCACTGCTGGTGTCGACGGACCCGCTGTACTCAGCGTCTGCTGCGCTTCGTCGAACATGGCACGAATACGACCGTGCTCTTCACCCGCGAGGATATAGTCACTGCGAGACAGCGTGCCCGACTGGACCAGTACCGTCGCGACGGCACCGCGGCCTTTCTCGAGGCTGCCTTCGACGACGATACCGCGGGCCGGCCCGTCTGCAATGGCCTTGAGGTCCATAACCTCGGCCTGCAGCAGCACGGCTTCCAGTAGCGCATCGATGCCCTCGCCCGTGTGCGCCGAAACATTCACGAACTGGCTTTCACCACCCCATTCCTCGGGGATGACCTCGTGCTGCGAGAGCTCGTTGCGCACACGCTCGGGATCGGCGTCGTCACGGTCAATCTTGTTGACGGCGACAACGATGGGGACCCCGGCGGCTTTCGAGTGCTGCACGGCCTCAATGGTCTGTGGCATGACCCCGTCATCGGCGGCCACCACGAGGATGACGATATCCGTCGCCTGGGCGCCGCGCGCACGCATGGCCGTGAAGGCGGCGTGGCCGGGCGTATCCAGGAAGCAGATCTCGCCGTTGTCGGTTGCGACCTTGTAAGCCCCGATGTGCTGGGTAATCCCGCCTGCCTCGCCAGCGGCGACGCGTGCGGCGCGGATGTAGTCGAGCAGCGACGTCTTGCCGTGGTCGACGTGGCCCATGATCGTGACGACCGGCGGACGCGTGATTTCGTCGCCCTCAGCCGTCTCGGCAACGTCGGCAAGCAGTTCTTCGTCGACAGAGCTGTCGCTTACGGGCTTGGCATTGTGGCCAAGCTCTTCGACGACGAGTGTGGCGGTGTCCTGGTCAATCGTCTGGTTGATCGTGACCATCGCACCCATGCCCATGAGCGCCTTGATGACTTCCGTGGCCTTGACCGCCATACGCTGGGCGAGCTCGCCCACGGTGATGGTCTCGGGGATCTCCACGTCGCGAATGACGGGCGCGGTCGGGCGCTCGAAACCGTGCTGCGTGTCTACGTTGACGCCCGCGGCACGACGACGTGTTTGAGCCGGGCGCTTGCGCTTGCGGCGGCCACTCTTGTCGCCCGCCACGTGCAGCTCTTTGCGGCCGTACTTGGTCTTTTCCTTGCGTGCGGCCAGCGCCTCGCGCTCGGCGCGCTCACGCTGCTCGCGCTCTTCGCGCTCGCGGCGATCTTTCTCGGCCTGCTCGGCCTCGACACGACGGCGTTCGCTTTCCTCAGCGCGCTGACGTGCAGCCTCTTCGGCCTCGCGGGCTTCGCGCTCGCGTTCTTCAACTGCACGACGTTCTGCGGCTTCCTGCTCTTCCTTAACGCGCGCCTCTTCTTCTTCGCGTTCGCGACGCACCTGGTCCAGCTCTTCCTGCTGAGCCCGGGCCTGCTCTTCGAGCACATCGCGTTTGATGTAGGTGCGCTTCTTGCGAACCTCCACGGCGACAGTACGTGCGCTGCCCTTATTACCGGACATGCGCAGCTCGCTCTGCGACTTGCGCTTGAGTGTGATCTTGCGCGGTGCCGCCGTGAGCTTGCCCTCGTCCTTACCGTGCTGACGGCGCAGGTAACCGAGCAACTCCATCTTCGCGTCTTCGCTGATGGTGTCATCCGCACCCGCAACCTCGATGCCCGCCTCGTCGAGCTGCGAGAGCAGCTTTTCAACGGGGACCTTCAGCACCTCGGCGAATTGTGAAACGGTCACTTCAGCCATTCATATCTCTCCACGCATCCGCGCTTCGCGGTTGCTTAACCTGCCTGCTCCTGCTCCGCGGGGGCGGCTTCTTCCGCTTCCTCGAACCAGTGTGCGCGCGCCGCCATGATCAGCTTGCCGGCGTCTTCTTCACTCATCTCAACCACTTCGAGCAGGTCGTCAGTGGCCTGCTCTGCAAGGTCGTCGCGGGTCACGATGCCACCGGCGGCCAGCGTGGCGGCCAGGGCTTCGTCCATGCCCTCGACGTCGAACAGGTCTGCGGCAGGCGCGGCCTGCTCGATAACCTCTTCGCTGGCGATGGCCTGCGTCAACAGCACGTCGCGTGCACGGCTGCGAAGCTCATCGACCACGTCTTCGTCAAATTCCTCGATGGCCACGAGCTCCGATGCGGGCACGTAGGCGATTTCCTCAATACTCGAAAAGCCTTCCTGCACAAGGATCATGGCCACTTCCGAGTCAACGTCGAGCTGCTTCATGAACACCTCGGAGAGCTCGCGCATTTCGGCTTCGCTCTTCGCCTCGGCGTCTGCCTCGGTCATGACGTTGAGTTCCCAGCCCGTCAGCTCACTGGCCAGACGGATGTTCTGGCCGCCGCGGCCAATGGCCTGCGACAGCTTATCCTCGTCGACCGCGATATCCATGCTGTGTTTGTCTTCATCGACCACGATCGACACGACCTCAGCCGGCGACATGGCGTTGACCACAAACTGCGCGGCGTTCTCGTCGTGCAGAATGATGTCGACACGCTCGCCCGCGAGCTCGTTTGAAACCGCCTGGACGCGTGAACCGCGCATACCGACACAAGCGCCGACGGGATCGATGCGGCTGTCGTTGCTCTTCACAGCGATCTTGGCGCGCAGGCCCGGGTCGCGAGCGGCCGCGAGAATCTCAATGAGATCCTGCCCCACTTCAGGCACTTCCAGTCGGAACAGGTCAACCAGGAATTCCGGCGCCGTCCGGCTCATGAACAGCTGCGGGCCACGCGGCTCCGAGCGCACTTCGATGAGACGCGCCTTGATACGGTCGTGCTGACGCACGGGCTCACGCGGCAGCATGTGCTCGCGCGGGATAAAGCCCTCTGCGGTGCCGCCCAGATCAACGTAGACGCCATTGCGGTCCACGCGCTTGACGATGCCGCTCAGCATCTCGTCAACGCGGTCTTCGTATTCTTCGACGATCTTCGCACGCTCGGCTTCGCGGACGCGCTGTACGATAACCTGCTTGGCCGTTTGCGCCGCGATGCGGCCGAATTCGACCGACTCGATGGGCACCTCGACGAAACCATCGATTTCAGCGCCCGGGTCCACGTCGACAGCATCGATCATGCGCAATTCGCGCTCGGGCTCTTCGAGCTCCGTCGATTCGTCGGCGAACACTTTCCAGCGACGGAAGGTGTCGTACTCGCCTGACTCACGGTCGATGGCGACGCGGACGTCGATATCGTCGCCGTGGCGCTTGCGCGTAGCCGAAGCCAGTGCTGCTTCCATCGCTTCAAAAATGATCTCGCGGTCGACACCCTTCTCGTTCGAGACGGCATCGATCACCATCAGCATTTCTTTACTCATATCTCGCTCTGCCTGCGATTGTGCAATTCAGCGCTTCAGATCTCGGGGACCAGCCGCGCCGATTCAATCTTCTCCAGCGGCAGCCGATGGGTTTCGCCATCGACGTCCAGCAGGACGATCTCGTCTTCCAAACCTGACAGTCGGCCCTTGAGGCGCCGCCTGCCCTGAAAACCCTTCTGCATGACCACGCGTGCCAGGGCACCCACGTAGCGCTCGTAGTGCGACGGCCGCCGCAGCGGTCGGTCCAGGCCCGGGGAAGATAGCTCCAGGTAGTACTCACCTGGCACCGGATCTTCCACGTCCAGCACACCGCTGACAGCGTTGCTCGCGCGCGCGCAGTCATCGAGCGTGATGCCGTTCTCCCCGTCGATAAACAGCCGCAGCGTACTGCGCCCGCCCTTCGACTCGAACTCGACATCAATGAGCTCGTAGCCCTCGCGTTCGAGCACGGGGGCCAACAAGGCTTCGATCTCGTCGCTGAGCATCTCGCCAACTCCCGTCGCCACAACCAAAAAATGGGCACAAGGCCCATTTCACGTCACTTGCCCCGCCGTGCCTCTGCACCAATCGGCGGGCAAACAAAAAGCCCCGGAGGGGCCTCAATGTCCTGCGAGCATCCACCAAGGGCTCGCGTCCTGTCTGCCGGGTCGTTGCTATGGCGCCGTGCCTCGCACGTTCGCCAGGGAGTTCGCCCCAACTAGCCCGCAATAATACCAGTCGGGCCTTGCCTGCCTCAAGGTGGCCGCACAGAGGCGCCCATCTCGAGGCATAAAAAAAGCCCGGTCTGCAAGCGAGACCGGGCTCTCGATAGCGGTGGTAGCGGGGGCAGGATTCGAACCTGCGACCTTCGGGTTATGAGCCCGACGAGC
>CALBPI010000051.1 GCA_937899415.1 uncultured Gammaproteobacteria bacterium | reverse complement strand
TTTTTTGTGTTATTTTTGGTGTGTGTGTGTTTGAGAGGTTGAGGTAGAGAGGAGGACGAAGGTGAGCAAAAGGCTAAGGAGTGTGGAAACAAGGGTATAGGGAGCATTCTGACCTGACAGAGAAGGTCATAGAAAGGCAGAGCCTCAATGCCCATATCCTCCATTTTCTGCACCTGCTCCTCATAGAAGTATTCCATCTCATACATGGATATACAGCCATCTCCATCCAAATCCATACATCGGAACCAGTACTCTATACTGCAATATCGTATCATAGAGAAATACAGCAACTGTTAGTAGGGAGGGGGAGGTTGGGAGGAAGGAAAGGAAGGAAGGATGGAAGGAGGGAAGAAAAGAGGGAGAGAGGGAGGAAAGGAAGGAAGGAAGGAAGGAAGGAAAGAAAGAAGGAGAGGGAAGAGAAGAGAGGGAAGAATGGTAGTGAGATAAGGAGAGAAAGGAGAGTGAGAGAGGGGAATAAAAGAATGAGCAAATGAAAGAATGAGGAGTGAGGGAACAGGGAGGAGGTGAGCGCAGAGTTTCAGCATAAGAATATATATTACAGTTGAGTATTAAATGTATCAGTACTAGTACTAGTACTAGCTAGTACAGTACAGTACTAGTACTGTACTAGCTAGTACTAGTACAGAGGGCACTCACCTTTTGTCTGTTTTCTTGTCCTCCTCAGAGAGTAGGAATGCGACGAATTCTGTATAACTCATCTTACTGTCCTGTTTGGTTCGCGTCACGGCGCCGGAGAATATCCTACTGATTATTCTACTCGACAGAGCTACAACAGATCCAGATGTCTATGGGTCCATGTGTACTATCGTACTCCAGGATATTCCATCGTGAGTGGTGGATTTGTAAGAACTGCTGACAAGCAAACATATGGAAGCTCTCTGTAGAAATGTTAATTGTTCTCCACGAATGTAGAAACATCAGAGCAATGAAATAAAACTAGCGTATATAAATCGCCTGTCAAATTCATGTGTCAAGTATGTGTGGGACCAGCAAATACTACATCCGGGTAAAAAAGCACAGAAATTTGGCGCACGTGAAACAGACCGATGGAGCCCCTTTGTAGATGAATTTCTCTTTCGCAGGATATACCGATAACTGAATTTTTACTAACTCATGTCTTCAATGACTTGAAAGCTTCACACAAATTCAATAGCAACCTGACCTAGTTCTTTGACCCAGTTTCTTGACCTATTTTTCGGTCCAGTTTCTTGACCTACTTTTTGGTTCAGTTTCTTGACCTAGTTTTTTCTCTAGTTTTTGACCTAGTCTTTAGACCAATAGCATAATCACATTTGTTACTACAGCACATGGCATACCGTGATCGTTGTGACGTGAGAGATCTTCCTCGTCTATGAAGAGGTCATGGTCTTTGTCCAACTCCCAGAATTTGCAGTATATCACGTAGAAATGCTCATATGAAAAATAGTCTGTTATCTGATTGATATCGTCCTCTTCCTCTAGCAGCGCTATAGTCTGAAAAATAACAAAACACAGGTTAGGAGTTGTCCTCCCACGCGCGATGCAGTCCTGAAAGACGTAACCGTTTCTTACCTGCAATAAATTACTACGCCTAATCTCTGGGATGGTGATTTTTCCGGACCAGTTAATATTTACAGTGTAGAATATCCTGCTGATTACCTGCAAGACAAGAATTAGGACTATAGCTGCGCTAGTACGGCTCAGGGTCCGTGCGGAAGCGAGAGAGGAACTGAAATAGCGGATGTTTAACAAGCTCAGACGTAATCACATTAGCTACAGTAGAGTCTGTACAGTTACCTGGGTCTGATTGAAGTATTACACCTCGTAGTGTGGCTTACAAATATCTGCTATCGACTTGGTGAAATCGCTCAACTAACGCGCTGAGGGTATTACGCGTGTGATTTGACTTGTTACTTGTGTGTAGTTAGAGACCGGTGATGGAGAACAAGAACCGATCGGACCGCTAGCATCACCAATGTCGGTCTCAGTTCAATCACCAAATTTATATAGACTCTTGTTTTCGCGAGTGAGGACTTAGCTTGTACAAACCCAGCCTGTCAGGCCCAGCATCCTTACCAGACGACTTACTATCTAAACAGTAAGGCTTTCAGCAATAGCCAACGGTTGCAAAGCAAGCTGGTTTGCCTCTATGAATGTTAGTCTCTGAACCATAAACATCAAAATATATGGGGGACCATACACTGTATCGGTATTTCAGGGATGTGTTACACGCTGATCTTATTTTAGCAGACAACATATTATGGCGTTTTGTTCAAATCAGCAAAATTTTTAACAATAATAGCTAGAATGTTTAGCGATTTCCTTCGAGCTTGTATATAACATAAAGAGCTATAAAAAATATAGCGTTTCTTCGACTCGCTATTATTTGTGAGGTCACTAAAATATTTGGGCTTATAGTAAAGCATGAACTCATGCTGATACTAACTACTTTCATTCTATCAGCTATCGACCTAAACACTGGCAGCATAGAGGATGTGTAAAACTTTGAAAAAAACAGGCTCGCTGGTGAATTTCTGTTGACTCATGTTCATCAATTGACTGGCACAGAGCGGGCTGTACCCACGCACCCGTAACGTCGGTCAGTCGACGGAACTGAGTCACCTAGGATTCACCTACCCAGTGTCAATACAACATTGCGGACACACTATACATCAGCTGGAATATGGAACAGATAGAGGTCAAGGACTTACGCAGTGGATGTAGCGAGAGTGGAAATCGACGGCATCTTGTAGGAACTGCAGACCGGGATGTGTATCCACCACGTCCTGTCGAATTGAATAGCATATGAAGAGTTTAGCAGAGCTGTGTTGGTAGCGGTGGCGGTGGTGTAGCAGTAGATTAGAAGTAATATTACAGTAGCAGTAGATGATGAGATGAGTAGGGTAAAGATAGAATTACGGTGAGTAGATCAACATAGATGGTGAAACTGAAGCAAAATAGCCCGTTTCCTTGATTATGTTGTGAAGGGGAGGCTCCCAACTCTGTCATTCAAGTCCTGGTTTCGATATTTTGACTATCTACCTCTAAGCATATTTTCTCAACAAACTACTCTGTCCATAAAGCCTGCTAGTAGCATGGCAATGACCTACGTGGATAACACTGTATGTACAGCTAGGGAGGATGGAGGAAGACATCAGGGTGTACCACATCTCATGCGCATTGTGGCCGTAGTGCTGCGATTATTGGATTGTATTTAAATAACTAATCGTCACAGTATTACTAGCACTAACTCAATAAACGTCTGACTACGATGTAGAACATCTCGCGACCACACGTGTAGAAGAAGGAAGCTGTGTTAGAGTATGAATTGGGGGAGGCTGGGCAGAGAGAGGAGGGGAGAGGGGACTGAAAATTGGGGGAGGAAAGAGGGGGGAAGTGCTTGAGTCGATCAGTGGGATGGCGTCATCGGTCAAGACAGCAAGGCGGTGGAGGACACAACAATGAACAAGATACTGATCCCAATCGCTGCCATGCTCGTTGCGGGTTGCGCACCTTCAATCAACTCGTTCACCGTGACACCTGGCGAGCCTGGCGAAGCACTGCCCGCATCGGCGACGGTCAACAAGCAGCAGACCATCGTCGATGCTGTGATTCTGCAAACGCGCCCGGTTGGCGGCACCTTTGAGGATGCCGGGAACCTATCCGGTAATGGCGCGAACTATGCGGGCCAGACGCCGCGTCAAGGGCCCGGCGAATACGAGGCGCGGCTCAGTGTGAAGTACCGCCCGGCATTCTCTGCAGCGCAAAAGACCAAACGAAGCGGCATCCGGCCTTACTCTCTGACCTGGCCGGCGGGCACTTTCGGCTTTGAGACGGGTGGGCCGGGATGGGTTTACAACGGCGTCTTTAACACGGTCGATACCTTTCAGGGATGCCCCATCGAACAACTTAATGCGCCACCGTATTTCGATATAACGACTGCCGGTTGGCCTGTCGGTATCGGTCTTGTGAATCCCGGTTTTCCGGCCGGCGCGCTGCGCGTCAACATGAGCAGCACCTGCTACCCTGACTCGGACGCCGACCTCATTGACGGGACCTCCTTTTGGGGCTTCGAACTCATCTCGCCCGATTTGAGTTCGGATGCCAACTGGCAGGGTATCGATGGCATTTCATTTCGGGCGACTACAAACTTCCCCGGCTTGTACGCCGTGGCGCTCGTGGAGATCGAGCAGAATGGGGTGACTAGTGTCGTGGGTCCCATGGCAGGCGGGACATTTGATTCAACGCAGTTGTCCGGCAGCTGGCAGATCATCGACAAGACGGGTTACATCCCGGCCGACGCAACGGTGAACCGCGTGCTGGTAAGGGTCTTCGGCCAGACACCCGGCCTGGTTGGCGGTCCCGCGTACACGTTTCTCGCAGACGTGATCAGTCCGATAACTACTGAGTGATCCACGGCGTGGTCGGGCTGCTGCTGAGATAGATTCGCGAAGCACGACAGTTTCCCATTGTGCGAAGGGCGTCAGGCCCGACGATCGGGCCCTACACGCAGTGGGGTGCGAAATGGAAGTTCGAAGCGGCGCAATCAGTTTTCAGCATGCCAAGGGCAGCGGCCCTCGACGCGCGCAAACCACCTTTATCTTCCCGAGAGCAATCGACCGCGCGGTTGCGGGGCTTAGCGGTTTTTCCGCCGGATTCCACCGGGAAGACGGTGACCACCATCTGGGCATTCTCCAGATGGAACTCGAGACTCGAATCCAGAATAACGTGGCCGTTGTCGAGGCGACCTACGGCTTGCGTGACTGGTCGGGTGATTGGGACGATGAGTACGAGGGCGTTGTCGACATCGTCCTGCTCGCGGAGCTGGCTGATCCAGCGGCAGTACCGCCGCGCGGTGACTTGAGCATCACGGGTGTTGAGGTGAACCAGGCCATCCAGTCGTTTCGTAGTCACCTCGAGCTGGATGCGGCCAACGTCATGCCCGACAACTCGATTCCACTCGTGGCCCGTAAGGCAACCGGGCTGCGTGTCTACGTGGACTACGATGACTCGGCGGGTTTGCCGGCGATCACAGATCTCTCCGGTGAGGTCGAGATTATTACAGCGTTTGGCGGTACCACCGTCACGCTGACACCTGAGGCCACAATCACGCCGCTGCGCGACAATCAGATCGATCGTGGCAACACAGCGCACACCGTCAACTTCATCATTGCCGAGGCCTGGTGCCAGGGCAACGTGACGATTCGTGCGCGCGTGTTCGACGCTGCGGATCCGAGCTCCGGTTCTGCGGTGTTCCAGCGCGAGCTGAACTTCAGAGAAGTGGCGCCGGCTCGCGTCACGGCCGTCCAGATTCGCTACACGGGCCAGGGCATGGACGCGACACCGACTCAGGCGCAGATCATGACGTCGTTGGGCTTTACTGAGGTGACGTATCCCGTGCCCGAGGTTTTCGTCACCAATTTCCTGAACCTGACGTTTAATGAAGACTTCTCGCCCGCCGGGTCGGGTTGTGGCAGCGCCTTCTCCAATTTGCTCGATGACCTCGACGATCTCGTCGGTGACTCCGATGACCTCGTCTACGGGTTTCTTCCAACGGGCATTACGTATGGACCCGCGGTGGGCTGTGGCCGCTCCGGCCTGGGCGCCGGACCCACCGATCGACCGACCACCGTGGCCCACGAATTCGGACACGCGCTGGGTCGTCGCCACGCGCCGGCCGGGTGCAACAACCCGGATAATGATTTTCCTCAGTACGGCGCATTTGCTGCGGGCAGCATCGGCGAGTTTGGTTACGACACGCGAGACAACAGTGTCTACGACCCGGCCTCACAGTTCGACTTCATGTGTGGGCGCCCACGTTGGGTGAGCCCCTACACCTACAACGCGCTGGCCAGCCAGTTTCCGCCTGTCGAGTTTTCGACGTTTGCCTCGGCGTTCAGCATGCTCCGTGCCGCCTTCGTCGAGCCGACGGAAGTCGCCTTGCCCGCGCCACGCCGGTCGTCGCTACAGCCCAGACTGTTTCTGGGCCTCGAGATAGATCGGGACAGAAAGGTCACACCGCGCCATTCGTTCCACTACGACGCGCCCAAGCGCAAGTACGACGGGGTTCGCACGCCGTTTACAGCCGAGCTGACCGATGACAAGGGCAACACGTTGGCGTGTAGTCGGTTGTTCGGCACCTGCGTCCAGTGTGACGATGAGTGTTGGCCAAAGACGATTCGGACACCGGTCGTGTTTACCGAGGGTGCACGTCACTTGCGGGTGTTTGAAGGTCGCGACGAGCTCGCGCACTACGAGATCCCTGCAGCGCCCGAGTTGCGACTCGAGGCGGGCTACGACCAGAAGCACCGTGAATGGGTTGTGGCCTGGCAGGCTGCGCAGTCCGAAGGCCAAAGCCTTCGCTATCTTGTTCAGTGGCGGGACGCGTCCGGCACCTGGCGCGGTGCTGCACCCAGAATCGATGAAACGCGAATCCGCCTCCCGGTTCGACTCATCGGTGACCGCGATCAGATTGCCGTTCGCGTACTGGCAACCTCCGGCATTGCAACCGGTATGGCACAGATCGAGCTGGAAAGGCCCGCCAAGGTGCCACCGCCGTCCGTCGAGCTCATCGACGTGTCGACCAGCCCGGGTGAGCGAACCATTGATGTACGCGCGGTGCGTTCGGACGGCATGACCATTCCCGATGCGGATCTGGTCTGGTTCGACGCGCAGGGCCGCGAGATTGGCCGCGGTCGTTCGCTGTCTCTCAGGGCACTCGGCGAAGGCGAGCACCAGGTCAGGGCTGTGCTCCGCGACACGGGTTTTGGTGTCGGCGAGCGCACCTGGCTCATCTCAGTGGGGACTGACGGGCGCAGCCTGGCGCCGACACGGTGTATGGATTCAGAGGCGGGCCGTTCCTGGCCGCCGGTCTACCTCAAACGGGGAGAATGACATGGAAATCAGAACAGGTTCGATTCGATTCGGGCGCTCCAGTGGGAGTGGTCCGCGGACCAGCTTTCAGGACGTCGCATTGACCAATGCGCCGACGCAAGCCACGGCGATCATGACGGGAATGCGCAGCGCCTTCTCCCGGAGCGACGGGGATCATCACCTCGGCAACCTCGAGGTAAGGCTCAATGCCGCCGTGTCTGGAACCAACGTGCGCGTCACGGCCACCTTCGGCCTGCGCGACTGGTCGGGCAACTGGGATGACGACTACGAGGGTGAGGTGTTCTTTGCCGTCGTGGCTGATTAGCGGCATGGGGCCGTCTGGAGTAGTGCCGCCAGGGCGATACGGGCGGCTATTCTGCCGAGGTTAGACCCCAAGACAACGCCATCCCGGAGGGCGCCTGCTCTCAAAGGCCTTGGTGCAGCGACCGTTTGAGTGACTGTTGACGGTTTCTCCGCCCAATCTGCAGTGCGCGCAGTCTTCTGTGCACATCTTCTTAATGCGAATGATTCTCATTGACGCCATAAATGAGAACGATTATCATTTTCAATAAGAATAATCCGGGGCTGGCTTGGACCAAAGCCCCGACTGAGGAGGCGGGGATGCCCACAGAACACACGCAGCGCGAGCTTCAAATCAAACACCTGTCAGAGGGGGCCAGGCTGCTAACGCTTGGCATGCGCGAGTGGACGCGAGCGCTTCATGACGCAGAGTGTGGCGGCTGCGCGGTTCGCGAGCTCTACCTCACGCACGGATTTGAGGCGGCCGCGCCCGTTGCCAACGAAATCATGTGCTACACAGCCTCGGTCGCGACAAAGGCGCTGCAAATCTGGCCCGATCCCTTCTGCGACGTTGGGGGCGACGAGCTGCGTATCGTCAACATCGCCCGCGCCGTGGAATACGACGACCCTGAATCTGCATACGAGCTCTGTGGCGACCTGTTTCCCGGCAGCCTTGCAACAACATTTCTTCGCATCATGCGCGCTTTCACGTACGTGGCCGGACAACATGGTCTGAGCATGAACGGCAAACACGGCCTGTCACTGGTTGCGGACAATACGCCGAAGCGTTCTCAGAGCGCCCGGGCATGAGCACAATGCGAGCCGCCTGGCGTCATCCTGTCACGCGCTTTGTCCTTGGCACGATCGCTGTGCTTGCCGTCTACGCGGCGAGCTGGGTGTGGTTGCTATCGGTGGCCGACGGCTAACCCGGCCGGGTCCTCGTGCGGCAGCGCCCGGTTGAGGCTAAAGCGCCACGATAACCTTCGCCAGCACCGTCTCAAGATCAATCACCTGCGTGTCATGACGCTGGTACCCGAGATCGAAGGCAAACCTGTCGTTGAGTGCCCACTCAACGCCAATCCCGTAGCGGAATCCGGTGTCACTGCCTGGGTCCTCGTAAACAAAGCTCCTCGGCTGCGTCACGATCGGGTTAACGCTCACGATCTGGTTAATCGTAAAGGTGCCCTTGGCGTCGAAATCTGCCCTGGAGACACCGACCGTCCAATTCGCCGAGAAGCGCTTGCCCAATGGCTTTCGAAATCGCGCATTGACTGACCAGGTCTCGACGCCCAGCGACGACATGGACGGAAGTGCTGCGGCGGCCACAAACCCAGAACTGATGGGTGGCGGTGGGAACAAAGTCAGGTCGGGCGTGCCTACCGGTATGGCAATCCCCGTAGGTATTGGCAGTGCAAGGTCATCAAAGCGCTGCTCCGCGTTGCCAAAATCAGTGTAGGCGAGTTCCAGTGCGAACCAGTCCCGAATTTGTCAGCTCAGGCCGAGCTCTATAGCAGACTCATTGGAATCAAAGCGCTGATCGTTCACGGATGAGGGAATCAGGCTTTGGCCCGGCTGGGGAAACGGCGCTGTTGCGGCACTCGCGGCGTCATCGAAGACCGAGAGCCCATCACCAATGCTGACGTAGAACTCATTGGCGGCGGCGGGCAGGGCAGTCACTACCAATAGCAGAGTAACAAAGCGACGCATTAGGGGGGCTCCGGTCGACAGGTCCACCCCAATACGATCTGTAAAGCAATGGAAGCAGCGCACGGATTTCCGATGCACGGTGTTGGTGCGCGTGAGTCATTCGAACTGCCTGGTTGCGCGGCGGGGCGGCTCGATCGCTGAACCCGGACGAATGTCCTCGGCAAAAAAAACTGGCGCCCCATCCCGGGGCGCCAGCCAGTGTCACGTCGAGCCAGAGCGCTTAGAAGGAGTAGGCCGCCGTGAATCGGTACTGCCGGCCAGCGTCGGGGGGATGACGCCGTCTTCAGCAGAATAACAATGTTATAACATACCAAAACTATCGATTACCAATGAATTCGGCAGGCCGCGCTCGTACCCCCGGAAGCGCTGTAATTCCTGGGTTTATCCCTTCTAACCCACGCGCTATGCGACACCTGTCACGCGGCGCCGCCGCTCCCGCCACCCGCTGACACAGCGGAAAAACTCCTAGTCCCTGAGAATCAATCCCCCGATCGGAGGAGCCGGTCGGTCACGGAATGACCCGGTCATCGAATCCTCTAGGGACAGACGACTATGAAACTCCGCTCGCGATTGGCACTGGGTCTTGTTGCATCGGTTGCCGCGATCTCACTGACCGACCTGACACATGACGCGCAGGCCCCGGCAGTCACGATTGACCGAACGCAGGGCACCGACGTCGAGCTGGCGCCGCCGGCCGCAACGGTAGATGACAGCGTCATCCGCTTCGCAAAAGCGTTGAGCGCCACATCCGAGACGACGTTGCCCGCGGCGATGCCCGGATATGAGCGCGCTCAGGTAGCGCCTGTTCCCCACCAGGTCGAGGCCATTCCGCTGGCCACAGCGACCGTAGAGCGCGACCGCGCCCAGATGAGCTCGGCGGCTGCGGCGCTGGCTCTGACGGGCGGCGACAGTCGCCACGACATTATCGTCGCCTACGACGCACTGCCTTCAGCCGCCGAACTCGGCGCGCTCGATGCACGCGTACAGCGCAATTTTCCGCGTCTGAACATGGCGCAGCTGAATGTCCCCGCATCGTCGCTCGATGCGTTTGCCGTTCAAGACGGAGTGTCGCTAATTGCGCTCGACGAGCCGCTGATGTCGGCGTCGTCGTCATCAAAATACGCTGCGGGCAGGCCCGCGAAGAACAGTCACTGGGAAGTCTCTGTGGCCAGCGACATTCGTGTCGCCGTGCTGGACTCTGGTGTCTCGGCGAACTCGGGCGTCAACGTCACGACGCGCATGGACTGCACGGCCGGTTGGACGGGGAGCACGCGCAATTTCCGTGATGACTTCAATAACCGCGTGGTCAACGGCAACGACGGCAGCGACCACTTCAGCTCGAACTGGATCGAGAACGGTGAGTCTGACGGCGTTACAAGCGGTGCGCTCGAGATCAACAATGGCTATAACGTGTGCCTGAGCGGCTACTGCATGGAAGTCGAAGGTTATAAGTCCAACGTGTCATACACGCGTGCGCTGGATCTGCAGGGCGCTGCAGAGGCCACGCTGACTTACGTTGCTGCGGTCAATGATGGCGATGGCGGTGCGGCTGTGGTCGAGGTCTCCGCTGACGGCGTGCACTGGCACACCCTGGCTACCTACGCGCTCGGTAGCTCGCAGTCGAACCTTACAGAGACGTTTGATATCACGCCGTTTGCCAGTTCAAACACGACACTGCGTATGCGCGTTACTCAGGCAGAAGACGATGATGAGCGCGGCGTGCTGGGCATCGACAACCTGCGCGTCGACGCCTCGATTCCCGAAGAAAGCTGCGTAGCCGCTGCCCCGCAACACGCGGTCGTTGCCGGCAACCTGCTGGACACCTTCGACTACGAGTCCTTCGCCAACAACAACGGCAGCATCAGCTTTGCCTCCGACTGGCACGAAGTCGGTGAGAGCAACGGCCCGGGCACGGGTGACCTTGAGGTCGATAACGACGACGACCTCTGCGCCAGCGGTCGTTGCATTCAGATTGAAACCGTCACGGTTGGTGACGCGCTGGTTCGCTCGGTGAACCTGGCGCGTGCGGGTGCGGCGCAGGTGAACTACGTCATCGGCCACACGGACGGTGGCGCTGTTGCATTCGAAGTGTCCTCGGACGCCGGCAAGCACTGGTCAACGCTTACCACCCATGTCATGGACAAGGACCGCGAGAACGTCTCGGCGAGCTTCGACATCACGCCGTGGCTGTCCGATGACCTGCGCGTTCGCTTCCGTGTCGCCCAGGCGACCAGCTGGGGCAAGATGGGCATCGACAACTTCGAGATCCAGGTTAGTGCCGCGGAAGTCGATGCCTATGACCAGTTTGGTCACGGCACGCACGTCGCAGGCATCATCGGCGGCCTCGAGTCGGACGCCATCGCGGGTGACAGTGGTGTTGCGCCGAACACGGGCATCGTCTCGATTCGCGTACTCGACGGCGAAGGCCGTGGCGTCACCTCGGACGTGATGGCGGGTCTCGACTGGATCCTTGCCAACGCAGCGCAGGAGAAGATCCGCGTCGTGAATCTCTCGCTGGGCAAAGCTGTCACGGAAAGTGCGGCGATCGATCCGCTCGTGGCTGCAGCCGAAGCGGTATGGAATGCTGGCATTGTGGTCATCGTTTCGGCGGGCAACTTCGGCCGCGACGGCAACTTCACGATCACGAGTCCAGGAAACTCGCCCAAGCTCATTACCGTGGGTTCACTGACAGACAACGGCACGAACACGTTCTCTGACGACTACGTCTCGACGTTCTCCTCGCGTGGTCCGACGTCACTCGACAACTTCCTGAAGCCGGACCTCGTTGCCCCCGGGCAACAAGATCATCTCGAAGACGAGCGGCAAGTCGAAGATGGCCAAGGACTTGCACAAGAACATGAAGGGCAAGAACAGCCTCGAGCTGTCGGGCACGTCGATGGCGGCGGCCATGACCTCCGGCACCGCCGCCCTGATGTTGTCGACGGACAGCCACCTCTCGCCGTCCACAGTTAAGGCGCGCTTGATGCGCTCGGCCCGTAAGATCGATGAAGATCCGACGGCGGCAGGCGCGGGCGTCCTCGATATTGAGGCGGCGCTGGCTGAAACAGGTGTCATGATGACGGAAGCGCTCTCGCCGCGCATGGCGCGTTCTTCGCAGAGTAACGGTATCCTCATCGAGAACACGGCGGTGTTGTGGGGCGACGACACCTGGGGTGCGGGCTACCTCTGGAGCGACGGCGGCAACTGGGCACAAGGCTATCTCTGGTCGGACCAGGATGTCCTGGCCAACGGCTTCCTCTGGGGTGACGAGAGCCTGCAGGCAAACGGATTCCTATGGTCCGACGAAGGCCTCTGGGCGAATGGCTTCCTCTGGTCAGACGAGGGGCTCTGGGCCAACGGCTTCCTGTGGTCGGATGAAGGCCGCAACTCTCGCGCGCTGTTCAGCTTCGGTGCGCTGGAGCCCGAGCTCGACGATGACTGAGGACCACCTGCTAAGGTAGTAGCCAGTTCCGGCAGCGGGGCATCGCCCCGGAAGGACACTGGCGATGGCAAGCACGCCGCCAGACAGGGAAGTCATTACGGCCTGTATTGATGGTTCTGCCAACACGGTCGCCGTTTGCGACGCGGCGGCCTGGGCGGGCCGGTCCATCGACGCGCCAATCCGCTTCCTGCATGTCATCGAGCCGGATGGAACGTCGACCGCCGGCGCTGGCGACCGGTTGCTTGAAGACATGCGGAATCGTGCGGTCAATCGGGGTGCACTCGCCGTCGATGTGCAGCAGCGGCACGGCAGTCTTGTCGAGACCCTCCAGTCGTGCGAGCCCGAGACACGGCTGTTCGTCATCGGGCGCCGTGGCGTCGACAATGCGGGCGGTGATCCAGTGCTGGGCTCCCAGGTCGAGGCGGTCGCGCGAACAATCACGCGGCCCATACTGACAACAGTCGGAGTATTCACCCCACCCGAGCGCTGGATGCTGGCTTTCGACGGCAGCGTGGTCGCTGCCACCGCTGTGGCGCGTGTCGCGCGCAGCCCGATTCTCAAGGATCTGCCGGGACATGTTGTGATGGTTGGCGAAGACACCAACGTCAACCGTGCCCAGCTGGAAGCAGCGGCGGCTGACTTACGTACGGCGGGTCACGTCGTGACCTATCACTTGCTCCGCGGCGACGTCGTTGAAGCACTGCTGACGTTTTGTCTGAGCGCAGGTGTCGGGCTCATGGTCATGGGGGCCTTCGGTCACTCGCGTGTCCGGGGTTTCTTCGTGGGCAGCAACACGGAACGGATGATCACGCGCAGCTCGGTGCCGTTGCTGCTGCTGCGCTAGGCACGCAGGCGCGCGCTTTTTCGCCGTTCCGTTCATACTGTGGTCAACGCATCTCTCAGGTTCGCAGTGTGCTGATTCGAAGAGTGATCACGTCTTGAAGGTCCTATCACGTGTAGCCTGGCTCATCGTGGGGATCACGGCACTCGGCCTGGGTGTTATAGGCATTCCGCTGCCGCTCTTGCCGACCACACCCTTTATTCTGCTCGCCGCATTCGCATTCGCACGCTCTTCGACCCGGCTGCATGACTGGCTCGTGCAACACCGTACCTTCGGCCCGCTCATCGCCAACTGGCAGGCGTACGGCGCGATCAGCCGGCGGGCGAAATGGGTGAGCCTTACGTCGATGGTCGCCGTCTTCGGCATCTCGTTGGCGCTCAAGGTGCCCACCCATGCGCTGGTCATTCAGGCCTTTGTACTGAGCGCGTCTGCCGTGTTTGTGATGTCGCGGCCGCTGCCGCCCTAGAGGCCCACGCCCGAGAGTTCCAGCAGCTGGAACCGGGCGTCCGCCACCGCGCGTTTCGAGCAATGCGTGCGGATGCCGCCACGCATAAAGGTGGGTCTGCGTTCTGTTTCACGAAAGCAAAACCGCCTTGGCAAACGCGTGTACAGCGACCGCGGCGGCTTACGATCCCCGGTGCGCTTCAGTGCCGCGCCCGACTCGTGCGTATGGTAGAAGACCGTGCGCACGCCCAGTTCGCGGCGCAGGAATCACAGCGCGGCGGCCAACATGGCCTCGTCCCAGTGCTCGTGTTTGCTGAGCTCTTCGTCGCAGTAACGCAGGACACTGGTCTTGTCGGCGCGCAGCCCGTCAAAGTACACGACCTTGCCACGAGCGCGCTTGGCGTAGGTGCGCATCGCACGTGCCTTGCGCATCCAGTCGGTCTGGATTTCCTCAATCAGCACTTCGTTGTGTTCGAAGTCGATGTCCAGGCGCGCCCAAGCCAAGGTCGCGCGCCGGCTCTCAACGACGGGGTGATCGTAGTAGACGAGCGGCATGCGGCCGCCCGGGTCAACGAGATGCCGATAGGCCATGTCGTGCTCGGGTGGAAAATTAAGCTGCAGCACCAGGCTGTAGCCGCGACGCGTCGTCTGTACCCAGTTGTGGCGTTCGCCGCCCCAGGTCGTGAGCGTGAGCGAATACGTTTCGGGCGAGTCAGCAACGGCGTATTCAAGCGCTTCGCGCGGCACGGCGCGCCCGCGGTACTCGGCGAGCACCGATTTGACCACGGCTTTGTCGAGCAGCTGGGCGAAAGGCGAGCCTTTGAGTTGGCGCTTCGTGATCGACGTGCCCAGCATTGAAAGCAGCAACACGGCGTAACGGTCCCGGAAGTACCAGAACGGCGTCTCGCCTTTGGGCAGGCAGTTGATGATCTCGTTGGCGTC
>CALBPI010000050.1 GCA_937899415.1 uncultured Gammaproteobacteria bacterium | reverse complement strand
GGCGATTGACGCGGGGCTCGGGTTCGTATGCCGCTTCGTGATTCTCTAGGTTGATAGTTCTGTTGGGCGTGAGCAGCGGGTCGCGCTTTTGGCGCGGTAGATTGCGGATGCCCGGATAGCGGCGCTCGGCGGCACGCAGCACACCATCGATACTCGTAGCTGTCATGGCAGCCATTTGCCGCGTGCGCCAGGAGAAGCGGCCGGAAGCGGCGATGTGCTCGACAACAGAGCGCCGCCGCTGGTCCGCTTCACCAAACAGTGGCCCGAACCGCTGTACCGCCGACCACAGTGCCAGCAACAGCAGCAACCCGGCTGACCACAGCAGCAGGGGCGCGTTTTCGCGCAGCTGCTGCCACAGCGAGGGATAGTCCACACGATAAAGGAACCAGACGCGGCCCGGACTGAATTCGCCGGCAACGATATCGAGCAACAGCGCTGCCGATGCCTTCGCCTCGTCTTCACTGCCGGCAGAGAACCTCGCACCCACGGGCACAAGATCGTAGTTGCTGAAACGCGTGCCCGACACCACGGTGACGACACCGTTGCCGAACACCTTGCGCCCAATGATGATGCCAAACCCGTCGCTGACGGCGGTGTAGTCGCCCGACTCGTTGAGATCGTCGAACCTCACCCGATAACCAGTCAGCTGGAAATCCTCATCGCCGACCAATCCTGCTTCGATGAGGCTTTTGACATCGTCGGCGTCGTCCTCGTCGAGCCAACGCGCAGCGAAACCGAATCCGGCCAGCCAATCCGCGATTGCGCCCTCAGGCGGGCGCCGCACCTCGAGCACGAGGTGCCCGCCGGATTGCACCCAGTCGGTGACTAGCTCGCGTTGCGGCGGTGCGTAGCTGACGTCGTTGAGCCGGGTCACAATAGTATCTTCGTATTCGATGCGGTCGAATTCGAGCTGTACGAGGGCGTCCGCTTCGTAGCCTGTGTTCTCCAGCAGCAACTGCGCGGCCAGGAATGGGTTGAACCGGGCTTCGCCGCTGGCCGGCACGATGCGCGACGTCGGTACACGGTCGAAGGCCAGGAAAAACCCGCTGCACAGCGCGACCGCCGCCAACAGCACCAGCAGTGTGGTCATGCGCGGATTCATGCGGCGTCTCCGCCAGCCACCGCTGCGTGCTCCGCGAGACGCTGGAATTGCGCCGCCTCGGGCAGACGGCCGGCGTAGGCGCAGGCGACCCAAGCCTGGGTCAGACTCGCGAAGTGCTGGGTGAACGCGGCATCAGCCTGCTTGGCCACCGCCCTGACGCACATGCCTTCCGTCGCGCTGTCTGGCAGCGCGAGGTCGAAGCGTTGCGCAGCGTCGAGCAGTCGCCCACGAAATAACAGGCTGAGCGCCTCGCGCGCGCGACCCTCGCGCCAAAGCTTCAGGGCGACGGCCGCATAGTCCTCAGGGAAATCCGCGGCATCAATGAGCTCACCGGCCACACGGATGCTGGCGCGTTGGCTGGCGCGCGGACCCGACGGCGATATCGCGCCAAGCCAGTGGTTACGCGTCAGGAACAGGATGAGAACGATGAGGGCGACGACGATCCAGAGCCAGAATTCGACGAAAATCGCAAACACATGAAACAAGCCGTCGAGCCAATTCCAATCGCGCGCTTCGGCTGTGGGTTCCTCCTCCGCTTCTTCCTCGTCGGCGTCCCGCGACCACCGGTACTCATACTCGTACGTCGTCTCACGACTCACGAACTGGTCCGACTCCTGCACCCGACGCAGCGGCGGCGCCACTTCATTCGCCTTCCAGTAACCCGTGACGGGTATGGGCTCGACGGCCGCTGCATCTGTCGCCGCGTCCTGAGCCTCACTCGACGGCGACAGCGAAAGTCCTGCCGCAAAGAGCATGACGGCGGCTGCGGCAACGCCACGCCGCCGGCGCGCGACCATTCTCCGGAACGCGACCTCGAGGTCCCAGGCCTCGAGGCTTGTGCGGCAATTGATGTAGAGCCCGAAGCCGCCACCGACCCACCACGGGTGCATCGTGGTCTGCGCAATGTAGAAGAGGATCAGCGAAATCAGATTGGCTTCCCGGGAACCCGGCGTCCAAAGCAACTGCAACATGCCATCGCCCATCGTGGATTGCAGCGACTCAGGCAGCAGCACAAACACGAGCAGGATGACGCCGAAGTACACGGCCATCGCCAGGTGATGGTAGGCCACGGTCAGTCCACCACCGGGCCGCGCGATTCGCCGACCGATGACCTTCGCGCGGTCGCGCCGACGCTTGCCCTTCAGCCCCTCGAGCTGCGTGATGGACAACATGGCCGATCGTGCGAGATGTAAGCGAAATGGCGTCAGCAGGTAGATCCAGTTGCGCCGCAGCGCCGGCCACGTCGATCGCAGTGCGTCCCGCGCGGTGGGCCGCGCTCCGAACAGCCGCCTGGAGATGACATGCAGAATCGGCCCGTCCGTGATCGGCTCGATCCACCAGTACAGGAACACGGCCAAGCCCGCGTAGGGCGTGAACCACACGGCGGCCAGTGCCAGCGCGAACGCCGGCAGCGTTAACGCAAACCAGGTCAGGTAGATCGCCCTGGCGTCGCGCCGTACCATGCGCGCGCCGAGATCCATGGCCTCCCACTGTCCGCGGGGACGCAAGGCGACGGTGACGTCTTCGAGATTCACCGTCTGCGCCCCGCGAGCCCAAAGTAGGCGCCGTGAAGACACCAGAACGCAATGCCGACGCCGTACTTGAATGCGGGCGGCGGCCAGGTGGTCGACGACCAGTAGGCCTCGACGAATGCCGCCAGGAACAACATGACGGTGCCGCCGTAGACCAGCGGCAAGGTATCGCGCGCCGTATCCCGCAACGCCCGCCAGCGCCGCTTTTTTCCTGGCGAGATCGCACTCGCTCCGAGCGTCAAGCCAACGCCCCCGAAAATCACGATCGCTGTGAGCTCCAGCGCCGAGTGCCCCGACACGAACGACCAGAATGGTTCCCCGAGTCCACTGGTCGTGAGATGCCCCGCCACGGCGCCAATGTAGAGGCCATTGAACAACACGTAGAACAGCGTGCCCAGGCCGAAGAGCAGGCCGCCGGCGTAAGTGCGAAATCCGATCGAGACGTTGTTGTAGATGTAGTAGCCGAACATCGCGAAGTCCGACTCGGATTCGCGCTCGCGACCGAGCACATCACGATCCGTCGCGTACATCTCCTCGTACTGGATCACGTCCTCGGCGGAGACCATCGAATACACGAGATCGGGGTCAGCGGCGATGGCCAGCGCGATCCCGATACCCGTTCCGAAGAACAGCAGTCCCGAGACGGCCATGAAGCGCCAGCGGCGTCGAAACGCCTGGGCAAACCCCGCAACCAGAAAGTAGGCAATGTCTCTCAGTATCGGGCTGCGCGCCGCGTACAGGTGGCGGTGTCCCTCGAGCGCGAGCTGGTTCAGACGGTGTTGCAACTCGAGGCTGTAGCGCCGTGCTCGCGAGAGCGCCAGGTGCTGACAGATCTGGCGGTAGCGGGCGTCGAAATTGGCGCACAGCCGTTCACGCTCGTCGGGCGCAAGCCGGGACAGGCCGCGCGCCCGGGACAAGGCGCCGACCGATTCTTCAAATCCCGTCCAGAGCTCGCGATGCTCTCGCTCGAAGCGCTCCTGCTTCACGTGGGAGACCCCTTGCCCGCGAGCCAGGCGGCATAGCTGCGTACGCGTCGGGCGTCGACCTCGCCCAGGACAGGCTCAAGTATCTGGGCCAGTTCTTCGGCACGTGCCTGCGAGTACTGCTTGCGACGCTCGGAAAAACTGACGAGGGCTTCCTGCTCATCGGAGGACAGCGGTATCGCCAAGGGAATGGGCTCGTTGACGTGCGTCCGGCTGCGCTCGGGATCGGTGGCCTTGTAGGCGACGATGGTCCCTGCCGCCAGATCGCCCAGGCGCTGAAAATTACGGCTGAGCAACACACTGAGACAACCGAGGAGGTAGCAGCCCGGCAGCGAATCGACGGGACGAATCAGGTTGCGCACGATGGCGCCCGTCCAGCCAACGGGCGTGCCATCGGCATTCATCACGCGCAGTCGCATCGCGCGTTTGCCTGGCGTCGCCCCCTGCCAGAGCACCTCGAAGAGGACGTTGTAGAGCCAGAACAGCGCGAACAGGAAGAGCGACCAGAGCGCCATGCCCGTGAGACCCAGAGGCTGGGTCACGATGAGTGCGACGATGAACATGCCAAACTTGATCATCCCGTCGATGAGCCAGGCCATCGCGCGCGGCGCAAGCCCGGCGACCGGGATGAGCAACTGAACGCCCTCAGGCGTCTCGACATCTATGGTGGTGTCAAGCAACCGCTGTTCCGTCTGCAGTTTTGGGGGCCGGCGGACGCAGTCCGGGCGAGTCCGTCGATGGTAATGGGGCGCCCCCGTATTTGCACGCCGTCGACCGCATGAGTCTCGTGCGTTGTGGCGATACGCTGTATGTCAATCTTGCGACGAGCTTTGGGTCGTTTCATCACGACCAGATGCGGCCGCACCGCCCGCGCGCAGCACCCGCCCGAGTCGCTCCTTGCCGAAGTACGCGACATAAGCTGCGCCGTCCCAGGCAAGCCGACCGCCAATGACCACCCCCGTCACCACGCCGTCCGACCGGTTGACGAGTTGCTCGTGCCCGAAGTCTTCGCGGAACAGGCTCTCGATGTTGGCTTCGGCGTCGTAGCCGGCCAAGGCCAGGGGATCGACGATAGTGACATCAGCGCGACTGCCTGGCGCCAGCCTCCCCGTGTCGACATCGAAAAATTCGGCAGGCACGCGCGTGAGACGCTCGACGGTAAATGCGACCGCGCGTTCGCCCTTACGTTGTGCAATTTGCAGCGCGCGCAGGTTGCCGTCATAGAACGCCATGTTGGTCAGGTGGGCACCGGAATCGTTGAAGCCCGGCAGCAGTTTGGGATGCAGGATGAGCTTGCTGACCGTTTCCGGGTCGCGGTTGGCGGTCACGCTGTACCAGTACAGCTCGGTGTCGTAGGTGCGCAGCAGGTGCAGCACCAGCTCGGCTTCGTCCTCAAGCGGCGCAGGAAAGGCCGCAAGTGCCGCCGCCTCCTCCGCATCGTCGACCTGCAGACGCCCGGCTTGGACCGCGAGCACGCGTTCCTGGATGCGCGCAAAACTCAGGCCGTGCCAGGCCGCCACGGGGCAGCGCTCGACAACCATGTCCGCAAGGTCCCTGCTAAACGCCAGGTCCTCGCGCTTGATGATCCGCTTGAGGCGGTCGAGCCCGTAACCGTGCTTGCCGCGCAACCACATGTCGCGAAAGCGGCGGATGTAGTTCGGGTCGTCGAGATGGCGGCGCCGGCCTTCGCGGTCCTCGAGATCGGGTTCGTTGAGCAACCTGAGTTCAGGGATTTCCTCGAACACGGGTGTCAATGGCCCCTCGGCCCAGACCTTGAACGGCGCGGCAAGCGCCTGCAGCCAGAAGCGGCCGCGCACGGCGGCCGAGTTGAGAATGCGCGCCATGAACAAACCGAGCTTGGCGATGCCACGGTTCGTCGCCACGTCGAGCGCGGCCACGGCCGTGATCTTGAGCGGCTTGCCGTGCAGGCGCCCACTTGTCAGTAGAAACTGGCGGAAGATCTCGATCGGCTTGTCCTTGGGCGGCGTGGCCTGCCACACCCGATCGTGTTTGCGCAGCACCTGTGTCAGGCGCTTAAGCTCGCGGTAACCCGCGTACTGTGTCGGAATCTTGAGCTGGCGGTTCGGATCATTGGCCAGGTAGTGAAACGGCAGAGCATCTGTGGAGAATCCCGGGTAGCCCTCCTGCATGGCTTTCTCAAGCAAACGCGTCATCTCATCCATTTCGGCGGCCGTGGGTTCGCGTTCGATGCTGGCCTTCATGCCCATGACTTCGATGCGCAGCATCGAGTGCGGGATCATTGTGACGATATTGGGCCCCAGCGGCAGACTGTCGAGGTGCTCAAGGTAGTCGCCACTGTCCGACCACGTGGCGCAGTCAGCGACTTTGCGCAACACGGGTTTCGGCACGTTCTCAACGCGGGCGAAACAATCGACGATGGGGTCGGCACCCTCGCGACGCTGGTTGCCGTAAGCCAAACCCAGACTGCAGTTCGCAACAACGACCGTGGTCGTGCCGTGCCGCACCGTCTCGGGTAGCCCCGGCGCGATCTCGACTTCCAGGTCAAAGTGCGTGTGCACATCGACAAGCCCGGGCATGACCCACTTGCCGGACGCATCGATGACCGTCTCCGCCTGCGCGGGATCAAGCTCGATACCGAGCGCCGCAATGCGTTCGCCACGAATGGCGATATCCAGCGTTCTCGGCGTACCGCCAAGCCCATCGAAGACATAGCCGTTCCGGATCAACAGGTCCCACATCAGTCGTGTTGCCTCGCAAAATTCATAAAGTGTCGGGCCACGGCATCCGGGGCCTCGATCTGTGGATAGTGGCCGATACCCTCGAGCTCGACGATGTCGCCGTGCCCCACGAGTTCGCGGTAACGGGCCACCATGTGCTCGCCCGATACGGGATCGTAACTGCCATTGATGAGCTGGATCGGCACGCCGCTATCGCGCAATGCCGCGAGCCAGCGCTCTCGGTGCTGTCGCCTGTCGCGAATGTAACGCATGAGCCGATGAACATTGCGCTTGCCGTTGTTGTGGCGCATCAGGCGCCAGAAATTGTCGAGTTCCTCAGGCGACGGCTGTGACTCGGGGCCAAAAATCGTCCGCATATTGCGATCGAGCGTTCCGCGTTGCATGAGGTGCGTCGCGAGCCCACCCAGCGGGCCCAGCAACAACTTCTGCGCGGGCCGCGCCCGATGCGTCTCGGGAAACAGGCCGCCATTGAGAAAGCACACCGACTGCCACTGGCGCGCGTCAACCAATGCGTTTTGTCGCGCGAGCAACTCCTGCGCCACCGTATCGCCGTAGTCGTGGGCGAGAACGTGAAACTGGCTGAGCTTGAGCGACGCCACCAACGCTTCAAGCAGATCGGCCTGCTCGTGCATCGTGTAGTTGTGACCCGCCGGCTTCTCCGAAAAGCCAAAGCCCAGCATGTCGGGGGCGAGCAGCCGGTAGCGTTCGGCGAGAGGCGCCCAAATGGCGTGCCAGTCCCAACCGGCCGTTGGAAACCCATGGATCAGTAGTACCGTCGGGCGCGCCACGTCGCCGGGCGCACTGTCCATGACGAACAACTCGCGCCCCAATACGTCGTGCAGCGCGCCTTCGCTGCGCCAGTGGTCGAGTGAGTCGGTGGCCGCCATGCGCGCAGGATACCGGCCACGACCGCGGCGCAACAGTCACGCTGGCTGGCCCGCCATTCGCCAGTAGCAGCCCGGCGTGCGACGATTCAGCCATGAGTGCACGTGTCACGCCTTCCGCCATGGAGCCGGCGCCCTGCCCGGGCTGTGGCGCCGTCGCGCCCGACGTCCCCAACGGCGAGACGCACCGTTACATGCTCGCGTCCACGGGCTGCTGGGCCCGGTTCGGCGACGTGCTCGCCCGCGAGTACCAAAACCCCGCGCTCATGCACATTCATCCGCTCACCGTCGATGCCTACGCTGTCCAGCACCCGGGCGTTGCCGGACCGCAGTCGATCCAATCTGTGAACGTTCATCTCGCAAGCCTCTACGCCCACTTCAAGCAACAGGTACCACTGCAATCGCTGGCCGACGTGCGGCGGCGGGTCGTTACCGCGAAGTCAACCTTTCGCTGGTTGGCCCCACCGCCTCTTGCACACACGGTCACGGTGAACGATGTGTGGCCGATTCAATCTGAAAAAGCCCACGTGGCCGCCGTGCGACGCTGGGCGAGCGCAGCGTTCGCCCACTGGCGCGATTACCACGACGAGATCGGGGAACTGCTCGAACGCAGCCACACATCGTGAGTACAGAAAAAGAACATGCCAGAGCGCAGTGCTCGTGCGGCGCCGTGTCGATCACGATCTCGGCTGCGCCCAGGTTTCGCGCGCTCTGTCACTGCACCCTCTGTCAGGCGTTTAACCAGGACACACACGGCGACATCCTGGTGTTTGAAGCAGGCGATGTCGCACCGCATGTGCCCGGCACCATCGCGTTCAAGCGTTGGCGTCCGCCGCCCAATGTCCGACGTGGCGTCTGCGTCCGTTGTGAGCAGCCCGCGCTTGAGCGATTCAACGCGCGCCCTTTCATGAACCTGACGATGATCCCGACACGTATGGTTGTTGCACCCGTCCCCGAGCCGGCCGCGCACATCTTCTACGACAAACGTGTCGCCGACGTCGATGACACGCTGCCGAAGCATGAAGGCTACTGGGCGAGCCAGTGGGCGTTCAGGAAGCTTCTGAATGGCTAGCGCCAGGCGCTGCCGTCACGCTCGGCTGATTCAGGCGTCGACCGAGCGCGCGCCGTAGCGCGCCTCAAAGTCTTCGGCAGACAACGGCTTGTCAAACCAGAACCCTTGCAACTGGTCACAGCGCAGCGCGCGCAAGATGCCCGACTGAGCGGTCGTCTCGACACCCTCGGCGACCGTGTTCAGCCCCAGCTCGTGAGCAAGATTCACAATGCCTGAGCACAATGACGCAGCGCGCGCATCGTCACCCACGCGTTCGACGAACGACTTGTCGATCTTGAGTGTACTGACGGGCAGCTCACGAAGAATGGACAACGATGAGAAGCCCGTACCGAAGTCGTCGAGCGAGAACGTCACGCCGTCGTCGCGCAAGCGGCGCATGACCTCGACGGTCGAATCGAGATCACTGACCACAGCGCTCTCGACTATCTCGAGGTCGAGACTCTCCGGGTGCACGTTGTGCGCGTCGAGTTGCTCGTGCAGCCAGCCGCGGAATGCCGGATCGATGAGCGTACCGGTCATGATGTTCACGGACACACGCCCAAACGTGTAACCCCGCTGCTGCCAACGTGCAGCGTGCGCCATCGCCGTCGCAAGCACCCAGCGGTCCAGCTTGCCCGAGAGCCCGGACTCGCTCGCGATCTCGAGGACCTCAGTCGGGAAGATGAGACCGAGCTCGGGATGGTGCCATCGCAACAGGCATTCAAGGCCCGCGAGACCTTGCGAGTCCGAATCGATCTTGGGCTGAAACACGAGCGACAGTGCGTCCTCGTTAATCGCGGCCGACAACTCACCCGCGAGTTTCTGGCGCCGAATCGCCGCGTCGCGCAGCGCACCGTCCACAACCACCGCCCGAACGTCCGACGGCTCCGCGAGTTCAGCCGCGGCAAAGCGACACAGGCGTACCGTGGCGCCGGCGCTGCGGTCTGCATCGTCAAGCACCGCGAGACCGACAGCCGCGCGAACGTGGACGGACCCAACGGCCGTCGTCAGTGGCTGACGCAGCGCGTCCGCAAGTGCGCAGCGCAAGCGCTCGAGCCGCAACGCAACGTCGGTATCGCGGGGCAAGCTCACGATGCCGGCAAACCAGTCATTGTCGAGCCGCGCCAGCAGCTGCCGGCCCTCGGCGGACAGCACCCACTCCGTGCGTTCGCAGACCGCGATGGAGATCTCGTCGGCAACCAGTCGGCCATACATGTTCGAAAAATAGCCCATGCTCTCGACGTGCACCGACATCACGAGATGCTGCTCTCGCAATGCGGCGGCACGCCGCTCGTCGACGCGCTCGAAGAACGCGTCGCCCCAGAGCCGACCCGTAATCGGATCGCGATTAGTGCCGACCTGGGCGCGGGCGCGCCCCGCGGACAGCGCCGGTGGCAGGAGCATTTCCGACTGCGCCATGCGCGCCAGGGTCAACAAGGTGCGACGCGCGCGAGCGTCGAAAGCGCGCGATACGGTGTCAATCACGCAAAGCGTGCCCAGTGGCATGCCTTCCGTAGACCTAAGTACGGCACCCGCATAAAAACGGATGCCGAGCTCACCCGTCACCAGTGGGTTCTTTTTGAACACGGGATGGTCGAGGGCGTTCTCAACCACGAGCATTTGTGTTTCGTGAATAGCGTAAGCGCAGAACGCGATGTCCCTGGGCGTCTCCACGGCATTCAGACCCTGACGCGAGAGAAACCACTGGCGGTTTCGGTCGACCAGCGAGATGAGTGCAATGGGAACATCGAACACGAGCTTCGCGAGCTCGGTAATGGCATCGAAGCGGAATGCAGAAGGCGAGTCGAGCAAACCCAGGCCGCGCAGCGCGGCGAGTCGTTCGGTCTCGCGCTCGTGCAGCGGTGCGGGCGCACCCGGGCGTGCGCCATGCGATTCGCTGTGTGCCATCGCGTCGCCCTCCCTTGCCACGGCATGGCCATCGCGCACAGGAACCGACGTCGGTCCGATCATTGCGATCGCGCGCAACCCTGCGCGTGGAGAACCAGCTTGACACAACGTGGCAACGGCGGCCACTCGTGGCCGTTACCTACGCCGTGCCATGACCTCGCGCGTTATTGCGCAATTACTTGGAACATTCGATGCTCAGCGGCATGCGCGCACTCATTGCTTTGTGTTTCGTCGTTCCCGGCTTCATCAATCTCGCGCCCATCGTTGGGCTTCGCGGGGCGGGTACATTGCACCGCTTGTACGGCGTCAGTGCGGTCTCCGGTGACCTGGCGTTGCTGCTGCAACACCGCGCTGTCCTGTTCGGCATCATCGGCGGACTGCTGCTCGCGGCCGCGGTCCAGCCCAACCTGCGCCTCGCCGCAGCGCTGGCAGGGCTCGTCAGCATGCTGAGCTTCACGGCATTGGCGTTCAGCATCGAGGGCGTCGGCGCACCACTGCTTCGCATCGCCTGGATCGATGTCGCGGCATCGGCCGCGCTCGTGCGTGGACTGGTGCCGGATTACGCACGGGTTGCCAGCAGTAGTCCCAACGTCGTGTAATGGCGCGGTGGCGTGGCCACCGAACATCGTCCGTTCACACACAGGGATTTTGCTGTGCACATCATCCTCGGCGCACTGAGCTCTATCGTCACGATCCTCTGGCTGCTGCATCGACTGGCCGACATGGGTATCGATCTTGGCGGTCTGAATCCGTGGCTGTGGCATCGTCGCCGGAAGTGGCGCCAGAAATATGAAAGCAACGCCATCTTCCACGTCACGAGCCCCATGGAGGTTGCGGCACTGCTGATCGCCGGGACCGCGAAGGCGGACGGTGACATGAGCAGCGAGGAAAAGGCCGAGATCTTGCGTATCTTCGAAGACGAGTTCGGGCTCTCGAAGCGCGACGCCGCGGCGTTGCTCATCTCCTCGACCTACCTGCTGGGAAAGGGCAACGAGCTCTACTCGAAACTGCGTGACGTGCTCAAACCCAGCGAGGGTAAGTTCAGCGAGGAGCAGGCCGAGTCCACGCTTGCACTCATGCGACGCATCGCAGGGCAGGATGGCGACGCGCATGAGGCCAAGGATGCGTTGATCACGGAAGCCGAGGAACTGCTGCGCAAGCCCCACGACCAAGAGAAACAAAAATGGTCGTGACACGCTGAGCCTGCGCGCGGTGCATGGCACAATGCGCCGCCCCAAACAGAGGTCCCCCGCCATGCCCATGCCGCACCGCAGCGTATCCGGTCACATCCGCTACACCTCGAAAAAGCCTGAGCTCATGGACCAGCAACGGGGTCAGGAGTGGTTTCGGTTCACACACCACGGGGACGGCCGCGTCATCATGCGCGCGCATTGCGAGATCGAAGAGCCTGAGCCGACAGTGCTGCGCGACATCGTCTATGCCATGGACGCCACTGGCGTGCCCGAATACCTTCACGTTCACCTCACCGTCGGTGATGCGCCCATGGGCAGTGGCTGGCTGCGCCACGATGCGAGCCAGGGCGTGATCGAGTGCGAAAGTGACAGCCCGTCACTGGGACGCTTATCGGAATGCGTTGAGGTGGAAGGCCCGTTCGACGGCTTTGGTACGCACCCCGTCGTTGGCGACGGCTATCTCGCCCGTTGCATGGACCCGAGCCTGGGGCAGCATCGGCGCAAACTGCGGGTCTTTCTGCCCTCGCCCGATCACCGCGGCGCCACGCCGCCGCAGGTGGCTGAGGTGCATATCGACCTCGAATACGTCGGCATCGAAGAGAAGACCGTCGAGGCTGGCACCTTCCGCTGCCGCCACCTGCGGTTCATCGATGACTCCGATGCCGGCATGGGGGGCACTACGCACCCGACCTACGACGTCTGGGTCACCGATGACGCGGACTGCATCCTCGTCTACGGCAGCATCGACGGCTACATGATGAACCGCTACGAGCTCGTCTCACTTGAGCGCTAGCCCTCCGAAGACAAGCGTCCTCATCTTTTTGTAAAGTAAACTTAACTTCTTGTTTCGTCTGACTCATGATGTAAAGCACGCTTTACTTTTAGACAAAGGAACCTGACCATGTCAGCAGCAGAAACGCGCCCCTCGGGCTTTGATGCCAGCAACCGGCACCACACCCTTCGACTGGCGCAGTGGACCGGGGCCTGGCTCATCACCGTGGCGCTCGCCGTGTTCGGCGCCGAGTTTCTCTGGGACGGCAATGTGACGCTAAGCGTGCTCGCGATCTCGCTGCAGATTGCCGTCGGCGCCGGCATGATCCTCGCCAACAAACGCCACCTGCTGAATCTCGATGAACTGCAGCAGCGCATTCAGCTCGAGGCCATGGCGATCACACTGGGCATCACACTCATTGCGGGCATCGCCTACTCGTCACTCGACATCGTGAATGTGATCGCCAGCGACGCCGAGATCAGTTATCTCGTGATGCTGATGGGGATCACTTACCTGGTGTCACTGTTGTTCGTGCGGCGGCGTTACCTGTGAAGAACCGTCTCAAGGTTCTGCGCGCCGAGCGTGACTGGACCCAGGCGCAACTGGCGTCAGCGCTTGAGGTGTCGCGTCAGACCGTGAACGCCATCGAGACGGGCAAGTTCGATCCGAGTCTGACGCTCGCGTTTCGTGTGGCGCGGTTGTTCGACATGTCCATCGAAGCGATTTTCGATGACGGCGAGGACGCCGGGGCGGCTTAGGCGGGTTCCTCGGTTTTATGAAGCGCCGCACGCAAGCGGCGGCGCTTGAACCAGTTCATACGGTCTGCGACGAGCTTGCCGTCGAAGTGATCCATCTCGTGCTGCAGGCACACAGCTGGCATGCCTGTGAGCGTCCGCTCGAAGGTCGCGCCCGTCAGATCCTGGGCCCGCACCGCAATGGCCGTGGCCCGAAATACAAACGCAGACATGCCTGGCACGGACAGGCAACGCTCTTCCACAAGACCAAAGCCACGGCGCCGCGTGATGACGGGGTTGACGTAAGCCTCAGGGGCGGACTGGTCCTCGGAATGGTCCATGACCAGCACCTGCTCGCAGACATCAATTTGCGGTGCGCAGAGCCCAATCGACGCCGATGCATGCAGCGTTTCGATGAGGTCGTCGACCGTGCGCGCCAGCGCGTCGTCGAAATGATCGACAGGGCACGACAGCTCGTGCAGTCGCGGGTCCGGGTATTCGAGGATGTCGCGTACCGCCACGCTTAAGGCGCCTGTGCTGCACGACCGCCCGACACGACGTCGTCGGCGCCCTGCTCTGCGGGGTCACTCTCGGGCATTGCGCCAGCGGCGCGACGCTGCACGGCCCGTCGAATCAGCGGCAGCGTTGCGACGATCGTCACGATCAGCAACACGATTTCCACGGTGTACACGGCGTAGTACGCCGTGGCGACGCCACCGAGCCCCCACAATCCGTCGGTCGCACCCCAGAGTACGACGGCGAGGTCGCGCAGCGCACCGCTGAGCGCCATCGCGACACCCACAGCCGTCGCCTGCACGGCGCCCCAGGCGCCCAGGGCCAGGCCCGCCTGCTTTTCGGGCGCACGGTGCATCGTTGCCGTCAGCGTGCCGTGCCCGAAGAGCGCGCCGCCGAAACCAATCAGGAAGTTGCCCGCAAGGAACAGCGGCAGCATGCCGAGCGGCGCGGCAGCGATGACCAGCGCAAACGCCGGCAGCCCGATGCAGGTGCCGTACTGCGCGATGACGTAGGGGTCGGCGCCGTCATCGATACGTTTGGAGGCGAGCGCGAAACCCAGCAGGCCGCCGAAGGTGAGCAGCGCCGTTAGCTTGGTCGTCGCCGCAACGGACATGGCCATGACCTGGCCGCCAAACGGTTCAAGCAACACATCGGCCATCGCGAAAGCCATGGTGCCGATGCCGACGATGGCGAGCCGGCGGCGCGTGTTGCCGCCCTCGCAGAACTTGGCCCAGGACTCAGCAAACGTGGGGTCGGGCGCCACCTGCGGCGGCTGCCGCGAGATGCCCTCCTGCTTCCACATGGCAAGCCCGTTGAGCACGATCGTGATCAGCGCCGCGCCCTGGATCACCTGAACGAGTCGACCCGGCGTGAACTCTTGCAAGGCCATACCGAACAGCAGCGCACTGACCATCATGCCCAGCAAGAGCATGATGTACATGAGCCCGACGACGCGTGAGTGCGAGCTGCGTGGCGTGAGATCCGTGGCCAGCGCAAGACCTGCCGTTTGCACGGTGTGCAAGCCGGCACCCACAAGCAGGAACGAGAGCGCGGCCGCTGCGTGGCCTATCCATAGCGGCGCAGATCCAGACTCGCCCTTGCCCGCCAGCACGAGCAGCGCAAACGGCATCAGCGCGAAGCCCGCGAACTGCCAGAGCGTACCCTTCCAGATGTAGGGCACGCGGCGCCAGCCCAATGCGCAACGGTGCGTATCGGATTTGTGCCCGATGAGCGCGCGAAACGGCGCAAACACAAGCGGCAGCGCGAGCATCGCGCCCACCAACGTCGCGGGCACGCCGAGCTCGACGATCATGACGCGGTTGAGCGTGCCGACGAGCAGCACGAGCGCCATGCCTGTGGTGACCTGGAACAACGACAGGCGCAGCAGACGACGCAACGGCAGATCTGCTGTTGCGATATCCGCAAACGGCATAAAGCGGGGACCGAGCGCGATCCACCGCTCGGTCAGTCGTTGACTAATTCGCCCCACGTCGAAATGTCACCAATACGAAGGGGTCCGCTAAACGGACCCCGCCCTTTCGCATCCGGGCGAGCCCGGCCATTCTTTCTTGTTCAGGTTCCGATGTTCAGAACCAGCCCCCCATTCGGGAGTGCTAGCCGCCGAAGAACGCCGGGAACCAGGTGGTGTTGTTCAAAATTGCGAAGTGAACGACCAGTGAGGTGATCGCTACTGCGCCGAGAAACAGCGGAATACCGACGGTCGGCTTTACGACCAACCACATACGTGCCTGATTCATGCTGTGCTCCTTAACCTAACCAAGGGGTGAACAAGTACGCGAGGAAGTGAGCAATCGCAGAAATGAAGAAGAACACCCGCGCACCATCGATGATGTGCTTATGGAGTTCTTCGGACTGCTTCATGGTCAACCCCGTCCCGTAGACGCGATCCGAGTCAGACATAGGTGTCTCCCGAAGTTCCTATTGGTAGCCACGAGACCCACAAGGGTCCCAAGCACCCGATCTTCGTGCCGGGCAACCGATCAGCGTCCACCCAGAGGGCACATGCCGATGAAGCTAGACAGTAATTCGTCTAATACGGCTATGTCAACTTTTGTTACCTACATGACTGTCATCTTTAGTTTACAGATATCGATTGTCGAATAACTTGTGCTCGACAGCACAAAAAAAAAGGCGGCACCAGCAGGTGCCGCCTTTGCGATGTATTCGGGATTGCCCGTCCAGGCGATTCCCATGAAACCCTAGGTTTTCTTGCTCAAAACACGCAAACCCATGAATTTCGAGAACGGCGCAGCTGTTCTGGACATGCGCGAGACTGAGCTGCCCGAGGCGCTCTTGCGTTTCGACAGCAACTTAAGTCCGATCGCCGAAGAAAGTGGCGCAGCCTTGCTGGACATGCGCTCAACAGACGAGCCGCGCGCGCCTTTGTGCTTGATCAACTTGGTGCCGAACATCGGCCCCTGCTTCTTGCTCAGCAGTCTCAGACCGAACGAGCTGTCTTTGTCGAATTTGAACAGTCCTGTTTCGGACTTACTCTCCAGCAGCACCTTAAAGCCGAAGAAGTCAGAAAACGGCGCCGGATTGGGCGGGTAGTAGTCCTGAATAGCGCCGCGATCAACAGCAGTGGCGTCCAGGGTGGTCTCCACAAATCGGCCCGTGTTCAGGTCTGATGGTCGCGACGAGACGACGACCCGGCCGCGCGCCAGCGCAGACAGCACGGACTTCTTATGGCCTTCCATAATCATGCCAGAGGCAATCGCGGCCTCGACTTGCGCGGGCGCGTTCGCATCTGCACCGCGAATCACGAGACTGCGCTCGTGTGGTTCTTCGCCCTCGACCAGTTTGTCGATGGCCTCACGAGCTGAGTGCTCGGAGTCAAACAAGCGTGTAATTGGGAACATATCGGTAGCCTTCCCCAGGATTGAAGGTGTCAGAACCAACCGACACAGCCCCAAAAGACGGTCGGACGAGTGTTCGCGGCACTGGACAGACTACTCTCGTGTCTCAGTCTGAGTCAATTTTTGTCTAATCTTATCTGTCAATAAAACTAGACACTGGTGACCCAGCTCTGTCGAAATATTGCTTAGTCACGGCGCCTGACCGTCCACAACTGGTAGAGGCAGAAGCCAATAGGAATGCCCCACCACAGCAATGCCTTACCGAATATCAACACCACTTCAGAGGACATGCGGTCCAATCTCAGTCTTCGAGCCGCGCCAGGCTTGCCAGCGTTTGCAGCAGCTCGGGGCCACTCGAGGGTTTGAGCAGATAGGCGTTCGCGCCCAGCGCCAGGCTCCGCTCCCGCTGATCGATCCTCCCGCTGAGCATGCAGATGGGTATCCCGGCGTTCGGGCCGTCAAGCCCTCGGATAGTTTGCAGCACGTCGAGACCGGACTCGGCGCCGAGGTCTACGTCGAGCAGCACCACGTCAGCCGGCTTCGCCCTCAGGTAGCCCAGCATTGCGGCCGAAGCAACGAAGGCCCTGACGTGGTGCCCAGCGGCCTCACGGCGCGCCTCGAGCACAGCCAGCACATCGCGGTCATCGTCACAGCCCACGCAGCGCAGAGAGGTCTTGTCGCCGCTCGCTTCAGCATTCAATGCATCGCGGCCCTCAATGCCCGCGATCCGCTCCAGGTCGCGCATGAGCTCAGCCGAAGTGCCAAGCGCCCGGGCCCCGTCGTACTCGAGCGTCAGCGGCGTCGCGCCCTCGACAACCTCGATGCGCCATTGCTCGCACCACGCGCGCGCCCACTCGAGCGGGCCCTCGAGGCGCGACTGAACGTCCACTTGCACTGGCCAGCCGCTGCCGCGCGTGTACCGCGACGACAAACGGCTTTCACCGAGCGCGCCAAGCGCCAGTGAGAAGGAGAAAACGGCGCCCTTCTCCGGCGCCGACCACAACTGCAGCGCACTCTCCATGGATGCCACGTAGCCGCTCGATATGGCCAGCCCGAGGCCCGTGCCGCTATCGTCATCGTCGTCGGGCTGCCCGGGAACAGGCGCCTGAAAGAACGGTTTGAAGATCTCGCGGTGCCATTCGGGCGCGATACCGTGACCGTCGTCACCCACCTCGAACACGAGCGCGCCCTCATCGAAACGCACCAGCAACCACACGCCCGACCCCTGGCCGTGACGCAAACCATTGGTCAGCAAGTTCACGAGTACCTGGCGAATGCGGTCTGCCTCACCCTCCCATCGCACCGGCACATCCGGCATCGCACCCGCAAACAGCCGCTGACCACGCGCCATGGCGACAGGCTGGACGATGGTCCGCACGCTCTCGATGAGTTCGGCGATCTCGAACGGCACAGGATCGCGCGACGACCGCGCAGCGTCGCTGCGCGCCAGGTCAATCACATCATCGAGCAGAAGACGCAGTGAATCGGCGTTACGGCGGATATTGCGCGGCCATACGGCATGGTCCGACCCGACTAACACCTCTTCAAGCATATCGGCCGCTAGCACGATGCTTGTCAACGGTGTGCGTAACTCATGGCTCATCGAGCCCAGAAAGTGCGTCAACGCGGTCCTGGCTTCTTCTGACTCACGCTGCGCACGCTCCCGATCACGCGCCTCGGCCTGCGCCTGACGCGCGGTCTCGACAAGCGCGCGCTCGCGGCGTTCTCTTTCAGTGACGACGCCGAGCGCCGCCACTGAGACCACCAGCGTGGCGCCAATGAGGTTGACCAGCGACATGGGGTGCGCCATCGACGCGTAGTCGGCATACAGCCACCAGGTGTAGGCGATCGCGGCAACGGTGACAGGCGTCCAGATCAGGATGTGGCTGCGGCTGCCGAGCAGCGCAACGAAGGCCGGCACCACGAGAAACCAGACGATGCCAACATTGGCCTCGTCAGTCGTCGAGTACAACAGGCCGGTTTGAAATGCGATCAGCAGTGCGATCGAGACATGTAGTGTGATCGCGCGTGATTTGCCCCGTCGAAAAAAAAGCAGCGCCGCGAGGACGACCGCGAGCCCGGCGAGTGGTACAGCCGTGGTCCACGACGCCTGCACGATGGACGCAATGAGGATCAGTCCGGGTGCCACCCAGAGTATGCGACGGAAGCTGCTCCAGTCCCTTGGCGTGGTGTCGTCCACTGGCCCTCCCCCGATGCCAGGTTACGCAGTGTACCGCGACGGCCGTCTAAGCCTGTGCGGAATCCAGCGCCTCGGCCAGCGCCGTAATCAGCGCGCGACTGCGGAACGGCTTGCGCAGCAGAGGGCCGTGTGCCGCGGCACGCGCCTCGTCATCGGCACCATGTCCCGACATGTAAATCACCCGTTGCTGGAACCCGTCTCGACGCAGCGATTCGACAAGCTCGATGCCCGACATACCGGGCATAATGATGTCCGTCAGGATGACGTCAAACGCGCGCGTCGCCGCCAGTTCGAGCGCCGCGGCACCACTGTCGGCCGCGATAACTCGGCAACCCAGGTTTTCGAGTGTCTTAGTGACCACGTCCCTCACGTTCGGCTCGTCATCCACGACCAATACCGTGCCCGTCAGCGTCAGCGACGCGCGTTCACCACTGGCTTCTGCATTGTCGCGCCCCGCTGCTGGCGACTCGACGCGCGGCAGCGTGATTCGAAACGTAGATCCCTGACCGGGGGCGCTCTCGAGCTCGATCGTGCCACCACTTTGCGTCACGATGCCATACACCGTGGCCAGCCCAAGCCCTGTACCGCTGCCTTGTGGTTTCGTCGTGAAAAACGGCTCGAACGCGCGCGCTCTTATTTCCGGACTCATACCGGACCCGGTGTCGGACACCGTAATCTCAACAACCTCGCGGTCCGCCACACCCGCAGTCGAGATCGTCAGAGTCCCGCCTGTCTCGGTCATGGCATCCCGGGCGTTGAGTGCGAGGTTGAGCAACACCTGCTCAATCTGCAGTGTATCCACACTGACTTGCCCGGCGTCCTCGGCCAGGTCCACGTGCAGCGCGACATCACCCGTGAGGCTGCGCTCGACGAGCGGCGTCGCCGTTCGAATGATCTCGTTGACCGCGACCACGCGGGTTTTCATGACTTGCTGGCGGCTAAACGCCAGCAGCTTCGCCGACAGCGCGGCGGCGCGCTCGCCTGCGTCGCGGATCGCGATCAGGTCTGTTTCTTCGGACGAACCCCGGCGGGTGGCGACGAGTTGATCGGCATATCCAATAATGACCATGAGCAGGTTGTTGAACTCGTGCGCGATGCCGCTGACGAGCTTGCCCAGACTGTCCAGACGCTGCGAGTGCGCCAGCTGCGCCTCCACTTGCAGGCGGTTCTCGAGCTCACCCCGCGCCGCGGACAATGCCCGTTGCGCCGCGATCACACCGCGGCGTCGGACATAGAGCATGATCGTCGCGAGAATCGTGGCGCCCACCAGCGCCGGCAGATAACGGTAGCGAATCGGCTCCGGCAATGATGGCGCGGCAAACACAGCCGCGCCGACGAACACAATGGTGACGTTGATGAACAGCCATTTAAGCGACAACAGGAACGCGCCGTAGCACACGATGATCATGGGCAGATAGATCAGGTAAAACGCGTCCTGTACGTAGAGAAATGCGAGCAGCACATTCGCCACACAGATACAGGCCAGCATGACGCACAACGGGTTGATCCAGCGTGACGTCAGCATGCCGCGCCTCAGTGCGAAATAAAGCCCCAGGAAGATGGCGGCAGACAACGCGTCGGTCGACACGACGATGAGGCGCACGCCCGTCGTATGCGCGTCGAGGAAGCCCATGAGCACAAAGACGGTGTAAAGCACGAAAACGCCGACACAGATGGGCTCGAGTGAACGAAACACCAAATCGTTGAAGACGGGCGTGTAATCCTCGGTCCGGTCGGCGTCGTGCGCCATAAAGCGGGACTCCGTGATGCGCTCGGGAAGAATGCGCGCGAGTATTGTGCCCACAGCACCCAGGTTGCGGCAATGCGCCCGACACGTCAGTGTGCCCGTCAGACCTCTCGGAACACGACCAACACCACGCCCATGGACGCGTTAGATCGCAGGCTCAATCACTGCAGCAACCTGATCGCACTGGTGCTGCCGCCGGCCGTTGCCGCCGCGATCCTGCTGGACGCGTCGATCGTCGTCGCCCTGACCTGCGTCGTGTTGTTCGGCGGCCTGCTGCTGGGCCAACGCCGACGCCTCGTGCAACACCGGACGCCGCCTGGGCTGGCCAACCTGCTGACGCTGTTTCGCTTGCTGCTGCTGGTCACAGTGCTGTGCCTGTTTGACGTACTGACACCAGCACTGACGTTTGCCGCCTTCGCCGGCAACGTGATGCTCGACGTCATCGACGGACGCATTGCCCGGGCGCGCAACGAAACCGATCGCTTTGGCAGCCATTTCGACATGGAAGTCGACGCCGTTTATGTGCTCACAGCTGGGCTCTACTTTCACCTCGTCGAGGGCGTCGCGCTCTGGGTGGTGCTGCCCGGCTTGCTGCGTTATGTCTACCGCCTTGCTGTCTGGGGTCTCGCAGGCGGCGACTTCGCCGAACGCCGTCGTCGATACGCCGCCGTAATCGCGGGCGCGAGCTTTACGCTGCTCTGTGCTGCAACGTTGCTGCCAGGCGTCATGCAACAGCTCGCGCTCGCATTGACGACGCTGCTACTCTGCGGCTCGTTTGCCATTTCGTTCGCAGAGCTGTTCCGCCATGCCGCCCAGCGTCCATCTATTCAGTAGCGGTCGCGCCGATCAGATCTCGGGCGGCTATCACTACAACGCCCGCCTCATGGACGGCCTGGAGCGCCTGGGTCACCCGGTCCTCTACCATGGCGATCAAAGCGATCTCAAAGCGGTCGCACCAGGCGACGCCCTGATCATCGACGGGCTCGTGCTCGAGTCGCTGGCGACGCAGCTCTTATCGCACGCCGGACTGCGTGTGTTGCTGCTTCACATGAGGCCTGACAGACTCCCGGGCGACACGACCCTGTCCGCCGCCAGTCACGTGGTGGTAACCGGAGAGTCCGTCGGCGAGGCCGTGCGGGCGCTGGGCGTCGTCCCCGCAGATCGACTCACCTGCATCGCACCCGCCATCGACGATGACTGGCAACCAAAATCGAACTATGCCCAAACGCCGCGGCGTTTGCTCTGCCTCGCCAACTACCTGCCGCGCAAAGGCTACGAGCGACTCATCGACACACTGGGGTCGCTCACTGACCTGGACTGGACGCTCACCTGCCACGGAAACGCCGACTTTGAGCCCTCACGCTTCGAGCAGGTGCGCGAACGGGTCGAGAACGCCGGTCTCAGCGCGCGCATCCGCATCGAACGTGCGGTGCCCCATAACCGAGTGAACCTTTTGATGCGCGAAGCGGATTTACTGTTGCAGTTTTCTGTCGACGAGAGCTACTCCATGGTGACCGCCGAAGCACTGGCCTGCGGCCTGCCTGTCCTGTCGCACCCGACGGGCGCAATGCGCACGTTTGCGCCGCATGGCAACATCCGCTACGTGGATACCGGAGACCACGAGGCCGTCACACACACATTGCACAAACTGCTCACATGCCCCGCCGAGTATGCGGAGCTGCGTCCCTCCGGGCCGCGGCCGCAGCGCACCTGGCGGGACGTCGCCTTGGCGTTTAACGCACTCCTGATACAACGTTGATGTCCCCGCTCGACCTACTCATCCTTGCCTGCTACGCAACACTCGTATTGGAGCTCACCGTGCTGCATACGCCGAGCGTGGCCTCCTCGCGACGGCTCTGGTTACCAGACGACGCGCAGCTCGCATTTTACTCGCCGCCATTCCGACGCTGGTTTGCATTGTCGCCGGCCCAGAAAACAGTCCGCTTCGTGCTGCCACTGGTGATCGTCTACGCGGTATTCCTCTATCCGCTCGGTGATCTGATCTGGGGCCCCGAAGCGATCGGCGACTACCTGTACGCTCCCGGCACGGTCATCGCCATAGAGGCTGCAGCGCTCATGATCGCGGGTCGTGCGCTGACGCTGGGCTCTGTATTCGCGTTGCGTCGCTACGCCGCCGATGACCACCGTGCCCTTCAAACGCGCTCAATTTTTCGCTGGTCACGAAATCCGGGGCTGGTTGGGATGTACGTCATGTTCGTGGGATTTTGGCTTGTCATGCCGTCGCTTTGGTTCGCACTCGGAATATTGGTGTACGTCCTGCACATGCACGCCAAGGTTCGCCTGGAAGAGGACTACCTCGGCAACCGCTTCGGCGCCGACTTTATGCGCTACCGCGACCGCACACCAAGGTACCTGCTGTGACAAACCGCGTGACCGAACAGCAGCGCATCGCGAATTGGTTCGATGCCACGTATCAGCGCAAGGGGCAACGTTACCTGCGTCCACTGCGCGCCTATTACGTGTTCTTGGAGTTGCTCCAAGTCGCACCCGGGAGCCGGCTCCTGGACGTCGCCTGCGGCCTGGGCAGACTGCTTGAAGCCGCAGTCGACTACGACCTGGAAACCGCTGGAATTGATATTTCGGGTGTGGCGATTAAACAAGCGCGTCAGCACGCCCCGCACGCCACACTCGTTTGCGGCAATGCCGAGGCGTTGCCTTTTCATGACGGCGTCTTCGATTTCGTAACCTGCCTGGGATCGCTGGAGCGCATGTTGGACCGGCCTCGCGTTCTTGCGGAAATGCGTCGCGTCGCCGCACCTGGCGCACGGTTCTGCGTCCTCGTTCGAAACGAGGCAACGCTGGGGTTCCGTTGGCTCACGGGGTCACAGCGAATTCGGAGACGGCGTGGGCATCAAGATGCCGACTCGCTGGTGAACTGGTGCACCCTGTTGGAAGACACCGGTTTCGAGGTCTTGGACGTGTTGCCGGACCAATACCCGCTGCACCGGCGCGAGCACTGGCGTCGACTTGGCTTAAGACGGGTCGACTATCGTAAGCCGATGGTCTCGACCAAACCGCTCGCGGCAGCGAACGAGTTTGTGTTTTTGCTCAGGTCTTTATGAAAGAGCCGTCCGTGACCTCGGTTTATGACCGCCTAATTCACTTTGAATCGAAGCGCCGCAATTCGCCTTATCCGATTCACAAGCGGCTGTCGCTGCCCGACGCCGACGATGTCTACGCGCTCATCGCGCAAGGACTCGAATTGAGGCCCGGCAGCAAAGTGCTTGATGCGGGGTGTGGCACTGGCTATGGGTCGCGAATTCTGGCGTCTGCGACCGGCTGTCAAACGCATGGAATCAGCCTAAGTGCAGACGAAGTAGCATTCGCGCGCAAGCATGCAGCCGTGCGCGAAATGGCGCACCAGCTGTCTTTTTCTGTGACGAGTTTCGACTCTGTTACCAAGGCCCAATACGATCTCGTAGTCGCCGTCGAGTCAGTCAAGCACAGCCCTGGGCTTCGAGACACCATCAGCACACTGTTAGGGGCGCTTAGGCCTGGCGGTAGGCTCATCATCGTTGATGATGTGCTCACAGGCAGTCCCGATCGCGCCGTGCTGGAACGCCTGCAGGCTGCTTGGGCGCTGACTCGGGTCTACAGCGAGGCAGACTTCATGCCTCCCATGGCTGCGCCAACACCTAGTGTCCGCGATCTGACGCCCCACGTGCGGGTCCGCCATCGCGCAGCGCTATGGCTTAGGCACCAAGCCTTGAAAGCCACGCGACGTTTGCGAGGTGGTGAGGACGATGTATTCGAGATCTTCCAAGCTGGCTTCGATCTGGAGATGCTCTACCGCCAGCGTTTCATGCGCTATCTCATGATGAGTTGGTACTCATGAACGATGTAGTTATCGCGCTGTTCATTCTGGGCGTTATGAACGTGGTGAGCTTTCTGCCGCACTATCTGCTCAATCTGCGTGAACGACCGCATCTGTTTCAATTCCTCAAACCCACGCACATCGTCGACACGCGTGGCATCAAATTGTTTTACACGAAGGTTCCGTTTTCAGATCCGTTTCAAATCAACTTCGATTTCACGGTTGCCGTACTGATTGCAAGCTACGCGGGCTGGAATGGTGTCGCGGCGACGTGGGCTCTCATGGCGTTGTATCTCTTCGGCGTACTTCAGTTCGCGTATGTCGCGTTAATGCACAGCATATTCAAACGGCCGCCCGTCTTAAGCAGCGATATGGCGCTACTCAGGACAGGCCTGTCGATCATGGGCAGCTGGATCTCGATGGCGCTAGTAGCGGTCACCATGATTCTTGGTGCGCTCGGTTGGGCCGCGTTTGCAAGCCTGGACTTTTTGCTGCAGGGGGAGTTAAGGGGTAACCCGTTCCTATTGATCGCCGCAATTGCGCTACTGCCGTCTTGTTTCTACCACTTATGGACTTATCAGTACCGACTGATCGTCTACCGAACCGTCTACTCGCCCATCCTGCATCTCGTTCGAAATTTTGAACTGGGCCGAGAGCATCGTCGCTTTATTGAACAAGACGCCGCCCATTTCGCGAACCTAAATCAATTCAACTCTCTGACGCTGGCAGGGCCACCAAACATTGCCATCGTGTGCATCGAGTCCTACGGCAGTATTGTGTTCCGCGATACAGAGATGTTTGCGCAGCTCGCCGACAACCTAAACCACCTTGACCGCCAAATCGACAAGCACGGCCTGTCTGTGGCATCGGTACTTTCCAATGCGCCAATCTTTACCGGTGGGTCGTGGCTCAGTTACACGACGTTTACCTACGGTATCACTGTGGACAACGTCACCGTGCACGAGCGTCTTTTTGCGCCTGGGAGTGCGTTTTCCACCTATGAGTCGCTGTTTCACGTACTTCGCCGGAACGGGTACACCAATCACCTGCTATGCCCGCTCGGCGGCGTGCCAGACCACAATATCGACTGGGGTCAGATCCAAAGAAATTTTCAGGCAGACGTCATCGTCAACTATGACGCGTTAGCGTACCGCGGCCCGAAGATCCCCTACCTGGGTTCGGGCCACAGATTCGCCCCTCTTGATCAATACGCACTCAACAGCGCGTACCAACGCGCCATTGAACGCAGCGAGCAGCCATTCTCCCTGTTCTTTCTGACCCTGAATTCGCACTATCCGTACGATTCGCCCTTGGATGTGGCCACCGATTGGGAGCAACTTAATTCCCCTGATGTTGACGTGAGACGGAACCGTGTCACGGGCGATGATCTTCGTCAGCGCTACGCGGGTGCCATAGGTTATCAGATTGATATGCTCAGTCAGTTTCTTTCCGACAACGCGAAAGACGACACACTGTTTGTCATCTTCGGAGACCACCAGCCCCCCATGGTCGCCATCGAGGATATGGGTCCGGCGACGCCCGTCCATGTTGTATGTCGCAATGCCGCAGTTGTCGACGCTTTTGTCGCGAAAGGCTACACGCCTGGTGTGAAACCGAACCTCTCGGAATCCGCCACGACTCGACACGAGTCCTTCATGCCGACACTGCTTCAGTTACTTGGAGACCTATTCGGAGACACAGAGACTACTGTTGGCACCAATGAAACCGGCTCGCGCACCTCAGGGGAGCCCAGGTCTCATGCGCGCTAAGGCCGCTGGATTCTGGCAGTCGCTGATAGGCTATTTACTGCTCGACGCGATTCGGCGGGCGAGCTTTGTCTTGTTGCTACCGGTTTACCTCAGCACACTCGAGCCCGATGCGCTTGGTGCACTTGTGCTTTACAACGTTTTTGCGGCTGTACTATCGGTGATCGCCAATCTGCGCCTGGATGCGTCCGTGCGAACCTTGTATTTCGACCTGCGAGGCGACCGAGAAGCCGAGGATCACTTCCTTAGCGGGGTGTTTAGCCTGTCCTTCGGGCTGATCATCACAGCGAGCCTACTCATGGCCCTGCTGGGTCCGGTGATCTATCGAAGTGTCGCGGCCGGCGCGTCCTTCCAGTTCTACCCTTTTGGGATCATCGCCATGGCGACAGCGTTCTGTCATACGGCGCTGGCGCCTCTATTTGTCTTCTTGCGCAACCGGCGCGACTTGAAGACCTTTGTGTGCTACTCAGTCTTTCTTATCATTGGAAACGTCGGTCTGCAGTTGCTCTGTCTGGTATGGCTTGACCTCGGGCTGGTCGGCGCATTGACTGGCGCGCTGTTGCCGCCCGCAATCCTGCTGACTTGGATTCTGGTTCGTCGCGCCCCCAAGTTGATCCGTGTGCCGCGCTGGTCCGAGGTATCGCCGGCAATTCGTTTTTCTCTGCCGCTGGTTGCATTCTCTATTCTTTTCCTGCTGGAGGCGCGCCTCGACAGGCTTTTCATTGAACGTCATCTCGGTCTGAGTAGCCTTGGCATCTATGGCGTGCTCGCTGCCCTACTGGGGCTTGCGTCGATGGCGCTGAACGCCTTAGATGCCGCGATTCGTCCGTGGCTCTACACGGCCCTCGCTGACCCGCATGGCGAAGAAAAAGCGCGCGTCGCGACCTTCTACACGTTTTACGTCGGCTGCGGGCTTCTAACGGTGTCGCTCATCGTAATGGCAGGTTCGAGCTTGTCACTTCTGACTGATGATCCCGCGTACTTATCCGTTCGGCAGTGGATACCCCTTGGCGCAACAGCACTAGTGCCGCTACTGTTTACCCGCTACTGGGGGTTGCTCTATCTGAGTAAGAAAAAGACCGCGCGACTCACCTCTTGGACCCTGGCAAGAACCATTGCCACTTTCGTGCTGCTGTCTCTGCTCGTGCCCCGATTCGGCATTCCAGGGGCGTTGATTGCCCTGCTCGTGTCGCAGCTACTAAATGCAGTTGTATTCCGCATTGAACTGCACCGCTTTGGCATAACACTGAGATCAGATGCAATCACAATGACGCAAGCGCTCACGTTTCTGCTCATACTTTGGGGCACCTGGTCAATCGTGCCGGCAGAGAACTTTCTGCGATTCGGAATCTTGCAGTTCCTGCTTTTTCTTGCGGTCATCGCAGTCTTCCACTATCGGACGCCGCGCACACTCCACCAACAATTGTCGGAGCCCGAGCCGGAAATGACTGCAGGCGGAGTTGCGCCATGAATCTGAGCGAGACTCTCTGGCGGCAGATTCTCGCTCTGCGGAGCGCTGCACGCGCGGACCAAGGCGATCAAACCGTGTTATGCCTCACCGATGCGGGCTTCCAGTATTACGAACCGAACTCGCTGCCGGCAGACGCGCAGGCCGTTGTGAGTCGTACGCCACTGACGACCGCGGCGATGCCCGCCGCACGATTGCTCGACTCGGGTCTATATCTGTCAACATCGCCGTCGCTGGACCGGACACGGGAACACGCGTTGCGGCTGTACCTGCCCATAGCGCTCGCTGACTGGCGCCCGCAATCGGAAACACTTGTGCTCGTGCACATGGCTCAGTCCCTGGATGGGCGCGTGGCCACGGTTGCGGGTCACAGTCAGTGGATCGGCAACACGGAGAACCTCCATCATGCGCATCGGCTCAGAGCGCTTGTCGACGGCGTGCTTGTTGGCGGCAACACAGCCCGCTGCGACAAGCCGAGACTCGATGTGCGCCACGTCGACGGCGACAATCCTGCACGCATCATCCTCAGCAACCACGTGTCAGATCTCACATGTCTGCCCCGCGTCGAGGGCATGCGCACACTGATTGTGTGCAGCGACGACGAAGGCTTACCTTCCGAACGCGGGGACTTTGAGTTGGTCCGCTGCAAACGTGTTGGCGGGATTCTGGACGTGAGTGCCTTGCTCGAGCACCTTCAAGATCTCGGCATTCGATCGCTGCTCGTTGAGGGCGGGCCGAAAACGTTTCAGACGTTTCAGCAAGCCGGCGCCATCGATTGGTTACAGGTACACATTGCTCCGATGCTGTTTGGCTCTGGGAATCCACTCCTGGACCTGCCGCAGATCACCACGGTGGACGATGCCATTGCACTACGCGACACGTTCTACACCGTCATGGGTGACGCGGTCATGATGACGGGCAGACTACGATGACAGCGCTTTGGCACGAAAGCGCCGCGCAATCCGCGCTGCGGCCTTCGACCCCAGCGCCATCAACCGACCTCGTGCCAGTTTCAGCGAGCTTCTCGATGATCTCTGTCGGCACAGAGCGTCTAGTCGCCTTGGGCCAAGTGCCCGCGCAAGCGCATGACGCCATGCGCGTACCCTACATGGACGGGGCCTTCAGTTTCCCGATCAAGTATGGCTATTCGCTGGTCGGCCATGACGGTGACGGCCGGGCGCTGCACTGCCTGCACCCCCATGAGTCCACGGCGTGGGTAGACGCTTCGGGTGTGGTCGAGCTGCCCGCCTCGGCGCCGCTCGATCGTATGGCGATGACCAGTAACCTCGAAACGGCACTGAACGCCACCTGGGATGCGAAGGTGCGCACAGGGAGCACCGCGGTGATTTGCGGGTTTGGCACGCTGGGCGCGCTGCTCGCACTCACGCTGCGGCTGCGGTACGACGCCGAAGCCGTCATCGTGGAGCGGGACACGTATCGCGCCAGCCTAGCGCGCAGTCTCGGGTTCGAAACGGTGGGCGATATGAACGTGCCGGAGCAGTTTCCACTGCTGTTTAACACGAGCGGTACGCAGAGCGGCCTGCAGTGGTGTCTCGATCATGCTGCGTTCGAATCGCAGATCATCGAGCTCGGCTGGTATGGCGCCAAACCGGTTTCAGTCAGCTTGGGCGGCGCGTTTCACTTCAATCGGGTTCGGCTCATCAGCTCCCAGGTTGGGCATGTAGCCGCATCGAGGCGCGGCGAGCTGTCACGACATGATCGACGCGCCGAAGCCGTTGACTTGCTGACGGACGACGCATTCGACGACCTGCCCCGCACACGGATCCCGTTTGGCGAAGCCCCAGAGTTTTTCGACACGCTGCGCGACGGCACGCTGCCAAAGGGGCTTGTTTGGATTATCGATTACGGAGCCTAGCGCATGTACTCAGTCAGAGTTAGAGACTCGGTCATGATCGCGCACTCGCTGCCCGACCCCTTCTTCGGTCCCGCGCAACGGTTGCACGGCGCGACCTTTGTGGTCGACGTGCAGTTCATGTCACCGCGGCTCAACGCATTTAACGTGGTAATCGATATTGGTGTTGCACGAACAACGGTCGCGGAAGTGCTCGATGGACTGCGCTACCAGAATCTCGACGAGCTGCCCGAATTCGAAGGGGTTTTGTCGACGGCAGAACATGTCGCCAAACACATCCATGATCTTGTGAAGGATCGGCTCGGCGACCGATTCAGCGGAGCGCTTGAAGTGACGCTGAGAGAGACGCACGACGCCTGGGCATCTTATCGTGGCCCCGACGCCGGTGCGCCCGGCTGAAGGCATGATTCGAATCCACGCCACACTGCATAAGTGTCTGACGATGTACTACTTGCGCGTCATGGAGGGCACATTGAACCGCCCGTGGCGAAAGACACGGTTTGAACACGTCGAGAGCATACAAGGGCTCTTCTACAACTATCTAAAAGCGAGACGCGTTATTTCCTGCAGCGGCTTTGCTGTCGATACCACACGCCTTGGAAAGGACTTTCGCATCGTGCGTTTCGTGCGCGACCCGCGTGACCTCATCGTTTCCGGCTACTTCTATCACCGCCGTGGCGCCGAGCCCTGGTTTCGGTTCCGCGGACCCACGGATGCGTACTGGAGCGCCATCAACGGGCGCGTGCCGGCTGACATGCCCAGTGATGTGAGCTACGCCGAGTATCTTGAGTCACTGAGCGTTGAAGACGGTTTGCTGGCTGAGATGGAGTTTCGTGCCGCGCACCTCGACTCGCTGCGCGACTGGCCCGATGACGAGCGGATTCGTCTCTACCGCTACGAGTCGATTCTCGGCAATGAGCGCGAGACGTTTGAGGACATTGCCGACTTCTATGAACTGACGCGCGGCGAGAAGGCACGCATGGGGCGGCTGGCCCGGCGACATCGGAGCGCACGTCGGACCGACGATCCCCACATACGCGACCCGCGGCCCGGGCAATGGCAGTCGCATTTCACACCGCGCGTGACACGGCACTTTGATCGCGAGTTCGCCGATCTGCTGCCGTTGCTGGGGTATTGATTCCACGTGTGCTCGGATGCTCGAAGCGCCACAGCCAAATCTCGAAGAAGATCAATGCTATGGCTGACACCGCTTGATCGAATGATTGATGCGATGTGACAGCCACGGCGTCAAGCGATGCGCAATCAATTGCCGCTCATGGCTTGTAAGCGAGTACAACGCCACCCTATCGTCCAACCCGGCACGTAGGAGCTGCTTCCAAGTGCGTTCAATTGCGAATGCGTTAGGCCTCATCAATGCTCGCCTGAAAATTACCCGCTCGAATTCCCGCGGCGTATCGCGCTCACTAACGCTCAGCAACAACCGCCTGATCGTCGCCGGACCGCAATATTCCGCAGCTTCCTTCGCAGCCTCGCGGTAGCTATCGCTAATTTCAAGATCACGCTCAAGGGCCTGGGTCTCTAACGCGGCAACAAAAACACAAGTACTGGGATCCGCCGGGGCAAGCTCAAGCGCGTCCAGAATTGCACCATCTGGGCTTCTTTCCAGTAGTAGTGCCAACGTACTCGTCGCCGAAGCACGCATTGCCAAGACGAGAGGGCTTCGGTATGAGGCTCCTGTCCACCAGTAAACGTCAGGGTCGTCAAGGATCTTGGAATCGCCTTCGAGCAGCAACTCAACGACGCTCACGAGATCCGACTCCGCTGCCAATCCGAGCAGAGGCTTGGCAAACGCGTCCTTCCCGACAATCGGGCTATGACGGTCGCTTGCGCGCAACGCAGAATGCTTGATCAAGACTGCTGCCAGCTCTGCATGACCGAATCGGATAGCAGCTTCTGCTGCATGCACAGCGTTTAGCGCACCCTTGTCAATGCAAGCAATGGCGGACTGGGGGCTTGGACGATGCTGAAAAGACAGCCCCTCTATTACAGAATCGCAATCCGTCTCTGCCCATACGTCGTCGAAAGCAACGAAGGCTAGCAGCGCAATCAACGCGCCGAGAACGCGCATGTTCAGATCGGGGGCCACGATGTCGGTACGTGAGGTTTGTCCACGAGGAATGCTTCGTGTTGAGTAAGTGGCGGAGAGGGGGGGATTCGAACCCCCGGTGCGGTATCACCGCACACTCGCTTTCCAGGCGAGCACCTTAAA
>CALBPI010000049.1 GCA_937899415.1 uncultured Gammaproteobacteria bacterium | reverse complement strand
GGACCTACTGATTACAAATCAGTTGCTCTGCCAACTGAGCTATGCCGGCGACTGTGCGTAGCTTAAGGGTGCGGCGCGCGCGGCGCCAGCCGATCAGCCGTTTGGGCAGCGCCCCGCGTCGCCCATGAGCACGAGGTCCGTGCCGTAGGTCTCGACGAAGTCGCCGCCCTGCCCGTTTTCGGGCAGGCGCACGTCTAGCCAGAACACCGTTGCCTCGCGCGAGCGCTCGCTGATGCTGGCCTCGATGCCCATCGACTTGGCCTGGAGTTCCGCGCGCTCGGCGTTCGCGCGGCCTGAGAACAGCCCGATGGCGATCACGTCTTCGCCGGGGCTACCCGCAATCAGGTAGGCCTCTTCGAGCCCGCCCGTCTTGAGCGTCGCCAGCGTCTCGCGGGCCGTCGCGCGGTTGGGCAGGTTGTCGACGAACGTGAAGTGGCCAATGAACACGGTGCCCTGCGTGGCGCGCTGACGGACCTCAGCGCCGCCCGAACGGATCGCTGCCAACTCGGTCTGCGCTTCGCTAACCTCCGTGAACGGCCCGACGCTCAGACAAGCGCGGCCTATCGTGGCGGCCACCGTCTCCGTCGGCACATCGGGCTGCGCGTCGACGGCGGCCGGCTCGACGACCTCTAGGGGCGCTTCATCTTCCTCGGCCAACGCGATGGGCGTACCCAGCGTGTCGGGATCAACAACCGTCACGCCCGTCTCGGGCTGGCGCTGCTGGTACTGCTGCCAGCCGAAGAACAGCACGTTCGCGATCACGAGCAGGAAGAAGATATTCCTCACGCGGCAAGTCCTCCGTAGGCCGCCAGGCCGTCCAGCACTAGATTCGGTCGATACTCGTGCCCGCGATCGAGCGCCTCAGCCAACGCCCGGCCGTCGCCCCCCGCAAAGCGGCAGACGATGGCGTCGGTGCCAACACCGGCTCGATCCGCAAGCAACGTCAGCGACTGTTGCACGGTACCGCAAAGCGCGAGCAGCGCGCCGTTGATCACGGCCGCACTCGTCGACTGTCCGAACTGACGCTCGGGCGCCTGTTCGACATCGACGCGAATACCCGCCGTGCGACTCGTGAGTGCATGCGACATGAGGTCGTGCCCGGGCACGATGAAACCACCCACGTGTTCGCGCGCATCAACCACAGCATCGACAGTCAGGGCCGTGCCGGCATCAACGGCCAACGCCGGACCATCGGTTTCGGCCGCGACAGCCAGTACCGCCATCCAGCGATCGATGCCTAACCGCGAGGGATCGGCGTAACCGCAGCGCACGCCGCAGGCTTCTTCCGACGTCTCGGCGAAAACAGTCTCGACACCCGTGGCGCGCTCAATGGCCGCGGCCGTCGCGTGATTCGTGTCAACACCGGCCACGCTGCAGGCCAGCACCTGCTCGACGCCATCGGCGAACTGCCAGTGCGCAGCTTCACCAGAATCCACATGCTCGAGCGTGCCCGTCTCGGCAACGGCACCGTTGCGCCAGAGGCCCCACTTGGCGCGGCTGTTGCCAAGATCCACGAGCAACGCCGTCAAGACGCCGCACTCCAGGCGAGCGGCACGATCTCGCCGCTCTCAAGCGCACGTTCGTGGCCGTCATTCATACCGACGACGCGCAAACGACCTTCGGCATCAACATCGCCGCAGCGCATCATCTCGCCCTCGAGCTCGCAGGCGCGGTCATGCAGCCAGTTGCGACGATTGAAAGCCTCAACGGCCTCCGTCAGTGGCGTGTGCTCGAACGCGGCCAGGCACGGCAGCCAGCCGCCGAGCACCGCGGCGCCAAGTTCTTCAAGAGTCGTCTCGACCTGCGCTGAGGCGAGATCAACGATGCCCCGCGACCAGCCACTTCCGGAATCATCGAGCGAAAAAGACTCAGGCAGCTTCAGGTTGATACCCACACCCGCAATGACGCGAAACACCCCATTCGGCGCCACCGAAGACTCCACAAGAATCCCGCCGAGCTTACGGTCCTGCCAGACCAGGTCATTGGGCCACTTGAGCATGGCTTCACCCAGCCCCAGCGACTCGAGAGCGCGTGCGGCAGCCACGCCCAGCGCGAGCGTCAATGCCGACGCATGCTCGGGCATGTGCTCGAAGGTCCAGCTCACGGAAAAGCACAAACCCGAACCACGCGGCGCCTGCCAGGTTCGGCCCGCGCGACCGCGGCCCGCGGTTTGGTGCAATGCGAGCACAGCCTCAGCCGCGCCCGCGGCGGGCGCGGGGCGTTCGCTGAGCCAGGTGTTCGTCGAGCCCACGGCATCAAGCGTGTGCACAGCGCACGGCACGCCCGCGGCCTCTGCCGATGCGAGCAGCGCGCTGTGAATATCGTCGAGCGTCATTTACGGAACACGGAGAGCTGGCCGAGACGCGACTCAGTGCCCTCGCGCATGCGCGCGATGTTAATGCGGTGCGTGAACACGATGAAACAGGCCATGACGACGGCGTAGACCAACAGCGTATTTTGCTCGGGCAGCCAGAGAGCGGCAATCAGAACCCAGGCCGCGTGCCCCGTAATCATCGTCGCCAGGCCGACGTACCCGATCACGAGGATCGTGGCAATCCAGACCGCGAGCATGGGCACGACAAGAATCGGCGCGAACACGAGATACGTGCCCACAACCGTCGCAGCGCCCTTGCCGCCACGGAAGCCGTGAAACAGCGGGTAGCAATGGCCGAACACGGCCGCACCACCACAGGCGTAGGGCAGCCAGTCGGGCGACGCACCAAGACCCAGTGCGAGGCCCGGGATCACGCCCGCGGCGACGGCGCCTTTGCCCACATCAATAATCATGACGCCGAGTGCGAACAGCTTGCCGCCGCTGCGCAACGCATTTGTGGCGCCCGCGTTGCCACTGCCCGTGGTGCGGATGTCGAGCGCGCGAAAGCGCCCCAGCAACAGGCTGCCCATAATGCTGCCGCAGGTGTAGGCGAGCAGGATCTTGACGATGGCGTCGGTCATCCCGCGATTATCCCACAGCTCGATTGCGGCCGGGCTGGCGCGCACCGAGGTAGATCGCAACGAGCGCAATGGCCGCGCCGGCGACCTCGGGCGGGGTCACAGGGCGGTCGAAGAGCAACACGTCCCAACCAAAACTCAGCAGCGGCTGGATCAGCAACGACAGGCCAATCAGGGCCGCAGGTACGTGCGCCAGGCTGCTCGCGATAAGCAGCCAGCCAAAGATGTGCGCGAACAGCGCGTAAGCCACCAGCCAGCCCGCGTCCTTAAGCGTCGGAATCGCGAGCGACTCGCCTTCAAGCCCTGCGACGCCCGCGAGGAACGCCGCGGACGCCAGTGACACGATGGCCAGCTCGCGCACGGGCAAGGCCGTGGGTTTTGAGCGCGACAAGGACTGCGCGTGCCGGAAGCACAAGAGGTAGGCCGCGTAGCAGGCAGCCGTGGCCAGGCCGAAGATGACGCCGAGTCGGTACTCGCTGCTGAGCACAGACCAGTCGACCCCGACGATGAGCCCAAGCCCGACCAGCGCCATGGGAATGGAAATGAGCTGCGCAAAAGTCGGCCGCTGACCGAGCAGCACAAAACCTGCGGCCGTCATCACGAACACCTGGAAATTGGCGAGCAGCGTTGCGAGCCCCGGCCCGACGTAAATGATGCTCTTGTGCCAGAACCAGAGGTCGAGCGCGAAGCAGACGGCACCCAACAGCAGCATCGCGAACACGGCCGCGCGCGGCCGCCGCCAACCACCTGTGGCCAGCATCCAACCCGTGAGAATCACGCCGCCAATCGCCACGCGGTAGAACGCGCTGTTCGTCGCCGACACGGACACGAGCGCCACGAAAACGGGTGAGAAACTGATGAGCGCGGCGCCCGCCAGCAGCCGCAATACGGGGTTGGCCAGCATGTTTAGGTGGCGCGCAGCGTCAGCCCGCGCATGGGCGGCGTGTCAGGTGTGACGGGCATGCGCGTAGTGTACCGCCGCCGTCGAAATCGGGCCTAAGACTTGTATTTAGATATTTATCTAATTATCTTATAGCCCATGCCCGCACAACATCTGTTCAAAGCTCTGGCCGACCCGACCCGCCGCGAGATCCTGCGCTTGCTGCGTGACGGCTCGCTGCCGGCGGGCGACATCGCGGAACACTTCCCCATCACGCGCGCGTCGCTCTCGCACCACTTCAACCTGCTCAAGCAGGCCGAGCTCGTGCGTACGGAGCGGCGCGGGCAACACATCGTTTACTCGCTCAACACGAGCGTGCTCGAAGACGCCGCCGGCCTGCTCATGGAGCTGCTGCGGCCGAAGTCCACGGAGACCACCGATGAGTCGTAAGTTCGCCAATATCATCAGCCTGCTGCTGGTTGCGGGCGCCATCCTCGCGAGCGTACTCGCCTACCCCAACCTGCCCGATCAGGTGCCGACCCACTGGAACGCCGCCGGCGAAATCGACGGCTACTCGGGCCGGCTTACGGCCGCCATCATGGGCCCCGCGCTGGCCGCGGGCATCCTCTTGCTGATGTGGCTGATACCTGTGATTTCACCGCGCGGCTTCCGCACCGACAGCTTTCAGAGCGTGGTCAACGTCATCCAGGTTGTGCTCGTCGCCTTCATGGTCGGCATGGGCGGCATCATCCTCGCCGCGGGCTTTGGCCACGAGCTGTCTGTCGGGACGATCGTGCCTATCGCGACCGGCCTGCTGTTCATCGTACTCGGCAACTACATGGGCAAGATCCGGAAGAACTTCTTCATCGGCATCCGCACGCCCTGGACGCTCGCCAGCGACGAAGTGTGGGCGCTGACGCACCGGTTCGGTGGCTACCTCTTCGTGATCGCGGGCGCGCTGCTGATGGTCACGCCGCTCATCGGCCTCGGCATCGAAGTCGTGGTGGGCGCCTCGCTCTTTGCAGGCCTGGGCCCCGTCGCCTACTCGTTCATCGCCTACCGACGCATCGAGGGTTTCGGGCCCGACGAGGATACGCTCGAGGAGGTGCCGCATGACTAAGCGCATCGCGTTGGTGGCCGCCGCGGCCTTGCTGCTCACGCAGCCCGCTGCGGCACGCGACGAGGCCGTTGTCGTCGATGTTGGCGACACGAAGCTCTACGGCACGCTCGAGCTGCCGCGCCGTGACCCCATCGCAGCCGCCCTCATCATTTCAGGATCGGGCCCGACGGACCGCGATGGCAACTCGTCCATCCTGCCCGGCAAGAACAACAGCCTGCGTTACCTGGCCGAAGCGCTCGCTGATGACCGCATCGCCTCACTGCGCTACGACAAACGCATGATTGGCGAGAGCGCCAATCCAAGCATCATCGAGGCCGACCTGCGCTTCGACCACTTCGCCGACGACGCTGTGAAGCTCGCGGCCTACCTCGAGGAACACCTGGACGTGCCCGTGTTTCTCATTGGCCACAGCGAAGGCGGCCAGATCGCGCTGACGGCGGCTGAGCGCGAGGCCTTCGCGGGTGTCGCCGTGCTCGCAGGCCCGGGCGAACACCCCGCCGACCTCATCGCGCGCCAGCTCGCGCAGCAGATTCCGCCCGACCTGTTCGAGGACAGCGTGCGCACGCTTAATGCGCTGCGCGCGGGCAATCTCGTCGACGACCCGCCGGCGCAACTCGGCGTGCTGTTCCGAAAAAGCGTGCAGCCCTACCTCATTTCCTGGTTCCGCTACGACCCGCCCAAGCAGGCCGCGAACATCGATGAACCCCTGCTGCTCATCTACGGCACGACAGACATTCAGGTCGAGGTCAGCAATGGTGAAGCACTGGCCGCGGCCCACGCCGACGCCCGACTCGTCATCATCGAGGGCATGAATCACGTCTTGAAGATGGTGTCGGGCGAACCCGTCGAGCAGATGCCGAGTTATTCGGACCCCGACCTGCCCCTGGCCGATGGTGTGGCGAGGGCGATCTCCGACTTCGTGACCGAAACTACGACACGATCGCCATAGCGGGCGTCGCCAGGGCATTGGCAAGCACGGCGCGCAGCGCGTCATTGGTGAACGGCTTGGCCAGATAGTCGTCCATACCGGCTGCCAGACAGCGCGCGCGGTCTTCGGGCATCGCGGGGGCGGTCAACCCAACAATCGGCAGGCTGTGCCCCGCCTCGCGCGCGCGGCGCGTGGCTTCGAGCCCGTCCATCTCGGGCATCTGGCAGTCCATGAGTACCACATCCACGCCCCCCTCAGCCAAGCGCTGCAGCGCAATGCGGCCACGGTCGACGTGTTCGACGGCGTAGCCTGCGCGCTCGAGCATCGCGGAGGCCACGCGCGCGTTGACCGGATTGTCCTCGACGATGAGCACACGGTAGTCGCTGGGATCGATAACAGCCGTTTCAACCGCGGCCTGAGATTCAGGAACCTTACAGGCCAGCACCTCTGGCATCGGCAGGCGCAGCGAAAACACACTGCCCTGGCCGAAGGTGCCGCTGACGTGAATATCGCCCTCGAGCAGTTGCGCGAGTTCTCGACAGATTGACAAGCCCAGGCCTGTGCCGCCGAAACGGCGATTGGCGCTGTCCTCGACCTGGTGAAAGGCACTGAAGATGCCGCTGCGTTCGGAGTCGGGAATGCCAATGCCCGTGTCCGCCACATCGATGCACCATTGCTCGCCATCGATGGGGCCCGTCAACGTCACGGTCACGCCACCGTCGTCCGTGAATTTGACACCGTTGCTGACAAGGTTGGAGACAATCTGACGCAATCGAACGGGGTCCGTCAGTACGAGCTCGGGCACAGTCTCAGGCACCTCGAGCATGAGTGACAAACCCTTGCTCCGTGCGACGCCATCGAAGAGCCGAATCACGCCACGCAACAAGTCGATGACATCGACGGGCTCGGGGTGCAAGCGCAGCTCACCCGCGTGGATCTTTGAGATGTCGAGCACGTCGTTGGCAATCGCCAGCAGATTGTGACCGCTGTCGCGGATCGTCTCGACCATGTCGCGCTCGGCGTCACCGAGCGGCTGCTGCGCAAGCAGCTGGCCCATTCCGAGCACGCCATTGAGCGGCGTTCGGATCTCGTGCGACATGTTGGCGAGGAAGCGGCTCTTGGCTTCATTGGCGGCCTCGGCGACTTCCTTGGCCTGCCGCAGTTCGGCAGTGCGCTGCGCCACGTCGAGCTCAAGGCGGTCGCGATGCTGTGCCAGCGCCGCTTCTTGCACGGACATTTTTTGAAGCGCCTCACGCAGACTGATTTGAGACGCATACAGTCGCCGCTGCACCGCATTCGTGTGCAGGCCGACGCGCGTATTGATGTATATGGCAACGGAGGTGGCGGAGAGAACGAGAAACTGCTGCGTGAATGTCTCGAGCGGCGGCATCTGCAAACCATGCATCACGGTAGCGGAACTGAAACCCGTGAAAGATAAGGCGAGATTTGCAATCGTCTGGCGCCAAGACATGACGGTGGCACCAAATGAGAAGATAAAGAACAGCGTCAGCCCTAGATACAGCGAGAGCTGCGGAGCGAGGTGCAAGAACACCACGGCCACCATGACGTTAAATGGAACTTGCACCTCCGCCTGACTCATCAGTCTAAGCTGCGGATGATCGACTGCGAGCCGAGCGACCACATTGTAGGTCACGCCGACGATCGTGAACGCCGCTGCATGCCACAGCGACACTTCGGTTCCCGTCAGTGCGAATGCTGCGATAAACGCACCCGAAAGCCCATACAAGAGGCCTGCCTCGAGTACGCTGTGGCGACGCGAGCTCAACCGAGGCAACAGCCGTGCTTCGATGGGCGTCAGGGTTTCGGATTTGTGATCCACACCTTCCTAGCGGCCGACCACCGCTAGCGTTGAGCAAAAAAAAGAGGCCCCGTCGAAACGGGGCCTCCTGACGATCGATGTCTCGATCCGTACCGGTGGGTACGGCGTCTTACATCATGCCGCCCATGCCGCCCATGTCGGGCATGCCGCCGCCACCCGGCATTGCGGGTTCGTCCTGCGGCAGGTCTGCGACCATGGCTTCCGTCGTCAGCAGCAGGCCCGAAACCGAGGCTGCGTTCTGCAGTGCAAAACGCGTGACCTTCGTCGGGTCCAGAATGCCGGCTTCGATCATGTCGCCGTACTCACCGGTGGCGGCGTTGTAACCGTAGTTACCTTCGCCATCAGCGACTGCGTTGAGTACGACCGAGGCGTCACCGCCTGCGTTCGAGACGATCTGGCGCAGCGGCTCTTCAACCGCACGACGCAGGATGTTGATGCCTACGTTCTGATCGGGGTTGTCGCCTTCGAAGTCACCAGCCGAACGGACCGCGCGGATCAGTGCAACACCACCGCCCGGTACCACGCCTTCTTCCACCGCAGCACGCGTGGCGTGCAGGGCGTCTTCGACGCGAGCCTTCTTCTCTTTCATCTCGACTTCGGTGGCAGCGCCGACCTTGATGACGGCAACACCGCCGGCCAGCTTGGCCACGCGTTCCTGCAGCTTCTCGCGGTCGTAGTCCGAGCCCGACTCTTCGATTTCGCGGTTGATCTGGTCGACGCGCGCCTTGATGTCGTTAGCCTGACCAGCGCCGTCGATGATCGTCGAGTTCTCTTTCGAGATCTGGACTTTTTTGGCTTCGCCGAGATCTTCGAGCGTGGCCTTCTCAAGCGACAGGCCCACTTCTTCCGAGATCACCTGGCCGCCCGTCAGGATCGCGATGTCCTGCAGCATGGCCTTGCGACGGTCACCGAAGCCGGGCGCCTTCACAGCAGCGACCTTGACGATGCCGCGGATGTTGTTGACGACCAGCGTGGCGAGGGCTTCGCCTTCCACGTCTTCCGCGATGATCACGAGCGGACGGCCCGCTTTGGCAACGCCTTCAAGCAGCGGCAGCAGGTCGCGGATGTTCGAGATCTTCTTGTCGAAGAGCAGGATGAACGGGTTTTCCAGTTCCGCAGCCTGGCTGGCCTGGTTGTTGATGAAGTACGGCGAGAGGTAGCCGCGGTCGAACTGCATGCCTTCGACGACGTCCAGTTCGTTGTCGAGGCCCGAGCCTTCTTCAACGGTGATGACACCTTCTTTGCCAACTTTCTGCATGGCTTCGGCGATGATCGTGCCGATTTCAGCGTCGCTGTTGGCCGAGATCGTACCGACCTGCGCGATGGCGCTGTCGTCTTCGCAAGGACGCGAAAGACCCTGCAGCTCACCGACGAGCTTGCCGGCAGCCTTGTCGATGCCGCGCTTCAGGTCCATGGGGTTCATGCCAGCGGCAACGGCCTTGAGGCCTTCGCGCAGGATGGCCTGAGCCAGAACCGTCGCTGTGGTCGTGCCGTCACCGGCAACGTCCGACGTCTGCGACGCAACTTCCTTAACCATCTGGGCGCCCATGTTTTCGAACTT
>CALBPI010000048.1 GCA_937899415.1 uncultured Gammaproteobacteria bacterium | reverse complement strand
GATGCCCAGCGACAGCGGGGTCACGTCGAGCAGCAGCACGTCCTTGACGTCGCCCGCCAGGACGCCGCCCTGGATCGCCGCACCAATCGCCACAGCTTCATCGGGGTTCACGTCGCGACGCGGCTCCTTGCCAAAAAAGTTCTGCACTTCCTCGGCCACCTTGGGCATACGCGTCTGGCCACCGACCAGGATGATGTCGGCAATGTCCGCGACCTTGAGGCCCGCATCCTTGAGCGCGACTTTACAGGGCTCGATGGTCCGCGTGATGAGTTCCGCAACGAGCGACTCGAGCTTGGCCCGCGTCAGCTTGATGTTGAGGTGCTTGGGACCACTGGCATCGGCTGTGATGTACGGCAGGTTGACTTCGGTCTGCTGTTGCGAAGACAGCTCGATCTTGGCCTTCTCACCCGCTTCCTTGAGGCGCTGCATGGCCAGCGGGTCCTTGCGGATGTCGACACCCGACTCTTTCTCGAACTCGCTCGCGAGGTAGTCGATGACGCGCAGGTCAAAGTCCTCACCGCCCAGGAACGTATCGCCGTTCGTGGCCAGCACTTCGAACTGGTGCTCGCCATCGACTTCGGCGATTTCGATGATCGACACGTCGAAGGTACCGCCACCCAGGTCATAAACGGCCACGGTGCGGTCACCGCGCTTCTTGTCCATACCGTAAGCAAGGGCCGCGGCCGTCGGCTCGTTGATGATGCGCTTGACCTCAAGGCCCGCGATCTTGCCCGCGTCCTTGGTCGCCTGGCGCTGCGAGTCATTGAAGTAAGCCGGCACCGTGATGACCGCCTCGGTGACTTCTTCACCGAGGTAATCTTCGGCCGTCTTCTTCATCTTCATGAGTACGCGCGCCGAGATTTCGGGCGGCGCCATTTTCTTGCCATCGATTTCGACCCAGGCGTCGCCGTTGTCGGCCTTGGCGATCGTGTAGGGCACCATGTCGATGTCTTTCTGCACGACATCGTCTTCAAAGCGACGCCCGATCAGGCGCTTGACGGCAAACAAGGTGTTGCTGGGATTGGTGACAGCCTGGCGCTTGGCAGACTGGCCGACGAGCACCTCGTCGTCCTTCGTAAAGGCCACGATCGACGGCGTTGTGCGATCGCCCTCGCTGTTTTCGATGACCCTGGCAGCATCGCCCTCCATGACGGCGACGCAGGAGTTGGTCGTGCCAAGGTCGATTCCAATAACTTTACCCATTGGCGGTTCCTCAAGTTCTCGTGAGCCGGGGCGCGCCCGGCAATACGTTTCGTGTCTATGGCCTGTAAATAAGGCCGCGCGCCGTCAATTCAAGCGCTGGGGGGTGCGGAGGCGACCACCACGCGGGCCGGGCGCACGAGGCGCCCATTGAGGGCATAGCCCTTCTGAATGACGTCGATGACGGTGTTGGGCTCCACATCAGGGTTGGGCACCATCGTCATGGCCTCATGGCGTTCGGGGTCAAACGGTTCACCGGCCGGGTCAATCTGCTCCACGCCAAACTTAGTCAGCACGCTGGCGAGCAGCTTGAGCGTGGCCGTGTTGCCCTCGAGCAATGCTGCGGCGTCGGTTGCCTCACCGGAGGCCAGCGCGGCTTCCATGCTGTCACTGACCGCCAGCAGCTCGCCGACCAGGCGCTCTACGCCATACTTGCGGGCATTTTCCACGTCCCGGGTGGCGCGCTTGCGCACGTTGTCGAGCTCGGCGACGGCACGCAGGTACTTGTCCCAGTTCTCGTTGGCCCGCGCCTCGGCTGCGGCCAGGGCGTCCTCGGCGGCCGATTCGGCGGCCTCAGTGGCCGTTTCAGAAATCTCGACGTTGTCGTCGGACGGGTTGTCGCTGCGCTCAGGCTCGTCTGCGCTGCTGTTCGCCTCGCTCATCAATGGGCTCCGTGATCTCGAATTCCGGGTTTTGGAAGGCGTTTCCGCCTGATGCGTGCGCTATGGGGTTTCGCCGCGGGAATTCAAGATATTGCTCAAGAGTTTTGCCGTGATGTCCACGACGGGCACGATCCGGTCATAGGCCATGCGCGTGGGCCCGATGACCCCGAGCACGCCCACAATCTCGTCGTCGACCACGTAGGGCGAGGCGACCACGGACAGGTCGTCGAGGATCTGGTAGCCCGATTCCTCGCCGATGAAGATCTGTACGCCACTGGCGGCGATGCTGCGATCAAGCAGGTCGAGCAGATCGCGCTTTTGGTTGAACGCTTCGAACAGGCGACGGAGCTTCTCGACGTCGGAGAGCTCCGAGAAGTCCATGAGGTTGGTCTCGCCCGCCATGACGTACTCGCCCTTGGGGCTGGCCCCCTCGTCGATCACGGATTGAGCCACCTGGACCACGTCGATCATCGCCTGGTTCATGGTGTTGCGGGACTTCTCGAGTTCTTCAACGATCACACCGCGCACCTGCGAGAGCTCCATGCCCGCGCATTTCTCATTGATGAAGTTGGCTGCCACAGTCAGCTCGTCTCGCGTGTACTCGCGCGGCGTGGACAGGATGCGGTTCTGAACCTCGCTCGAGTTGATCACGAGAATCACGAGTACGCGTTGGTCTGTGAGCGGCACAAACTCGATCTGGCGCAACGTGGCCCGCTCTGGCCGTGGCACCGTCACAACGCCGGCCATTTTCGTGAACTGCGAGAGCAGGCTTGACGCCGACGACATGATGGCCGGTGCATCACCCGCCTCGAGTGACAGCTGGCGTTCGACCTGCTGCACAGCGCGGGCGGTCATGGGCTTGACGCGCATGAGCGTGTCCACGAACAAACGATAGCCCTGGGCGGTCGGTATGCGGCCCGCCGAGGTGTGCGGCGCGCAAATGAAGCCCATCTCCTCGAGGTCCGACATGACGTTGCGAATCGTGGCCGGGCTCAGGTCGAGGTCTGAGTCCCGAGCCAGCGTGCGCGAGCCCACGGGCTGACCGTCGCGTACATAACGCTCGATGAGGGCACGCAGCAGGCTGCGGGCTCTGTCGTTGAGTTGTTCGTCGTCGTTTGTGGCCATCGCGTCGCGGATTGCAGGGCCTGTAATCTCGGCGGGTTTAGTTATACTCATCCGCCCCGGCCGGTCAACCAAACGCATCATGCGCCTGCGGGTGGCCGGACCCGTTTGCGCGGCCCTGACCATGCATCAATCCATCGAGACAGCGGCATTATTCGGTCACCCCGAACTTGAAGCCGTTCAAAGCCGGATGCGCCAGGTCGCCGACTGGCTGACCCGCGCCGGCGTGCGCGTGATCGTCGCGGAGGCTGGTGAAGGTGTTGGCGCCGAACGCGTTCCCGAGGCGGAGCTGGCCGACGAGGCCGACCTGTTTATCGCCGTCGGTGGCGACGGCACCATGCTCTACGCCGCGCGGCTGGCCGTCGGTCACGGCATCCCGCTGCTTGGCATCAACCTGGGGCGGCTCGGTTTTCTGACCGACGTGTCGCCTGACGAGATCGAGCGTTCGCTGCAGGCCGTGCTCGACCGGCGCGCGCTGACCGAGACGCGCCTGCTGCTGGAAGCCACCGTGACGCGCCCGGATGGCGAGCCCGGCAGCGGGCTGGCGCTCAACGACGTCGTGCTGGGCCGCCGCGAACCGGGCCGGATGATCGACTTCGAGACCCGGGTGAACGGGGTGTTCGTCAACGATCACGCCGGCGATGGTCTGATCGCAGCCACACCGACCGGGTCGACCGCCTACGCCCTGTCCTGCGGGGGTCCCATCATGCAGCCGCAGCTCGACGCCATCACGCTCGTGCCGATTTGCCCGCATACGCTCAGCGACCGTCCTGTGGTGCTGCCCGCGGACAGTGTGATCGAGGTGCGCCGCACGGAGCGCTCGCAGACGCATGCCGAAATCAGCCTCGACGGTCAGTTTCTGGCCGCGCTGACCGATGCCGACACGCTCACAATCCGGGCTTCCCAGCACCGGCTCACACTGATTCATCCACCAGGCTACGACTACTTCGAGTTGTTGCGCTCGAAGCTCAACTGGGGCGCGAATTCACGCCGCCGAGACCGGCGACACGAGGGCTAGGCGGTGCTTGAGACGCTTCACGTGCGCAACTTCGCCATTATCGATGAAGTCGTCGTTGACTTCGCGCAGGGCATGAACGTGCTCACGGGCGAGACGGGTGCGGGCAAGTCGATCCTCGTCGATGCGCTGGGCCTGGTGCTCGGCGCGCGCGCCTCTGCTGATGTGGTCCGCGCGGGCGCCGAACGCGCCGACATCACGGCGGGCTTCGCGGTTACCGAAGACAGTCCCGCGTCGGCCTGGCTCGCAGCCCAGGAGCTCGACGACGGCGAGACTTGCCTATTGCGGCGCGTGATCGGCCGCGACGGTCGCTCGCGAGGCTTTATCAATGGCAATCCGGCGCCCATTGGCTCGTTGCGCGCGCTGGGCGCCCTGCTCGTCGCCATCCACGGGCAACACGAGCACCAGACCTTGCAACAGCCCGAGCGCCAGCGCGACATGCTTGACGCGCGCGGCGGACTTTCGCGACAGCGGGACAGCGTGGCCGCAGCGCACGCTACCTGGGAGTCGGCCGAGACCGGGCTCGCTGATCTGCTCGCCGCCCGCGCGCAACGCGAAGAACGTCTGGCACTGCTCGAGTTTCAGCTTCGTGAGCTCGACGCCGTGGCGCCCGAAGCCGGCGAACTCGACAGCCTTCAGCCCGAGCATGCGCGCCTGGCAAATGCTGGCCGGCTTGCCGAAGGCAGCAACGAGGCATTGGCCGCGCTCTACGACCGCGAGCCTGCCAACGTCCAGGGGCTGCTCGCCGAGGCGGCCCGGGCCCTGCAGGACATCGTGGCTTACGACGACAGTCTTGCGCCCGCAGTGACGCTGGTGAGCGAGGCTGAAGTCAGCGTTGCCGAGGCGGCCGAAGTGCTGAGGCGCTACGCCGCAGACATCGAGGCGGACCCCGTTCGTCTCGAACAGGTGGAATCACGGATTGCTGCACTCGACGCATTGGCGCGCAAGCACAGCGTCGACGTCGCGGCATTGCCGGAACACGTATCAACGCTGCGGGCACAACGCGATCAGCTTGCCGACGCCGATCAGCAAATCGACGCGTTGATCGCCGAACGCGACGCGGCGCGTGCCGCGCTCGATAAGGCGGCCGACGCGCTGACCAAAGCGCGCCGCAAAGCGGCCAAGGCGTTCGCGACTGAGGTCACGACGGGCATGAACGGTCTGGGGATGCCCGGCGGCAGGTTCTCCGTACGTGTCGATGACGCCGGCCGTGACGTACCCGCAGCACACGGTGCTGATCGCATCGTGTTCGAGGTCAGCGCTAACCCGGGCCAGCCCCCCCAACCCGTGTCGCGCGTGGCATCGGGCGGCGAATTATCGCGCATCAGCCTCGCGATCCAGGCGGCGGCCGGCCGCACGGACCGCCTGCCCTGCATGATTTTTGACGAGGTCGATTCCGGAGTCGGCGGCGCCGTGGCTGAGATTGTGGGCCGCGAAATGCGCACGCTGGCCGATGCCTGCCAGGTGTTGGCAGTAACGCACCTGCCGCAGGTCGCGGGCCAGGCCCATCACCATTTGCGCGTCAGCAAGATGACGGACGGCAAGACCACGCGAACCACGATCGCGCCCCTAAGGGATGACGCGCGCGTCGAGGAGATCGCCCGTATGCTGGGCGGCGTGGACATCACGGACACAAGTCGCGAGCACGCCCGCGAGATGCTTCGCGCAGGCTCAGCCTAGCTGGCGCCCTTTTTCTTCACGTAGAGCACGAGGCTGTGATCGTGCAGGTCGTAGCCGTGCGCCTCGGCCACCGCGTGCTGCAGCGCTTCGATCTCATCGCTGACGAACTCAATCACCTCACCCGAGTCGATGTCGACCATGTGATCATGATGACTGCCGTCGTCGAGCTCAAAGACCGAGTGGCCATCCGTGAAATTTTGCCGTGTCACAAGCCCGGCCGACTCGAATTGGGTCAGCACGCGGTACACCGTCGCGAGCCCGATGTCCTCACCGGAGTCGAGCAACTCCCGATAGATATCCTCGGCGCTGAGGTGCCGGTGTTCCGCACCCGCGAGAATCTCAAGGATCTTGATCCGAGGAAGTGTGACCTTAAGGCCCGCCTTTCGCAGGTCCTGATGTTGTGGTTTTGCGCCCAATGGTATTGCCCTGTGCTGAGACCGGCTTACCGGGGACCATTTTCAGGCCGCCCGGAGCAAACGCGCGCCGGCGTTGTCGACAAGCTCATGCATTACGGTATCATGCGCGCCGCCATGCGGCGACGCTGTCGCAAGGCGGGCCGGTCGGACACAAGTCCGGCGGGCGCAGAAATTTTCGCACCGCCAGGGGTCTCACAGATGCGCCGCAGCGCTCTCGCCAGCTTGTTCCTCGCCGTCGCACTGACGGCAACACCGGGCTGTGTGTACCGACTGGCCATCCAGCAGGGCAACATCGCCGAGCGCGAAGACGTCGAGCAGGTCAAAGTCGGCATGACGCCCAGCCAGGTCCGGTTTCTGCTGGGCACGCCACTCGTCGACGACCCGTTCAGCGAAGACCGCTGGGACTACATCTATTACGTGCGTATCGGCCGCAATCAGCCGACGACCCGCCATTTCCTGACCGTGTATTTCGAAGACGGCAAGGTGGCGCGGCTCGAAACCAAGGACGCACCGCCGACCGAATAGCTCAGCCCTCTGGGCCCATCGTGCCGCCCAGAGCAGCACGTTCACGACGCGCGGCGCGTGGATCAGTGGCCAGCGGCCGATAGACCTCGATGCGGTCGCCATCGGCCACCCGGTGGTCGTCAGCAACCGTGTCCCCCCAGATGCCAAGCTGCGCCGACTCCACGTCAATCTCCGGAAATCTGACGCCGATACCACTGGCACGTACGGCTTCGCGTGCGGTGGTGCCCGGTGACACGGTGACGGCGACAATGGTCTGGCGCGCGGGCAACGCGCAGGCGATTTCGATCGCCAGGCGTCGGCCCGCGAGCTGGTCCATCTAGCCGTAGACCTCGCGCGCGCGACGCGTGAACGCGTCGACGAGCGAACTGCAGGTCTGTTCGAAGAAGCTGCCGAACATGAGGCTCAGCACAGGCGAGGAAAACTCAAAATCGATGTGCAGCGCGACTTTACTGCCCGAATCGCCGACCGGTTCGAAGCGCCAGACGCCCTCGAGGTGGCGAAACGGACCGTCAACGAGGTCCATGGTGAGCGAGGCGCCCGGCTCGCGTGTGTTCAGCGTGGTGAAGCGCTTGCTCATGCTGCCCTTGTGCAGCTCGAGCGTTGCACGCACCTGTTCGTCGTTGCGTTCATGTTCCACGGCGTCGGAGCACCAGGGTAGAAACTCAGGATATGACGCCACGTCATCCACAAGGTCGAACATGGCCTGTGCCGTGTACGGCACGAGCGCGCTTCTCCGGACTTGCCGCATCAGTCCCCCGTGATCAGCGCGAGCAGGCCCGTCGAGTTCGCGAGAACGAGCAGAACCCCAATCGGCGCGACGTAGCGTGCCAGGAAGCGCCAGGCGGTCACGATGCCGCTGTCACCGCCCAGCTCGCTGCTCGTCGATTTGCGCGTCATGAACCAACCTGCAAACACCGTAATCAGCACCCCACCCAGCGGCAGCATGATGTTGCTCGTCAGGTAATCCACAGCCGAGAACCAGTCGAGCCCGAGAATCCTGAATTCAGACATCAGGTTGGTCGACAGCGCCGTGCCGATACCGACAAACCAGATCACCATCCCGATCATGATGGCCGCTGCACGCCGAGTCAGCCCGAAGCGCTCGACCGTCCAGGCCACGGCGGGCTCCATGAGACCGATCGCCGAAGTCAGCGCCGCGAAGCTCAGCAGCACGAAGAACAGCGTGGAGAACACAATGCCACCCGGCATCTGGCCGAACGCCAGCGGCAAGGTGCGGAATACGAGGTCGGGACCCGCTTCGGGATTAAGGCCGTTCGCGAACACAATTGGGAAGATGATCATCGCCGAGAGCAAGGCAATAAACGTGTCAGCAAGCACGACCGTAATCGACGCGTTCGGGATTGAGGTTTCCTGCGGCAGATACGCGCCGTAGGCCATGATCGCACCCATGCCGATGGACAGGCTGAAGAAGGCCTGACCCAGCGCGATGAGCACGGACTGCCCGGTCAGTGCCGAGAAATCAGGCGTGAACAAAAACTCCAGACCCTGCATGAACGCGCCCGTGGTCATCGCAAACACCAGCAAGACGAGCAAAAGGATGAGCAGCCCGGGCACCATGAAGCGCACGGCGCTCTCGAGGCCCTTCTCCACCCCGCGCGCCACCACAAACACGCTCAGGCCCATGAAAATGCTGTGCCAGAGCATGCTGCGCTGCCAGCTCGCGTTGAGCCCCTCGATAACGGCTCCGACTTCTTCCTTGCTCTTGCCCTGGAATGAGCCCGTCAGGCTCTCGATGATGAAATCCAGCGACCAGCCGGCAATGACACTGTAGTAGGAGAGAATCAGAACGCCGGCAGCGACACCCAGCGCGCCCACGAGGCCCCAGCGCTTCGAGCTGCCCTCTTCCTGGGCAACGAGCGTCATGGTTTCGACGGGGTTACGCCGCCCGCGGCGCCCGATCAGGATCTCCGACATCATGACGGGCAAGCCGACTACGAGGATGCAGCCCAGGTAGACGAGCACGAAGGCGCTGCCACCGTTGGCACCGGCGACGTAGGGAAACTTCCAGATGTTGCCGAGTCCGACGGCCGAGCCCGTCACGGCGAGAATGAATGCGAGTCTCGACGACCACTGCCCGTGCAGTGACGACCGCGCGCCTGATGACGCCGGAATGTTGGCCACGCTGATACCCCCTTGAGCAGCGCTATTTTGGCGCAGAGTGTGCGCGAATTGCGGCGAACTGACAATAAGTTGCAGGCTTTTTGTCAGGCCTCCGTTATCATTGCCGACCAGCAGGGATGACGCCCATGGCCAAGCAGAAAAAAAAGACGCCGGACAACGTGATCGCCGTCAATCGCAAGGCGCGCCACGATTACTTCATCGAAGAAACGCTCGAGGCGGGCTTGGCCCTGCGCGGGTGGGAAGTCAAAAGTCTGCGTGAAGGCAAGGCCCAGATCGCCGAGTCGTTCGTGCAGCTGCGGGATAACGAAGCGTGGCTGTTTAACGCCCACATCACACCGCTGCTATCAGCGTCGACGCACATCAAGACGGAACCCACCCGCACGCGAAAACTGCTCCTGCACCGCGAGCAGATCGACCGGCTCGTGGGCGCCGTGGAGCGCAAGGGCTACACGATTGTGCCGCTTGACCTGCACTGGAAGGGTGGCAATGCCAAGCTCACGATCGGCTATGCGAAAGGCAAGAAGCAGCACGACAAGCGCGCCGACAAGAAAGACCGCGACTGGCAGCGTCAGAAGGCGCGCATCCTGAAGCACGGCTAGGTGAGTTTGGTCAGGCGAGCTCTCGTACGGCCGACGGTGGCGTCGAGTCGGGCGCCGCAGCGAAATGGCGCCGCGTTCGATTGGCGAGTGCCACAAGGGTCAACATCACGGGCACCTCTACTAGAACGCCGACCACGGTGGCCAGCGCGGCACCGCTGTTGAGCCCGAACAGGCTAATCGCCACGGCCACAGCCAACTCGAAAAAGTTCGATGCCCCGATGAGTGCTGCCGGCGCCGCAGTCTCGAATGGCACGCGCCAGCCCCAAGCCCAGCCGTAGGCGACGGCGAAGATACCGTAGCTCTGCATCAGCAATGGCAAAGCGATGAGCGCCATCACTGCGGGCTGCGCCAGGATGGTCGGGGCTTGCAGACCAAACAACAGCACGACCGTCGCAATCAGTCCGGCGATCGAAAAAGGCCGAATCCGGCCCATGAAGGCCTCGAGTCTGGCCGAATTTCCGTCGGCATCGAGGAGGCGCCGCGTCAGATAACCCGCAGCGAGCGGTGTCACCACGTAGAGGACCACCGACAGAATCAGCGTGCTGTACGGCACGACCACGTCGGTGATGCCCAGCAGTAAGGCGGTGAGCGGCGCGAACGCAAACACCATGATGATGTCATTGATCGAGACCTGCACGAGCGTGTAGCTCGCGTCACCGCGCACGAGCTGGCTCCAAACAAAGACCATGGCGGTGCAAGGCGCCACGCCCAGCAGGATCATTCCCGCGATGTACTCGCGGGCCGACGCCGGGTCGACGAAATCGACGAAGAGCACTTCGAAAAACAGGATGCCGAGCCCAGCCATTGTGAAGGGCTTGATGAGCCAGTTCACCACGAGCGTGATGCAAAGCGCCTTGGGCTGACGCCGCACATCCTTGAGCGCGGCGAAGTCCACATTGACCATCATCGGGTAGATCATGAGCCAGATGAAGACCGCCACCACGAGATTGACGCTGGCAAACTCGAGCGCGGCAAGGCCGGCAAAAACCGACGGGAACAGGCTGCCAAGCCAGACGCCCGCGGCAATTCCGAGGCCCACCCAAACAGACAGGTAGCGCTCAAAAAGACTCATAACGGTCGCCTACGCTTTCAACTGGACGGCTGGCAGCAAGCTTCCGTGCGCTTCGGCGTGGCGCCGAAGTCCGCAACCTGCTCGTGCGTCTGAAACGTCTCCCAGACCACGCCCTGCGGATCGTCGACCCATTGCTTGGTTGAGTTGGCGTAGCAGCACGAGGTGTCGCCCTCATCGAAAATGGCCCGCCCCGTATCGGCAACCCGGTCAAAAACCTCAACCAGTTCCTCGTGCGTCTCACTCTGGATGCCCAGGTGACCGACACCCAAGCCGCCCTCGCGTGTCGTGATGGCGAAGTTCACCCGAGGGTCGTCAAGCATCCACTTCGCATAGTCGGCCTTAACGAGCGTCGGCTCGGCGCCAAACAGCGCGCGATAAAAGCGCAAGGAATCTTCAAGGTCGGCAACGCCGACGCTCACGTGCAGTCGTTTCATGTTGAGGTCCTCAGGTAATCGGGAGTCACGGACAACACGCTGGCAGCACAGCGTCAAGGGCGGGCTCGCAGACTTCGGGCGCGCCCTGACAGCACTCTTCCAACAAATAGGCCAGCAAAGCGCGCGTGCCCTCAAAATCCACGCGGTAGATCACGCGACGGCCGTCCTTTTGCGACGACACGAGACCGCCCTGCTCCAGGATGCCGAGGTGCGTCGACAGCGTGTTATGTGGGATACCCACGGATGTCGCGATGGCGCCCGCTGGCAAGCCCGCGCCGCCGGCGCGAACCAACAGGCGAAACACGGCGAGTCGGCGCTCCTGCGCCAGGGCCGAGAGTCTCTGCGTTGCTTGCGATATGTCCATATGTCGAGAATAATCGACATATTTGGTTGAAGTCAATACTGCGCTCTGTTGAGGCGTTAATCAGGGATTGCGGTTACAGCTGGTAAGGCTTGGTCCGGAACCACTTCACGGCGAGCCACTTCTCACCTCGATCGACGCGATCGCCCTGGTGGATGCTCATGGGATCGGGTTCGCCGTCTTCATCGACATTGCGAAACGCAAGCGCATCGCCCTTCCCGAGCGTCACCACGATCTCCGCCTTGGGAAACGACGTCGTCCCCCCCAACTCTGCCGGATGCAACGTGGAGAACAGCGTGTAGATCCGCTGGCCGTTGCGCTCCAGTTCGTCCCGACCTTCTGGGCCCATGACAAAGTAGTCGCTGTGCGCTTTGTATTCCTCGCCGGGCTGGTAACGCAGCACCGACAGAATCTCACCCGTTTCTGCGGGCAGGTCGAGGAGCGCCGCATAGCGCAGATTGACGCAGTGGACCACGAGATCGAGCAGCATCGGTGCAAACGCCATCGAGCTGCTGGTTCTGTAGGTGGTCTGGATCAGCTGCCCCGTGCGGGTGTCCACGGTACTCGAGGGGCGCATGTGCGGGTACGCCACCATGCGCAGGTAGTCACAGAGCTCTTCGGGAAGGCACTTTCGAAATACCATCGCATGCGGCTCATCGCTGACAGGCTCACTGACGGCGGTCGGAAATGTGAGACCGTCGAGGAGAAACTTCCGGCAGCTTTCAAATTCCGGCTGCGACGCCCAGCTGCGGCCCGCCCACTCGTCGCCGAAACCGCCCGGATTGTTGCCGCGATGCCTTGCCAGTGCAGGCAGTTCCGTTTGCGCGGGTCCGAACCCAAGCCGGGCCGCGTCTTCCATCAGCAACACCGCCATCGCCGGCCCAAACCCTTTGACCTCACCTCGAAGCATGCGCTGGGCCATCAGGTATCGGGCAGGCACGTCGCCGTAGATGATGGCCTGAAACATCAGACGGTGCGCATGCTGGGGGCGACGCCCCGTCAGGTGGAGCAATACGGCCAGTTGCCGCAAGGCCTGCGGGTCCTTGTCGATCGCACCACCGATCATCAGCGAGACGGCCTCGCGCCAACTCGGCTCGACACCCAGCCCCAAGGAATAACTCACAGCCAGCAGGCTGCGGCAGCCTGCGTGGCCGACCCCCGTACCTTGCTGCAGCAACTGGCTCGCGCGTTCGTGATCCTGGGGGACCAGCATGCCCTGCGTCAGCCACACGGCCATCGTGTAGAGCGAATCCCCGTGTCGCCTGGCAATGCTCTTCTCGATCCACGTCAGCGCGCTTTCGCGCTCATCCCGCTGCATGTAACGCAGCGCCAGTTCGAGCTCGGCCGCCGGATCGCCGCCCTCGGCGCGGGAGCGCAACATGGGGTCAATTGGAGAAGGGTTCGCCATAGCAGGTGCAGAGTGAGGGCCCGGGCGAGAGTGTAACGACTTTGCCGGAAACTGCGATTGGGCTGCCGGTCGTTGGCCGAAAACCCAGCCTTAGGTAAGCTACCGGCTCCTGCAACTGGCCAGCGCCCCATGCGAGCCCAATGAACGCTTTTCAGCAACAAAACGCCGAATTTTCGTCCCGAGGCTACAGCATCGTCAGACAGGGTATTTCCAGAGACGTCGCGGAAGTTGCGACGCGCAGCGCGCTGTTTCACCAGTCCTACGGCGGCTACTACACGCCCGAACCGCAGTACAACTCGATCGGTCGCTACGTCGACATCATCAGCGAATCGATCCTGATCCAGCTGCAACCCAAAATGGAAGCCGTGTGCGGCGAGAAACTCTACCCGTGCTATTCGTTTTTGCGCATCTACGGCAGCGGCGCGGTGTTGCCACGACACGTCGACCGCCCCTCGTGCGAGATCAGCGCAACGCTCACGCTCGGCTTCGAGGCCCGTGCGTTGTGGCCGTTTTTCGCGGGCAGTGACGACGCGGGTACCGAGGTGCTGCTCGAGCCCGGCGATTTTCTCGTGTACAAAGGCGCTGAAGTGCCTCACTGGCGAAATCGGTTCGAGGGCAATTACTGGGTCCAGGTGTTCCTGCACTACGTGCGAGCCAATGGACCCTACGCCGAGTTTCGTTTCGACCGACGCCCGGGCATCGGTATGCCTGCGGGCAGCATGCAGGTTGGGCGCAACGACCCCTGTATTTGCGGCAGTGGCAAGAAATACAAGCACTGCTGCGGTAAAGCGGCCTGATTGACCGCACGCAACCCCTCAACACATGGCGTCTTGTGATTCAATGGCGAGGTTCGGCGCACAGCCAGCTTTCACTGCGTAGCCTCGGGTTATTCGCTTTATGAGCCACTCGACGAATCAATCCGTTTCCGCGCCCCCCGCGTCCCAACATGCGGCGGACACCCGGCATGGCGCGCTGGCATCTACCCAGTCCGGACTGACGCAGACCGATCCCGGACACGCGTCGGAATTGCTGTTCACCCGATCGCTGCCGACCGTGTCACTCCAGTGTGATGGCCTCACGGCGCTTACAGAACACATCCAGGCGCACACGCCCGTATTGGTCGCGGACCTGGCTGCAGCATGGCCGGCGCTGACACGTTGGACGCCCGAACGGCTCAGCGCTCAGCATGGCGACAAGACCGTTCGCGTCTACGACGCGTCATTCGGAAAGCCCGGTAGCGGCTACATGGGCAGCGTCGACACCATGCCCTTCTCACGGTATCTGGATGAGGTCCTGAATCACGGTCGCGATCTCAGGATGTTCCTCTACAACATTGGTCGGCAGATCCCGGATCTGCTCGACGACATCGTGTTTCCCGACGTCGGATTGCGCTTCTCGAAGCGGTTCGTGTTCACCTTCTTTGGCTGCAAAAGCGCGACGACGCCCTTGCATTACGACATCGACATGGGGCACGTTCTGCACACCGTGATCCGCGGTCGACGCCGTGTGAGGTTGTTTCCGCCAGGCGATTCGAGCGCGTTGTATCAGCACCCGTTCACTGTGCGCAGCTACGTGAATCTCGATTCGCCGGACCTCTCGCAATACCCGGCGATGGCCAACGCGAGCGGCTGGGAGGTCACGATCGAGGCAGGCCAGACGCTGTTTATGCCGGCCGGGTACTGGCACGAATTCCACTACCTGGAGGCGGGTGTTGGTTTGTCGCTGCGGGCACCGAGCAACCGAGTCTCGGACAAATTGGCCGGAGTCGGTAACGTATTGATGCGCTCGCCCATCGATCGACTTGCAAACAAAATTGCGCCAGAGCGCTGGTTCAGTTGGAAAGAGAAAAAGGCCTGCCGTCGCGGTGAGGCGCTACTAAAGAAGAGAACTGCTTAGTGAAGTGTACTAAAGGCGTTATCCAGCTCGATCGATTCGAGGTCCCCTACCGCCGGTACGGCAACAGCAAGAACCTGTTCGTGTGTGTCAGCGGCGCGCTACAGACCATGGCGATCTGGCGCACAGTCGTGAAGCGATTCGCCAGTGACTTCACCGTCGTGATCTTTGACATGCCAGGGATCGGCCGTTCGCGGATCCTTTCGGGTGGCGCCCACGTCACCGTGCAGGAGCAACTTGAGACGCTGAACGCGCTAATCAATGAGACGCACCCAGGTGGTGAAGTGACGCTGGCCGGCAGCTCCTGGGGCACCGCGATCGCAGCCGCCTATGCGGCATTACGCCCGGAAGCCGTCCAGCACCTCATGCTTTGCAGCTTTGGGCTCAAGCCCAATGCGGCCATGGAGCGTCTCGTCGCGCGGGCCACAGGCCTGTTCGAGGCAGGCAATTTCGCGGCAGGTTCAGACCTGATCCTTGAGGTCTTCGGGAACAACGTTAGCGGCAGCTACAAACGCCAGATTGCCGCGCAATTCCGAGCGCTCACGCGAGAGCAGGCGGAGTCGTTCAACGAACACTGCGTCAACATCCTCAAGCTGGGCCAGCTCAATGACGTTGTGGATCTCTCGAAGATCACCGCGAGGACGGTCATCGTGAACGGCACCGAAGACCCCATCATCGATCTCGACGATATGCAGCTGGCGAAGGCGCTCATCCCCAACTGCGAGCTGCGGCTCATCGAAGGCGTGGGCCACTTCCTGCATTTCGAAAAGCCGGAGCTAGTCGACGACTACGCTGAATTCATCATGCCACCTTCGCCCGAGCCGAACAGTGATTTTTCCACCGCAATTTCAACTGCTTAGTGGATATACTTAAGCTGGTAGTAATGATCGATTCGTGACCCCGGTCATTGCAAACGCCCGCCCCTGACCCCATCATCGGTGTTCTGGGGGCGACATGGCTTCGACGTGGGTCGCGAACCTCCGGGTGCATGTCGAGGGACAGATCACCTCGTTAAACCAGCTGTAACACTTATAGTTGCCAACGACGACAACTACGCAATCGCCGCCTAAAAACCGGTAGTTTGCCTCCCGCCCGGCTTGTGTCCGTGCGATCGGATCCGGGAGTCATTTACACGGAATCGCCGGAGGGTTCGTTTTGGGGCCTGAAGGTTAAAACCTTTACCAAACTGGCCGCAGGTGCGCCCCTTTCGCCGGGTTGCCTGCGGTGAGATTAATGGCGAAATAAGCATGTAGAGCTCGGGGCGGAGGGCTTGCGGACGCCGGTTCGATTCCGGCCGCCTCCACCACTCCCAGGACGCCGGTCGTGGCAACACGGCCGGCTTTTTTTTGTGCGCGTGATGCGAGGCCCCGCCTGATCGGCTTGCGCAGTGCCTGCAGGTCACGAACAATGCAGACAACGACGGCCAGAGAGCTTAGATGATCGCGTTCTTGAGGGAGCTGAAACGGCGGAAGGTGATCCGCGTTGGCAGCGCCTACATCGCCGTCGGTTGGGGCCTGACACAGATCGTCGCCGAGTTCGGCGAACCGCTGTCGCTCCCCGACTGGTTCTACAACGCCTTCATCGTGATCGTGCTGGCAGGCCTGCCGCTCGCACTGCTGTTGGCCTGGGCCTTCGAGGTGACGCCCGATGGTGTGGCGACAACACAAGCCGCTGCCGAGGGTGCACGGGGGCCCCAACTCCAGGTAATCGACTTCGCCCTGCTCGGTGCGATGGTACTCGTGGTGGGCATTGTCGCTGCGGGTCTCTTCCGGGACTCCGCGGTGCGTATCGCGGCGCCGACGGTGGCAGAGGGTGCACCCTCCATCGCCGTACTGCCGTTCGCCGACATATCAGACACGGGCGACCAGAGCTATTTTTCGGACGGAATGTCCGAGGAAATCATGAACGTGCTCGCACAGGTCGAAGGGCTCAAGGTGGCCAGCCGCACCTCGTCATTTTCGTTCAAGGGCTCCGAAAAGAGCGTGCCCGAGATCGCTTCAGTCCTTGGCGTCGCACACGTGCTGGAGGGCTCCGTTCGCAAGTCCGGTGATCGCATCCGGATCACGGCGAAGCTGGTCCGCGCGCAAGACGGTTTCGCCGTCTGGACAGAAACCTACGACGAAACGCTCGACGACGTGTTTGCCATTCAGGACGACGTGTCGCGCCGCATTCTGGAGGAACTCGAATTGTTGGTCGTTGGGGAGTCATCGCCCGTTACGGCACAGCGCGGCGATGCCGTCGCATTCGACATCATGCTGCGCGCGCGTGAGGCCAGTAGCGACTATTCCGCTTCAGGGCTCGAACGTTCGGTTGCACTCTACCGTCAGGCCATTGAAATTGACCCTGACTATGCGCCCGCCTATTTCGATCTTGCGACGATCATCATGCTCAACTCGGATGCCAGCGGTGGGCAAGGCGACCGACCGGTAGCGGAAGCGCTGGAGGAAGCCTGGCCGATACTTGAGCGCGGTCGGGAGCTCGCACCAGACGCGCCGCGCGGTTGGATGCAACTCGCGTTGTACCGACTGTTCCAGGGCGAATTTGATGCAGCCGAGAGCGCATTCCTGAAAGCGGCCGAGCTGCAGCCCAATATCGGGCTCAACAATTATGCGGTGCTGTTGATTCAGCAGAATCGTGTTGCCGAGGCACTTGAGGTGCTTGAGCGCGAGCGAGAGCTGGACCCCACATCAGGCGCCATCCGCACCAATCTCGTTAGCCATTACCTCCTGACGGGTCGCCGGGAAGCTGCCCGGCGCGCCATGGAAGAGGCGCTGCAAGACATCACCGAGAAAGGCCTGTTTTCTGCCCAGCGAACGCAGGCGATCTATCTGAACAACATCGGCGAATGGGCACAGAGCATAAAGGTTTACCAGTCGGTGCTTGAGGAATCACCCGGCGTTCAGGCCGTCGCGATTGAGCTGGGCTATGCCTACCTCAGTTTGCACGCCTACGATGAAGCATCGCTCACAGGGCATCCGCTGATCATGCTGGCGTCCATGGCCTTTTCAGGTGGGCCCGAGTTTCCGCTGAAGCAAGCCATGGGCATGGTGGATTCGGGCGTGCAGGATGCCAGGCTTTACTACGCTGCGATTTTCTTTGCGGCAGCCAAGGAAGACTGGCGCCTGATCGCCGACAAACTGGCACCGCGCTTTCCGAGCCTCGGTGATGGCCGCGGCTGCGAGCATCCATTGTTTCCGTTCTCGGTTGTCGCCATCGCCAACCAGATGCTGGAGCGCGACCTGGCAACCGAAGAGCTTCTCTCCTGCTGGGAGACGTCGCTGGCGCTCCGACAGGACAACGGCCACGACAATGCCGGCATGACCACTAACCTCGGTATGTGGCACTGGTTCCGCGGTGACTCAGATGCGGCGTTTGCGGCTCTCAATGAGGCGGTGGATCTGACGCTGTCTGAACCCTTCCTCGATCGCATATTGGCGTACTCGGGCATCCTCGACGATTCACGCGGCCGCGAGCTACTTGCGCGACACTACGAGCACGTGAATCGCGAGCGGGGCAAGCTCGATCTTGAGGCGATTGAGGTCCCCAGCTGGCCCTGAGTCCATGAAAGCCAAGACTGCGATTTTCGCCGCCGTGGTGCTGCTGGCCGTGGCATTCTTTGCCACACGCATTGACGCGCTGCGCGCGGACATCGGCACTATCGAGTTGCAGGTGAACTGGCTCGCCACCACGTTGTCGCTGGCCCTGTTGCTCGCGGGTTTCTGCGTCATGGCCGGAATCTGGTGGCTCGTGCTACGTGGGGTCGGCGCGCGTCATGCACCCATTGATGCGTTCAACTCGTTTGCCCTGACCCAGTTCTCGAAGTATCTGCCGGGTGGCATCTGGCCGATACTCGGGCGCGCCACCCTGCTCGCCGGTAATAAGCCAAGGCTGCTGGCTGCCTCGACGCTCGAGGCCGGCATCAAGGTCATCGCGGCACTGGCGCTATCGATGCTGCTCATCGATACGAGCAACCAGATTCCAGCGGGTGCCGCTGTGATTGTCGTTGTCACGGTGCTAGTCCTGCTGCGACCGCAGGTCCTGTCACCGCTGCTTGGCTTGGCGCGCAGGGTCTCAGGACGCTTCGAACTCGATCTCTCTGCGTTCAGCCAGATCCACATCTCGCTCGCCGTCCTGCTCAGCGCGGGCACCTGGGTGATCATTGGCTACGCTTATGCTGTGTTTATCAACGGCTTCGTCGAGGCACCGGTGGTCGTACTCATCGGCGCCTTTGCGTTGGCCTGGGCCGTCGGTTTTCTCGTGATTCCAGCTCCGGCCGGCATTGGCGTACGCGAAGTGGTGCTGGTGGTAGCGACAACCCCGTTTCTGACGGAGCCGCTAGCGCTCGTGCTCGCGCTGGCTGCACGTGTCTGGTGGATGGCCGGCGATGCGCTGTTCTTCACGCTCGGGCTGCTTACAAAAAGAACCGCGTCGCAAACAGATCCCTGAGCAGACCGAGTCGGCGCTTGCGACGGACAAATGAACTCAGGTAGGCGCGGCGTTTGCGAAGGTAGAAGAGGATCTGGCCTGCGAAACCGAAGTAGCGCTGCAGGCGCAGCCAGGCCGTGTACCCACCGCGAGCCTCGAGCCCCAGACGCTCATAGCCCAGGGGCTCGATCTCGACCGCAAGCTGTAACTCCACCACGGCGATGTCGCGCGGGTCCATCTTGTCGCGCCAGGCGTTGATGCGATTCGGGTCGGGCTTGTCGGCGAGCTTCCTGTGAATGTCCTGGTAGAACGCGCTGTAGTCCTCTGACTTTTGCGTGTAGCTCAACATGGACGGGCTGTACTCGAGTTCCAGGAAGTCACAGATCCGTTTGAGTTCGGGCTCCGGGTCGGTGACGAGGGCTTCATAGGCCACGGTGAGCACAGGATCCAGTGCCAGGCCTGCGGCCACGTCGTTGTTCCAGCGCTTGGCGGCGTACAAGGCATTACTGCGATGTACATTGGAGCGCATCAGCGAATTTGCGACGGCCCGTGGGTCGCGCACCATGTGAATGAAACGCGCACCCGGAAAGTGCTGCTTCAGCAAGGCCCCGTGGCGCACCAGGCGTGGTGTCTTTTGGCCCCAGCGCTGCTTGCCCTTGGACTGCGCATAGAGCTCGTGGATGCGCGCGATCAATGCGGCGCCGTCCTGGCAGCCCTCGAGGTCAGACTCCGTTGCCTCGAGGCCCCACTCGCGAATCTCATACTCGCGGAGCAACGCGCGCCGCAATGCGGGTGCCGGCTTCTTGGAGCGCAGGTAGTCGGGGATAAACAACGATTCGGGCGGCACCGCCACGTCGTCATGGCTGTCCAGCATTACACGCAGCAGTGTCGTGCCGGAGCGGCCGCAACCAACAATGAAAAAAGGGTCCACGAAGCGCGTCACCGCCATCCAGAATTCCGCGGATTCTGCGCAAGCGACCGGCGTTTCGCAATCCTAAAGCGGGATAGCTGGACCCCGCGGCGCAGTATTCCGGGCAACGAACGATCAAGAGACGAGGAACCCGCGATGTCCAAGAGAACCTATCTGCTGCTCTTGGTGGCACTAATCCTGCTGGCCCTCCAGGCGCGGGCCGGAGACTCGGCACAGCGCTTTGCCCACACGCCCAATGGTGCCTGGCTGCTGCAAGTCAGCTTCCCGCCGGGCCCCGAGGCACCGCCACCGTTTCACGAAACGCTGACGTTTCACGCTTTCGGCACCGTGACCGAAAGCAATACGGCGCTCAACGCCAACAGTTACAACCCGGCCCTGGGCCAGGGCTGTGGATTCACCGGGCCTGGTGGCGCGCTTGAATTCAACTGCAACGGCAGCGACGGCACGGGCTCCTGGCGCCGTACGAGCCGCAACACCATCGCATTCACGATCATCAAGTTCGTCTACGACGGCGCCACCAATGCGCACGTAGGCTACCTGCGTGTCTCATCGAGCAAGGTCACATTCGGTCGCGACGGCATCGCGCAGTCCGCAAAAGACAGCGTCACGGAGTTTCTCGTGGGCAAAGATCTCGAAAGCGCCGTTGCCATTCCGTTCGGCGGCGCCAAGGCGCGCGGCATCCGCGTGCACTAATACGGATGCTGGCTACGCCGTCCCCGCATGCGGCACACTGCAGATGCCGCTCAAGCAAACAACAAGGGGATACCCATGCAAGCACTCGAAAACGCCAGGGCTTTTTTTGACGCCTGTGAATCCGCGAAAGGCTGGGCCGGGTGTGCGCAATACGTCGCCGATGGCGCCACTTTCTCAGCGCAGTCCGAGCCGCTCACGGACATCATCACGGTGGAGGCTTACACCGAGTGGATGGCCGGATTCGTCAATGGCGTGGCGCCCGATGGCGACTACGTCGTTCACGCGCAGGCCTATGACGACAGCACGAGCACCGCAGTGTTTTTTGCGACCTTTTCAGGCACGCATACGGCAGATGGTGGACCCGTCCCGCCAACGAACAAGAAACCGGATTCGCACTACGTTTATGCGATCACCCTCGACGCCAACGGCAAGGTCAGCCACATGACCAAAGTCTGGAACGCCGGCTGGGCGATGGCCGAGCTCGGCTGGGCCTAAGGCCCGGATACAAGAACGCCCCGGACCCTGGCGGGTTCGGGGCGCTCCCTCGGGGCGCTAACTAGCCCCTACCGTGCACGATGTGGCACGGCCCTGTTTCCTCAGCGTTACGCCGCTTCGTCGGTCGAGGCGCTGTGCGGCAGTACGTTACCGCCACCGATCTCGATCTTGCGGGGCTTCATCGCATCCGGAATCTCCTTGCGCAGGCTGATCGTCAGCAGGCCGTTCTCCAGCGCAGCGCCCGTGACCTCGACAAAGTCAGCGAGGTTGAACTTGCGCTCGAAGGCCCGGTTCGCGATGCCCTGGTGCAGAAACTTGCGCTCTGCGTCGTCGCCCTTGCGGCCACGTACGGTGAGCACGCCCTTTTCGACGGAGATGTCGAGTTCAGACTCAGCAAAGCCCGCGACAGCCAGCGTGACGGCGTAGCGCTCGTCACCCGTCACTTCGATGTTGTAAGGCGGGTAGCCCGTCGACACCGTGTCGCTGCGAAGCGCCGTGTCGAGCAGATTGGCCAGCCGGTCGAAGCCGACGCTGGTGCGGTACAGGGGGGTCAGGTCGATGGTGTTCATTGCATATCCTCCAAGTGAGCAATATTGAACCGTGACTTTGGGACTCTCTCGGAGACGTCCCGGCCACGTTCCAGAACTGGCGACGCGCACATCAATTTCAAGAGCCTCGGCGCGCTCACTGGTCAGCGGCGGTCCCGGCTGGCACAGTGGCCCCCGAAGATCTGCTGGAGTACGTTAATGACCACCCGCCTGACTGCACTTGTAGCACTACTGCTGACACTCTCGAGTAGCCTGCTGGCCGAGACCACGCTGATTCATGCCGGTACGCTTCTGGCGGTTCCTGGAGAGGCACCCGTCAGCGAGCACACCGTGGTGGTGCGCGACGGCACGGTGGCCGAGGTCGTCGCGGGCTACGCCGATGCCGTAGCCTACGATGCAGACACGGTTATCGACCTCAAGGATGCGTTCGTGATGCCGGGTCTCATGGACATGCATGTGCACCTGCAGGGCGAGCTTGGCCCCGGCAATGATCGAGACGCACTCAGAATGTCCGACGAGCTCATGGCCATGCGCAGCCTGCACTACGCCATGAAGACGCTAAAGGCGGGTTTTACGACCGTGCGCGACGTGGGCAGCGACCCACAACCCATGTACGCCATGCGCGACGCCATCAACATGGGCTGGGTGGACGGCCCCCGCATCATCGCCGCCGGCGGTGTCGGTATCACTGGCGGACACTCCGACGTCAGCGGCATCAAGCCCGAACTCATGAAGCTCAAGACCGCGGCCACGGTCTGCGACGGACCCTATGACTGCCGCCGTGCCACGCGCCACGCCATCAAGTACGGGGCCGATCTCATCAAGATCACCTCAACGGGTGGCGTCCTGACGGACCGAGCGACGGGCACGGGCCAGCAGATGGAAACCGATGAGTTGCGCGAGGTGGTCCTGGCCGCGGAGCGCATGGGCCGAAAGGTCGCAAGCCATGCGCACGCCGAGGCCGGCATCATTGCGGCACTCGAGGCTGGCGTGCATTCCATTGAGCATGGCAGCTACACGGGGCCCGAAGCCATCAAGCTGTTTAAGAAGACGGGTGCCTATCTCGTCCCGACACTACTCGCAGGGGCCACGGTTGCCGATATGGCCGAGAATGCGGAATTCATGACCGAGGCCATCAAGGCAAAGGCGATTCGCGTTGGTAACGACATGTCGGGCAATTTCGCGAAGGCCTACAAGGCCGGCGTCAAGATCGCTTACGGCACCGACAGTGGCGTGTCACGCCACGGCACGAATGCTGAGGAAGCCGTGCTCATGCACAAGGCGGGCATGCCCGTCATGGACATCCTCGTATCCGCGACGGTCAATGCAGCAGACCTCATCGATATGACGGATACGCTGGGTACACTCGAGGCGGGCAAGCACGCCGACATCATCGCCCTGCCTGCCTCGCCGCTCGACGATGTCACGGTGCTGCGCACCGTTAGCTTCGTCATGAGGGGCGGCAAGGTGTTCAAGCAGTAGTCGCGTGAGTTCTGCAGAGGACAATTACCGGCGCGCCTACGGCAACCGTATTGGGTTCGGTGCGCGCCCGGCGCTCCTTCTCATCGATTTCGTCGAGGCCTACTTCGACCCGAGTTGCGCGCTGTATGCGGATATTCAACCGGCGCTCGATAGTGCGCTGCGCGTCCGCGAGTCTGCGCGCGCGGCGGGCGTCCCCGTCGTCTACACCAACGTTGTGTATCACGCGTCGTTGATTGACGGCGGCCGCTTTGCGCAAAAGGCACTGCCGCTCGAGGTCTTCACAGCGGGTGGGCCGATGGGCGCGTGGCCTGACGGACTCGTACCCGGCGATGATGAGCTCGTCGTATCGAAGCAGTATCCGAGTGCGTTCTTCGGAACGTCGCTGGCATCAACACTGACGGCGGCGGGCATCGACTCGCTCATCATCACGGGCCTCACCACGAGCGGCTGCGTTCGAGCCACCTGCGTCGACGCCTGCTCACACGGGTTTATTCCAATCGTGGTTGCGGATGCCTGCGGTGACCGCCACACAGACCCGCATGACGCCAACCTGTTCGACATGAACGCCAAGTACGGCGACGTCGTCAGCGAATCGGAGGCCCTCGCCTACTTGAGCGGCTTGCCTTCGTAGAAATGCTCGTGGAAGTGTCGCCGGCACAGCGACACGTAGCGATCGTTACCGCCGATCTCCACCTGTGACCCTGCGGTGACGACATTGCCATCACCGTCCAGGCGCACGACCATCGTCGCCTTGCGACCGCAGTAACAGATGGCTTTGATCTCATTCAGGTTGTCGGACCAGGCCAGCAGATACTTGCTGCCCTCAAACGGCTCGCCCTGGAAATCGGTACGCAGGCCATAGGCCAGCACGGGAACGCCGAGCCCGTCGCAGATCTGACACAACTGCAGGACCTGCTCGCGAGTCAGAAACTGCGCCTCGTCAATGAGCACACAGTGCAACGGGGCCTCATCGAGCCTGCGCGCGACCAGGTCATGCAGGTCATCCTCAGCGCGGAAGGTCCTGGCGTTGGCATCGATGCCGATCCGCGATGTCACCTTGCCCTTGCCGTAGCGGTCATCGAAGGCGGGCGTCAGGATCATCGTGTGCATACCGCGTTCGATATAGTTGTAGCTCGATTGCAGCAAAGACGTCGACTTCCCGGCATTCATCGACGAGTAGTAAAAAAACAGCTTGGCCAAGGAGCCCCTCCACGATCGGCTATCCGGCGCGCAGCGGCGCCGCGGCTGGCTATAATAGGACATGGCTGGTGAATGGCCAGCCGCCGACCCAAATCGGAACCTGGCCAATGCACATCGAAGTCACTCATCCCTGCGTTCAGCACAAACTCTCGCTGTTGCGTGATGTCGATACAGGCCACACGCAGTTTCGCCAGCTCGCGCGCGAGATCACGCAGTTCCTCTGCTACGAAGCCCTCAAGCACGTTCCTGTAGCGCCCGTCACCGTCACCACCCCGCTCGCCGAGGCGGCGTGCCACCGGATCGCCACCGACATTATCGTCGTGCCGATTCTGCGCGCTGGCGTCGGCATGCTCGACGGCGTGCTGGAACTCGTACCCACCGCGCGGGTCGGATTCATGGGCCTGTACCGGGATGCGGATACCAAACAACCCGTGGAGTACTACCGAAAACTGCCGGCAGCGCGCCCTGGCGCGTTGCACATCGTCGTCGACCCGATGCTGGCGACAGGCGGCTCGACAGCCGAGACGCTGTCTATTCTCAAGGCCAATGGCGCCGAGCAGATCATCGTTGTCGCCATTGTCAGTTGTCCCGAGGGGCTGGCCGCCGTGGCGGAGCACCACGACGACGTGCCCGTGTACGTCGCGTCCGTGGACAGCCATCTCGACGACCGCAAGTACATCGTTCCGGGCCTCGGCGACGCGGGCGACCGGCTGTTTGGGACGCGCTGAATGCACGTACGCGCGCTCTGGCTGATTGCAATACTCTCAGGCCTCGTGGCCGGCTGCCGTGCCGAACCTGTGGCGGCCCCGGTCACGGCACCTGCGAGACTCGCGCTGCCCGCCATCGTGGGCCCACTCGATTACAGCGTACTGCCCGAGGTTTCGGGTATGGCCGCTTCGCCCACGCAAGCCGACACACTCTGGATCGTCAATGATTCCGGAAACCGTGCCGAGATCATCGCGCTCAGCGTGCCGGACATGGGTACGCAGCCTGTCCGCGTCGTCGGCGCCCTCAACCGCGACTGGGAAGACCTGGCGAGCTTCACGCTCGACGACAACGCCTGGCTCATGATTGCCGACGTGGGCGACAACAACGCCAACCGCAGCCGTGTCTCGCTCCACTTTCTGCGCGAGCCAGACACAACAGCCAACACCGTCGCCCGCGCCACCACCGTCGAGTTCACCTACAGCGACGGCCCGCGCGACGTCGAGGCCGTTGCTGTCGATGCAGCGCGAGATACCATTTATCTCCTCAGCAAACGCACAAAGCCGCCGGTGCTTTACAGCCTGCCACTGCGTGCCGCCATGGCCGCATCGCGCAATGGCGACCGGCTGACGGCGCAACGACTCGGCGCCGTCACGACCATTCCGGCACCAACAGCACTGGAGCTTCGCCTGTCACCGCGCTTCGGCAAGTTTCGCGATCAGCCAACGGCCATGGATCTCTCGCCGGACGGACGCGTCATCGCACTGCTGACTTACGGCGAGGCCTACCGGGCTGCGATTGATCCTGGCGAATCCTGGCTCGACGCACTCAATAGCTCACTGGAGCCGCTGGGGATGCCCGTGCTCAAGCAGCCCGAGACCATCGCCTGGGCCGCTGATGGCAGCCTCTATGCGAGCAGCGAGCAACGGGGCGCGCCCCTGATACACTGGCGTGCTGATGAGCGCTGATCGCATAGAGATCGAGAACGATACGATCCGGGCCTTGTTCGAGGCCGCGGCCATAGTGCGCGCGCAAGCGCATGCGCCCTACTCGGGTTACCGCGTCGGCGCTGCGGTGCTCGATGACCAGGGTGACACCTGGCTTGGCTGCAACGTGGAGAATGCGTCCTACCCCGAAGGCAGTTGCGCCGAAACGGCCGCCATCGCGGCCATGGTCGCGGGTGGCGGACAGCGCATTCAGCACGTCGTTATCGCGGGCGGGCACGACGCCATTGAACCCTGCTCACCGTGCGGCGGCTGTCGTCAGCGCATCAGTGAGTTCGCGGACGGCGACACCCAGGTCTGGCTCATGGAAGCCAACGGGACCCTGACGGCCTACAGCGTTGCCGACTTGCTGCCGGCAGGCTTCACCCTCGTCGACAAGCGCTAACGCGCCAACCGGTCCGTCAGATCAACAGGCTCGCGAGAGCGGCGCTCATGAGGTTCGAAAGAGAACCTGCGAGAACCGCCTTGAGTCCGTACTGGCCGATAAGCTCCCGACGCTCGGGAATCAGCACGCCAAGTCCGCCAAGCAATATGGCCACCGAGGACAGGTTGGCGAACCCGCACAGCGAGAACGTCACGACAGCGGCCGTGCGTGGCGACAGCTCATCAATAATGTCACCCAGGTGCAGGAACGCGACGAACTCATTGAGGATCAGTTTCTCACCGAACAGGGCGCCTGCGGTTTGCGCTTCTTCCCAGGGC
>CALBPI010000047.1 GCA_937899415.1 uncultured Gammaproteobacteria bacterium | reverse complement strand
AGGCGCGGCGCATGTGCGACATGATCATGTCGTCCACTTACGACTTCGCCGAGCCCGGCGTCGTGCTCATCGACGCCGTCAACGAGATGAACAACAACTGGTGGTGCGAAAACATCCGCGCGACCAACCCCTGCGGCGAGCAGCCGCTGCCGCCCTACGGCTCCTGCCTGCTGGGCTCGGTCAACCTGACGCGTTTCGTCGTCAACCCGTTCACCGAAGACGCGCGCTTCGATTGGGACGGCTACGCCGAAGTGGTCAAGGTGTTCACGCGCATGCTCGACAACGTCGTTGAGATCAACGGCCTGCCGCTGCCGCAGCAGCGCAACGAGATCACGCGCAAGCGTCGTCACGGCATGGGCTTCCTGGGTCTGGGCTCGACGATCACGATGCTGGGCATGAAGTACGGCGACGGCGACTCGATCGAGTTCACCGAGAAAATCTCGCGTGAAATGGCACTGGCGGGCTGGGAAGCCGGCCTCGAGCTCGCGAAAGAGAAGGGCCCGGCCCCGATCATGAACGAGGACTTCGAAGTCACAGCCGAGATGCTGCGCAAGCGCCCGGAAATGACCAACGACGGTTACCAGATCGGCGACAAAGTACCAGGCCGTCTGCTACACACCCGTTACAGCCGCTACATGCAGCGTGTTGCCGAAGTGGCGCCCGAGCTTGCCAAAGAGCTTGAAGAAACGGGTGCCCGTTTCACGCACCACACCTCGATTGCGCCCACAGGCACGATCTCGCTCTCGTTGGCCAACAACGCCTCGAACGGCATCGAGCCGAGCTTCGCGCACCACTACTTCAGAAACGTGATCCGCGAAGGCAAGAAGTCGAAAGAGAAAGTCGATGTCTTCTCGTTCGAGCTGCTGGCCTACCGCGCGCTCGTCAACGAAAAGGCCATGCCGTTCTCGGAGCAAGAAGACGAGGCATTGCCCGACTACTTCATTACGGCCGATGACATCTCGCCGACGCAGCATGTGGACATCCAGGCCGCGGCACAGCGCTGGATTGACTCGTCGATTTCGAAGACGGCCAACGTGCCGACGGACTACCCGTACGAGGATTTCAAAGACATCTACCTCTACGCGTACGAGAACGGCCTGAAAGGTTGCACCACGTTCCGCTTCAACCCCGAGGCGTTCCAGGGTGTCCTCGTTAAGGAAGACGACCTCAAGAACACGACTTACGTGTTCGAGCTCGAAGACGGCAAGACGGTTGAGGTCGCGGGCGACGAAGAGATCGAGTACGACGGCGAGACGCACACGGCCGCGAACCTCTTTGATGCCTTGAAAGAAGGCTACTACGGAAAGTTCTGATATGAAGATCGACAAGAAAATCGTCGGCTACTCGGTCAAGAAGCCGGAAGACAAGGAAGACAAGGCCGCGCGCCCGACACCTGTGCGCTCGGAAGACGAGGGCAGCAATGTCATTCGCATGCACGAGAAGCTCGAGCGTCCCGAGATGCTCATCGGCTCGACATACAAGGTGAAGACGCCCGTTTCCGACCACGCGATGTACGTGACCATCAATGACATCATCCTGAACGAAGGCACGGAGTTCGAACAGCGCCGTCCGTTCGAGATCTTCATCAACTCGAAGAACCTCGACCACTACCAGTGGATCGTGGCGCTCACGCGCATCATCTCGGCGGTCTTCCGCAAAGGTGGCGACGTGACCTTCCTCGTCGAAGAGCTCAAGGCTGTGTTCGACCCGCGAGGCGGCTACTGGCAGCCGGGCGGCAAGTTTATGCCCTCGATCATCGCCGAGCTGGGTTACATCGTTGAGAAGCACCTGCAGACGATTGGTTTGCTCAAGGACGCGGGGCCTGACGAGCACCAGCAGGCGCTCATCGACGAGAAGCGCGCCGAGTTTGAAGCGGCGAATGCGCAGCAGGATGCGTTTGCTGACGACGGTGGCTACCCCGAGGGCGCGCAGCTGTGTGCGAAGTGCTCTACCGCGGCTGTGGGCATGATGGATGGCTGTATGACTTGTCTGGCGTGTGGGGATTCTAAGTGCGGGTGATGCACTAGCGTCTCAATCAAACAAAAAGGCCCCGTACATTCGGGGCCTTTTTTTGCGTCGTGCCGGACACCTACCCCTGAGAATTCTCTAGTAAGTAGATTGCCAGCGTCGCTAACGCGACTCCACCAGAAATCCACATTGCGGCGCGAATCCCCCTCTTTTGAAACGCATTGCCTGTATCTGTAAGCAAGTGAGGGAAGAAGAGGAGGATTGCGCGTTTGAGCCCCCAGAAGTCGTGCCAGCCGAAGGGCAAGTCCATTCTTCGTTGGGTTGCCAAACGTACGGCGTAGTAAATGCAGATCGGGATGTAGGCCACGAGAATTGTCCATGCGATCAGCCCAAACAAAGAGTCGAGCACATCCATTGGTCGGTCCTCGATTTTCGAAACATGCCCAGCCTGCCGCGACCTACTACAGCAACGGAACACTCACTCTATTCTGGGGGCTGATCATCGCGCATCTCTCCGATGCAGCCACGAGTATGTTCCCTGGTCCTCAACACCGTCGAAACAAGTGGTCTATGCGCGATTCTCGAATGCAATACCGACGCCGGATTCTTCTAATGCAGCGATAAGCTCAGCCGGCAGATTCAATTGGACGAAATCCCGGCTGTAGAGCCCAATAACTACCCAAACCTCTGCGGCTCTCAAAACTTCAACGTCGTCACACTCTCGTATCAACTCAATGCATTTGTCGACGGACTTTTCTGGGTCAGAGATGCACTCCTCGTGGACTGTAAAGTGGGCGACGGTCCTGTCAGCACGCCGGCCCGATTTACCATTGAAGTATTCGCCTTTGCTGATTGATCGTACGGCGTCAAGCCCCATTGCAGTCTCGACCGCCTCAGACGTAGCAGATGGATGGAACACGGAAATCGTGGCCGATAGGTTCGTTTCGTATTTCAAGATCGTATCCTGTGAACTTAACTAGTAATCATTCACGTTAACACCAGCCCATACTGTTTCACCCGTATCAGGGTCAGTAACCACTATTTCCCCGTCAGGTGTCACTCCGACCCAATCATCGGCAGCGGCTCCAATGTCTGGCTTGATGTCATGGATCTTGCCTTTTGCGCGGCTATCCTTGTCGATAGGCTTCGTTCCGTGTGGCTTATTCTTCGGTGCGGTCTTTCGGCGCTTTTCTCTTTGAGCTTCCGCTCCTCGGTCGTCGTCTTCGTTGCCCCCACTGTCGGTGCTCTTGTTGAACATCGATTGTGGGAATCCTCGAACGGCCAGCTCCTCAAGACCATCTTGTGCGGTCCCTACCGCCGCGCCGAGGATTGAGCCACCAATACAGCCGCAGACGATAGCCAGTCCGTTGCACGGTAGGTAGCCGGGACCGGATGCAGTACAGGTCAGGGCCGACCTCGATCCCACTATTGTCGCCCCGCCGACACAGCCGAACGCCGCTCCATTTTGAGTATGTCGGCGGTCTTGAAAATCAAGCCCAAAAGGATCAGTAAACTTTGTTGGGTTGCTCCCGGCGTATGCGAATCTGTTTAGACCTCCTCCTAAGCCGATTGGATCACTAGACAAGTAGCGACCAGTGGTTGGGTCGTAATACCGGAAGTAGTTGTAGTAGAGCTCGCTCTCCGAATCAAAGTACTGACCCGGGAAACGAATATTTACGTCAACGTAGGTCGTACCGGGCCCTGTCTCCCAGGGCCGATCGTCTCCAATCCAAACTGTGAATGAGTTGGTCTCGGTAACCGCGCGAATCGGACGGCCCAGATGATCCGTGTGCAGGTAGTAAATGCTGCCGTTGCGCACCATAGCGATCGGCTGCTCGTTCAGATAAACGTAGTCAACGGTTCCCTGCGAGCCTTGCTCGTGGAGTAGCCGAGCGCCGTTGCCGTAGACAAATTTCTGATCAAAGCCCGTCCGGTACTTTTGCACCCGCTCGCCGAATGCGTTGTAACGGTAGTACGTGTTGACGTGTCCGGCCCACTTGTGGAAATACGAGAGTCTGTTGCGATCGTCGTAGGTCAGGTAATCACTGCCGCGGCGCGTCGTGTTGCCGTTCGTGTCGTACCACCGAACCGAGCCGTTTGCTGACGTCAGTCGGTTACTCCCCGCCTGGTAATGGTGGTTATCGTAGGAGTACGAGTTCTTCCGGGTCAGGTTTCCGTTTTCATCAAAGTCCAGGTAGTACGTGCCTTCGGGTCCCCAGTGAAAGTCGAGGCGGTCCATCTCGTCGTAGTCGTAGGTCCGGTTGCCGGAGCCAGAGCCGTTGGTGACCGCGATGATGTTGTCGTTGGCGTCGTACTGGTAGCTCTTGTGGATCTGGTTCGCGCTGATGAGCTGCGTAAGTCGGTACTCGCTGTCGTAGTCCAGCGCACGCACCTGGTTTGAGCCGAGCGTGACACCTATCAGTGGCCCGAACGGCTTGTAGGTGATATTGCTGGCGAGATTGCGTAGCGAGAAAGATGGGTGCGATGCACGAATCCGCTCGACCTGTCCCGCGTTGTCGTTGTCGTAATAGAGTCGTGTGCCGCCAGGCATCAACGCCTGATCAACCCGCCCCATAACGTCGTACTGGTACTTCGTGGTCATGGTTACACCATCGACGACGCTGATCTTCTGGGTGATCGCGCCCGAGGTGTCACGCTCAAAAGTTGTAGAGCCCGAGTCGTCGGTTACCTGTGCCAACCAGCCGGATGTTGTGTCATAGGTGAAGACCGTGTCGGTGCCGGACGGATGCTCGATCCGTTCGAGACGGTTGATCACGTCATAGTGGTAGTCCGTAACGTAGTTGCGTCCGTCCGTGACCTTGGTGATGTTGCCGGACTCGTCGTACTCGTACCTCCAGTTGCCACTGTCGGGGCTGTACTCGACCTCGGCCTCGCCATGGCCGTTGCGGGTGTAGGTCGTTGTGACGCCAATCGCATCTGTGACCGTCGAGAGCAGCGCATTGTTGTCGTAGGTCATGGCAACGACGCCGCCATCCGGGTTCAACACCTCGTCCAACTCGTTTCGCGCGTTGTATTCCTGCGTTGTCTGTTGGCCTTTGGCATCTTGCACAAGGCGAACGAGATCGTTCTTGTTGTAGCGGATTAGTGACCAGTTGCTGTTGCCGTCAGTGATCTTTTCCAGCCGGCTCAGCGCGTCATAGTCATAGAGTGTTTCCTTGTCCGTTACAGCGACCGTTTCGGTGACGATGGTTGGGACAGGTTCACCGTGATGGTTGCAGCAAACGTCCTGGATCGTGGTTGTTGTTTCGTCGTGCTGGATGCGCTCGCTCTTGATGTTGCCTGCGAGGTCCCGCTCGAACGCGTAGTACTCGCCCAGCGTGTTTTCGATCCGATTCAGCCTGTTGTGCGTGTCATAGAAAAATTGCAGGTAGGTGCCGTCGGGAAAGGTGACCTTGCTCAGTGAACCGTCGATCTTGTAGTCATAGCTGGTCGTGCGGTTCTGCTGGTAGGTGTAGCCGTTGGAGAAGTACTTGGTATCGACAACATCGGTCTTGCTTGTCAGCCAACCACGGTCGTTGTACGTCACGTTGGTGGCCATGCCGCTGGGGTATTGGATGGTCAGTGGTCGCCCCCAGGCGTCGTAGTTCAAGAAGCGCGTTAGGTGGTTTGCAGGATCTAGAACGCTTGCCACGCGACCGGCGCTGTCAATGAACACCTTCGAAGTATCCGCGGTACCGGGCTTGGGGCCGTCTACGAAGACCTGTCGGACCAGCGTGGTGCCTTCTGCCGTGGTCGAGGTGACGGGGTAGGTAATCGTCCAGACGCGATCCGGCAACGGACCTGACTTGTCAGACAGACGAACTTCTGTAAGCCGGCCATGACTGTCGTAAGTGTAAGCAGCGTCTTGCTCCTGGTTTTCAACAAGTGTCACCTGCTCGGTGTGTGGGTCGTATTCGTAGCGCGTCCAGCGCTCCAGGGTGGTGCCTGGGGCCTCGGTGAGCTGGGTCAGGAGACCGTTGGCGCTGTAGTCGTAGTCGATGACATTGCCTTCCCGGTCCGTCACCACATCGTAGTAGCCGTTCGCGTCATAGCTGGTGGTCTGACTGGTCGCTGAGCAGTTCGCTAAAGCAATGCCATCGGTACTGACGAGCTTCTTGCGTCCGCCAAACTCTCTGAACTTGTGGATGGCTTCTTTCCCGAGAACGTTTCTCGTCCGCACCTGCCATTCGCCGTTCGCATTACTGCGTGAGACGACGCTGACCTTATTGGTGCCGCCATTTCCTTCGCTGGACACCGCGTAACCATTGGCGTCGTACCCCCACGTTGTCTGGCGACCCGCCTGGTCAATCCGGCGCGTGATGTAGTCGGGGAAGGCGGGGTCTTCGTAGAAATACTCTTCGTAGGCGCCATTCGGGAAATCCACGCGACGCAGGTTTCCGTTGCCGTGGTAGCTGTAGTCCGTGTGCTTGCCGCCAGGGTCGGTCATTCGAGTCAGGCGGCCACTGGTGTACTGGAAAATCAGTTTTCGACCCGAGTTATGGGTGATCTGGCTCGGGCTTCGTCCCGATTGAGCGTTATAGTCGTACTTCAGGTACTCGCCGGTGGGGTGGTCGATCTTTAGCGTCAGTTTCCCTGAAGAATCGAAGCGATACTCCATGGTGCCGTCGAAGTAGTTCCAGGTACCCGTGGTGGTTTGGTAGAGGCGCTCTATCCGGCCGTTCGTGCGCTCAAATCGCGTCGTGACATTCGTGGTGCCGGGCACGAGCGGTCCATCTTCCGCCCGGATTTTCACGCGTTGACCATCCTCGCGGACGAGGATCATCCCAAGCCAGTCCGAGCCCGGAGCTGGATTGCTCAGCCCGGACCACCATTGCTCGAGCCTCGGTACACCAACTTGCCATTTTTCGCCGAGCGGCCCGGCCGACGCACCCACATTTCTGGAGTTGAATGTCCTGGAGAACATCAATGGAAGCCGCCCGGCGCCCAGATAGTCGACGCTCTGCTCCACCTTGTTACCACTAAACAGATTGAACGGATTGCCGACGAGTGCTGCGCCCTGGTTGTTGGGGTCGGTGCACGGCTGCAGACCAGCTTCTTCAGTGTCGGATGCGTCTTCCGCGGTTGGTATTTCCGGCGCAGGTTCTACAAAGGTATAAAACCAACGATTGATGAATGGATTGACGACACAGATTGAGAACCCCCCGACTTGGTAGCAGTCCTCATCGCCATCGATCACGACCGGACACTGGCCTGGAGCGCCGCATGAGGGTGGATCGTTTGGGTCTTGTGCGTTGGCGAATCCGGGCGTTATTCCCGCCACAAGAAGAGTGGTTAAACAGGCTGCGGCGATCGAGCGTGCTCGACCTCCCAGCGTTCCAAGACGAGCGATCAGCGCGGCCTTGTCCAACATGGTTTGGGCTCCATTCGTATCGTTATTGGGCATCCCATCAGCACGTTTTAGACGCTACGACTCGCAACGCCCGAAAGTCAAAGAAAAACGCGATATCCGTTCCCATTAGCACATAAGCGGCTGATTGCTCGTCCTGTAGGTGCAATTGACCACATGACGAGCTGCTATATTTGCGCAATCGTCCCTAAATTTGGCTTGCGCTGGACGCACCATATGGTCCGCTGAGTCAAGTCTTGGGCGCGAGACCACGAGCACCGCTTGCCAGTCGAAGAACCTCGACCACTACCAGTGGATCGTGGCGCTCACGCGCATCATCTCGGCGGTCTTCCGCAAGGGTGGCGACGTGACGTTCCTGGTCGAAGAGCTCAAGGCTGTGTTCGATCCGCGCGGTGGCTACTGGCAGCCGGGCGGCAAATTCATGCCCTCGATCATCGCCGAGCTGGGCTACATCGTTGAGAAGCACCTGCAGACGATTGGCTTGCTCAAGGACACGGGCTCCGACGAGCACCAGCCGGCGCTCATCGACGAAAAGCGCGCTGAGTTCGAAGCGGCTAATGCGCAGCAGGATGCGTTTGCGGAGGACGGTGGCTTCCCCGAGGGTGCGCAGCTCTGCTCAAAGTGCGCTACCGCGGCTGTGGTCATGATGGATGGCTGCATGACCTGTCTGGCGTGTGGGGAGTCCAAGTGCGAGTGGTGCGTTGACGAATTCAATGCAACGCCAAAAAAAGGGCCTCGGACTCCGAGCTCGTTTTTGTTGGCGCTCAAGCAAAAAAGCTAGTCAAAACCACCCCGCTTCTCGAACTCGGCAAACCGCTTTCTCTGAATATCCTCGCCATAGGGGAATCCGGGACCGGGCCCTGGATAGAGCGACGCCGTATCAATCGGTTCTCCGGTCTCCGTATCGATGACTTCTGCGTGCACGCGGCGGCCTGTCTTCCTGTCGAACAGTCGGATGGGCTCGTCGCCCGGAGCAAAGTGCCACCGCTCTCCAAACGCCATCAACGCGATCAGCACTTTGGTCGCATCACGCCCCTTGTCGGTGAGCACGTATTCATATCGATCCGGAGCGGTCTGGTAGCGCCGCCGCTCGAGAAACCCCTCGTCCACCAGAAGGCCCAGGCGCTGCGTCAGGATATTGCGGCCAATTCCGAGCCAGCTCTGTATCTCGTCGAATCGTCGAATCCCGTACATCGATTCTCTAAGAATCAATGGGTTCCACCAATCTCCCAATACGTCCAGCGTGCGGGCGATTGAGCAAGGGCTGTCGGCAAAAGACTTTCTTTTCATGCTCGGCAATATAGTCAGTTGCATGTTGATACGCAAAAATGTATCGTGAGTTTCATAATGCAACTCACAAGGGCGGGTCAACCGATATGACGACGAAATCCCGGAGCGTGACGCTTCTACTGGCCTTGACGGTTTCACTCTTGCCGGGCTGCGCGTCGATCGGGGACCGAGTCGCTGCAGCTAAGGCAGCGCCCGGAGAAATCAACTGGCCGGAGAAGTACGAGCCGGAGCAGGCGACATTCTTCGTTCACCACCAGATCGACATTGCCGCCCCGCCGCAAGTTGTGTGGGAGGTACTTATCGAAGCGGAGACTTGGCCGACTTGGTACGAGGGCGCCACGAACGTCTCAGTCCGGGGCAATTCGGAGATTCTGGAAGCAGATAGCGTCTTTCAGTGGAGAACAATGGGCTTAAATTTCGAATCTCGGATCGCCGAGTTCGAGCCACCAACGCGTTTGAGCTGGGAGTCGAATCATCGCTTCATCGACGGATACCACGCCTGGCTGATATTGCCTTCAGCAACAGGGACGACTCTGGTCACTGACGAGTCCATGGCGGGCTTTCTCGCCTACATGCAGCTGATCTTCCAGCCAAACAGGCTGAACCGCTGGCACGAGAATTGGCTAAGACAAATAAAGGCCCGTTCCGAGTCTCGCGCCGCGGCTTCGGCCGAACTCGGTCCGAAAGACTAGCCGTACTTCCTATCATTGATGTTCTCCAAAGCTCTCCGACTGTTAGTCGTTCTCTTCGCAGCCTGTGCGGTTATAGGTACGGTCAGTTTCTTGGTCGGCTGTAGCACCGTGTTTACGTACCCGAACGATACGACCGTTGAGGAGCGACTAAACGCATTCCCAACGACACAGCGCTGGCCCGTCGAATCGACCGTGACAATCTACTGGAACGATCAGATGGTCCCGTTTGTGGAGGCCGATAGCGACAGCGACGGTGCTTTTGCCATTGGCGTCGTTCATGCGCATCTGAGACTTGGACAGATGGAGATGTTCCGCCGTCTGTCGCAGGGCCGACTCGCAGAGATGGGTGGGCCCATCGCGCTCGCTAACCTCGACCAGACCATCAGAACGCTCGATCTGGAGGCATCCGCCAAGACGAACCTCGCGCTGATGGACTCAAAAGATAGAGCCTGGCTTGATGACTTTGTCCGAGGCATCAATTATTACGTTGAACATACGACGGAACTGCCACTGGAATTTCGATTCCTGGGTCTGGATATCGAACCGTGGACGCCGATCGACGTACTTCGACTATCCCGATTAGGTGGTGCCGACCCCAATTGGTTTGCGTTGCTCAATTTCTTGTCGCTTCGAGAAGAGGCGGGCTGGCAGCAGGTATGGAATACCTTTCTTGAGCGCGGGTTCCGGTCGCCGACCAGTTTTACAGCCGATCCCGAGGCGTCACTGGCAACACTGATCAGCTATGGCGGCCGCGTCGGTTCCAACTCGGTCGTGGGCAGCGGGGCCAAGCGGAACGGAGCCGGAGCATTGATCGCGAGCGACCCGCATCTTGGGATCTTTGTGCCGAATCTGTGGCTACTCATGGGCTACCGGACACCCTCGTATCACGTACTGGGCTATATGCTGCCTGGCGCGCCGGCAACGGTCATCGGTAGAAACCGACACATTGCCTGGGGCGGTACAGCGATGCGCAGCGTCAGCTCGCACTTATTCGAGCTCGATCAGGATGCAAAGCTCGAAGCCCGCGAGGAAGTGATTCGGCGGCGATGGTGGGTTCCGAAGTCCGTCACGGTCAGGGTCAGCGACAAAGGCCCCGTGGTCTCCGATTTGGCGGGTCAAGATCGAGCGCGCCCGGTGGCGCTGTGGTGGGCGGGCTATGACGGTTCCGACGAACTCGGCAGCTTTCTCTCAGCCAGCCGGTCCCGCGATTGGTCCGACTTTCGCCAGTCCTTCGACCGCTACGCCGTTGGTGGACTGAACGTCACCTATGCCGACGCCGAAGGCAATGTGGGTATGTTGCTGGGCACCAGACAGTCGCGGCTTGCTGACGAATCGGAATACCTGGATTTGGTCAAGAGCGCCACGAATGACGTCGTCGGCTATCGCGGTCCGTCGGAATTACCCTCGGTCTTCAATCCGGAGGCGGGCTTCATCGCGTCAGCAAACAACCTGCCTGTGAACGTCGAACCACCCGTGGCGTTCGTGTCCGGAGATGGCGAGCGGTTTCGTCGCTGGTCGAATCTTCTGGCCAGTACCCCGAGTGTTTCGGTGACCGACCTAATGCGTTGGCAGAATGACGTGTTCTCTGCGGACGCACTGTCACTCAAGAACCTCATCGTGGGTCGGTTCACGGGCATCGTGCCCGATGCGCAGCGGCAGAACTGGAAGCGGCTCAAGGAATGGGACGGCATTTACGACAGCGACTCCGAAGGCGCACCTGTCTTCGAGCTGTTAACGCTGTCACTGGCGACAACGCTGGTGGGGGAAGACGTACCCAACAAAAAACTCTCCAAGCTACTTCTGTCGTCGGACGACTGGCGTGTGTTTCTCGGACCTCGACTAGAAGCGCTCAACACCACCGAATTCAATCGCCGAGTACTGAAGGCCATGCGTGAGACGCAGGCTTACGCAAAGCGGTTTCCGACCTGGGGCGATATGCATATTCAACCGATGCGCTATCCGCTGGGGCTCATTCCAGTGCTGGGAAGGCGTTTCCAATACTTCGAATACGCGGCGCCAGGGGCGAGTTCGACCCTCAACAAGTCCGGACTGGGTGCGTCGTTTGACGCGCGCTACGTCACATTCGGTGCTCAGGCACGCCATATCAGCGACTTGACCGACTTAAACGAGAACTATTTTGTCATGCACGGCGGCAACGACGGGTGGCTTAACAACGAGAGAATGACGGACCAAGCTGACGCCTGGCGTGCAGGCGAGTACTTCCGCATCCCGCTCGAGCTGAGTGATGTTCGAAAGGAGTTTCAGCTCGCCACCTTCACGTTGCAGCCGATGGAGTGAACATGCCGTCGCACGCGCCGAGCAACGTTCAAGAATGAGATGAGGTTATGAAGCTGCAAAAGATGAGCGAGTGGAGAAGACGTTACGGGCCATGGGCCGTGGTGACCGGAGCCTCCCGCGGGATCGGTAAAGAACTCGCGCGCGAACTTGCGACGCGAGGATTCAGCCTCGTACTGGCCGCGCAAGACGGCGACAGACTTGGTGAGATGGAAGCCGCATTGCTCGAAGACTGGCATCTCGAGACCGTTTTGGTCGCTGCAGATCTGTCTACGCACGAAGGCAACGAAGCGCTCTTTGCGGCGTGTCTAGACCGCGATGTCGGCTTGTTTGTTGGCAACGCCGGTTTTGGTTCATCGGGCGACTTTGCGGATAGGGACATTGAGAATGAAATGGCCATGATCGACTTGAACGTTCGATTCCTCGCACAGCAGGCGCACTTCTTCGCAAACCAGTTTCGCCGGCGCGGGTGCGGTGGCTTGATTCTGCTCAGTTCGATTGTCAGCTGGCAGGGTGTGCCCCGCGCCGCGAACTATGCGGCTACCAAGGCCTATGTCCAGTCTTTGGCAGAGGGACTCAGTCGGGAATTGCACAAGGACCGGGTGGATGTCTTGTCCAGCGCGCCGGCACAGGTCGACACTGATTTCCTGGAAACCGCCGGCATGAAAGGGAGCGGTGTCTCGGCCCGAGTAGTGGCGCGCAACACGCTGAATGCATTGGGGAGGCGAACCACGGTCTACCCGCACTTCAAGAGCCAATTTCTCTCCATGGCGCTCGCGTGGTTACCACGTCGCATGCGCGTGCGGATTCTCGAAGCGGTCATGGCCGGCATGACCAAGCATCAATTGAGTTCGGGAATCGAGGAACCCGGCTGACTCCTGTGAGTTCTGCAAAAGACGGAGGGCGACGGGATGACTAGATTCCGGCGATCTGACCTCTTTTTATTCTTGCTAAGATCATCGGCATGTCTCGCGAGCTCCAGGCAACGCTGATTTCCGGTGCAATGATCGCGCTCGTGTTCGTTGTCGCGTCGTACACGGACAACCGCACGGCATCGCCCTCAGGGCCTGTGGTGGTCTACGGCGTCGAGCTCGAACGCGACGCCAGTCAGGATGCCGTCATAGCGGTGGCCGAGGCGCTCAACGAGGGACTCGAAGCTGTTGTACTCCGTGACCTCGGCGTCTCTGAGACTGAATTGGCTGAGGCACGCGATGAGATATTGACGCCATTGATCGACGAGGCGCGTGCGGAGTGGGCGCGCGAACTTCAGCTCCTTCAAAAAGTCTGGCCGTATGTTGATGCGGCAGTCGCGCAAATGCCCAAGCGCGCTGTGTCGGCGCACGAAGAACAGTCGCAATTCATCGCGAGCCTGCGGCTCCCCGAGGATGTCGACGACGGTCAGATCCGATACCTGCTGCCCTTAACGCCAGAGCAACGGCAAGAACGCATTGCGCTATTTGAGGAACTGTCGAGTCGGCCCGTCGAAGACTTTTTGTCCGAACTGCGCGATGGGTACTCGCCCAGGGCGGAGCGGCAAGCGCTTCGCCAGATGATCTGCGATCGATCGACCCTATTCGATCCGGATACTCCGGCGCAGCCCAGAAGCGTCTTGTCAGGCGTGAGCTCAGCGTGCGCGGCGTACGTGATTCGACATATCGACGAGTTGCTCCCCGAGGCGCTCGATGAGGAGACGCAGCTTCGCGCGCGAGTACTGTCCGCGTTGTCGCTCGCGCAGGCCTACTAGTGCATTGACTGACGCAGCGCGACCTAGTCGCGCGCCTGCACCTGCCCACAACGGATCGCATTGATGGCGCGGCCAACCCACTCACGGACCTCGTCGTTGGGATCCTGCTCAAGCGCCTGCAACGCCGGTAACGCTCGTTCGTTGCCGCAGACGGCCAGCCCCCGCGCGCTCCACTCCCGGACCTCGTCGTCACTGTCGCCGAGCGTAGAAATGAGCGTATCGACAATGCGTGCATCGGTTTCGCCACCGAGGCCGCGAACGGCCCACTTACGGACCTCCGCCGTGCCGGAAGATGTGGCGATGATCAGCGCATCGACGCGTTCCGGAGCCCGAGTATTCAGGCCACGAATGAGCCATTCGCTGACCTCGGCATTTGTTTCGACTGCGAGTCTGTCGCGCACGGCAGCAGCAGCGTGTCGATCGCTATTGGCGGGTAGTGTCCGTGCGACCCACTCCCTGACCTCGGCGTTGGGATCGTCGAGCGCATCGATGAGCGGGTGCGTGGTCAACGACGCAGTCTTACGGCCCATCGTTCTGACGGCCCACTGGCGCACTTCCGCATCGCCGTCGGCAAGCCTGTCGATTCGCAACTGTGCGACTTATTGCTCGCTACGCGTCACCAGCGCGCGAACAGCCCATTCGCGCACGAGTGCGTCTTGGTCATAGCCGGCCTGAACCAGCGCGTCGATCACCTGGGGATTGCTGCTGCCGGTGAGCGCCCAGGCGCTGGCGGCGCGCGTGAGCGGCTTAGCCGCAACAAGACCGACCATCAATGCGTCCGTGTCGGCGCTGTCGATGCCGACTTCCACAAGTTGCACGTCGAAGTCACCACCCGATGAACGAACCACGCCGGTCTCTGATCCGGAGGCGAACGGTTGCGCATCATTTTGTGCCGAGGCGGGGTAGGACAGCGGCAGGAGTGCTGCGCCGATCAGGATCGACAGGACGGCTTGAGGAATGGACCACAAACGTCTAGCGCGCGCGAGCCTTGGGGTCCTGTTCATTGCCTTCTTCTCCCATTTCGATCGCGCCGGAACGATCATATCTTGTCCAAGTACAGTCGAGAGTTCGAGATGATCGACGAGAACGGATGCACGAAGGCGTGAGGTCAACTAGCGACGCCTGGGCGGAATCCAAACCCAGCTCGCCATCACGAGCGCAGCAAACGTCGTGTAGACCACCGCAAACACCCACATCGGCGCGTCGTAATAGAGCAGCGCGTTTAACCAGTGCGCAATAAACGCGCCGTCATAGGTCGCCTCGCCCGCGCGTTCGCGCAGTGTCATTTCCCAAATCGTCAGAGGGCAGATGCGCCCAAGCCACGCTTGCAACACAACGACGCCGATGCACAGCAGGTGAGTGATGCGAAAGACCGGGTTGCGGACCCAGCGCCAGCCGCGCCAGGCGCCGGCCCAGACCAAGGCGAGCCCGACGACGACGAACAGCACAAAGCCCACATGCAGGAGCAAGAGCGCGTCTGCTGCGAGTCGGTAGCCCAACATGATGACGCCGCCCCATCGGCTGTTTCCATGCGAAAACGCAGTCCAAGAGACTACGCCACGGCGGCCGACAGCAGAAATTCTTCGACGGCTTCAATCAAGCGGTTGCAGATTTGATAAACTAATATAACTTACCAATTTAATGCGCCTTCCTTCAAAATAAGCCCATCCAAATCAATGTTCTGTAGATTCCGGGTCAAAAATACGGCGCTCGAATGAAAATCCAGTGCTCATTTCGGGGTTGCGTTTTTCCCTCTGATGAACTCATAATGACACACTGGTCTTACCAGCTGCGCCAGAGCAACACCAAAATTGGTAATACCAATTAGGTGCAGCCAAGGTAAGCTCGAAGCCGATTCGATCGGCGGTCTCAAATACGCACACGGGGGGCCAGATGCGTAACAGTCAGACCCTGACTCGCGTTCCGTCCGTGGGCGCGATCCAAATTCAAATGGTCATCTTTGCCGCGTCACCGCGGCCGCCGGCGCTGGTCGTGATGGGGGAGTTCTAAGTGATGCGTCTTAAGACAGTTCTGGCCGCTGGCCTGATAACGCTATTGATGGGCTGCAGCAGCGATCGAGACAGTGTTCCCCTTGTTCAAGGCGCCAACGGTTCCGCGAGCATCAGCGGTGAGGCCGTCGTCGGCGGCACCGTGTCGGCCTCAGTGTCCGACCCGGACGGTGTGCAGTCCGGCACCGAGAGCTACCAGTGGTACTCAAACGGTGAGCTGATCGCCGGCGCCACCAGTTCCTCTTACACACTGACGGCAGACGAAGGCGGTGAGGCCTTGACGGTCGTTGTGCGTTACACGGACGCACCAGGGCTTCGGGAGACCATCGAATCACCGCCGCTCGACGTCCAGGCTGCGTTCACGCTGGGCGCGTTATACGTTCATGGCTTGGTCGACGGCGCAATGTGCGACATTGCGGCCATAGACGCTCTGGGCGTCGTTGGAACGACACTGGGTTCGGGCACGACAAGCAGCGGCCTCGTGAACTTCGATGGTCTTATCCCTGTCGATGGCGCAGCACTGATTTCGTGCACCGGTGGCACCTATGTCGACGAGGCAACCGGCGCTACGCTCGACGCGCCGGATACGCGCGCCGTCGTTGATGTGCAAGCCGACACGGTGTTCACGGTGACGCCACTGACTGAGATCGCGACGCAGCTCGCCGAGATCGCCGGTGACCTGAATGCAGCCCTGTCGACGTACAACGCATCGGTAGGCATCAATTTTGCGGTCGCGGGTGACATTACTGAGGTTGCGCCCACCGACCTGTCTACGACCGCGTCTGGAAACGACGATGCGGGCCGCTACGCCACAGCGCTGGCACTCATCTCCCAAGTGGACGCCACTGACGCCGGCGCGACGGCCGCACAGATCATTGCCTCTTTAAGCGCCGATATCGCCGACGGCACGTTTGCCCAGGCCACACTGGACGCGTTTGCTCAGGCCATTGTCGATATCGCGCTGTCTCCCGTTGCGGGCAATCTCGACAACGACGCGCTAATGACCGTTGAGGGCGCGATCAACAACTTGCCGGAACCGGCGGAATTCGATGCCCTAAATGCTTCGATCCCTAACGATCAGGTCGCGCTGCTCAACGGCACCATCATCGTGACCGACGTGAACTTTGGCGAGGACCAGCTCGTCGCGCAGACAGATGTTCAAACCGCCTATGGCGTGTTCAACCTCTTCGAAAACGGCGACTGGACCTACGTGCTCGACACGACCGACCCGGCCGTGTCCGGCCTCGATGTCGGCGAATCCGTGAATGATGTCATTCCCGTTGCCTCCGTGGACGGTACCGCCGCGAACCTGGTTATCCGCGTAACCGCGCTGACCCAGGTCGCCGAAATCCAAAACATGATTAACGGCGACACGGGCGAGCTCCGGCTCAACCTCGACCCGCACCAGTTGCAGGGTCGGCTCCGCTTCCAGTTCTTGAAGACCGAAGCGTTGGCCGATGACGGCAACGAGAAGGACGCCTACATCACGCTCTACGGCTCATCGGGAAGCTCTTCGGAATCACTCGTGGACCTGCGTATTCAGGGCACCACAACCAATGAAGACGGCAGCATCCGCGACCCGAGATTCCTGGTGCGTAACACGGACAACGCGGCGTACCCGGGCGGCATCATCGAAGCGCCGTTCACGCCGAACGAGTGGTACGACATCGAAATCATCTGGGACATGGCCGAAGAGAATCAGATCACGATCCTGATCAACGGCGAGGCGCTGGGCGGCGGGCCGTTCTCGACGGCAGCCGTGGTCGATCCCGACTTCACGGACCTCGACCAGTGGTTCAGCGAAGGCGTCGAGCGCGTGCAATGGCGCTTTGGCGACAACGGCACGGTGATCCCATTCGGTTCCTACTTCATCGACAACGTTGAGATCTTCTCCGATACGGCCGGCACCAACCTGGTGTTCATGGACGACTTCGAGAGCTACACGGTCGGTGACTCCTTCACGGGCTCCACGGACTACCCCGACTCCGTCGATGCAACCGTCTCGCTCTTCGATCGGAGCAACGACAGCGACTCGACGCCGGCCGCATTCTTCAACCTCGTGGGCGCCACGACGAGTGACAACACGGAAGTGGTAACGGACACGGTGACCGTGATCGACCCGGACCCGGGCGAGGCCATGATCATCGAGCAGTCCAACACGATGACGACGTACGGGGTGTTCTCGATCCTGCCGTCGGGTATCTGGGAGTACACGCTGGACACAATGAATGCCGAGGTGGCTGCGCTGGTCCAGGGCGATCGCCTGACGGACACCATCCAGATCTCGTCAGTGGACGGCACGCTCGCGGACCTGCTGATCGACATCAACGGTGTCGGGGGCGCTCCCAGTGGGGGCAGCACCAACGTCGCGGTCATTATTGATACGGATGCCGGTGACACCGGTGAGCTCCGGTATGAGCTCGGTGGCGACGGCCCGCTGGCGGCGGGACGTGTGGAGCTGAAGATCAAGCGGCTCGATGACGACCTGGGCAATGGTGACGCCTTCATCACGCTGTTCAACTCAGCAACCAACAACAACGGTGCGATTCTCGACTTGCGTATCCGCGACGACAGTTTCGCAGTACGAAGTCCAAGCACGATCGACACGTCTTCGTTGCCGTTTGCGCTGGACCAATTCATGGATGTGCGGATCACCTGGGAATACCCGGGTGGCTCAACCTCGGTGAATCCCGTTGTCACGCTTTCGATCGACGGTGTCAGTCTGCCTCCGTTCACGCCCGACAACGATTCCGTTGGTGGGGTCACGCACGTCGCCATTCGATTTGGTGACAACAGCGGCGTGCGCGAGGCGACGGGCAAGGTCAGCGTCGACGATCTGGCCATCTACTCCGATACCGCAGGCTTCGTAGAAGTGTTCTCCGACGACTTCGAGTCCTACCTCGAGGGCGACTCGCTCGACACGGACAACGGGGCATCGCCGTACAACTCCAGCACGTCGGAAGCGACCGTGGAGACAATCCCCGGTCTTGGCGGCGCCGGAAGTCCTGGCAACCAATTGGCAGAGATTATCGACACAGATCCGAGTGACACGGGTGAGCTTCGGTATGCCCTGGGTGACGACGGTCCTCTGGCGGCCGGTCGCCTGGAAGTCGCCGTGAAGCGCCTGGATGACGACCTGGGCAATGGTGATGCCTTCATCACCTTGTTCAACGCCGACACCAACAATGCCGGCGCCATCCTCGACTTCCGGATCCGCGATGACAGTTTCGCGGTGAGAAGCCCGAGCTCGACAGACACATCCACGCTGCCATTAACCTTGGACGCGTTTATGGATGTGCTGGTCACCTGGGAGTACCCTGGGGGCGATACCACGCTGCTTCCCGAGGTCACGATCTCGGTGGACGGCGTCGCGCTGCCGCCGTTCACAACCGACAACTCAGCGTTCGGTGGCGTCACCCATGTCGCCTTCCGCTTCGGTGACAACGGCGGTGTCCGCGACGCGACCGGAATCTTCAGCGTTGACGATCTCGGGATCTACTCAGACACGGATGGCATGACGCGCGTCTTTGGCGATGACTTTGAGTCGTACCTGGTAGGCGACTCGCTGGACACGGACAACGGGGCCTCGCCGTACAACTCGAGTACGTCTGAAGCCACGGTGGGCGCGGAAGCGGGCGCAGGCGGACCCGGTACGCCGGGTAACAAGGTCGCTGAGATCATCGATACGGACGCGGGTGATACGGGCGAGCTGCGCTATGCGCTCGACAGCGATGGCCCCTTGGCGGCCGGCCGTCTGAACGTCGCCGTGAAACGCCTGGATGACATGCTTGGCGATGGTGATGCCTTCATCACCCTTTACAACACCAACACCAACAACTCCGGCGCCATTCTGGACTTCCGCATCCGCGACGACAGTTTTGCGGTCAGAAACCCAAGCGCGACCGATACCTCAACACTGCCCCATCAGCTGAACACGTTCATGAACGTTGAGGTGACTTGGGAATACCCGGGCGGTGACACCACCATGGCGCCCACGGTCACGCTGTCCGTCGACGGCGTCAGCCTGGCGCCGTTCGTCCCCGACAACAGTCCCTTCGGGGGCGTCACACACGTGGCCTTCCGATTCGGCGACAACGGTGGGGTCCGGGCGGCGACCGGCATCTTCAGTGTTGATGAGATCGAGATCTACTCGGACACCGCGGGCACCACAGCCGTGTTCACGGACGACTTTGAGTCCTATCTGGAAGGTGACTCGCTGGATACCGACAACGGGGCATCGCCCTACAACTCGAGTACGTCCGAGGCAACGGTCGGAGTGGAGAACTAGGATGCGGCACAACAACCCCTACGAGAACGTCATCCAAGGCAAAGAAACCAGTGTGAGACTCGGTATGTTCAACGCAACACAGAACACTCGCTCCCGGCCGTTGGTACAGCTTTCGGCCGGACGCGCGCTGCTTATCGCAGGCTTGGCCTTGTTCGCCAGCGCGGCGGCTCTAGCTCAGGAGGATGATCAGTCAGAAGAGTCTGGCGGCGAGATCGAAGAGATCGTGGTGACCGGGATCCGGCAGACCGTGCAAAGCACCATCGACATCAAGCGCAGCTCGGTGCAGATCGTTGATGGCTTATCATCCGACCAGATCGGTGATATTCCGGCGCTGTCCGTTGGCGACGCGCTGGAGACCATCACAGGCGCTACGTCGCACCAGGAAAACGGCGGTGCCACGGAGCTTTCCATTCGCGGCCTGGGGCCATTCCTGGGCACGACCGTGATCAACGGCCGCGAGGCAACCAACGGTGGCGGCAACCGTGCAGTCAACTTCAGCATCTTCCCCTCCGAGATGTTCAACAAGATTGCGATCCACAAGTCGCAGTCGGCTGAGTACATCGAAGGGGCTGTGAGTGGCCAGGTTCACCTCGACACGAAGAAGCCACTGGTCTTCGGCAAGCGATTCCTCCAGTTGGATGCCAAAGCGGCGCACAGCCCCGACGAGTCGAACATCACGGGCGGTCAGGATTTTGGATCGCGCGCGACTCTGGCTTACATCGATCAGTTCGATTTCGACAGCGGTTCGCGGTTGGGTGTTTCGCTGGGTGTGCAGGTTCGTGACGAGTCCAATCCCGAGCAGGAGTACACGACGACATCCGGTGCCGGCCGATTGGAGGCCTGCGAACTGACGTCGTTCAGCACCAACGCACTGCCGACCGACACGACGGGGCGTTGCGATGACGGCATTTCGGATGTCAGCAATGACGCGGTTCAGGATCTGATCGATTCAAACCCGAACTACGACTCGGTCGACGATATTCCCTTCGCGTATATCCCGCGGGACCACCGTTACCGGCAGAACACGACGAGCGACGAACGTGAGGCGCTGTTCGGCGTTCTGCAATTCCAGCCCAATGACCGAATGGATATCACGTTCGATTACCAGTACTCGGAGCGCGATCAGCGCGAGCTGCGTAAAGACTTGCAATGGGGCAGCACGCAGGAAGACCTGACGGCACTAAACTCGAACCCAAACACCGGTGTGGTGTTCTCCTCTATTTCGGAAACGACGATTCAGTCGTTCACGACGGACTTCCAACGGCTCGAAGAGTACGAAGGCTACGGCCTTAATTTCGATTTCAGTCTGACCGATTCGCTGACATTGAATGTCGACTACGCCGTGTCTGAAACCACGAGAACCGAAACGGATATCGAGCTTCGCCTGGGTGCAACTGACAACAATCTCGTTGGTGGCAATCGCGACGATTTCACGGTGCAGCTGGATACCAACCGGGGCACGGGCGGTGCGGCAATCGCCACCATCCTCGACGACGGCGGCAACGGTTTTGAAGTGACTGACCCGAGTTACTTCAATGCGCGCGACCGGGCACGAATTCGTGCACGTCAGATCATTCGCAACAACACGCTCGATGCGCTGCGTGCCGATCTGACCTGGACGCCGGAGTCGGGCCAGATTCGCGCCGTGAAAGGCGGCGTGCGGTTTTCGAGCCTGGAGTACCTCGAGCTGGGTGGTCTGCGCAACGCACCGGGTCTCAGCTTGTTCGAAGATGAGGACCTCACAACGCCCAATGGTGGTGCCGACAACACGGTCACCGATGCAGTGCTGGCGAATGTACTCGCTTGTGCTGAAAGGAGCTTCCCGGAATCCGGGTTCCTTTCCAATGTCCGTGACGGCGACCTGATTACGAACGCCAGCAGCGGCTCCTCGGTGAGCGCTTTTGCGACCTTCAACTTCGAGTGCGCCGCCAACGCCTGGTTGGCCAACTACGGCGGTCTCTCCGGCATCCAGTTCCAGAACGGCATCAACTCGGGAACGGAAGATGTGACCGAGGACACGCTGGCCTTCTATCTGCAGGCCGACTTTGACAGCAACTGGGGCGACATCCCGGTTCGGGGTAATTTCGGTGTCCGCGTTGTCGACACTGAAATCAAGTCGGTCGGCTACCGTGGGCCAATCACCGTCGAGGAGATCGACGGCGTGGGCTTCGTGGTCACAGAGGGTGATCCAGGCGCACTGGGGTTCGAAACAGACACGCAGAAAAACAGCTACCAGGAAATCCTGCCCAGCATGACGGTGGTCGCTGACCTGACGGACAACCTGATTCTGCGAACGGGTGTGTTTCGTGGCATGTCGCGTCCGGATCCGAATGCCTACGGCAATGGCCGAGCGGTGCAGGACAACGATGTCGGCAATGCGTATTCGTCGCTGTCCGAAGCGGTCAACGGGATCAGTGCGACGGGCAACCCCCAACTGGACCCCATTCTCTCGAACAACTTTGATTTGGGTCTCGAGTGGTATCCGAATGAAAGCACGGTTATCGCGGGCCTGGCCTACTGGAAAGAATTCAATGGCGCCTTTGAGACCGTTGCGCAGCTTGAGACGTTCAACCTCGACGGCAACCAGGTGCAGGGCTTCGTAGAGACGACCCAGATCAGCAACGACAAGAGCACGATCTCGGGCTTTGAGGTCACCGTGATCCACTCGTTCGATTATCTTCCCGGGTTTTGGAGTGGCTTCGGCGGCAAGTTCAGCTACAACTACGCCAACTCTGACTTCGACTTCGAAGACCAGAACGGCGGTGATGGCATCGGCGTCTCAATTGATGAGACGACAGGGGTGGTGACCGAGACGCCATTGGTGGGCATCATTCCGCCGGCCAACCTCTTCGGGCTGTCGGAGCACGTCACCTCGACACAACTGTATTGGAGCAACAACCGTTGGTATGTCCAGGCCATCTACAACACGCGGTCGGACTACTTCCAGCAATTCACGCGAGACGTTGCCGGCCGCGTTCGCTACACCCAGGCGAACAAGCGACTCGATCTGCGCTTGCGGTATAAGTGGACGGACAACATCCGATTCAGTGTGGAAGCCAAGAATATTCTGGATGAGGAACGTCTGGACTCGCGGGCGGTCGATGGTAATACGCGCCAGGCGCTGAGCGACGGGCCCCGGCTGTTCCTGGGGGTAACGGCCAAGTTCTAGGACTGCGGTGCCCCAGGGGACTCGACTTCATGCGTTCTTTATTGGCCTGTTTCGGATTGGCGTTATTGCTCTCGGCGACGGCGCGCGCTGAGTATCCGGGAGATCAATTCGACCTGAGATTCTGGAAGCTCACGCTGCCACTGGACGCAAACCAGGACGGCAAGGTGGACGAAATTGGCGTGCGTGCCCTTCAGGAGTACACGCACCCGGACTTCTTCTATCTCGACGAGAACGGATTCCTCGTGTTCGCTGCGCCCAACAAGGCGCAGACCACCTCGGGTTCCAGCAACACGCGCAGCGAGCTGCGCCAGATGCTCCGTGGCCGGAACACGAAGATTGGCACCCATGACCCCAAAAACAATTTCTCGCTGAAGGCGCATCGAGGATCGAAGAACTTCGCGGATGTAGGCGGGCAAATGGAGGCGACGCTCAAGGTCCTGCATGTTGCCCGAAATGCGAAGAACGAAAACAAGAAGCCTGCATTCTCTGTGGTCGTGGGACAGATCCACGCGGATAAGGACCAGGACGTCATCAACAGTGGGAAGGGTTTCGGATGGGGCAACGAACCCATCAAGATCTACTACAAGAAGTGGCCCGGTCATGACACCGGTTCAGTGTTCTGGACTTACGAACGAAACCTGGCCAAGGACAACCCGGACAGAACGGACATTGCCTATCCGGTCTGGGGAAATACCTGGGAGAACCCGGAAGACCCCGGAGCGTCGGGCATCGCCCTCGGGCAGTGGTTCAACTACAACATCAACGTCTACCGGAACACGATGTACCTGACGTTCCGGACAACGGACCCGAGCAAAAACGTCATCTACGAGATCGACCTGTCCAACAACGTCGATGCCTACGGCAAGGTTGACGACAAGGACCACCCCAAAGGTTATTCGGGGGACGCCTTGTATTTCAAAGCGGGCGCCTACAATCAATGCAGCACCCGAGACGAGGCCGGCATGTGGTACGCCGCGTGCGCCGGCACGGGTGACTGGGAAACCGACGAGGCGAATGGCGACTACACCGCTGTCGCGTTTCGTCGCATACAGATCACCGGTTCCGTCAATCCTAAGCAGCGTTGAGCGCCGATACTCGCACTATGATTCGCGCAGTCCCCCTGGTATTCGCTGTGGTGCTTGTTACCGGGTGTGGCGGTGGCGGCGGCTCGGATGCCCCCGTCAGCGTTGTGACGCCGCCGCCGACACCGCCTACGGCACCGCCGCCGGTTGCAACGTCCTGTGACGGCAGCGAGCTCATTAACGTGATTGCAGCTTCGGATGACGGTCAGAGTCTCTCGGGCAGTGGACCCGAACTGGCCATCGATGACGACTTTGATGTTGCGTCGCGCTGGGAGGCGCCCGGCAATGCGAGGACGATTACGCTGGATCTCGGCGCACGTCACCTGGTTCGGGAGGTCGGGGTCGCCTGGTATCAGGGAGCGCAGCGCACGGCGTCTTTCGCAGTGTCGTCGTCCGAGGATGGCGTGGACTTCGAGCCACTCCTGTCTGCTCAATCGTCTTCAGGGGCGACCAGCAGCTTCGAGCGTTACGACACGCCCGATACGCCCGCACGGTATCTGCAAATCGAGAACTTCGGAAACTCACAGAACTCGGACAATGCCATTCTGGAAGCCACGGCGTTTGGCTGCACGCTCGACACGGCTGCACCCGTGTTCGAGGCGCCCAATGCGGGTCCGGGCGACTTCGCGCTCGACCCGATGCAGGCGCCCGGGTCAAATTTCGAGCTGATCAGCTGGAAGCTCAACACGCCCGCGGACCTGGACGGCAACGGGATTTCAGATACGGCGAGCGAAACCGACTTGGATACGGGCTTCGAGGACGGGTTTTTCTTCACGGGGCCCGATGGCGGGATGGTGTTCCGGTCCACGATCGAAGGCGCCAAGACGTCCGCAAACACCAACTACACGCGGTCAGAATTGCGCGAGATGCTGCGTGAGGGCAACACGGGTATCAGTACGCGGGGCGTAAATCTGAATAACTGGCTACTTGGGTACCAGCCCGAACCCGGCGTCCCCGTGGGTGGGCGCAACGGTGTTTTGCGCGCCACGTTGGCTGTGGATCACGTCACCGAGACCGGTAGCCGGAATCAGGTGGGCCGCGTCATCATCGGGCAGATCCACGCGGAGAACGATGAACCGCTTAGACTGTACTACCGGAAATTCCCAGAGAACGATCGGGGCTTCGTTTATCTGGCTCACGAGATTCGAGACGCCGACGATCTCTACTTCCCCGTGTTCGGCCCCGCCAATAGCGATCCGGATAGCGCCCCCAACGACGACTCGGAGGTTGTGAACGGCATCGGGCTGGGTGACCTGTTCTCGTATGAGGTCATTCAGCAAGGTGCCAGAATTGATGTCATCCTTCGGCGCGGTGACTTAAGCGGACCGATCATTGGTCACAACTTTGTGGACATGGAAGAGCAAGCCAGTGGCTACGACGTGCCGCAAGAATGGATGTACTTCAAGGCGGGCGCCTATTCGCAGAACAACACGGGTGATGGTGACGATTTCGATCAAGTGACGTTCTACGCGTTGGAGAAATCGCACGACTGATGTGCTTGTGGTGCGTGGTCGTTTCTGCGCGTTACGCATCGCGCAGTCCCGAGAGACTGGTCGCCGCCCTCGGAGTCGAACCGAGAAACACCTGTTTCTGAGACAGGTAGGTATGCCTATTCCCTTCAGACGGCTGTTGTGAATTGGACATGCCGCTCGGACTCGAACCGAGATAACGAGGGTTGCAACCTCGCGCCTAACCCTTCGGCCACGGCATGTATGTTGGTCGAGAGGGCCGGAATCGAACCGACGGGTGCGGGGTTATGAGCCCTGCCTGAGGCCACCTCCCTCTCATTCGGCGGAGAAGCCAGGATTCGAACCTGGGTAGGGCATCCCGCCCCTCTCGTTTAGCAAACGAGTGCCTTAACCACTCGGCCACTTCTCCAAGTTGGGTTGAGCTACCGGATTCGAACCGGCATCTGCCAGGGTCACGTCCTGGGGCTTTGCCGTTAAGCTAAGCTCAACATCGTTCATGGCGGAGACTGAGGGGATCGAACCCCCACATCCGTGAGGACATCACCGGGTTCAAACCGGATAAGCACGCCAACCTTGCGAGTCTCCCTGTAGTTTTTGGTCCGGACAGCTGGATTCGAACCAGCGGCAACTCGGCTCCAAACCGAGGACTCTGACCAGGCTGAGCTACATCCGGAATGTGGCGCCACGGATCGGACTTGAACCGACATCTTTCGGATCGACAATCCGATGCTCTGCCATTGAGCTACCGCAGCTTTGGCGGCCCGCGGCCGCCGTAAACTGGCTGGCACAGTAGGACTCGAACCCACATCTCTCCGCTTAACAGGCGGATGCTCTACCGTTGAGCTACATGCCAAAAAAATGGTGGATCGGGATGGAATCGCACCACCGTCCGCTGGGCTTCAACCAGCTGCTTTGCTACCTAAGCTACCGATCC
>CALBPI010000046.1 GCA_937899415.1 uncultured Gammaproteobacteria bacterium | reverse complement strand
GCCCGGGCATGACATTAACTACATCGCCCTGACAGGCTCGCTCGCCGCCATCGGCAGTGAGCAGAAGCCTGCTGTGCCGCTCAATCTCATTGGCGACTACGCGGGCGGCAGCCTGTTTCTCGTGTCGGGCATGCTGGCGGCGATGCTGGCTGCGCAGAAGACGGGCAAGGGCCAGGTCGTCGACGCGGCCATCACAGATGGCAGCGCGCACCTCATGTCGGGTTTCTACGGTTGGCAGGACATCGGCTTCTGGAAGGCCAAGCGCGCGCGCAACCTGCTCGATGGTGCCGCGCACCATTACAACGTCTACGAAACCGCTGACGAGCAGTTTGTTGCCGTCGGCCCGCTCGAGCCACAGTTCTACACGGCCTTCATCGAACTGCTGGGTCTCGACGCGGAAGCCTTCGGGCCCGGACAGTCGATCACCAAGTGGCCCGAACTCGTAGCGGCCGTGGCCCACGTCTTCGCACAAGAGACGCTCGCGACCTGGCAACAGCGGCTCGAGGGTACCGATGCCTGCGTGAGCCCCGTGCTCGACATCAACGCCGCGACGCGTCATCCGCACAACGTGGCGCGAGGCACCTACATTGACGTCGGTGGTGTCGTGCAGCCTGCGCCCGCGCCCCGCTTCAGCGAGACGCCCAGCGACGCGCCCGACGCACCGCACGCCGAAGGTATCGATGGCGATGCGGTACTCGCGGACGCCGGATTCGGTGAAGACGAAATCGCCGCGTTGCGTGAGTGCGGCGTTCTGGGCTGAGTTCGACGCCCAAAGGCTGAAGCGACGGGCGCGCTCGGTTACCCTTGCGTGCCAGCCAGACCACGGTCCCGGAGCCGCACATGTCGACCATCGTCAACCGGCGCGATCTCGCGTTCTTTCTTTACGAAGTGTTTGGTCTCGAGCAGATGCTCGGGCAGGGCGACTACGCCGAATTCGATCGTGAGACGATCGAGGCCGTGCTCGACACCGCGGAGCAGATCGCGACGGAACGCTTCGAGCCCCTGGCTGCTGCACTCGACGCCGACGAGCCGCGGTTTGTCGATGGCGCAGTCGAGATGATGCCCGAGATCAAACCTGCACTCGATGCATTCAGCGAGGCGGGCCTCATTGCGGCTGGTTTCGATGCCGAGGTGGGTGGCATGCAGTTGCCGTTCGTCGCGCAGCACGCCATGAGCGGCATGTTCACCTGCGCCAATAACGCGGCCACCAACTACCTGTTCCTCACCACGGCCAACGCCAACATGCTCAACACGTGCGCGAGTGAGGAGCTCAAAGCGCGCTTCCTGCCGCCCATGCTGGAAGGCCGCTGGTACGGCACGATGTGCTTGTCCGAGACGCAGGCGGGTTCGTCGCTGGCTGACATTCGCACCACGGCGACGCCGCGCGGTGACGGCACCTACGCCGTGGCCGGTTCCAAGATGTGGATCTCGGGCGGCGAGCAGCCCATGTCGGAGAACATTGTGCACATGGTGCTCGCGCGCACGCCCGACGCACCGCCGGGCGTGCGTGGCATCTCGCTGTTCCTCGTGCCCAAGTATCGCGTCGATGATGCCGGCAATGTCGGTGAGAAGAACCACATCGCGCTCGCGGGCCTTAACCACAAGATGGGCCAGCGCGGCACCACTAACTGTCTGCTCGAGTTTGGCGACGGCGGCGAGAGCATCGGTTGGCTCGTGGGCCGCGAGAACGAAGGCCTCAAGAACATGTTCCACATGATGAACGAGGCGCGCATCGGTGTCGGGCTCGGCGCTGTCATGTGTGGGCTTGGCGGTTACCTCTATTCGCTCAAGTACGCGCAAGAACGCTTGCAGGGTCGGCCCGCTTCGGACAAAAGCCCCGAGTCGCCGCAGGTGCCGATCATTCGGCACGCCGATGTGCGGCGCATGTTGCTGGCACAAAAAGCCTGGGTGGAGGGCGGTCAGGCGCTCATCTACTACTGCGGGACGCTGCAGGACCGCGAGCGGCTCGCGGGCGATGACGACACGCGCGACCAGCTCAACCTGCTACTGGAGTTGCTTACGCCCGTCGCCAAATCCTGGCCTTCGGAGTACTGCCTCGAGGCAAACAAGCTCGCGATCCAGGTGCTGGGCGGTTACGGCTACACACGGGATTACCCCGTCGAGCGCTACTACCGGGACAACCGGCTCAACCACATTCACGAAGGCACCTGGGGCATCCAGGGCCTCGACATCCTAGGTCGAAAGGTGCGGCTGGCGGGTGGTGCAGCGCTTGAGCTGCTGGCCGCGGAAATGCAGCCAACGCTCGAAGTGGCAAGGGGCAGTGACACCTTGTCGGCACATGCCGATGCCCTGGCTGCGGCCTGGCAGCAGGTGCAGCAGACCGTCGCGGCCGTCGCCGGTTGTGAGGACCGCGAGCGCGCGCTGGCCAATGCGACGTCGTTCCTCGATGGCTTCGGTCACGTCATCGTGTCCTGGCTGTGGTTGCGACAAGCCCTTGTCGCAGAGGCAGCGTTGGCGGAAAACAACAAGGACACAGCGTTCTACGAAGGCAAGTTGAAAGCCTGCCGCTACTTCTTCCGCTACGAATTGCCAGTTGCCATAACGCGGCTGGCACTAGTGGAAACGCTTGATGACACGTGCCTGACTATCGAACCGACCCAGTTCACGGGCTAGGTTTTCGTGACCCTCGTCACATAATTGTTACGTGTTTTTAGGGGCTTAACGCAACAACTGTTCCTAAGTTCCTAGCCCTGAACTATACTCTGCGGCGTTTAGGGCGGGGGCGCCCCGCAGAAGCTTACGAAATACAGCTGTCCACAGGGGTTTAACATGCTGATTAAATACGGGAAATCGCGCGTCGCGCCGGCCGGTGCTGCGGCCGCGGCTGTGGTGCTGAGCTCGCTTTCGGGCCAGGCACTCGCGCAAAGCGAACCGTTTCTTGAAGAAATCGTGGTTACGGCCGCGAAGCGCGAACAAACGCTTCAGGAAGTGCCGATCGCGGTTTCGGTGACTGACGCCGAGACTATCGAGAAAGCACAGATCCAGGACGTACTCGACCTGCAGACGGTGGTGCCTTCGCTGCGTGTGACGCAGCTGCAGTCCTCTGCTAACACCAACTTCCTGATTCGCGGCTTCGGTAACGGCGCCAACAACCCCGGCATTGAGCCCTCGGTTGGTGTGTTTATTGACGGCGTCTACCGCAGTCGTACAGCGTCAGCGATCTCTGACTTGCCGAACCTCGAACGCGTTGAAGTGTTGCGCGGTCCGCAGTCGACCCTGTTCGGCAAGAACGCGTCGGCAGGCGTGATCAGCGTCGTCACGCGCGCGCCTCAGTACGAGTGGGGCGGCAACGCGTCGCTGCTCGCCGGTAACTTCGGCGCGATCATTGCTCGCGGCGACGTCACGGGCCCGCTCGGTGAAAACGTCGCGTTTAGCCTGTCGGGTAACGTCAACACGCGCGACGGCTACTTCGACAATCTCGAGGATGGCTCTGAAATCAACAGCCGCGATCGTTGGGGTGTCCGTGGTCAGCTGCTGTGGGACGTCAGCGACGAAGTCTCATTCCGCCTCATCGCAGACTACGACGAAATCGACGAAGACTGCTGTGGCACGGTCAACCTGCTGAACGGCCCGACCGGCGCTGCCGTCGTCGGTATTGGCGGTCAGCTGGTACCCAACGACGAAGACTCGTTTGCGACTTTCATCAACTTCGACACGACAAACGTCGTCGAGAACGGTGGCATCTCGCTGCAGGGTGACTTCGCGTTTGAAAACTTCGACGTGACGTCGATCACGTCCTTCCGGACGCAGGATCAGAACGCAAACGCCGACTCTGACTTCACCAGCGCTGACCTGATTGGTCGCAACTTTGAAGAGCGTGACATCGAGACGTTGACACAGGAGTTGCGTTTCACGACGAGCTTCGGTGATAACGCCGATTTCCTCGCGGGCTTCTTCTACTTCGACGAAGAAGTCGAGTACAACACGGAGTTGCTCTACGGTGCGGACTTCCGTAACTACGGCGGGCTGCTGGCCGGTGACCCGACCTTGTTCGACGGTCTCGAAGCGTTGCTGGGTATTCCGCCGGGCACGTTCTTTGCGCAGGGCGCGGGCGTTGCAGAATTCGCGACCCAGGACAACCAGGCGCTGACACTGTTCACGAACCTGGACTGGTATCTGACCGATCGCATGACCCTGACCTTGGGTGTCAGCTACACGAACGACGAAAAAGATATCTCGGTCCGCCAGAACAACTCAGACGTGTTCTCTGGTCTCGACTTCGTCGGCATTGGTTTTGCGGGCGCCTTTACGGCGGCCACGGGCCTGCCGCCGACACCGGATAACATTGCTGCCAACCCGGCAGCGGCCGCGGGCGCCCAGGCGTTCTCTGTCACGGAGTGCTCAGCCGCCGCGCCGCCGCCGAACTGCAACGAATTGCTCGCTTTGACGCCCTTCCAGTTCTTGCCCCCGTTTGTCGACCTCGGTGTTCCCGCCAACACGGTTGAGGACAACACGTCGGACGACTCGGAGACCACCTACACAGTGCGTCTCGCCTTCGACCTCAATGACAACTTGAACACCTACGTCAGCTACGCCACGGGCTTCAAGGCAACGTCCTGGAACCTCTCGCGTGACTCGCGTCCGACGGCTGCAGATATCACGGGCCTTCAGGCTGCCGGCCTCGGCGTCAACAACCTCACGCCGGGTACGCGTTTCGCGGGCCCCGAGGAAGCGACGGTGCTGGAAGTCGGCCTGAAGGGTAAGTACGACCGGTTTGCCTACAACATCACCGTCTTTGACCAGACGATCGATGGCTTCCAGTCAAACATCTTCACGGGTACTGGCTTCGAACTGCTGAACGCGTTCGAGCAGTCGGTATTCGGTGTTGAAGTCGACGGTAACTGGTTTCCGACGGACAACCTGCAGCTGACCTTTGCGGCCACCTGGATGGACCCCGAGTACGATTCGTTCCCCGTGAGTGCGGTGGGTGATCTGTCGGGCGCGACGCCTGCCGGTATCCACACGCTGAGCGCTGTGACCTCGGCCACCTACACGTGGTTCCTGAACAACGGCAACACGGCGTTCTTGCGCGGTGAGTACCTCTACGAAGACGACATTCCCGTCGTCGATAACGTGCCGGCCAGCCTGGCACGTCGTGAAGTCAGCGTGGTGAACGCCAGTGCCGGCTTCGAAATGGCGAACGGTTGGGAGTTCGGTGTCTGGGGTCGTAACCTGACCGATGACAACTGGCTGCTGAGCGCCTTCCCGGGCGTGGCACAGGACGGTAGCTTCAACGGCTACCCGGCGCAGCCGCGCACCTACGGCATCTCGATCCGCAAGTCGTTCCAGTAAGCGGATCGGTATCGAGCAAAGCCCCGGCGGTTTCTGACCGCCGGGGCTTTTTTTGTGCCTGAAGGGCGTTCTGATTCCTTGCCCGCAGCGGGTCTGGCGGGCATCATCAAACCACCTGTTGCGTTGCACCATGCTAAGGGGACTGGAACGTGAAATTGCCCGCCGCTCTGATCGCTTTGATCGCCGGAATTCTCGCCACGACGGCGTCGGCGGGAACCCGGGTTGATAACTTCCGCTTGCTCGACCAGGACCGACAATCGCACGAGCTCTACTACCACAATGACGCTACGGCTGTGGTGTTCCTCGTGCAGGCCAATGGCTGCCCCATTGCGCGCAACCTGCTGACCGACTACCGCGCGCTGCGCGACACCTACGCCGACAAAGGCGTGCGTTTCGCGATGATCAACGCGAGCCTGCAGGACACGCGTGAGGCCATTCGCGCCGAGGCCGAGGAGTTCGGAATCGATATGCCGATCCTCGTCGACGAGACGCAGCTCATCGGTGAGGCGCTCGAGCTCGATCGCAGCGGCGAAGTGCTCGTGATTGACCCGCGCAACTGGGAGGTCGCCTACCGCGGCCCGCTGAGCGACCGTGTGGGTTACGAGACTCAGAAAAAGGAAGCCACGGCGACCTACCTGGCCGATGCGCTCGACAGTGTCATTGCCGGCGAGCCCATTGCAGAGCCACGACGCGACGCTGTTGGTTGCATCATCAATTTCCCCGAGCGAGAGCGTGTGGCCGAGCACGCGGAAATCAGCTACTCGGAGACGATTGCACCGCTGCTGCAGGAACGCTGCACGGCCTGCCACCGGCCGGGTGGTATTGGTCCCTGGGCCATGACCAGCTACGAGATGATTCGCGGCTTCGCACCCATGATTCGCGAAGTCGTACGCACGCGCCGCATGCCGCCCTGGGAAGTCGCAACCGATCTGCCCGAGGTTCACGCGTCGCGTGCGCTGACGGTCGACGAGAAGCGTACCCTCATCCATTGGATCGAGGCGGGCGCGCCGCGTGGCGACGGACCGGATCCGCTCAAGAGCACGGCGCCCGTTCCGGATGCCTGGCCACTGGGCGAACCTGATCTCGTGGTCACGGCACCAGCCTTTACGGTGCCCGCCACCGGGATCGTCGACTATCAATTCCCGGCCGTTCCCAACCCGCTCGAGAACGACGTCTGGGTTCGCGCCGTAAGCATCAAGCCCGGCAACGGCAAGGTGGTGCACCACGTCCTCATCGGCACGACCGAAGAGGTCATTCCCGATGGTGATGAGGATCGACTCGACGCCGTGTTCTCGAACTACCTCATGGGTTACGCCCCGGGGGCTGAAAGCTACGTCTACCCCGAAGGCACCGGCGTGCTTGTAAAGCAGGGTGGCCAAATTCACCTGCAGATGCACTACACGCCCTACGGCGTAGCGGCGACCGACGAAACTCAGGTCGCGCTGTATTTCCACGACGAGGCGCCGAAGCACCACCTGCGGCAGCAGGTCGTCATGGGCTGGGACATCGCGATTCCGCCGGGCGAGGCGCGCCACGAGGAAACGGCGTACTTCCGGTTCGACCGCGAGGCTGAAATCTACAGCCTGTTCCCGCATGCCCATTACCGTGGCCACTCGACGCGCTTCGACATCGAGTACCCCGACGGCAAGCGCGAGCCGCTGCTGCATGTGCCGCGTTACGACTTCAACTGGCAGCACACCTACACGCTCGCTGAGCCGCTGACCGTGCCTGCGGGTTCGCGCATCGTACACACCTCCGTGTACGACAACAGCGCACGCAACCCGGCCAACCCGGATCCTGAGCGCACGGTGCCCTGGGGCCTGCAGTCGCACGACGAAATGCTCTACGGCGGCTTCTTCTTCCGCTGGACCGAAGGTACGGCGGAGACACCCGTACACGATCAGATGGCGTTCGAGATCAACCAGTTCTTTGGTGCGCTCGACGACAACTTTGATGGCGTGATGCAGCAGGACGAAATGCCGCGGCGTTTGGGCGAGGCCTTTGGCGCAGGCCGCTTTGATTCGTTTAATGCGGACAAGGACGACGGACTGAGCCCGGCCGAGTACCGCGCCTACGTCGAGTACCGCCGCAAGCAGCGCGCGCAGCAGGCAGCCGCGGGCGACTAGAACCCGCGCTTCGCCTCAAACGAGACCTGCAGCCCGCTGTCGATGTCGGGGCCGCTTTCGAGCGGTTTCGCAACGTCGAGGTGGAACACCGTGTTGTTGTTGCCGCGCGCATTGCCCAGGCGCAGGCCGATGCCAACGTCGGCCAGCCAGCGGCTGTCTTCGCGGCCGGTCACGTCTTCGCCCCAGGTGCGTCCGACGTCGGCGAACACGGCCCCACCCACGCGGAACAGGCGCCAGGGGAACCAGTCCGTGAAGAAGCGTTGCTCGACCGTGAACAGCGCGCTCGCATCACCGTTGCCAAACGCGCGGTCATAGCCACGTAGTCCGGTTCTGCCGCCCAGGATGATGGGGCGATCCACGTCGAGGTTCTTGCCGAATTCGATACGCGTGCCGACGAAGGCCGAGCGTCGCGCCGACTGGCGGCGCACGTAGCGCGCATCGATGCGCGCGCGCCCGGTGCG
>CALBPI010000045.1 GCA_937899415.1 uncultured Gammaproteobacteria bacterium | reverse complement strand
CGAGCTGTTGCACAGCCAACGTCTCACCACTTAGCCGACCCGATCCTCGATCCCGCCGCGCCACTCCCCACATTCTGCACGGAGCGCTCAGGCACCTCGATGCGGGACAACCCGCGCGCGCTCAAAGACAGCCTGCGCTACATAGAGAATCTTGCGAACTGGCTCTAGCGACGAGATGACGTGCAGCACAGGAGTGCGATGTCCATCTGTGTGATACCACGTTGAACATAATGTCGCGACGCCGCTGTATTTTGTGAAACAGCGCATGAGCCCCCGTTAAAGCCCGGGGCGATAATTCAGTGCGATCAGAAGCGCCGATTCCCGAGCGTAAGGTCGCAAGGGATTGCCCATGTTTGCTGTTACCACCCGAATTCGTCTTGTCTGGCTGGCCTTGCTGCTCGTTGCGGCGGGCTGCTCCCCCACGGACAGCAATGACACGGTTATCGTCAACCCGGACGTGGTTGTCCCCGAAACCGCGGGCAGTTCGGTTGCCGATGCACAGCAGGCTATTCGCGATGCCGGGTTGCGCGTGGGCGCCACCAACGATCAGTCGAGTGACACGATCCCCATCGGGTCGGTGATCGGGACCTCGCCCGGGGCAGGCAGCTCCGTCGCACCCGACTCGCTCGTCAATATCGCAGTCTCAACGGGGTCGGCGGATGTCGATGTGCCTGTAACGGCAGGCTCGACGCAAGCAGAAGCCGAGACGTTGATCGTCGCCGCAGGGCTGGTCGTCGGTGACGTGGCCAGCGAGGCCAGTGACACCGTACCCGTAGGCCAGGTCATTCGCACCGTGCCCGGCGCAGGCGAGACAGTCCCGCGTAGTTCCAATGTGCAGATCGTCATATCGACGGGACCCGCTAACGTCAGCGTGCCCGCCGTGACCAATCTCACTGAAGCCGCGGCCACGACAGACATCGAAGGCGCGACGCTCCTCGTCGGCACCATCACAGGCGCGGCCGATGACATGGTGCCCGTGGGCAACGTGATCAGTCAGGACCCCGTCGCGGGGACTATGGTGAGCGCCAATACGCTGGTTAATCTCGTCATCTCGCTGGGCCCGGCGAACGTTGCAACACCCGAGACTGTTGGCCTCACAGAGGCCGATGCCATCACGGCGCTGACCAATGCAGGGCTGACCCTGGGCGAGACGTCAGCCGTTCCGAGCGTGGACGTCGTCGCCGGCAGTGTGGTGTCGCAGGATCCCGCTGCGGGCACATTGGTCGCCGCGACCACCGCCGTAAACCTGGTGATCTCGCTGGGTCCTGATCCCGTTCCGGTTCCCGACATCGTCGGCCTGCAGGAAGCACAGGCTATGACGGTTCTGTTCAATGCGGGGCTCGAGGTCGGTGTCGTCATCGAGACGTTCAGCAATACCGTGCCGCTGGGCGAGATCATCAGCCAGTCACTGCCACCGGGGCAGATCGTGCCGCTCGACACGGCGCTCGACTACACCGTGTCATTGGGTCCGCCAGTCTCGACGCCCAACGTGGTCGGTCTCTCGCAGCCAGCAGCTGAGGCGGCGCTGGTCGCGGCCGAGCTCGTGGTCGGGGACATCACCGAACAAAATGACTTCAACGTGCCCGAAGGCGACGTGATCAGCCAGGACCCAACCGCCGGCACGAATGTGGCGACCGGAACGCCCGTTGACCTCGTGGTGTCTCTGGGCCCGCCGACGGTTGCGGCACCCAGTGTGGTGGGTCAATCGTTGGCGGCGGCCGGCACGACGCTGGATGCGGCAGGTCTCGTGACCGGCACCGTAAGTCAGCAGCCAAGCTTGACGGTACCGGCAGGGGACGTCATCAGTCAGACGCCGATTGCCGGCACCATTGTGATTGTCGGTACCGACGTCGACCTTGTCGTCTCGAACGGCCCCCCGCCCATGGTGGTGGTCCCGGATGTCTCCGGTCAGGCGCAAGCCCAGGCCGAGGCGGCCATCGTTGCTGCGAATCTCGTCGTTGGCACGATCACGGATCAGAACGACGCCACGATCCCCGCGGGCAGCATTGTGAGTCAGAACCCGGCCGGCGGTGTTTCCGTTGTCGAGGGGTCCGCTGTTGATCTCGTGCGCTCGATCGGACCGCTTACCGACACCTTCAGCGATGAGTTTGCGGTCAACACGATCGCCGACTGGCAGTTGCGCCACGTCGTGGAAGGCGCGGCGGCCCAGTACACAGTGCTCGATATCAATGCCTCGACGGCCGGTGCGCTGACACTTGTGCCGACACAAACGCCCGGGTGGTTCAATGCCGGGGACGGCCCGCTCGTGTTCAAGGAATTGGCCGGTAACTTTGCCGTCCACACGCGCGTCACGGCAGATAGCGTGACGGCGCCTGGGCAGGCGCCAACGTCTGACTTCAATTCGGCAGGACTCATGGCGCGCAACGCGAGTGGTGCCAGTGGGCCCGAAAACTACGTGATGCTCAATGTCGGCCGCCAGGACGCCAGTATCGCAGGTGGTGTCGGTAGCGAGACCAAGAACACGGTTGATTCTGTATCGGCCTTGTTCCTCGACACTGGCAGCAACGAAGGCTCGTTAATCCTCTGCCGCGTGGGCAATGTGATTCACTCATTCCGCTGGCTGACGACCGACAGCGACTGGGTGCTGCTGCGTTCCGAAACGCGCGCCGATCTGCCGTCGACGTTGCAGGTGGGTATGGTCGCGAATGCGTTTGCCGCACCTGCGGATCTGCGCGCCGAATTCGAATTTATTCGTTTGCTGCCGGCGCCCAACGATGTATCGGCCTGCACCGCGGGTGTCACAGGCGGCTAGCTCGCGGCAGCGCCGCGCTCTCCGCTGAGCGCCGATTGGCTTTGGGCCGCCTAGCGCCGTTGATCACCGACGCTGCTCAAGCCTTGGGTCACGGTTTTGGCCAAAAATCATTCTTAGGCAATCAGATCAGATAGATCTCTTGTCTAACTAGAGTGACAGACTAGCGGGTCTTGTCGGCCAGGAATCGTTCCGCCTTTTCGAAGATGCGTGCGCGGCGATCGGCATCGAGTCGGTCCAGGGCCCGCGGCATCAGTGCCAAACGCGGATTACTCGCAAAGAACTCGCGATGTTTGTCGATGAAGCGCCAATACAAACCATCAACCGTGTCGCACCAGTCGCCCTTGGGGTAGTCACTCATCTTGCGCAGGTAGTTTGAGCCACAGATATAGGGTTTGGTGGCGAATATGCCGCCATCACTAAACAGGCCCATGCCGTAGACATTCGGTCCCATGACCCACTCCGAACTGTCCACGTACATCTCCATAAACCAGCGATGCGCGCATTTTGGGCGGATTTCACAGAGTGTCATAAGATTGGCGAGCACCATGAGCCGCGGAATGTGATGGGTCCAGCCAAGGCGCTGCGCGGTCTGAATAGCGTCGTCAAGCGGCACGAGTCCTGTGGTGCCGACGTACCAGTCGTCCGTGAACTCACGCTCGTGGTTCCAGAAATTCTCTTGCTCCTGGCGTTCACTGAATTGCTGATAGATGCCCCGGATGAACTCTCGCCAGCCAATGACCTGTCGTACAAATCCTTCAACGCTCGGGAGGGGGGCTGATGCGGCGTGCTCGAGCACACGGTCGACCACCTCATCCGGCGTCAGCAGCCCCATGTTGATCATGGGGCTCAGGACACTATGGAATACCGTCGCGGACCGCGTGGTCATGGCGTCCTCGTAAGGCCCGAATTGCTCGAGACGTTCACTGACGAATTGATCGAGCCAACTCTGGGCCTGTTCACGCGTCGTAGGCCACCAAAAGTCCTCGGCACTGCCAGGATGGGTGGAAAACTGGGCTGCCACCAGTTCGATGACGTCGGTCACATGTCCGTTGTGGGCCGCGGCGTCCACGCTGGGGGGCGTGACATTCTTTGGCAGCTTTTTGCGATTCTCGGCGTCAAAACTGAACTGTCCGCCAACAGGTTGCCCATCCTCGTCCACGAGAATGTCGAGTCGCCGACGTTGTTGCTTATAAAAATCACCCATGAGCAGTCGTGACTTGCCACGAGCGAAGTCGGCGAAGCGATCGCGGCCGCAGGAAAACATGGGGGTTTCGAGGACCTCAACCTGGAGTGCGTTGTCGTCGGCGCAGACCTGGATGCGTCGTTCAAACGATTTGTCCTCGATCTCAAAGTGCAAAAGGGTCGTGTCGGACTGTGAGGCTAGCGCCTCAAGCAGTTTCTCTTCGTACGAGCGCGGGTCATCGACATCAAGAGTGACATAGTCGACAGTGAATCCTGCCGCTTCGAGCTCGTCCCGATAGGCCCGCATGGCCGCAAGAAACAGCACGATCTTCTGCTGGTGATGACGTTCGTAGGTGCACAGCCCCAGGTCCTCTGCCATGAATACACGATGTGCTGATGCATCGGGCAGATGGCGGGGTGCAAAGAGCTGGTTTCCGAGGATGAGAAGCACGCAGAGCCTCCGGGGCGGGGCGCCACAATATGCGCGAGACGCTGCGTGATTTCAAAGCCGGCAACAGTCTCTGGTTTTGTATAGGTAGTGACGACAGATGTTCGTTGGCGTGCTATATCTCGACGCGTGGAACAGAGCACCTGGCTTTGGTGGAGCAGCGGCAAGGACAGTGCGTGGTCGCTCATGCGCCTGCGCCAGGATCCGAAGAATCCCGTCACCGCGCTGATCACCACCGTCAATGCCGCGGCGGATCGCGTGGCCATGCATGCGGTTCGCCGGTCGCTGCTCTTGGCGCAGGCGGCGTCACTGGGGCTGCCCGTGCACGTGGTTGAGCTTCCCTGGCCTTGTACCAACAACGATTATGAAGCCGCTGTCGCGCCCTGGTTGGCGCGAGCACGCAGCGAAGGCGTGACGCACATGGCCTTCGGCGATCTGTTCTTGGAGGATGTTCGGGCCTATCGCCAGTCCCTGCTCGAAGGCTCGGGCATCGAGTCACGCTTCCCGCTGTGGCATGAGCCGACAGACCGGCTTGCTAAGGAGATGGTCACGGCCGGTGTAGAAGCGTATCTGACCTGCATTGACCCTAAAGTGCTTCGACCTGAGTTGGTGGGACGGGCATACAACGCCGACCTGCTGCGCGAACTTCCGGAGGGCATCGATCCCTGCGGCGAGAATGGCGAGTTTCACACCTTTGTGGCGAATGGCCCGGGTTTTGCGCACCGCGTACCCGTTACGCTGGGTGAGACCGTTGAGCGCGACGGATTTTGGTTCGCGGATCTGGTCGGCACTTCGTCCTGAGCGCGCGAGCGAATCTCAGAGCTCCGGTTTGTGTTGGTAGGTCTCAACGTCCAGATCGTCCTCGTAGCGTGCAATGGTCGTTGCCACGGCCAGATCGCCCGTGACATTCACGACCGTTCGCATCATGTCGAGTACTCGGTCGAAGGGCAGGATGAATCCGACGACGATGGCTGTCTGTGCCTCGGTTAGCCCGATGCTTGTGAGCACGGCGGCCAGCAAAAATAGTGATGCCGAGGGCACCGATGCGCTGCCGATGGACACGAGCGTTGTTGTCAGCCCGATAGCCAGGTAGTCCGAGAACTCAAGCGGCACACCGAACGCTTGCGCGGCAAACAGCGACACGATGCCGACGTACAAGGCGGTCCCGTCCATATTGACTGTGGCGCCCAGCGGCAGTACGGAGGATTTCACCGATTTGCCGACGCCAAGATTTTCCTCGGCGGCAGCCATCGTGGCGGGCAGGGTGGCGGCGCTCGACGAGGTCGAGTAGGCCAGCAGCTGCGGGTCCACCACGCCACGGATAAACGGCAATGGCGCCAAGCGTGCGACGAGCGCGACCATTCCGTACTGCACGACGACGATGTGCACGATACACGCGCCGTAGACTGCGAGCGCCAGTTTGACCACCTGGAGCAAAGCGATGGCACCCTGCGAGCCTGCGACGTTTGCAATCAGTGCGAAGACACCAAACGGCGCCAGTTCCATGACGACGAAGGTGAGCTTGAGCATGACCTCGGCGCCCGCATCAAAGGTGTCTCGCAACACTTTGGCTTTTTCGCCGACCAGTAGAATGCCAACGCCAATCAGAATCGCGAAGACGATGACGGCCAGCACGTTGCCCTCGGCCAGTGCCGCAAACGGGTTGGTCGGGATCATGCCGTAGAGGCGGTCTCGCAATGACACGGCTTCACCCAGCGTTTGGGCGGACGCCTCGGCGAGCACGACGCCTTCGCCGGGAGCGATCAGGGTGCCAAAGGCGAGGCCGATAGTAATTGCAAGTGCGGTAGTCGTCAGGTAAAGCGCGAGTGCCTTGGACCCGATGGAGCCCAGCCGGCTTGGCTTACCCATGGCCACGACGCCGGACACGAGCGTGGTCAGGATTAGTGGCACCACGAGCATCCGAATACTGCGCAAGAAGATGCCGCCAATCCAGCTGATCGAGCTCGCGCCTTCGCCCCAGAAAGCACCCACCACAACGCCAAGGGCAAGCGCGAACAGAATGCGCTTCCAGAGTGCGATCGAGAACCAGTAGCGGTTCAGGCGCGAGTCGCGCATGGGCGTGTCAGTCACTGCGTCAGTTCCTCATCTTCCAGTTGGCACGCCGCGACTCTGGCCGCCGGCGAGGCTGGTAGCATACGCGTGCTGGTAGGGAACACATACACACGTGCCAACTAGGGTGACCACTGTGAAACGACTTTTGTTACTTGCGATCCTGGTTTCGTCGAGCGCACACGCGCAGGATTCCTGGCCGGAATTGTCGGGCCCCTATCTCGGTCAGCCCGTACCGGGCAGCACACCCGAAGTGTTTGCACCCAACCTCGTGTCACTGTCCGGCGAGCGAGAGCTCAACGCGGTGTTCTCACCCGACGGGCGCATCTTCATGTTTTCGCGTTCCGTCGACGGCGTATTCAAGATGTTCTACAGCTGGCGGCGCGGCGACGGCACCTGGCAGGACGTACGCATGGCGGCGCCGTCCAAAACCTATCCCGGGCACAGCGATGTTGATATGGCATTCTCGCCTGCGGGCGACTGGGTGTATTTCATTTCTGATCGGCCGCTCGCGGGTTATTCGCTCGAGCGCTACAACATCTGGCGCAGCAAGGTTACGTCTGAGGGGCTCGTCGCACCCGAGCCATTGGGGGCCCACATCAACGGTCCGGGTCACGAGCTCTACCCCATGCTGGTTGCCGACGGCAGCCTGTATTTCTCAGCCACACGTGATGACAGCATCGGGCGGCGCGACAGCTATCGCGCGCAATTCACCGACGGCGCGTTCGAAGCGCCTGTGAATCTCGGGCCGGGTGTGAACAGCGAGGTGGACGAGGGCGATATCTACGTAAGCCCGGATGAGGACTACCTGATCCACGTGTCAGCCGGTCGCGAAGACAGCCTCGGTGGGGCGGACCTTTATGTCAGCTTTCGCCAGGCAGATGGGAGCTGGGGCGATGACATCCACATGGGGCACGAGATCAACTCGTCAGAGATCGACTATTGCCCCATGGTGACGCCAGACGGGAAGTACTTCTTTTACACCCAGGGCAACGACCTCATGTGGGTCGACGCAGCGATTATTGAATCGTATCGAGACTGAGGTCTTCGAGCGCAAGGGCGCTCAAGCTGTCATTGAGGGATGGCACCGGGCTCGACGAGGGCGGCTGCGACTGCACGACGATGGATTGTGTGCGATCTGCGGTGTCGGTCATCGAGGCGGCATCCGTTGCTTCGGCATCGAGATCGGCGCGGTCTCGAAACGCCTGCCGGCGCAGCTGACGTTGCGCATTGAGCGCCGCTTCGATCGCCAGCGCGTCGCGCACGAAGCGGTCCTCGCCCGACTTGCACTCCCATTCTGACCGGCCGGTTTGCAGACAGGCGCGAAGCGCGCTCCAGTAGTGCACGGAATAGTCGGGCGTCGGTGCGGACTGTGTGATGGCGCGAGCGGGGGCGGTGGCATCACTGTCAGCCGTAATGCTATTCGAGGCACAGCCAGACAGCGTGGCCGCCAACGCAACGCTCAACGCGGCGGCAAGGTGAAAACGCGGGCGAGAATCAAGCATATTCGGCTTCTACAATTCACAGAGCCCATGCTCTGCATCACCTCTACAGCATACGCCAATGGCCGCTGCGTGCAGACCGTTTCGCCGGGGTGTGACACAGGTATTCCCGAGGATCAGAGTCTAGCTGCAGGGCAAGTCGAGCGTGGCCAGTTCGACGCTGTAGAGACTGGACACCGTGGCGCGGGAGTCGCCCGTCGATCGTCCGCTTGCAAACAATAGCGATTTGCCGTCGCTGGTGAGATAGGGCGCGCCATCGCCGGACGTTGAGTTTGCGGCTTCAATGGGAAGAGGCTCGGACCAGACGCCGCCGATTCTGCAGCTGTAGAACAAGTCGGTGTCGCGTCCCTGGCGGCTGCGCCCTTCGATGACGGCGAGCGCGCCGCTTGTTGATAATGTGAGGTAGCCGACGAATGTGGATGCCGAAGGGTCGGGCAGAGTGGCACTGCGTGTCGCCTGTGCTTCGCCCGAGACGGTGTAGGGCGCGCCCCCGCGAAAGGGCTGACGAAAACTGTAGAACACGACCGTTCCGTCAGCAGTCTCGATTGGGCCGAATTCATCCAGTCCGGCCGCAACTTCGCCGTCGCGGTTCACCGATGCAGATTCGACCAGTTCGGGAGCGCCCCAGCCGCTGTCGTTGCGCGCCGCACGCCATATATTGATAGAGCGGGGGGCAACACGCCGGTCGGGTCGTGCCGAGTCAAAGAGTAGCCGCTTACCATCGGGTGAGAAGGCCGCACCACCATCGCGATTGGTGCCGGAAAACGGCAATACCGTGGGCGTGCTCCAACCTGTGCCATCGCGTCGCGACACGTATAGCGTGTAGTTGAATTGACCGGGTGTACGTCGCATGAAGACCAGTTCCTCACGCTTCGGGTCGTAAGTAGGGGAGTACTCGCCATCGTTCGTCGAAACGATGCCAGGCGCAATCAACATAGGTGCCGCTTGCGCGGTAAAAGAGGTCGTGACCACGATGATGATCGTCAAGAGCAGTTTGTACATGGCGAACGCAACGTGTTTTGGGAATGTGGGACGGTGTTCGACGCGACGTACGATTTTGGACGCAACGCGTGTGACACGGGGTTGAGCATTGGGGCACGAAGGGACAGGATGACTGGGTCAGTTGAAACGGGGGAGCGTTATGCCGGATCAAGGCACCGCAGTAACGGCAGCAGGTTTCCGTCTGTTGCGCGAGCTTGCATCGAACAATACGCGTGAGTGGTATCACGCCCACAAGGCGCAGTTGAACGCACGGGTCCGCGACCCGTTTGCAACCGTGTTGCGCGAGGTGACACGACGTTTGCGTGACTCGGGAACACCGCTTGTGGGTTCCGAGAAAACGATGTTTCGCCAGTTTCGCGATACGCGATTCAGCAAAGACAAGTCACCGATGAAAGACAACGTCGGCGGCGTGTTGACCCTGACGGGAAACAAGAACACGGCCGGGCCACTCGTGTACGTTCACCTGGCGACGTCGGGCTCCTTTGCGGCCGCAGGCTTTTACCAGTTGGGTTCCAAAGAGCTCGCGAGCTTTCGCCAACGCATCGTCGATGAATCCGGCACGGTGGACAACCTGCTTGTGCATCTGGACGGCACCGGCCTTGCGATCGAGCAGGGCGAAGCCTTGAAGCGCATGCCTCGGGGACTCGAGGCGCATGCGGACCACCGTCACGCCGACCTGCTGCGCTTGAAGTCTTACATCGTGCGACGCCCGCTTGCGCAAGCAGACTGGCGCAGCGGCACGGTAGTGGACACGGTGGTATCGCTTGCCGAGCAGGCGGAACCGTTGCTTCGATTCTGAAACGAGTAGGCTCATGACGATCCCCACACTGGAAACAGAACGCCTGATCCTACGGGCCATCGACCCGGAGCGTGATCTTGACGCCTGGGCGGCCGCAATGGCCGACGAGGAAACTGTGCGTTACATCGGCGGCAAGACCATGAATCGCGCGGAATCATGGCGGAATATGGCCATGGTGATGGGGCACTGGGATATCCGTGGCTACGGCTTCTTCTCGGTCGAGGAAAAGGCAACCGGCCGCTGGGTCGGCCGCGTCGGGCCGTGGTTTCCGGAAGGCTGGCCCGAGCCCGAGGTGGGGTGGACTATCATTCGCGAACACTGGGGCAAGGGCTACGGCGCGGAGGCGGGGCGTGCCTCAATCGACTACGCGCGCGATGTGCTCGGGTGGACGCGGGTCATTCACGCGATCCTGGAAGGCAATCTGGGCAGCGCTGCACTGGCCGAGAAGCTGGGTTCCACAAAGCAGCGCGAGGTTCAGGGATTGGGTGGCGTGACGGAAGACACCGTCTGGATCTACGGTCAACAGCTTGTCTAGGGCGCCAACGTACACGTCGCGCCGTTGGCAACGGGTCGTGTCTGGCATGCATACTGGAACAGTGTCTGACAATAAGAACATCACAGACCTGTTGCAGCGTTGGGGGGAGGGCGACTCAGAGGCACTCGACGCACTGACACCGATTGTCTACGACGAGCTCAAGCAGCTCGCGCGTAGCGCCTTTCGGCGTGAACAGGGCGCGCATACGCTGCAGGCGACGGCGCTTGTGAACGAGGCCTACTTGCAGCTCGCGGGCGCCAACGTCGAATGGAAAAGCCGCAGCCACTTCTTTGCGCTGTCAGCGCGAATGATGCGTCGCATCCTCGTCAACCATGCCGAGGCCAAACGCGCCGAAAAGCGCGGCGGCGACGCCATTCAGGTCACGCTGTACGAATCGGCCATCGGCGCGACGCACAACGCGCAGGACATCATCGACCTGGACCAGGCGCTGACGGCGTTGGCAGACAACGATGAGCGCACGGCGCAGATCGTGGAGCTGCATTACTTTGCTGGCATGACCTACCGGGAGGCGGGCGTGGTACTGGACGTCTCCGAGGCGACCGCAAAGCGCTCGCTTCGTTTCGGCAAGGCGTGGATGCGGGACTACCTCGAGGGTAGTCCGTCTGAGGGGAACAATGACTAGCGATCTCTGGGAACAGAAAATGGCGCTGTTTGATGCGGCGTCCGAGTTACCGCCTGAGGAGCGAGACGCGTTTCTCGTTAATGCCTGCGGTGATGATGCGGCGCTGCTGGACAGCCTTCGGCGGCTGCTTGCCCAGGCGGACAAGACCGACGACGCTGACTTCATTGGTGCTGCTGCAGCGGAGCTCGTGACCGCGCCACCACGCGACGGCGAGGTGTTCGGGCAATACCGCCTGATTCGCAAGATCGGCGGTGGCGGCATGGGCGACGTCTACCTCGCCGAACGCGCCGACGGCGAATACACCGTGCAGGTGGCGATCAAGCTCATGCACGGCAGTGCGCAGTCGGAACAAATGCTCGCGCGATTTCGCGCGGAGCGTCAGATCCTGGCGCAACTTCAGCACCCCAACGTGGCGCAGCTGCTCGATGGGGGCGCGAGTGACGACGGGCAGCCTTACTTCGTCATGGAATATGTCGACGGACAGCCCCTGGATCGGTACTGCGACGAAAAGCAGCTCTCGATCGCCGGGCGGCTGCGTTTGTTCGCCAACGTGTGCCGCGCTGTCGCGTACGCGCACGGCGCACTCGTGGTTCACCGCGATCTCAAGCCTTCAAATATCCTCGTCACCGAGTCGGGCGATGTGAAGCTGCTCGACTTCGGCATCGCAAAGGTCATCGACGCCGGCGTCGAGGATGCGCAGCTGACGCGCACCGGTATGAGCGTCATGACGCCCACCTACGCAAGCCCCGAGCAGGCGCTGGGGCGGCCTATTGCGGTCGCCTCCGACATCTACTCACTGGGCGTCAATCTCTACCAGCTCATGTCGGGGCGATTGCCGTACACCGTGGACAGCCGGAATCCCGTGCAGGCTGCTGAGATCATCAGCAGCGTGGAGCCGGCGCGTGTCTCCACGGTAATTACAGATACGGGCGCCGGTGATTCCGATTCACCGGAGAAGATCGCCTATTCGCGGGCAAGCGATGTCCGGCAATTGGTGCGCAGGCTGTCCGGTGACATCGACATGATCTGCGGCAAGGCCATGCACAAGGAGCCCGGGCGGCGCTATGCATCGGCACTGGAGCTCGCCGCGGATATTGAACGCCATTTGAATGGCCTGCCCATCACCGCGCGGCCCGATTCGTTCGGGTATCGCGCCGGCAAGTTCCTGAGCCGACACGTCTGGGCAACCGCAGCATCTGTCGCGGTCGTCGCGATCATCGCCGGACTCGTCGGAACCTACACGTGGCAGCTGTCCGTGGCCAAGAACGAAGCCGAAGACGTTACGGGGTTCTTGCAGGGGGTCCTCATGTCGGCGACGCCCGGTGAGCTGGGCGCGGGCGGCAATGTGGTCGATATCGTGCACAGTGCCGCGGAGCGCCTCGATGATGAGTTCAACGAGGACCCGCGCACCAAGGCACGCATTCGGCATGTGTTGGGCGCCAGTTATTTCCGCATGGCGCGTTACGCCGAAGCCGAGGTGCAGACCGTGGAGGCGCTGAGTTTGCGAGAGGCCGTACTGGGCCCCGGCGCTTTCGAGACACGGCGTACCCGGGCGAATCTCATGTCGATTCGCTACATGCTCAACAAAGACGTCGACGATCTGCTCGCCGCGCAGGACGAACACGAGCCGCGCGAGCCCGACCGGTTTACGTTCAATTCCGATTCCATGCGGCGATCCGTCGCGATGCGCGACGGCGATATGGATCGCGCGCTCGCCATCGCCGAGCAGGTCTACACCAAGTATCAGGACCTGCTCGACGAAGGTGATCGCCAGCGAATACGTTCGGGCTTAAATTTCGCGGTCCTGCTCATGGATTTCGGTCGCTACGATGAATCGATCGAGAAGCTCGAAGAGGCCATTGGCTTTGCCACAGCCGCTGATGAGAAAGACCTGGTGAACGTGCTGACTTCCGAGCTAGCGTTGGTGTACCACCGCACAAAGCGCTACGAGGAAGCCCTGGCCCTCAATGAGATCGAGCTCGAGTTTAACGTGGGCGCCTTCGGCCGCGAGTCGAGTGCTGTGGCGATTACGCTGAGCAACATGTCGCAAAACTACTTGCAACTCGGGCGTGTGGATGAGGCCATCGCCACCGCGCAGGAGGCACTCGATCTCATGATCCAGTTCGATGGTCCCATGCATCAACGATCGATCAACACGCGTCGCATGCTGGCCACGACGGTGTCTGCGAAAGACATGGCTGCAGCGCGGCCGCTCTACGAGCAGGCGATTGCTGAGGCCCGCGAGAAGTGGCCCGAAGGGCACTTCCTGATTGGCGAGATCTTGCATTCCTACGCTGCGTCTTTGGCTGGTGAGGGGTTGCACGCAGATGCGGCGGCGCAAGCGGAGCTGGCGTGGTCAGCCTACGAACAAGCGCCAAACCCCAGTGTTGCGAGCATAAAGCGCGTCGCGGAATTGCTCGCTCGGACTTACGAGCGTCTCGGCGAGTCAGATCGTGCAGCGGAATGGGCGCGAACAGCGGCATCGATGGAGACGTCCGAATCGACCTAGCTTAAAAAAAGGGCGCAAGGGGAGCCCGAAGACTCCCCCCGCGCCCAGGCACACCCGTTGGTATTCAGGGCAAGATGATCTCGCCGTCCTGGTTCGCGACTTCGGCTGACACGCCCTGTCGTAGCGTCGCTCCTATCGAGAAGCTGTTGTCGCTGATGCCGCTGGTGTCGAGGGCACTAGACCAGCTGAAGATGCCGACACTCCAGCCGTCGCGACCATATTGAGCGGGCGTCGGGACCTGGACGCGACCTTCATGGCCTCGCTCACCGCCATTGCCAGTCTCCAGCGTGTTGCCGCGGATTGTCGGCGTGGTACCTGAACCGAGATAGATCGCAAACGCGGGTCCGCCCGCGCCAGAGCCACCGCGGCCACCGTCGCCGCCGGCACCACCATTGCCACCTTTACCACCGTTGCCGCCGGGGTCTGCGAAACCTTCGCCGCTATTGCCGCCGAATCCGAACTTACCCGCTTCACCGGCGTTGATATCCGGCTGTTGGCCGCCGCGCCCTCCGTTGCCTACACTGATGGTGTTGTCGATGACGCGTGCGTCGGTGATACCGACCAGCTCGACGCCAATGGAGGCGCCGCCTGCAACGCCACCCAGCGTGCCGCGTGCGCCGCGACCGCCCGTGCCGCCGTCGCCGCCACGACCGCCGTTGGCGCCCAGGCTGCCGGCTTCGCCGCCGCCACCACCACCACCGCCGCCGCCGTTGCTGCCGCTGGTGCCGTTCGTCGACACCGCCGTCAGGAATCCCGCGTCCCGGCTTGTGCTGCGGTAACTGCCAAAGCCCGCGCCGCCGATGCCGTCAGCGCCATCATTGCCATCGCAGCCGGTCGCGCCCGCGCTGCCATTGTCGGAGTCGTTGCCGGATCCGCCGTTGCCACCAACCCCGCATCCGCGGCTGCTGCTCGCAGCGCCACCGTTGCTGCCTTTGTTGCCGTTCTCATTTGCGCTTGTGCCGCCCGCGCCCCCGTCGCCGCCGGCCCGCGTGGCTGTCGAGATGAAACGACCGTCGAGGGCGCCAGGGCGTCCCGGTGCGCCATTACTCGAGATGATCTCGTTCATGGTGATGTCGGCGCGGGGTAGTGCGCTGACTTTGACCGCGAGGCTGGAGCCACTGCGGTTGCCATTGCTCACGCTGGCGTCGGTCGCGTCTTCTGCAACGAACCGATTGTGGGTGACCGTCAGTGGTGCCGTGCCCGAGTCGGCGACAAAGGCGCGCACCGAAACATAGGGGTTGCTGCCGTTGAGGTCACCGGACAACGGCGCGATCGCGCGCACGTCAAAGCCGCTGATCTCGGCCGGTTGGCCGATGCTCTGGTAGCGAATCCCCGTGTAGTCGGTGACCACGATGGACTTGTTGTCGACGACGTCGCGACGCCATTCGGCGTCGAAGCCGCCAAACAGGCTGCGACCACCGCTCAGCACGAGGATGTTGCCGGTTTCGTCGTAAGACGCGTCGTTCGGCAGGCTCATGACGTAGATGTCCGTCGCGCTGTTAGCGTCCACGGCGGCCTCAATCGTGGCAAACGGATTCGCAACGCTGCCGTCGCCAGTCATATCGTCCCCGTTGGTGCCATCGACAAAGGCGGCCAGTGACGCGTCTCTGGCAACCAGCACGTCGATGCTGCTCGAAGCGCTCGCGCTGCCGTCAGAAATCGAGACCTGGAAGGACAACGTTTCCACAGAGGAGGGCAGGCCCGCCGCCGGTGCAAAACTGAAACTGGCGCTCGACGCACCCTGCGGATTGGCTATGGGCGTGCCGCTGGTCTGAGTCCAGCTGTAGGACAGCGTGTCACCGTCCGCATCGGTGCCCGTTGCGGTGATTGTTGCGGGTGCGCCCGATGTGACCACCACCAGCCGCTCCGTACTGACGGTGGGCGCCGTGTTGGCCGCCGGGGGCGCGGGTGGCGCCGAGACGCTGGGCTCTGAGCCGCCGCCTCCGCCGCCGCAACCGGCCGCGAGTGCTGCTGCAATGCCGATGGTGAGAATTCGTTGTGTTGCGTGCATCGTTCTGCTCCTTACGTGTGTGCCTCATACACACATGCAGGAAACGAACGACTATCGGGTCAGGGGGGCGGGTCAGAGGATTCTGGGGTCTGATCGTAGATCAGCACGTTGGCCGCCGTGATGTCGTCCTCATCGACGGCAACAATGCCGTAGTTTCGTCCGATCTCGAGGGTTACTGCGAACGGTCCGCCGACGATCGTTTTGGTACCCGGTTCCGCGAGCACGAGGTTGTAGCTACCTGCTTCGAACGGCAGATAGGAGTTTCCGGTGCCGAACAGTACAGTCGGGAAGGTTGGGTCGATGAGTGCGATGTCGACGTCGTCTTCGACCAGGTAGATGTCGAGTGTCTGGTAGCGCGCCGCAGCCTGAAAGATCTGGACGCGGGCATTGGTCGCCAGTACGCGGCGATCGTCTGCAATTGTCACGAGCTGTACTTCCCCCGGAAGCCCGACAATGTACGTGCGAATAAAGGCGCCGGGAGCGACCGTCACCTCGCGTTGTGCCAGCAAGACGCCGGGATTGCCGGCTGGTGTGACATTGATGTCCAGGGAGCCGTCGTCGATGGCGAGGTCCTTCGATATGCCTCCGAATGCCAACCCCTGGATCTCCGGGGTCGTGAATTCATTGTCCAGCACGACGTCGACATCTGCGCTTCCGAAGGCCGCGTGGATCGCGCTGAATTGCGGCGCGACATTGATATCCAATAGCTCCAGGCCGAGGCTTGTGCCAATCCATCGGACCGTAAAGTCTGCTGAAGTGAGGCCCCCGTCGGCCATGATGACCAGTAAGTTGGTTGTGGCGGCGGGGATATTGATCGGGTCAGATGCGAACAGGATTGACGATGGATCGCCGGGGCTTGTGAACACGAGCTGGTACTCATCTGCTGTCAACTCAAAGACGTCCGTCCGCTCGCCATACGCCAGGGAGCCGCGCGGCGTTGTCGCCGCAGGGCTGGTACCTGGCGATTCCAGATAGACATCGACCTCACCGAGCTCACGGTCCACATGGGCGAACGACACTTCCATTACGGTGACTTCCGTACCTGCGTCATCTGCGTCCTCGAGCTCGTCGGCCCAGTCGCGACCGAACTGCTCCCAGATGATGACTTCTGGCGCTTCGAAGGTGCCGGCGAGCACAAACGTGTACTCAAAGTCGCGACTGACGTTAAGTACGGTTGTTGCAAGCAGGGTTTCCTCAGTGTCGCCCGGCAGCAAGATCTCGAAGTTGAAGTCGTATTCCAGGTCGTCATACGACGAGGTCCCCGATACGTCCTTGTACCCGAGGGCTGCCAGCTGTACCTCCTCGATCAAAAACGCGACGTTTCCGATCTCGGGAATGGCGTGAAGCGCGCGAATCGATCCTTCACCGGTCACACCGCCGTTGTCTGAGTCGATGCACCCCGCAAGAAGCGTTGCTGCAAAAATGAGAAGACCAATTTGGGGGAAGTTACGGCGCATGTTCTGGGGTCCTTGAGTTGCGGCGCGCCCTTGCATCGAATGCAAGGTTCGCCGCAGATCATAGGAATGCCGTGCGTAAGTGAACGTAAAGAATTGCAAGTAAATCGCGACGGAGGAACTTCGCGATTGCGCGGGGGTCCGTCACTTCAGAGATATCGCGCTCGAAAGATGTTGCGTTGTTACCTGGGAGGCCGTTGTGATGATCAGAAGCGCTCGCGTGCTCTTGGTGGACGACGACAAGACGTTCGTTCGCATGGTGTCAAGATTCCTCGAAAGCGAAGGATTTCAGATCGACGTGGCGCATCGCGGTGACATCGCACTCGACCGCATTCGCGATGGTCTGTTCGATGCCATGGTGCTGGACCTCATGATGCCCGGGCTCTCTGGACACGAGGTCTTGCGTCGGCTATCAGCAAACGCCGCTGGGCGACCGATTGTGCCCATCGTGTTGCTCAGCGCAAAGGGTGATGACGTGGAACGCATTGTTGGGCTCGAATCGGGCGCTGATGACTTTCTCGCCAAGCCCTGTGCGTTAAGAGAGCTCGCCGCACGCCTGCGTGCAGTGCTTCGTCGTAGCGCGCGCGCCAAGACCAGCGAGGACTCACGCGGCGTGTTGCGGTTTGATGACCTGACTCTGGATACGAGGGCGCGTCGAGTCTGCCTCTGTAACCGATCCATCTCAGTCACCGATACGGAGTTTGCGATCCTCAAGACGCTGATGGCGCGGGGCGGCGGGCTGGTGACAAAGGACGACCTGTCCATTCAGGCGCTCGGGCGCCCCTATCTCCCCACCGCACGAAGTCTCGACGTGCACATTGGCAATCTGCGTCAAAAACTCGGGACCGACGCTGCCGGTTTTTCGCCCATTCGAACGATCCGGGGGCGTGGCTACCTGCTGGCGACAGCAGGCAGTGCGTAAGCTCTATGTGAAGATCGTCGCCGCCTTTTGGTTGGCGATGACGCTCGGTGCAGTGGGTGCCCTCATGGCTGCTCGAGTGCTTCAGCCAGACCAAGCGTCGGCAATCCGAAAGCCACCTTGGGAGGCGGTCGCAGATGCGCTCGCTGCACAGGCGTCTCGTGAGCTTGCGCCCGGCGACGAAGCGGCACTCATCGCGTGGGTCGACGCACGCCAGTCGCCATTCATGCGTATCCGTCTCCTTGACGTGAAAGGTGTTCCGATTAGCGGCGCTGTGACGCAGCGCCCTTCTCGGGGATGGCCCAGCAGTCGAACGGACACGGTCGAGCGACGTGCCGTTCAGATTGGTGATCAGGCCTACACATTGGAGCTGACGGGACAACGTCCCAGCGGTTGGCAACGAAGTGTCGCGACGCTGGCGATGCAGCCTGGATTCCTTGCGCTCGCGGTTGCGTTGGCCATGCTTCTTAGCCTCCTCCTTAGTATCGTTATCGCACGCTACCTCATTGCGCCTCTTAGGACTCTCGCGCTAACAGGACGACGTCTGGGTTTCGGCGATCTCGAAGCGCGCGCCAGCCCGGCGCTACGGCACCGCCGCGACGAGATTGCGGAGTTCGCAATGGCGTTCGACCAAATGGCGGAACGCATACAGAAGCTGGTCGGAGCCCACAAGGTCCTACTGCGGGACATGTCGCACGAGTTGCGCTCGCCCCTGGCTCGTATTCAGGCGGCAGCTTGTCTGGCGCGACAACAAGCTCTCGGGGCTGCGGACCAGGAGTTTGATCGTATCGAGCTCGAGATCGCGCGGCTGGATACGCTGGTTGGACGACTGCTCACATTCTCGCGATTGGACACCTCCGATCCGATGCTTGACCGTGCCACCGTCAACCTCGCCGATGTTGTCCTTGCTGTGGCCCGCGATGCCGCTGCGGATGCGAGCGCGCGTGGATGTCGGGTGCCCGTCCGTAGCGACCGGCGCGCGATGGTAAATGGAGATCGCGCACTGCTCGGGAGTGCCTTCGAAAATGTCGTAGGCATTGCGGTGAAATTCGCCCCGAGGGGCACCGAGGTGGAGATCGAGGTTCAACACACTGGGCGGCGTTATGAGGTTACGGTCCGTGACTATGGGCCAGGCGTAGCTGGGGATCAGTTAGATCGAATTTTTGACCCGTTTGTTCGTCTCGGCCCGGCGACATCGCACACGTTGGGATCGGGTGTTGGTCTCGCCATTGCACGCGGCGCCATCGAGGCACACGGCGGGGTCATCGGGGCGCAGAATGAAGCAGGCGCGGGACTGACGGTGCGCGTGGTCCTCCCTGCGGCCGTCCTCGGGCCGCTGACTCAGGAGGCCGACGGCGCCCATTGCACTGCGAGGCTAGGTTGTCGATGATTATGGTGTCGTCAAAGCCACCTTGATGCGGCCAGGGCATTGGGTTAATGCGAACCGAGACTGTTGTTTTGAAGGGATTGGTGTTTTTGGCACTCACATCGTTGTTGAGTGCCTGCTGGCCGGTACCCGTCACGGACTACCAAGACAGGGAAACAAACGACCTGCGGGACAGTCTGCGCCAGGGTCAGGCCGACGATACGATTCGGCTCCTAAAAACCGACCATCGCATTGTCCCTGACTTCCATCGGTTCGCTGACGCCGAAGACGTGAAAAAGCGCCACGGGCTGATTCGAGTGGTGTCGAAGCGGCCCATCAAGATTCAGTTCGACGCAATCGTGCTCACGGATCTGGACAACGGCAACACCATCACTGGTGATGCGTCGGACACGATTGAGACTCGTATTCCTTGGGCCTATCGTGCTTGGCCTTACGATGCGGTGGACTATGTCCACTATGAAGATCGTGTACTCGTGTTCAGGCACACAGACCCACAATTGGATGGGTTCGGCGGCCCCGATAGGATTCGACTAGAAGTGACTTATCGCATTGAAGGCGAAGACGAGCCACGCCAGGAGCAGTTTGATCTCGTGCGAACCCGCTATGTGATTTGGGTAACGGAGTGAAGCTGGAGCGATTTGGCCGCTACGCAGATTCCGTTTGCCCGAGGCCACTGGAATCCGGTGTCTCTCGATTACGCGTGCCCAGCAATACCGTGAAGCTCGCAAGGATTGCTGTCGCAGAGACAATCGTCATCAGCGTCCCAGGCAGAAACTTCACGAAGCCGCCGAGATCCAAGAACACGAAATAGCCCAGGTCCAGAAGGCCGCCCACCATTGCGGTCACCCATATCGCGGTCCTGCTTCTCTTCCAGATGAACACCGCACCGACGATGGTCACAAGCCCGCCCCAAAGGAGGTTCCAGGCGTGTTGGTTCAGCACGGCACTGACGGCGGGATGGTAGTCGGCTGCCAATTGGTCTGGCGGCACCGCGTCCGCGATCGCCTGAAAGCCGGATGCTGCGTCACCCGTAATGATCAGGCTACCGGCTAGCGCATGGACAAGCCCCCAGACCACCCAAAGGATGGCGGCGAGCGTCAGCAACGCGCCCGAAGTTCTGTCTGACATCTCAAATTGCCTCTTCACGCCATCTAGGCACGCCAGCACGGCGCATATTGGTCAAAGGTCTCGTCGAACGGCAGAGTGGAACGCCACATAGGGCTGCTGTGCGAATCCGCGCTGCAGGCGCAGAGTCCCTACTTCGCGGAAGTAGGTCCGAGAATCGGCCGCACACCGAGTGTCTCATTTGGAGACAGTAACACGTCGACGCCTGAGCCTCGCAGGGAGGCTACGGCGCACGCGCACACGGTGGCGGTTCTAGCGGACTTGCAAGCAGGGAGGCGCTGCCGCCGAATCTCTGCATTGCCGCAGGGGCCGGTCTCTACTTGGTTGCAGCGTCGCCCGGCGCCCGCATCTCAATGCTGCCGTTGAAGGTCGCGCCTTCATCGATCGCAACCTTCGGCGCAATGATATTGCCGTTCACTTCGCCACTCTCTCGTATTGTCACGCTGACTGTAGCCGAGAGATCCCCCTCGACGCGGCCTTCGATGAAAATCTTCGTGGCATTGACGTTGGCCAGCAGCTTACCTTTCGGCTTTACGGTCAGGCAGCACTTGCCCTGATTGACCGTGCCCTCGACGGTGCCTTCGATGACCAGGTCTTCGCCGGCAGACAACTCACCTTTGAAGTGCAGTGTCTCGCCGATGACGGAGACGGGGGCCAGATCGCCTTGCGTATCACCGCGCACGGACTTGGGGACGTCACTAAATGCAATGACCTGTGATTCGGTCAGCGGTTTGTCGTCGCCAAAGGCGGGCCGCTTCATGATTTCTGTATCCGACATCGTGTCGTACTCCCGTTAAGCGGCATCGGCCGGTTTCTTGTCATCGGTGTGTTGATCGTTCGCGTCCTCGGACTTCGACTTCGAGGCCTTGCTCGAGCGCTCTGCCTTTTTTGAGCCCGTGCTCGATGACTCGCCGTGTTTTGGCTTAGGTTTGGACGCGGCGGTCGGGTCCGATTCCATATCGATCTTGCCGTTGAACGTCGCGCCCTCGATGAGCGACACCGAGGGGCTGACGATGTTGCCATCGATCTTCGCCGAAACACGGACCTTCACGCATTTGCTGCCTTTCAGGTCACCTTCAACGCGACCCTCTACGGCGATGTACGCTGCCGAGACGTCAGCTTTGACGTGGCCACCCTCACCGATGGTCAGACTCGAGGAGTGCTTGATGGAGCCCTCTACCTGTCCCTGGATGAGTAAGTCTTCATCTGCAATCAAGTCTCCCTTGAACTTCAGTGTTGGCCCAAGAACGGAAGAGTTCTTCTTGTTGGGCGTGTCGTAAGGGTCGCTCATCTATCACTCCTTATGTCCAAAGTCGGTGTGACGCGCTGATCATTCAGCGGTTGTAGATAGTGGAACCAGTTCACACAAATAGCGGTGACGCGGATCACAGACTGGTCGCCGGCGACGTGACTTAAAGCGGTGAATTGCTGGCGCAGGACTCAATGCCACGCAATCTCGGCCGCTACTCCAATGGCGCCCCTTACCCCGGAAGGAACCTGACTTGGACACCGAAGCGGAACGCTGGAAGGCCGAATACCGCAGTCTGCTCGAGGAGCAGGATCTGCAGACACAGCAATGGGCGGCTATGCGGTCGTTACTGCAAGACATGCTGCGCGCGGTGCTCAACGCTTGTGTCGGGTGGTCCGACGAGATCGACGAAGAGATCGAGGTTCTGCGGATACAGGTCGAGCGTGCCGATACACCCGAACAACTCGAGTCGCTACAAAAAGCGGTGGGACGCATCAGCGCAGCATTAGGCGGGCAGCGGCGTGAGCCGCAGGCGGGGGAGCAGCCCCGTGACCTGAGCGTTGCGCTCGATGACATTCAGCAACGGTTTCTGGAGCAGTTGGCCGCGGAGCCGCTCTTGTCTGCCTGCGTCGCGGATACGCTGGACAAGGCGCCTGAGGCGTCGGCCGCCGATGGACTGGCTATACTGGCCGATGCACTGATAGCCGCATTCCGTGAGCTATCCGCACAAAAAGCCGAAGCGGAGCGATTCGTCAGCGAGGTCACCGTGACCCTGGCGAGCCTCGAGCGTTGGGCTGCCGACGGTGCCTCACGCGTCGATGCGCAGCGACTCGCAAACCATGGGCTTCAGGCTGACGTCGACCGTGAGGTCAGCACGCTGCAGACGCAGGTGGAGGGTGCCAGCAACCTCGACGACCTCAAGCAGCACATGCGGGATCGCCTGGCCGCGATTGCCAGCCGTATCCAGTCCTTTCGTGATCAGGAAGACGAAAAGCTCGTCGAAGTTGAGCGCGAGAACGCCGCGCTCAATAGCGAACTGAGCGCGCTGCAGGCCCGTACCGAAAAGCTCAACGAACAGCTTCACGAGCAAGAGCGGTTGCTGCTGCTCGACACACTGACGCAGGTGCATAGCCGCTTCGCGTACGAGCGGCGGCTTGACGAAGAAATCGCCGTAAGCCTGCGCAGCGGCAAGCCGCTTTGCTACGCGCTTTGGGACATCGATTACTTCAAACGGATCAACGATGAGCACGGTCACCAGGCCGGAGACGCCGTACTTGCGCAAGTGGCAAGTTACCTGTCGCGTTACACGCGGTCCAATGACTTTGTGGCCCGTATCGGTGGGGAGGAGTTCGTTGTCCTATTTCCTGACACAACGATCGATGACGCCACGATGATTGCGGAGAAGCTCCGGGCATTGATCGCCGCTGCGGAGATTACTGTTGACGGTGTCGAGATTCCTGTGACGATTTCTTGCGGGATCAGCGCGC
>CALBPI010000044.1 GCA_937899415.1 uncultured Gammaproteobacteria bacterium | reverse complement strand
CGAGGATCACACGATCATCGGTGAAGACCACGACGCAGACCGCGCCCGCGGCTTCCGCGTGACAGACTCAGGCTTGACGCTCGTCACGCCCGACATGCTCGGCCAGGAGCTGCACTTTACGCGCTAAGGCCATGAGCGAGTACCCGCATGTTTACATGGTGGCGTCGGAAAACGGCGCCCTGCCCGGCGGCAAGGCAGGCGGCGTCGGTGACGTCGTGCGCGAGTTGCCGCGCGCACTCGCGGCCCGCGGCGTTGACCTCACCGTGTTGTCCCCGTCCTACGGCAAACTGCACCACGTCGACGGCATGACCTTCACGACCCGAATGGTCGTGCCGTTTGGCGCGACCTCCCTGTCTGTAGAGTGCTGGCAGCACGTCGATGACCACGGCGTGACGCATCTCGTATTCGATCACGACGGCTTCAACGGTGACGGCAAAGGCAGCATCTACCATGATGATGGGCCACTGCGCCCCTTCGCCACAGACGCCACACGCTTTGCGCTGCTGTGCGCGGCGGCCGCCACCTGGCTGCCCGCCAACGCCGCAGACGATGCCATCCTGCACCTGCACGACTGGCACGCGGCACCGCTGGCCGTGCTGCGTGCCTACGAGCCGGCACTCTCGGCACTGCAACAGTGGCGCACCGTCTTCACGCTGCACAACTTGGGCATTCAGGGCATCCGACCTCTGGCCGACGACACCTCATCGCTGTCGGCCTGGTTTCCGGCGCTAACCGTTTGCGAGCGCGTAGTGGCCGACCCGCGTTACGGCAATTGCTTCAATCCAATGCTCGCAGGCATCCGTCTGGCAGACGCCGTAAACACGGTGTCGCCGACCAATGCGCGCGAGATCCTTGCGCCCGATGATCCCGCACGCGGCTACCGCGGTGGCGAGGGATTGCACGACGCACTGCTCGCGGCCGACGCTGAAGGTCGTCTGCACGGCATTCTCAACGGCTGCGACTACGACATCGACGCGAGCCGACTCGATTGGCCAGCGGTCCGCGAGACAGTCCTGCACACGCTGCGCTACTGGCGGCAGTCGGACCGCGTCAACGGCGCACTGCACGACCTCGCGCGCGCCAACTTCGAGGCACACGGTGCGGAGAAGCCGTCAATGCTCCTGACCAGCGTCGGCCGACTGACAGACCAGAAAGTCGCGATTGCCATGCAGCAACGTGAGGACGGTCGAACCGCACTCGAGCACGCACTCGACGCGCTCGATCCCGACGGGATGCTCACGCTCGTCGGCACGGGCGACCCCGATATCGAACGACTGCTGGTTGAGGCTTCACGGCGCGACCGGCGTCTCGTGTTCCTGCGGGGCTTCTCGGAAACGCTGGCCGATGCGCTCTACCGCGGTGGCGACCTGTTCCTGATGCCTTCGAGCTACGAGCCTTGCGGCATCAGCCAGATGCTGGCCATGCGGTCGTCGCAACCCTGCCTGGTGCACGCAGTCGGCGGTCTCAACGACACGGTCGCCGACGGACTGACCGGATTCACCTTTGCAGGCGACGGCATTGCGGCACAAACCGATGCCTTTGTTGCCCGCACCCACGAGGCCATCGCGATGTTCCGCGAGGCGCCCGAGAGTTACGCCGACATCGCGGAGGCCGCCGGCCACGCGCGATTCCCCTGGTCTGACGCCGCGCGCGATTACATGGAGAAGCTTTATGGCTTCGCACACTGAACGCGGCCCGCTGCCCTCGCCCGCTGATCTGAAACTGCTGGCCGACGGCCGGCACCCCGATCCGTTCGCCGTGCTCGGGCGCCACAGCCGCGGCGACTACGACACCGTGGTGACGCTGCAACCCGGCGCCGAATCCGTGCACCTGATTGATGACGACGGAGGGGAAGTCTCGGCGCTGCGGCGCATTCACGCCAACGGCGTGTTCGCCGGCCGTGTGGATACAGCTGACTACCGGTTTCGCGTCGTCTGGCCCGACGGCGCCAACACGGATGTCCGCGATCCCTACAGTTTTGGTTCAAGCTTTGGCGACGTCGATCTGCACCTGATCGGCGAAGGTCGGCTTGAGAACATCTACAGAACGCTGGGTGCACACGTGGTGATCTGCGAAGGCACGCGCGGCACCCGCTTCGCGGTCTGGGCGCCTAACGCGTCTCGCGTAAGCGTTATCGGTGACTTCAACCAGTGGGACGGCCGCCGCCACCCGATGCGACGCCATCCGGGGGTTGGGGTCTGGGAGCTGTTCGTGCCCGACGTCGGCGACGGCGCACACTACAAGTTCGAGCTGCTCGACGCGGCGGGTACGCTGCTGCCAGAGAAAACGGACCCTTTCGGCAACGCGTTCGAGCCACCACCCGGAAACGCCGCTATCGTCATCGAGAGTGACTACGTCTGGGGCGACGCCGACTGGATCGCGGCAGAGCGCGGCACGCCCGCCATGGCCACGCCGCAGGCCATCTACGAGGTGCACCTCGGCTCATGGCGTCGCAACGGCGACGGCGACTGGCTCAGCTACCGCGAACTCGCGGCAACGCTCGTGCCTTATGTCGTCGACATGGGCTTCACGCACATTGAACTGTTGCCCGTGACCGAACACCCGTTCGATGGCTCTTGGGGTTACCAGCCCATCGGCTTGTTCGCACCCACCTGGCGCTTCGGCTCGCCCGATGACTTCCGTTACTTCGTGGACCAGTGCCACCAGGCGGGCATCGGCGTCATCGTCGACTGGGTACCCGCGCACTTCCCGCGCGACACGCACGGCCTGGCCCGTTTCGACGGCAGCGCGCTTTACGAACACGCGGACCCGCGACAGGGTGAACACGCCGACTGGGGCACGCTCGTGTTCAATTACGGCCGCAACGAGGTGGTGAACTACCTCATCGGCAGCGCGCGCTACTGGATAGAGGCCTTTCATATCGATGGTCTGCGCGTGGACGCCGTCGCCTCGATGCTCTACCTCGACTACTCGCGTGAAGACGGCGAGTGGGTGCCCAACGAACATGGCGGCAACGAGAACCTCGAGGCTGTGGCGTTTATCAAGCGTCTCAACGAAACCGTGCACGCGCTGGGCGCAACCACCTACGCCGAGGAATCGACGGCCTGGCCCGGCGTCTCGCGGCCCACCTACGACGGCGGCCTGGGCTTCACCTTCAAATGGAACATGGGCTGGATGAACGACAGCCTGACCTACATGGGTGAAGACCCGATCCACCGGCGCTATCACCATGACAAGATCACGTTCGGTCTCGTCTACGCGTTTGACGAGAACTTTGTGTTGCCGCTTTCGCACGACGAAGTCGTGCACGGCAAACGCTCGCTCCTGGGCCGCATGCCCGGCGACGACTGGCAACGTTTCGCCAACCTGCGCGCCTACTTCGGACTCATGTACGCCCACCCGGGCAAAAAGCTCCTGTTCATGGGCGGCGAGTTCGGCCAGAACGACGAGTGGAACCATGACCAGTCACTCGACTGGCACCTGACGGAGTTCGCGCCGCATGCAGGCATGCAGCAGCTCGTACGCGACCTGAACCACGTCTACCGCAGCACGCCCGCACTGCACGCCCAGGATTTCGACGGCGCGGGCTTTAGCTGGCTCGACTGGAAGGACGCCGACTCGAGCGTGTTCTCCTGGCTGCGCTTCGACGGCGAAGGCCGGGTTGCGCTCTGCGTCGTCAACATGACGCCCGTGGTGCGCGAAGGCTACCGGGTCGGCGCACCGAAGCCCGGACAATGGCGCGAACGCTTCAACAGCGACGCGCGCGAATACGACGGCAGTGGCGTCGGCAACGACGGCGCCGTCAACACCGAACCGCAAGGCTGGCACGACCAGCCGCATTCACTGACTTTGACCTTACCGCCGCTGGCCACACTGATTCTCGAGCCCGCGGACAACAACGAGCCGAGGCGTACTGACCCATGAGTACACACCCGACCGCCAAACACGACGCCGCACTGGCCGCCGAAACGCTGGGCATGGATGCGGACGCCATGCTTAAGGACTTTCGCCACTACTTCAGCCTGACGCTGGGGCAGTTTGCGCTCGAGCCTGGCAACCCCTACGCCTGCCAGGCACTGGCCTACGCCGTGCGCGACCGCCTGATGGAACGCTGGTCGGAAACGCATCAGAAACGCGTCGAGGCCGATGCCAAGCGCACGGCCTACCTGTCTCTCGAGTTCCTCATGGGCCGCTTGCTGGGCAACGCCCTGCTCAACCTCGACCTCGAGCCGGCCGCGCGCGAAGCCATGGAACGCATCGGGATTGCACTGGAAGACGTCGAGCAGGCTGAGCACGATGCAGGTCTCGGCAACGGCGGCCTGGGCCGCCTCGCCGCCTGCTTCCTCGACAGCTGCGCCACGCTGGGTCTGCCCGTCATCGGTTACGGCATTCGCTACCGCTACGGCATGTTCCACCAGCAGCTGCGCGACGGCCGCCAGATCGAGGAGCCGGACCCCTGGCTCGCCGACGGCTTCCCCTGGGAAATCCGCCGTCGCGACCTCGTGCGCCAGGTCCGCTTCGGTGGCCGCACCGAAAGCTACACGCGCGACGACGACAGCACGGGCTGGCGTTGGGTCGATGCGGAAACCGTGTCGGCCGTGCCCTACGACGTGCCCGTCCCAGGCTACCGAAACAACGTGGTGAACACGCTGCGCCTCTGGTCAGCCGAAGCGGCAGAAGCCTTCGACCTTGGAGAGTTCACCGCGGGCAGCTACGCCGACGCCGTGCGCGACAAGAATACGGCCGAGAACATCACGATGGTGCTCTACCCGAATGCCGCGAACGAAAATGGCCAGGTGTTGCGGCTGCGCCAGCAGTACTTCCTGGCCAGCGCGAGCCTGCAGGACATCATTGGTGACTGGCAGGCGCGCCACGGCGACGACTTCTCGAACTTTGCCGACAAGCACTGTTTCCAGCTCAACGACACGCACCCGGCCGTTGCCGTTGCCGAGCTCATGCGCCTGCTCATGGACGAACACGGCATGGACTGGGACACGGCCTGGTCCGTCACCACCTCGACGATGGCCTACACCAACCACACGCTGCTGCCTGAAGCGCTCGAGAAATGGCCTGTGGCCATGTTCCGCGACCTGCTGCCGCGCGTGCTCGAGATCATTCTCGAAATCAACGCACGATTCCTGGCCGAGGTGTCACAGCGCTGGCCAGGGGACACCACACGGCTGCGTCGCATGTCGCTCGTCGAGGAAGGCCAAGAGCCCATGCTGCGCATGGCCTACCTCGCAATCGTCGGCAGCCATTCCGTGAACGGCGTGGCCGCACTGCACTCGGCGCTGCTCACAGAAGGCCTGTTCCGCGACTTCCATGCGCTGTCGCCTGATAAGTTCAACAACAAGACCAACGGTGTCACGCAACGTCGCTGGCTTGCAGCCTGCAATCCATCTCTGTCAGAACTCATTACGAGCCGCATCGGCGACGGCTGGGTCACCGACCTGCCTCAGCTCGAACAGCTGCGTCCGCTCGTCGAGGACGCCGCGTTCCGCGACGCCTGGCGTGCGTCCAAGCGCCACAACAAACTGCTGCTGGCGCGCGACATCCGCGAGCGCACGGGCGTCAAACTCACGCCTGACATGCTCTTTGATGTGCAGGTGAAACGCATCCATGAGTACAAGCGCCAGCTGCTCAACGTGCTGCATGTGATCCACCGCTACATCCGCATCTCGGCCGGCGAGACCGAGGGCATGCAGCCACGCGCCGTGATTATCGGCGGCAAGGCTGCACCCGGTTACGTGCGCGCCAAGGAGATCGTCAAGCTCATCAACAACGTGGCGACGATCGTCAATAGTGACCCGCGCACCGAGGGCCTGCTGCGGCTCGTGTTCTACCCCGACTACAACGTCTCGGCCATGGAGCGCATCTGCCCCGCCGCGGAGCTTTCGGAGCAAATCTCGACGGCCGGCAAGGAAGCGTCAGGCACGGGCAACATGAAGTTCATGATGAACGGCGCGCTGACTATCGGCACACTCGACGGTGCCAACGTCGAGATCCGCGAGGCCGTGGGCGAAGACCATTTCTTCCTGTTCGGCCTGACCGTTGAAGAGGTGCAGGCCACGCACGGCAACTACAACCCGGCCGCGATCATCGCAGCCGACCCGGATCTTGCCGCCGTCGTTCGCCTACTCGAGTCAGGGCACTTCAACCAGCGCGAGCCCGGCATTTTCGACGGCATCATTGCCTCACTGCGCGACCCGCACGACCCGTGGATGACGTCAGCCGACTTTGCAGGCTTCCTGGCCGCGCAAAACGATGTCGATGCGCTGGCCGCCGACTCAGAAGCATGGACGCGCAAGAGCATCTTGAACGCGGCCGCCTCGGGCCGGTTTTCAACGGACCGCACCATGCACCAGTACAACGACGACATCTGGCGGCTGACCCCGCTCGCGGACAGGTGATGATCGAAGCGGGCGACCCCGCGCGCCCAGGCCCAACCGTCACAGCCGACGGCGTGAACTTCGCGCTGTTCTCGTCAGCGGCGCAGCGCGTGGAGTTGTGTTTGTTCGATGCCGAAGGCAATGAGACGAACAAACTCGACTTGCCCGCGCGCTCGGGTGATACCTGGCACGGCTTCGTACCCGGACTCACGGCCGGGCAGCGCTACGGTTACCGCGTGCATGGCGACTGGGCACCGGCCAAGGGCCTGCGCTGCAACCCGGCCAAGCTGTTGCTCGACCCGTACGCTCGCCAGATCGATGGACCCTTCCAGTGGCACCCGACGCTGTTCGCACACCGCGGTCGCGGCGGCGCGCTGGCCGACCGGCGCGACAGCGCACCCTATGTGCCGCGCGGTGTGGTCACAGCCGCAGGACCAACGGTGCGCCGAAGGCCGCAAGTGCCCTGGCGCGATACGCTGTTCTACGAACTCAACGTGCGCGGCTTCACGATGCAACACCCGGCGCTCGACGAGCACGAGCGAGGTCGCTTTCGCGGGCTCGCCAACGGCCAGGTGGTCGAGTACCTCAAAGCACTCGGCGTGACCTCGGTTGAATTGATGCCCGTGCACGCGTTTGTCGACGAGCACTTTCTCGCGCAGCGCGACCTGTCCAACAACTGGGGCTACAACACGCTCTCGTATTTCGCACCCATGCCGCGCTACGCGGGCGACGATCCCGTCACCGAATTTCGCGAGATGGTGGATGCGCTGCACGACGCCGGTCTCGAGGTCATCCTCGACGTCGTCTACAACCACACAGCCGAGGGCAATGCATCGGGCCCGACGCTCTCACTGCGAGGCATCGACAACCTGGCCTACTACCGCGTGCTGCCACAGGCACCCGGCGATTACGTCAATGACACAGGCACGGGCAACACGATCAACGCCGACCACTGGGCCACGCAGCAGCTCGTCGTAGACAGCCTGCGCTACTGGGCTGGCGAAATGGGTGTGGACGGCTTTCGCTTCGACTTAGCCCCCATCCTCGGGCGCTATTTCACGGGCTTCGATCATGCGCACCCGATGCTGCGCAAGATTGCCGAAGACGAAGTCCTGCGCCACACGAAACTCGTTGCCGAGCCCTGGGACATCGGACCGGGCGGCTACCAACTGGGCCAGTTTGCCGCACCCTGGGCCGAGTGGAACGATCGCTTTCGCGATGTCTCACGGCAGTTCTGGCACGGTGACGAGCGGCAGTCACCGGCCATGGCGCGCCGCCTGCACGGCTCCGCCGACGTGTTCGAGGGCAGTGGCCGGCCGCCCTGGGCCAGTGTCAATTTCATCACAAGCCACGACGGCTTCACGCTCACCGACCTCGTGAGCTACGACCGGCCGCACAACGAGGCCAATGGCGAGAACAATCGCGACGGCCACCAGCACAATTTTTCGTCAAACCACGGCGTCGAAGGACCCACGGACAATCCGCACATCCAGGCCTTGCGCCGGCGCCAGCGACTGAACCTGCTGGCCACCCTGTTCCTGGCGCAGGGCACCCCCATGTTGCTTGCGGGCGATGAGTTTGGCCGCACACAGCAGGGCAACAACAACGCCTACGCGCAGGACAACGCGATCAGCTGGGTCGACTGGGACAACGTGGACGCCGATTTCCTCGATGCAGTACGCGAGCTCATTGCATTGCGGCGCAGCTTACCGTTGTTGCGCCAGGCCGGTTACCGACACGGTGCGAGCGCCAACGCCTCGGGCATCCCGAACATCGACTGGCTGGCGCCCGACAGCCGCCCACTCGAGGGCATCGACTGGCACCACGCGCAGGCGTTGACGATGTTGCTCGTCGCAACGGAAAACGATTACCCGCAGTCACCCGACGACGAAGCGGTCGCTGTGCTCATGAACCCGACGGGTTGTGACGTGCCGTTTGCCTTGCCCGACATCGCAGACACGGGCGCCTGGCAGCTCGCCTTCTCAAGCAACCCCGATCAGGCGGGCCCCGTGACCGGCGAGCTCACGCTCGTCGACCGCAGCCTGGTCTGCGTGCGCTGGCCGCGCGCGTCAGGCTGACTTCGGCAGGAACACGGATTTCACCTCGAGGAATTCCTCGAGGCCCAACGGCCCCCATTCGCGACCGTTGCCCGACTGCTTGTAGCCTCCGAACGGTGCCATGAGCGACGGGCCCTGGCCGTTAATGTGGATGCTGCCCGCCCGAATACGCGCGGCGACGCTAACGGCGCGCTGCGGATCGCCCGCCTGCACGTAACCGGCAAGGCCGTAAGGCGTGTCGTTGGCGATGTCGATCGCATCGTCCTCGTTGTCGTAAGGGATCAATACGAGCACAGGCCCAAAGATCTCCTCGCGCGCAATCGTCATGTCATTGGTCACGTCGCTGAACACGGTGGGCTTTACGTAGTAGCCCGTGTCGAGACCCTCGGGTCGACCCGTGCCGCCCGCAACGAGCGTTGCACCTTCATCGATACCGGCCTGGATCAGCGCCTGGATTTTTCCGAACTGAACCTCGCTGACGACGGGGCCGATGCGGGTGCCTTCGTCGTTGGGATCGCCGACGGTCGTCTTCTCAGCCACTGTCGCGGCGATCGCCGCGGCGTCGGCCAGCATCTCGCGCGGCACGATCATGCGCGTGGGCGCATTGCAGGACTGCCCCGAGTTGGCGAACACCTGGCGCGCGCCGCTCATCACGGCGGCCTCAAGATCCACGTCATCGAGCAGCACGTTGGGCGACTTGCCGCCGAGTTCCTGCGCCACGCGCTTAACGCTGTCGGCCGAGGCCTTGGCCACGGCAACGCCCGCGCGCGTTGAGCCCGTGAAGGACATCATGTCGATGTCAGGGTGTGCGGACATGGCGGCGCCCACGGACGGGCCGTCGCCATTGACGAGGTTGAACACGCCCGGCGGCACGCCGGCCTCATCGAGAATCTCGGCCAGGATCATCGCGTCGATAGGCGCCACCTCGCTGGGCTTGAGCACCATCGTGCAGCCCGCGGCAAGCGCGGGCGCGACCTTGCAGGCGATCTGGTTCTGCGGCCAGTTCCAGGGCGTGATGAGCCCGCAGACGCCGATGGCCTCACGGCTCAGAAAGTGATCCCCCTTCTGCTCCTGGAACTCAAAGTTGGGCAGCAGCTTCTGCATCGTGATGAAGTGGCCGAGCCCCGAGCCCGCCTGCACCTTCGTGGCAAAGCCCGCCGGTGCGCCCATTTCCTCGCTGATGGCCGCGCCCAGGTCGCCCATGCGCGCCTTGTAGCCCGCGACGATGCGCTCGAGCAGCGCGACGCGGTCCTCGACGGTCGACTGCGACCAGCTCTCAAAAGCCGCCCGTGCCGCCGCGACGGCACGATCCACGTCGGCAGCGCTGCCTGCGCTGACGCGCGCGAACGGCTGCTCCGTGGCCGGATTGACGACCTCGATGGTGGCCGCCTCGGCCGGGTCGACCCATTTCCCGTTGATGTAGAACTTCAGGTAATCGCGCATTGTGGGTGGTCCTCGTGCCCCGGCGTGTCGAAACCGACATGGTAGCGCCTCGCGGCGCGGCACGCCGGCCGCTTCGATATAATTGGCGGGTACCCCCAAATGCGAAGGCAAGACCCTTGATCAAGACAGACGTCGTCATCGTCGGCGCGGGCCCCTGCGGCCTGTTCCAGGTATTCGAGCTTGGCCTGCTGGGCCTCAAGGCACACGTTGTGGACTCCATAGCGCAGCCGGGCGGGCAGTGCACGGAGCTCTACCCCGACAAGCCCATCTACGACATCCCAGCCGTACCGGTGTGCACGGGCCAGGAACTCACGGATAACCTGCTTCAGCAGATCGAGCCCTTTGGCGCCGAGCTCCACCTGGGCGACGAGGTGACCGAGCTCGAGCCCCGCGGTGACGGCTTCTACCTGAAGACCTTCAAGGGCGTCGAGTTTGAGACCAGTGCCGTGATCATCGCGGCCGGCGTTGGCTCGTTCCAGCCGCGACAGATCCGCGCAGCTGATGCCGCGGACTACGAGGGCACGGGCATCGTCTACCGCGTGCGCAACCCCGAGCAGTACGCGGGCAAAAAGCTTGTGATCTTCGGTGGCGGCGACTCGGCGCTCGACTGGGTACTCGCACTGCAGCCCATTGCCGAGCACATCACGCTCATCCACCGCCGCGACGAGTACCGCGCCGTCGACGCCTCGGTCGACAAGATGCGCGCGCTCGTGGCCGCGGGCGAGATGGACCTCTACGAGAACACGAAGGCCAAAGCCTTCCACGGCACCGACGGCACACTCGAGTCCGTGACCATTGCCGACAAGGAAGGCAATGAGACCACGATCGACGCCGACCACGCGATGGTGTTCTTCGGCCTGGCGCCCAAGCTCGGGCCCATCGCCGACTGGGGGCTCGACATCAATCGCAAAACGATCAACGTTGATACGGAAAAGTTCGAGACCTCGACGCCGGGCATCTACGCGATCGGCGACATCAACTTCTACCCGGGCAAGAAGAAGCTCATTCTCTCAGGCTTCCATGAAGCGGCGCTGGCGGCGTTTGCCATCAAGGCGCGACTGGAACCCGGCAAGAAGGTGCACCTGCAGTACACGACGACGAGCCCGGTCATGCACGAGCGCCTGGGCGTCAGCGAAGCCGCGGAGTGAAACGAGGCCTCGATTTCTATAGCTCTACCGATCTTTTTGTGACCCAAGTCTCTGATTGGGAATAAATCATTGCGATATCGGTGATTTCGCTTGCATTGAATCTATAGGTTTATAGAATTCTGGTCATTCGACGACTGAGCGTCTGTCATGGCCGACCGCAATCAGCCCCGCTACAACCAGAAGAAGCGCGCCGCCCTCGAGGCGGCCGCCGCGGTCTTTGCTGAGCACGGCTACCACGGCGCCAGCACGACCGCGATCGCCGAGCACATCGGCATCAAGCAGGGCAGCCTCTACTACTACTTCAAGTCCAAGCAGCAGGCACTCGAGGAAGTCTGCGCCTACGGCATTGAAGACTACGTGAGCCGCATCGATGGCATCGCAGCCATGGCGCTGCCGTTCGCCGTTCGACTGCTGGCCGTATTCCAATCGCACCTCTCCGCGTTTCGCGAACGACGCGACGCGATGAAGGTGTACAACGACGAGCGGCTCTACCTGCCCGAATCGGCCCGTACCGAACTGCACGCCCGCGGCAGCGGCTACCGCAAGACGCTCGAAGATTTGTTCGCACGCGCTGTCCAGAAAGGCGAGCTGCGCGCCGACCTCGACTGTCATTTCGCGGCACTCACCGTGATCGGCATCGGCAATGCCTGGGGCGACCTCATCGTTCGCGACGACACCCTCGACACCACGGTGCTCGCACAGCAGTGCGCGGACCTCATTCTCCGTGGCGCGGTCCAGGCAGAAGCCTGACCCGCCCTTCCCCCTTCAGCACACAAAGGCACCAGACATGGGCGCATTCAAGGAGCCGCACGGCGGCCAACTCAAGGAACTCTACCTCTCGGAACACGAGGCGGACGCCATGCGCGAGCGCTCGCGTGACCTGCCCTCGTGGGACCTGACCCCGCGCCAGGTCTGCGACCTTGATCTGCTCATGTGCGGCGCGTTCTCGCCGCTCGAAGGCTTTCTGAGCAAGGCCGACTACGACGGCGTGTGCAAGGACATGCGCCTGGCCAGCGGCGTGCTCTGGCCGATGCCGATCACGCTCGATGTCAGCGAAGACTTCGCGGCCACGATCGGCGCCGGCGACACGGTCGCGCTGCGGGACGCCGAGGGCGTCATGCTGGCCGTGATCGAAGTCAGCGACATCTGGACGCCTGACAAATCGGTTGAAGCGCAGACCGTTTTTGGCACCACCGACGACACCCACCCGGGCGTGAGCTACCTCATGCACCAGGCGGGCCCCGTCTACGTGGGCGGCACCGTGCGCGGCATCGAGCCGCCGACCTACTACGACTTCAAGCTGCTGCGTGACACGCCCTCGGAGCTGCGCGGCAAGTTCCGCAAGCTGGGCTGGCGCAAAGTCGTGGCCTTCCAGACCCGCAACCCGCTGCACCGCGCGCACCAGGAA
>CALBPI010000043.1 GCA_937899415.1 uncultured Gammaproteobacteria bacterium | reverse complement strand
ATGGACGACTACGGCATCTACTACCGTAGCGCTGACGGCGGTGTGACCTGGGAGCGCACCTGAGTCAGGCGCGTCGGCGGTTCGCGGCCTGCGTCGCGGCCGCCGGATTGTTGGTGGGCGGCCCGGCTGCCGCCGTAGACAACGAAATCGGCAGTTGGCTCATCGCGTCGACGAACGGCGCCTTGGGTGACGACAGCCGCTGGCGGTTCGCAGCCGATACACAGGCCCGATTCAGGGACCCGGGCAGTGGCACCGCACAATACCTGTTGCGACCGTCGCTGGGTCTCACCCTCACCGATAGTCTGACGGGTTGGCTGGGCTTTGCGCGCTTCGAGTCCCGGTCCGCATCAGGCCAGCGCGCCCACGAGAATCGGTATTGGCAGCAACTGAGCTGGCGCGCGCGACCGCTGGGCTCGGGCACCATCCGTTACCGCCTGCGACTCGAGCAGCGACTCGTGAGCATCAGCGACGACGACGGCCTCTGGCTGCGGCTGCTCGCGCGCTATGAACAGCCGCTTGGCGACGGCAAGACGCTGTTCGTCGGCGCCGAGACGTTCTACGACCTTCGCGACACCGACTGGAGCGGTGACGCCGGCCCGCGACAGCATCGCGTCTTTTTCGGCGCCGGTTGGCAGCTCACACCGCAGTGGCGATTCGAGGCGGGGTACCTGAACCAGTACCAGGTGCGCGATACGCGCGCGAACGACAGCAATCACCTGCTGACGCTGCGCCTCAACCACCGATTCTAGCTGTCGGCGTCAGCCCGCAGTGCCGCAAGGACGTGGCGCCAGACCGTGGGATTGAAGGCCAGGCCCAGGTGCGCCGCGCTGACCTCAATGTGGTTCACGTTCTCGCTGTAGCGATCGATAGCCGCGTCGCGGGCGACGACGGCATCCGTCGGACTCACGATGGCCGTGATGGGCTGGCGAATCGGGCGCACTTCGCGATCAGCAATGGCCTGCTCGATCCAGTCGAGATCCTGGCCGCGGCGCCGGAACGTGTCCGCGGCCGCCGTGTACTTGGGGCCACCGACGATCGGTGAACCCATCGTGATCACGCGATCGACGACGTCGGGCAGGTCACGCGCGGCTTCGCGCGCGAGGTAACCACCGAGGCTCCAGCCGATGAGGCTGATGCGCCGGCCGGTCTCGTCACCACGCGTGGCAACTCGCTCGATAACGCGGTCGACGAGTAAGGGTACCGAGACTTCACCATTGTGCGATTCCGACGGGTCGACGCCCCATTCGGCAACGAGGTCCGAAAATTCGCCCTTGAGGTCCAGCCCGGCGAGGTTGCGCCCCAGTGACCAGCCCTCGGCATCGAACCCGCGCCGGTTGAGCCAGCTGCGCATGGGCGCCGTTGACGCATCGCCGGCACCAAAGCCTGGTACTACGATGACGAGCGACTCAGCCTTGTCTCGCGTGGGATTCAGGAAGGCATCAGCGAGTGGCAACGTCATGCGCGCCATGTCGGTAAACATTCGGGCCTCGCGCAGGATTCTGCGGCGTGGCGGCGGTGTCAGGTCAAGTTCTGTGTCGTTCATGTCAGGCCTGGCCTCGTGCGGGGGGTGGGGGGACGGCAATGGCGTTGGGGTCGCGCGCTTCCAGGTGTTCGCGCATGTCGCGCATCTGGATGCGGGTTCGTTCCAGATCGGTGTCTGAGAATGGGGCGAGCTGCTCTCGCACAAACCGGCCCGCCGCGGCGCCCGCCTGACGGAACAGCGATAGTCCGTCCTGCGTAAACTCGCAGACAAATGAGCGCCCATCAGATTCATGGGGTCGGCGGCGGATCAGACCTTGCGCCTCAAGCCGCGTGACCACGCCCGTGATGTTTCCCTTGGTGACGAGCATCTCTGCGGCAATCGTGCGCGGTGTGGCGCCTTCAGGAAATCGCCGCAAGACCGACAGCAGATCGAATTGCGGAATCGTCAGACCAAAATGCTCGAGCATCTGGGCGTAGCGGCGCTGGCACGCGAGGTGCGCGTGTACGACGGCCAGCCAGCTTTCGGCTTCGAGAGTGCGGCGTTGTGTGTCGGGCATGGGGGGCTCCCGGGATTTGGTTGAAGAATAAACTATCTAGTTTAAATGTCAACCAAATGGAACCCCGCCGCGCCGCGGGAGTGCCTAGAGCGCCAGCGCCACCTTGATCGCCATGCCGATGGCGTCATCAGACATCTGCCGTGTGAACCGGCTGACCTGGTCACCGGTCTCGGCGTTTACCAGTACCGCGTAACCCGTTTTGCCGCCGTTTCGTTCCAGGTACTCACTGAGTCCCAGCGATTCCGCGAGCAGCTCCGATTGCGCCGTAGTGTCCGCGTCCGTGAGGTCGAAACGAACAAACAAGACGGGCTGCTGATCGAGCTCGGCCTTAACCCGGGCGCGCTCGAGCTTGGGGTCCAGCAGTTTGCAGCTGGGACACCAGTCTGCGTAGAACAGCACCGAATAGAGTTTGGGCTGTGGGGTCTTTGGGTCCTCTGCATGCGCTGCCGCGCCGGGCAGCATGAGCGCCAGGCCTGCGGCGGCAAGGAAGGTCTTGAACATGACGGTCGCTCCAATAAGGGGGGCACCATTGAGGCGCTGATACTGACGGGACCGGGTCAGCTGGCAATTTGTTTCGGGTGGTTCGCCTAACTCGTGGATTCTGTGACCGACGTCTCTTCCATGGGCGGCAGCCGGCGCTCCGCAAACGCGTAGAGCACAAGCGTCAGCAGCGACATGAAGGCGGCCGCGAGGAACGCCGCACCCGGGAAATAGATGATGGCCGACTCGCCCGCGGTAAACGTGAACAGGCCCATGTAAGTCAGCGGCGCCACGATCATCGCGATGCTGGTAAGTGCCGACAAACCGCCCTGCAGCTCGCCCTGGGCATCCTCGGCAACGCGTGACGACAGCTCCTGTCGAATCGCCGGGTCCTGCATCGTCGAGACGAGCGCAAGCGTCACCATGGCGTAGACCATCCAGCTCTCGGTCGCAAAACCAATGCCGGTCAGCGCCACAATCTCAAACACCAGCGCGATAAATACGGCACGCCGTATCCCGAGCTTGGGCAGGAACACCTGTACGACGATGGCCGAGGAGAGGAATGCGATGACACCGTAGTACGCCACGGAATAACCCACCGCCTCTGTCGTCCAGGCAAATTTCTCGATGGCGACGTAGGCCCAGACTGTCGGGTACACCCAGGACGACAGCGTCGCGAAGAAGAACACGGGCAGCAATGGCCCCACGCCTTTCGTACGCCGCAGTTGCATAAGCGTGCCGAAGGTACTCGCTCGCGCCCAGCTAAACGTGCGGCGCCGCTCGACGGGCAACGACTCGGGCACGAGGAAGTAGCCGAACAAGGCGTTGGCGCCCGCGAGGGCGGCGCCCACAAAAAACGGCAGGCGCACATCAATATCACCCAGGATGCCGCCGATGGCAGGCCCGAAAATGAAGCCGGCGCCAAAGGCGGCGCCGATCATCGCGAAGCGCTGACCGCGCTTGCTGGGCGGGGTGACGTCAGCGATGTAAGCGCTCGTCGTCGAGAACGTGGAGGCAAAGACGCCCGCCAATGCGCGTACCAGCAGAAACGCCCAGAGCGATGTGACGAGCGCCAGCAGCAGCATGTCGACGGCGAACGCCGCCAGCGAAATGATCAACACCGGTCGCCGCCCGTAGCGGTCGGACAAGGCACCCACGATCGGTGAGAAAATGAACTGCATGACCGCATAGCTGAATACGGCGATGCCGCCCCAGCGCGCCGCGTCGGCCACGCTGGCCTCCGTGATTTGCATCACGAGCTCGGGCATAACGGGTGCGGCCAGGCCAAATCCCATCGACCCGATGAATGCCGAGATCACGAGGAAAATGATCGCGGCATTCGAGCTGCGCGTTTCGGGTGCGTCGTTCACGAGCAGGCGTTGTAGCGGGGGCGCAGCATGGTCGGCAGACGATGCGGGACATTGGTCTCACGCGCAAGCATTTCGCTACACTGGCCAGGAGCGTCGAAACAGGGACCACACCGCTATGGGCCGTTGGCGCCCACCACAACCGCCGTCGGCACCGTACATCACGCCCGAGGGCTACGCCGCGCTGGAGCAGGAACTCAAAGCGCTCTGGCTGCGCCGCCGCGAGGTCGTGCAAGCCTTGTCCGCAGCCGCCGCCGAGGGCGCCCGGTCCGAGACTGCCGAGTACATCTACCGCAAGAAGGCACTCGGCGGCATCGACCGACGCATTCGCTACATCCAGAAGCGGCTGCCGGTGTTGCAGGTCGTGCCCGCCCGAGCGGATACGGACAAGGTCTTTTTCGGTGCCTGGGTGACGCTGAGCGTCGACGGTCAGACCGCGACTTACCGAATTGTCGGCGCCGATGAGATCGACCCCGAGCAGGGCTGGATCAGCGTGGACAGTCCGATGGCGAAGGGTCTGCTCGGAAAAACGGTCGACGACATCATCGGCATCACGATCAACGAGCTAGTCCAACAGGTTGAGGTGCTGGTCGTGCGTTATGACGATCCGCAAGACACGCGTTGACCGGTTATCCGGCTCACAGCCAATCGACGGGCTCGAGCTCGACTACCTCGGGCAAGCTGTCGGCCGACCCCGACTGCAGCCAGCGAATGAGCGCCGCCTGAAACCCGGGCTGCTGCTCGATCGCCTCGATGTTGGCGCCGTGGGACCCGCCACGGATCTCGACGAAGTGGTGGTCGGAGAAGTACGACCGCACGCCGGCCGCGTTCGCGTAAGGCGCTGACGTGTCGAAGGTGCCGTGCATCAGCAGCGCAGGCACGTCGCTTGCGAAATCAGCGCGGTACGACGCACCCAGGTCCGCCGGCCAGTCCGCGCAAACATCCGGGCCGAACAATTCATGGTTGCCTACGAGCGCAGTCGCGGTCTGCGCCGCCAGTAACTCGCGTCGGGCGGCACTGGCGCCTGAAGCGCACTCAAGAGAAATCCAGGCCGCGTTGTCGACGGTGGGCCGACGCCATACATATTGGATTCTGCGTGCCGCACCCGAGAGATCGCCGTCCAGCATGATCCGCATGTCCTCGGCCCAGCGGGGAAACAGGAATCCCCAAGTTGTGCCGCGCGAAAACCCTTGAGTGACTTCCTTGAGGTCGTCTCCGCTGAGCGTGATGGTCACCGGTTCATCGGTCCAGGGATCCGTTGACGCCACCACCACGGGCTCGCGATTGGTGCGTGCGATGAGCGCTGCAAACTGATCGACAATGGCGCCGCGCTTCGTCAGGTCGGCCAGTCCCGACGCTGCATTGGCCTCGGCCCCAAGCCGGCGAATCGACGCTTCTTTCTCCAGCGGCATGTCAAAGGTGTGGTCCGGCCCTTCCAGCGCGGACAACGCGACGCGCGCAACGCGCGAGGGGTAAGAGCGGGCAACCGCCATGCCCCAATGCGAACCGAAGCTCGATCCCATGATCTGGAACCTGTCGTGGCCCAGCGCGTCAGCCACATCGATTACGTCGTGCACCATCTGCATGACGGTGTACCCCGACAGATCGACGCCTTTGTCCATGTAAGCGTCCCGACACTCGAAAGCCGCATTGCGGTAACGTGCGTTGCGCTCTGCGGCGGTATCGACGTCCGCAAGCTCGGCGACCGGTTGTTCCGCGCAGGGCAGCGCATTGTCGACACCAAAACCACGGTGTTCAATCACAACGATCTCTGCCGCTTCCCGGTAGGGCTCAAGGTAAAAGCCGTAGTAGCCGTCGCGTTCCAGGTCATTTTCCAAGCCGCGGAATCCCGGACCACCGCGCAGGATGTAGATGGGCGGCACATCGGCGTTACCGCTGAAGCGATGGAACTGCAGCGAGAGGTCGCGGCTGTCAGGGCGGCCTCGGTTCTCCGGCACCACGATCGTGCCTATCTCGTAGGCAATTTCGGTACCCGAGGGATAGTCCCGTGACACAGGCTCCAGCGTCATCGGCCGAGCTGCCCCTGCCGAGACCACCTCCGATCGTGCGGCACAGGCGGCGAGCAGGACACCAAAGACCCAAATGATAATGACTCGACCTGCCATTGCGTTGCTCCATTTATCTTGATGTAAAGATATTGGCAAGCGATTATCTTGATGTCAAGATAAATCCATGAGCACCACAACTGAATCGCCAGACCTCATGGACGAGCTGATGCGTCAATGGGCCAGCGAGTGCCCCGATTTCGACACGTCTGCCATGGCTGTCGTTGGGCGCATCATGCGCCTGGGCCGCCTTTACGAAAAACAGGCAGCCGCCGCACTAAGACCGTTCGGTCTGCCCTACACAGATTTCGATATCCTCGCCACGCTGCGGCGCAGTGGCGCGCCCTACGAGCTCACGCCGGGGCAACTCGGCAGCGCGGTGCTGCTGACCTCGGGCGCCATGACAGCCGCGCTTGATCGCCTCACGGCGGCTGAACTGATCACGCGGCACGCGCGCCCTGAAGACCGGCGCATCAAGTCCGCCAAGCTGACTGTGGCAGGCAAGCGGCTGGCCAGAAAGGCAGCATCGGCACGATTCGACATCGCGGCACAGTCGATTGAGGCGCTGCGCGCTTCCGACCGGAAACAGCTTGCGGTACTGCTCAAGCGGCTGACCACGGCCACACAGCTCGAGACCTGACCGTGCGCCGCATCGCTCTGGCCGCACTGCTGGGATTGCTGCTGGTTGGCGCCGCCGACGCAGCGCCCGAGAAACCCAACATCCTCATTATCTATGTCGATGATCTGGGCTATGGCGACCTCGCGAGTTTCGGTCACCCCGTCATCGAAACACCACACCTCGATGCGCTGGCCGCCGACGGCATGACCCTGACCAACTACTACGCGCCCTCGCCGCTTTGCTCACCCTCTCGCGCGGCGCTGCTCACAGGTCGCCATCCTTACCGAACCGGCATCCGCAGCTGGATTCCGGGCGGCAGCGGCATCTTCCTGCGCAACGAGGAAACTACGCTCGCCGAGTTGTTGCGCGACGTCGGCTACGCCACCGCACTGGTCGGCAAGTGGCACCTGAATTCGGATCTTGGCAGCGACGATCAACCACAACCCACTGACCAGGGCTTCGACTACTTTTTCGGCCACAACGCCTACCAGATTCCGACCAGCCGCAACCCCGTCAACCTCTTTCGCGGTCGCGAGCCCGTCGGCGAACAGGAAGGCTACATCGCGGCACTCTACGTCGACGATGCGGTGCGATGGCTGGACGCGCGCGATCCCGAGCAGCCGTTCCTGCTGATGTTCAGCATGGCTGAGCCGCACACGACATTCGAGAACCCACCCGAGTTTAATGCACAATACGCCGACTACACCGATGGCGACATCGTGCCCATCCCGTCAGGCGGTGACGCACCGCCCATGGCCCTGCTCGATCCGAGGGGCCCGGGCGAGTACTACGCCAACGTCACCTACATGGACCACGAGATCGGACGACTGCTGACCGCCATGCGCGAGCGCGACGTCTACGAGGATACGGTCATCGTCTTCGCGAGCGACAATGGACCCGTCACCGAGGACTGGCGCACCTGGTGGGAAGTGAATGCGCATGGCAGCACGGGCGGCCTGCGTGGTCGGAAACACGGCGTTTATGAGGGTGGGATTCGTGTGCCGGCCATCGCGCGCGTGCCGGGTGTTACCGACGCGGGCAGCCGTTCGGGCGCGCTCATTGTGGGCACAGATTTGTTTACGACCTTGGTCGGGATTGCGGGCGCGAAAGTACCCAACGACCGGGACATCGACGGCATTGATGTCAGCGCGGCGCTCTCAGGCGATGCGCTTCAGAAGCGAACGCTGGTCTGGGCACTCGAAGACGCCGACGGGCCTGACTTTGCGATCCGGCGCGGATACTGGAAGCTGTTGCTCGATGAAGCGCTACAGCCCGTCGCGCTCTACGACTTAGAAACCGATCCGCTTGAGCTTCGGGACGTCGCCAGCGAAAACGCCAACCTGGTCACCGAGATGGTGCAGGTGTTCCGCACGCGCATGCGGGCGATAGAGGCGGACCCGCTACGTCCCGACCTCGCGGCCGGTCGCGCAACGGGGCATTGAATCAACCCATCTTGCTACCGAGCCGGAATGCCGTACCGATGCCGAGGAAGGCGAAAATGAAGTCGAACGCCCCAAGGTCTTCACGCATAAGCTGCAAGATGGGGATGTCGTTTAACGAACCGGCCATGGCCTGCTGCCACTCCTCGAAACTGGCATCAATTTCTGCGATCTGTCGCAGCCGAGGTTCTTCGGCGGCCCTGAATCTGGCGAGTTCGGCATCGCTGATGTCGTCGGGACGCTCTGCACCCGTGTAGTACCGGTCGATCATGAATCGGCGCGTGAAATCGTCGCTGCCGGATCCGCTGATCAGGATCCGACCGTCTTCCATCTCTTCTTCGTACATGCCACGCATGCTGTCAGCCTCTTCGGCCATAGCGGTGAGCATATGGCCCTGTAGCTCACTGATCGCGGCCGAGTACGACCAGTACTTGCCCAGGGCGATGGCCCCGAGCGCGAGCACCGCGCAAACCACACCGGCTTTCATGCCTTTCGAACCCAGGCCCGCCGCCGCAGCGCCCACAGCGCCACCGATACCCCAGGCGATCAAGCCGAACTCGAACTGGAAGGTCACCGCCACGAACTTCCAGACCCACGCGCCGACCAGTGCGGCAGCGAATGCAGCGCCGATCGCCGCAGGACTCAAGGCGCTGTCGTCCGGCGGCGCTTCACGCAGCTGGCTTTCCACCGGGGCGGCTGCACCACCCTGGGACCCGATCGCGCCAGCCGGCGCTGCCGCGCTCAAGGCGGCGGGACTATCCGCTCGCCCAACGGCTGGTGCAGGCGTGTCGGCTTGCGGCTCGAGCTTGTGGAACCAGACGCCACAGCTCTCGCACTGCTCATTCTTGACCTGGACGTGGCCGCACTTGGGGCATGCGAAATCACCGCCGGACGACGCCGCGCGCGGCGCGTCATCAACGATAGCCAGCTCAGGCTCAGCACTAGGCGGCACCGAGTCCTCGAAGACGAGCTTGTCCGGAGGTGGCGGCGGCGCCATTGCCGGCGCGGTGTCTTGGACCTCGGCCGATACACCCATGCGCGCCAGCTGCGCACAGATCTTCCCGGCGTTGGCCTCCGTCTGGGCTTTCTTCACGACTCGAGGTCGCTCGAAAAACTTCGCAGCTTGCTCGGGCTTGAGCTTCATGGCTGCAATGAGTTTTTGTTGCACGTCGGCGAGCTCAAAGCCGGGCTCGAGCTTGCCCGTGGTCACCACATTAAAGGTAGCGCTGTCCGTCATAGCCTTACAGCCCCCATATGGTCTATTAGGTCCATGCTGCGTCTCACGACAACTGTATGTCGATCCGTCCAGTGATGCCAATCAAAGCAATGCACCGCGTGTTTTGGTATCGCTAAACCTATTGCCCGATTTCTGACTCTAATTCGACACCAAGCCTCCGGCTCGTTCCAAATCAAGATAGGAGATATGCGAGTGGCCACGATTCGTCGCATGGCAATGAGTTTGATGCTGGCTTTCGTTCTGGGGTGCAGCCCGCCCGAAACGACGGAGTATCGCGTACCGGAAACGACCAGCGACGGCTGGGCCACGGCGTCGCTTGAGGCGCAGCGTATCGATCCCGTTCTTATTCAAACTATGCTGGATCGTCTCCACGCCGGCGACTACGCGGGCGTCAGCAGCGTATTGCTGGCCCGCGATGGCGTCCTGGTGCTTGAGGATTACTTCGGCAAATGGGACCGCGACGACCTGCACTCCACGCGTTCGGCGTCGAAGGCCATCACGTCAGCGCTCGTCGGCATCGCCATCGACCAGGGCTTTATCGAGTCCGTCGACACCCCGGTACTGCCCTACTTCCCCGAGTACGAGGGCGACATTGAAAACTGGGATTCGCGCAAGGAGAACATCACGCTCGCACACCTGCTGAGCATGACGTCGGGCGTTCGGGGCAACGAAGATGCCATGTACCCCACCGACGACTGGATCAAGTTCTACCTCGACCAGCCTCTCGTGGCCGAACCCGGCAGCACGTTTTCTTATGCGACGAGTGGCGTCGTCACTCTGGGCAACGTCATCACGCGCGCCTCGGATCTACGCGTGCCCGCGTTCACAGACACCTACCTGTTCAAACCCATGGGCATCACCGAGTACCGGTGGCCGATCACCAACTCGCGCGGGAACCAGGGGCTGGCCATGACGGGCGGCGGTCTCAACTTGCGACCGCGCGACATGCTCAAGTTTGGCCAGCTCTACCTCGACGGCGGTGTCTGGCAGGGCAAGCGCCTGATCTCGGCTGACTGGATCGAGCAGTCAACGCAGAAACACGCGACAAGTAATCTCTACGGCGAGGACTTCGGCTACCTCTGGCGAATGATCGACCGCGAGGTCAACGGACAACCGGTTCGGTCATTCGAAGCCTGGGGAAACGGTGGTCAGTTCATCATGGTGTTCCCGGCCTTCGACCTCGTTGCCGTCTTCACAGGCGAGAACTACGGCAAGTTTCCTGACATGGAGCGGCCGTTCGAGTTGATCGACCGCTACATCCTGCCGGCCATGCAGTAGCTCATGGGCCTGGCAGCGCTCCCCCACCACTCTTGGGGGCAAATGTGAGGGAGCGCCACCCGGCACTACTCGGGGGTCCGAAGCCTGATTTGCTCGATCTCGGACACCGGCGTGAACCCGTAGCTGAACAACACGGTGTTGTTGGCAGCGTCGTAGGTCAGACCGTTCGGGAAGCGGCCTTCATCGATCGCTCTACCGCGTTCGCGAATACGACCATTGGGACGAATCACAATGATCTTCTGCCCCGCAATGGCTGTGGCGAACAGGCGATTGTCGACAAAGGCCATGTGACCTATTGCGAAGCCGGCCGGCGCGTCCACTCTCGCAATAAACTCCTGCTCGCCGTCGGGGCTAATCTTGATAATGCTGCCCTCGTTGAAGTTGGCCACGTAGACGTTGTCTTCGTCATCGATGGCCGTCGCAACCGGCGCCAGCAGCAGGCCGCCCGACGACAATGCGCTGACCTCGCCGCTGGGCGTGATCTTCGTGACTGTGACACCGTCGCCATCGCCCTCGCCGTACTGCGACACGATGACGTTGTCGTGCGAGTCCACGACAATGCCGGCCGGACCGGGCAACACGTTGGCGAAGGTCGTCACCACACCGGTGGGCGTTACCTTGCTCACGGTCGCATTGTTGAAGTTGCTGACATAGAGATTGCCCGCACTGTCATTGGCGACATCGATCGGACCGGCCAAACCGGCCGCCTGGATGAACACCTGCCCGTCGGGCGCGATGACGAAGAGTCGGTCGCCCAGGAAACCCTCCGCGGCATAGATAAAGCCGTCGTCGGCCATGTGGATACCGTCAAAGTTAAAGACCCGCAGTGGCAGCGACCTGCCTGCCTGCGCTGTGATTGATGCGGCGACGACCAGTATCGCCACGAGCGAAGTCGTCCATCGTCCGGTTGTCATCGTGTTGACCCCTTGTGTTGGTTGCTGCAGTTGCCCTGCAGGGGCCAATGTCCGACCTTCCAGATTGTGAACAAGCGCGATGTGACGAACACCCGGGTTCATGGTGACGAACGCCCTGACTTTTGCCGCCGATTCTCCTTACTATCAGACGCCGCGGGCGAAGCTTGCGGGCCTGTCAGTATTGCCACCGGTTGTTTCTCTTGAGTCGTCGTACCGTCATCTTCGTCGCAGTCATGTGGGTCAGCGTCGCACTCATCCACGCGCTGTCGCGTTACGTCGACATCGTCAAGTACGACCTGGCGGTACCGTTCACGCTTGTGGACGTCGGCTACTACCTCGTGTCCTACGCCGCCTGGATCATCGTCACGGTGGTTCTGCTGCGCGTGATGCAGAGTCGGCGCTTCACGTTCTCGTTTTGGCGGCTTGCAATATTCTTCGTGGGCGGCCTGTTGCTGTGGCTGCCGACCTACTTCGCCTACGACTATGGTGTTTCCGTCGCGGTCGCGGGCGGCGGTTGGCCAGAATGGATCGATACGCTGGCCGCGACCAGCGGCTCCGTGGTGTTCTTCTACGCCGTCGTCTACGCGCTGACCTTTGCGCTGTGTGGGGGTGTCGTGCTGGCCGCACGGACGCGCCAGGCGCAGCGGGACAACCTGGCACTGGAGCAGCAGAGAACAGAAGCCGCGCTCGAGCTCGCCGAGCAGCACATGCAGCTGATGCAGTCGCAGCTCGCACCGCACTTTCTGTTTAACTGCCTGAGCTCGATGAGCTACCTGGCGCGACAGTCCGAGAAAGCGACGCTGGTCGACGCGATTTCGACCCTGGGCCGCCTGCTGCGCTTTACCGTGGAGAACGCGTCTCGAACCGAGATCACCGTCAGTGATGAGCTCCAGTTCGTGCGTGACTATCTCGCACTTCAAAATCTCCGGTTTGGCGATCGCTTTGTCTGCGTTATCGACTCGGACGCCGCTGCGGAACAGGCGCGGTGCCTGCCCTTCTCACTGCAACCCTTGCTCGAGAACGTATTTCGTCATGTCATTGAACGTATTCCGCAGATTGAAGACGCGTCTTCACAGGGCGTTGGCATTCACGTCACGATTGAACGAACCGCGGGCAAGCTCATCATGAGCGTGTGCAACAGCCAGGCCCCTTCGGTCGTGGAGGATGTGCCATCGCCCGGGCACGGAACGGGTATCAGGAATCTGGAATCCCGATTGGCGCACACCTACGGTGACGACTACACCCTTGAGACACAGGTGTCCGCCGACGCCTACTGTGTCGTCCTCACGTTTCCAGATGGGGCGACGACGCATGCCGTTTAGCGCGTTCATCGTTGACGACGAGCCGATGGCGCGCGGCAATCTGATCGAGGCGCTGCGCCCGCACACGCGGTGGGCCGACCTCAGAGATTTCAAGTCGGGCGCTGGTCTGGTCGACGCTGTGGTGAGGCACCGGCCCGATGTCGTCTTTCTCGACATTCAGATGCCCGGCGACGACGGGGTCACGTTGGCCAGGTCGCTGCTTGAGTTGTGCTGTGCGCCCTTGCTCGTCTTTGTCACAGCCCATTCAGAATACGCGGTTGAAGCGTTCGAGCTTTACGCTATCGACTACCTGCTTAAGCCGTTCAACGACACACGCATCGCGCAGTGCATCACCAAACTCGAGCATGCACTCGACAACCAGTCGGCCTACGACTCGGCGCGCGCGACCCAAACCGCCTGGGCAAGAGAAACACCTCTGGATCGTTTGGTCATCAAGTCGAGCACCTCAGTGCGCTTCATCGATGTCGATCATATCCACTGGATCGCCGCGAACGGCAACTACGTCGACATCCACCACAGTGAAGGCCGCCACCTGTTACGAGCCTCGCTTAAGCATGTCCTGTCGCGCCTGCCGGAGCGCGACTTTCTCCAGCTGCACCGCGGCTTCGTGGCGCGTGTCGATCTTATTCGCGAGGTGAAAGCGAGCGACGGTGAGCGCAGTACCGCCCTGCTCGCGTCGGGTGAGCAACTGCCCGTCGGCAAGTCGTATCGGAATGCGCTGCTGAAACGTTTGTGCCGATGAGCAATCGTTCTGGGTCGGGTGTCGTGGCCTAGGTACCGGCCGCGATCTCTGCCTCAATCGCTTCGGACGCCCCGACTTTGCCCCAGTCCCGATACAGGTCGCGCATGAGACTGAGGTAGTTGTTTTTGCGGGCGCCAGAGATACCGATGGTGTCGATCAGGATTCGACGTCCTTCTAGAAACGCCGCCTCCGACGCTTCGAAGTCTTTCATGAGTCGGAGCACGCGGCCCTTTCGGCTGTAGAGCACGCCCGTGATGTCGTGGTCCGGCGGCAGCGATGTGGCGGCGAGCGCGAGTGCGGCGTTGGTTCGGGCCAGACCTTCCTCAAGACGCCCGAGGTCGATCAGCGCACTGGCGTAGTTTCCGGCCATTTTGATGGCGTTCGGATGCGTCTCCCCGAGTGCCTGCGCACTTCTCTCGGCGGCAAGCCCAAAGAGCTCCGCCGCCGCTTCGAACCGGGACTGGCGCTGGAGATTCGCCGCGAGGTTGTTGATGCTCTCGATCGTGGACGGGTGCGTCTCGCCAAACACCTGGGTCTTGCTGGCCAGCGCGTCGCGGTGCAGCTGCTCGGCATCCGACACGCGATCGACGCGCGCGTAGAGTGCGGCAAGGTTGTTCATCGCGTTGAGCGTCTCGGGGTGGGCCGGGGGCAGCGTCCGTTGGTTGATCTGCAGGGCCTCCTCCCAGAGCGGGACCGCCTGGTCGTACTCGCCCAGCACAAAGTGCACGTAGCCCAGGTTGCTCATGGTCGATGTCGTCAGTGGGTTCTCCGCGCCGCTGACCACCCGGTGGCCGGCGAGTGCCGCGCTGAGCAAGTCCCGCGACTCGTCGAGTCGGTTCAAATCAATGAGCACATTGCCGAGGTCATTCTGCCCCTTGAGCGTGTCAGGATGATCGGACCCGAGTGTCGCCATGCGGCCCTCGTAGGCTTCGCGGTAGAGCGATTCGGCACGCGCGAAATCGCCCGTGTAGTAGCTCAGTGTGCCCAGATCGTTGATGGCACTGAGTGTCTTGGCGTCCTGGTCGCCAAGTGAACCACGGAGGTAGGCGACCGCTGATTCTGTCAGCGGCAATGCGTTGCCGAACAGGCCAATGTGGACGTACACAGCCGAAACCGCCATTCGGAGATCGTTGGCCACGTCGGGCTGGTCCGCGAATTCCGTGTCGATACTCGAGAGCGCATTGTCGAGAATGCTCTCGTCAATCGCGGCACGCGCGAGGTCCGTGAAGTTGACCGCTTCGGCAACACGCTCGAAGTTCTCCTGCGCACGCGCGAGCGCTTCGCCGTCGACACCTTCGGTGACACTGCGCCGTATTTGATCCCCGAGCCTCGTACCCATCGCTTCCGGGTCAATCGCCAGCAAGATGTCTTGCTGAAAGGTCGTCACACGTTCGAGGTTCGCGCGTGCGGCTTCAATACGCTTCGCCTGCCGGTTGGTCTGGACGAGCGCGGCTGTGATCACGACCATGAATGCAACCGTCGCCGCGAGCGGCAGCCAGTGACGACGCGCGAACTTCGAGAATCGGTATGCGCGAGTCAGGCCAACCGCCTTGACCGGGTAACCCTCGAGCCAGGCCTCGAGATCGGCTCTCAATGCAGCGGCGTCCTGATACCGGTCGGCCGTGCGGGTCCGCAAACAGTGCTCGATGATGCGTCGCAATTCATGGGGCAGTTGCTGCGCGGCCGCCGGATCCAGTGCGACCTCATCGCCCTGCGAGGCCTTCTCGACGGCCTCTGCCAGGGAGGTCTCGCGGTTCAGGGAATCGCCGGTCAGAAGTTCATAGAGCAGCAAACCCAATTGGTAGATATCCGTGCCTGTCGATATCGGCATATTGAGCAACTGCTCAGGGCTCGCATACCGCGGTGTCATGGGTACATCACGCGTCAATCCGGGATCGCTGCCCTCGAGAAGCTTTGCGATCCCGAAGTCGAGCAATTTGGGGGTACCGTTCGTTGCCACCATCACGTTGGACGGCTTGATGTCCCGGTGCACGATGAGCTTGGCGTGTGCGAAGGCGACCGCATCGACAATCGGCAACACCAGGCGTACGCGCGCGCGCGCGTCGAGGCCCTTCGATTCGCAGTAGCGATCTATCGGGCCGCCGTCGACGTATTCCATGACGAAGTAGGGCCAGCCCTGCTCCGTTGCGCCGGCGTCGTAGAGCTGAGCGATGTTGGGATGGTTGAGGTTGGCGAGAACACCTTGCTCGAGTGCAAACCGTTCAGCGATACCCGCGTCGAGCCCGCTCTGGGGTGAGATCTTCAGCGCAACCTGACGAATGGCAGCGCCAACCCGACGCTCTGCCAGGTACACCCGGCTCATACCGCCTTCGGCAATCAGTGACAGGACGGTATCGTCACCGAGGGTCTGACCCACCAAAGGGTCGTTCGCCCTGCCCTGAATCTTGCCCAGGGCATCGATGCCCGCACCGGTTTTGAATTGGTCGTCCGTCATGCACGCTCCCAGTATTCATGGTGACGTGTGCTACCCACTGTGCCGCTTGCGGCGCAGGCGCTCCCGCCGATCATGTGATCCTTACCTATCAGATCGAGAGCCGCCCCCAAAACCCGCCAAAATGCCGGAGGCCTTATTGCGCAAACGTATCGTCGCCTGCGCGGCACTCGGGTACGGGGGTCGGTTCGTCCCGTTCGCTATAACGCGACTCCCAGCACGTCTCGAACACCGAGCAATAACACAGAGACATGTCGAAGCGTTCGATGGATGCATTGATGCGCGCAGCAGTCATCGGATCGCCGAGCTCGAAGACCACCATGGGATCGCCGGGCGGCAGGGTCCGGCCGGTGATCTGGGACTGCGTGTAGCGAAGACCCTCGGGCAAATCATCGCCGCCGAGCGCGCGGATCACATCGACCCAGGTCTTCACGGGCTCGCCGTCGATGGTGACGTGAACGTCGCGTATCCGCGCTGGGCCGATGCCCGCGTTTTGCACAACGAACTGGAATCTGTTGGCCATCTCGCCCTGTGCATCGGCACGCGGACCAAACGATTTGGCGAGCTCCATGATGGGCAATACGGCGGCGCGCTGCTCTGCCCTCATGAGCCGCGCCTCGTAGAGCGAGACGGCCAGGGCAGCGAGGCCAATGACAACCGCCGAGATTCCGACGAGCATGTCGCCCTTGATCGCCGTTCGCGTTTTGTTGGGATCCATGCCGAGCTCCGCTTTGGGACGCGAGCCATTGAACCAAAAAAAGGCCACCTACCCAAAGCAGGCGACCGTTCATCTTGCCGCGAGGCCGATGCTGTCGCTGGCGCGACTGTCACGCGGCTAAGTTGAGGTCCCCTCACCTTTCTGGCGAGCTCTTGCGTTTCGGAGCCCCTCGGCGACGGCACTGGCGAGCTGCGTCCTGTTGAATGGCTTGCGGAGCAATGGCCCCGGCACATCGACCTCGAGATCGCCGCCCGATGCAGCTCCCGCGAAGCCCGAGCAAAACAGGACGCCCGAATCATGGCCGAGCTCTCGCGCAAGTCGGTAGACACTGATGCCGTCCAGGTCCCCAGGCAAGACCACGTCGAGGATCAGGATATCGAAGGTGTCGCTTTGCCTGAGACGCTCGATCGCCGTCGCACCATCGGCCGCCGCGGTCACGACCAGGCCCATGGATTCGAGCTGTTGCACCACAAGCTCGCGAATATCGTCATTGTCCTCAACCACCAGCGCGGTCTTACCCTCGGTGTCTTCGGGTTCGCGCTCAACCGGCGCCGCTACCGACTTGAGTCGTGGTGCGGCCCTCGGAAAGTGAAGCTCGAAGGCCGTGCCTTGCGGGCTCACCTCCTTCACTTTGATCTGCCCACCCGCCTGGTGCACAAAGCCGTACACCATACTGAGCCCCAGACCGGATGAGTTACCGCTCTTGGTGGTGAAGAAGGGCTCGAAAATCTTATCGCGGGTGTCCTTGGGAATGCCTGGGCCGTTATCGACGAATGACAAACAGACGAACTCGTTCGCGCTGCGCGAGTCCGCGTGTTCGTCCAGCTCCCAAACCTCTGTCGGACTTGCCGAGATCTCAAGCCGCCCCTTGCCGTTCGTCGCATCGCGCGCGTTCAGCGCAAGATTCAGGCACGCGTCCTCAAGCTGGTGCCGGTCCGTCAGAATCCAGAGCGGCTTTGACGGCAGGACGGCATTGACCTCAAAGTCCTGACCGAGCGTTCGCGCAAGAAGCTTCTCGAGGTCCTGCAAAAACGGTACAACGTTGATTTTTTGCTTGCGGATGCGCTGTACGCGACCAAACGCCAGCAGACGCTGTGTCAGCTCAGCGCCTCGCTGACTCGCGGCGACAATAGCCTTGGACGCATCCTTTTTGTCCGCCTCGGGCGCCAGCAGCAGCATTTCTGCGTTTGCCTGGATGACGGTCAGAAGATTATTGAAGTCGTGCGCCACACCCGCAGTGAGCCGACCTATCGACTGCATGCGTTCGGAACGCCGCATCTGAACCGCAAGCTCATGCTCGCGCGTAATCTCCTGGGCCGTGCCACGGTACCCAAGAAAGGCGCCGTCGTCACCGAAGTAGGGACGGCCATGGAGGCGCCACCATTGGGTACCGCCGTTCGACCCCAACGACGAAAATTCGAAGTTCATGAAGGGACGTCGTTCCGCGAGCGCGTCTCTGAATTCTTTTGATTCGCCGCCTTCGTCGATCCCGTCGGCGCTGGCGTCGGGCAGCTCCCACAGTGTTTTGCCCAGACTGGCAGATACATCGTCGATGGGAAGCGCCGAATCCGAGTCACCGATCCAGACCAGACGCTGCTCGGCATCGGTTTCCCAAAACTGGTGCGCCGCCGTACTCGCGTAATCCCTGAGACGCTGCTCACTGTTTGCCAAGCGTGCATTGGAGTCCTTCAGTTTCGCGATGGCGGACTCCACCGCTCGGGACATGGGTCTGAAGATCAGCAACACCTCTCCGACCACGAGGATCAGGATCAAGACCCAGTTGATCGACAGCAGGAACTCCAGTTGTTCGATGGATTCCTGCTGAGCGACGCGCGTCTCCTCGTCCAGCTGCCCCAGGACGGTTCCCATAAGCGGCTGAAGTAAAGCCACGTCGTCAGTTGGAGCAACGGGCGATGCTTGCCCCGCAGCAACGTTCCAGGCTGCACTCAGCAGCAAGGCCAGATTCGGCGGCGCCTCGATGTCCACACGGCGCTCGGACACGGGCAAGACCTGCTCGGGGTCCGGTGTCAGACACGAGTTACCGGAAGACATCGCGGCCGCGATCTGGTCGCGATCCCCGCTGCGCAGTGCGTTGTGTGAACGCGCCATGAGGTCGGTACAGTTGCCGAGCAGCCCGCGCAAGTAGCGAGCCTCACGAGATGACACATCAAGTTCGGCGACGCTGGACATGATCCAGGCGATGCGCTGCGACAACATGCGTTGCCGCCCGGCGAGGTTGATCTCGAGTGCTGCGACTTCCTGGCGCGCTGTCGCGACACGTAGCCCAAAGAACTGGATGGTTACCAGCACAGCGATCAGGGCAAGGCCAATGGAGTAAGCCTGCCGCGGTGATCCGACGATGAGATTTTTAAGTCGTCCCATTGCCTTTAGCATGCAACATGACTTCAACATCTTGAGCTTACTGGAGCGCATTTGCGCAGGCCAGGGGGGTGGAAAGCCGCCGCAAGAAGCGGTCCGATTTCGCGCATCAACGCCCTATTCTCGGGGCTGATGACACCTCTCGAGGCCGGCCAAACGGGCGTTTGTTGGCAAATAAGGTCTTTTGAGACTAAATTCGGGAGGTCCGCGCTGGAGTCTCGGGGTAGACGGCGCATGCGGCTCCAGCTGCCGGTCTTTTTTGGGAGAGAAAGGAGGACAGCTTATGTACAGGAATACATGGGTCCTGGCGGTGGTGACGGGTCTCGCCCTGCTGGTCTGCAGACCCCTAATGGGATCGACAACGTTCGAATTCCGACAACCGACGGGGCTCACCAACCCCGTGTTCAAGTCGACCTCGATCACGGTACCGAACGACTACATCTTCGACGAAATTGACGCACTCCACACCGACCTTATTGATGGCGTTGTGGCTGCCGCTGCGGCAGAGCCCGATCTCACGCTGCTGCAAACGCCAATCATCGACTTTGAAAATCCATTCGTGCGGCTTTCAGGCGAGGACACCAGTGTCGTTCTGACTGTGGGTGGTATCGATCGAATACGAATCTCGGCACGCGTTCGAACATCGAGTTTTGAGTGGTACATCCGGCTGCTCTGCGGCAGCAACGTGTCCGCCACCATTACGCTGAATGACGCCAGCGTCGACGTCGACTACAACTATTTCAGCGGCGGCATCGACGAAGTTCGATTCAATCGCAGCAGCGTAGAGGTCGACAACGTCCAGTGCTCGGCGCCCATCATCGGACCGATCGTTGTGTTTCTGGCGCCGGTATTCGGTTTCGATTATGCCGAGGAAGTGGCTGATGCCATTGATGATGCGGCTGCAGATCAGCCCGCTCGGTATCAAAACCTGTTTTCGCTCGAAGAGGCGCTGCAGGGTCTGCTGGTCACCGGTAATCGCGAGATTCAACGTGCAGTCGACGATGCGCTCGACTTCCTGAGCGGCGCACGCTACGCCGCGGCTGCGTTTATTGCGAACGAGATCACCGATGATCTGATCGACCGCCTGAACCTGCAGACGCAGGCACAGATTGATCAGCTGAATGAGCGCTTGCAGGGCTTGGTCGAGTACATCGCAGCGCGTTTGCCGCAGCTCGACACCATGTCGCTGGCCGATCTTACGAGCCCAACGTTTGACCTGTCGAGTTATCTCACGGTCAATCTTCCGGGTTTGCGCACCTACCTGATCAACGAGCTCAATGCCTACTACGCCAACGCGGTTGCGGCGGTGGGCACCATTGAGGCCGAGGCTATTCAGGCACTGGAGAACTTCGTCGGTACCGACTGGAGCCGCATCTTTGGTGGCGTCAATGTTCGCTTGCGAATCCAACGCACGGCGCAGCGCGTCATCCTCGACGTCTACCACGATGCACCGCCAACGTTTATCGGGCGCGCGGAGGCGACGGGGCCCTGTACGCCGGAGTACACCGTGGCAACTGTAGAAAATGCAACGCGGTACACGCTCTACAACAGTCTTGGGAACGTCTACTACCAGGGGCTTGATCGCACGCACTGGACCGTCGGGCTGTTGCACGCCGTAACGGCAAGGAGTCGTATCGGTCTCAACAGCTATCCGCGTTACGCCGAGGTCGAGCTGTATGCCTGGCAGGACTATCCGGGTGGTCAGGGCGCGTTTAACTGGCCACAGTGTCCGATCGCCGGTGAGCCGCCGCCGCCGCCTCCGCCGCCGCCCCCGCCGCCCCCACCGCCGCCGGGTGGTGGTGGTGGCCCCCCCGATGAGCCCATGTGCGGGCTGGTTTACTGCTAGTGGTTTGATCGATGCACCGGCGGCTCACTCCCATTGGGGGTGAGTCGCCGGGTAGGGATCGTCGTGGACGGCAACACGGCCTCAGCCGCTACCCGAAGAACAACGGCCAGTTCGGCTCCAGGCCCAGCTTCACCCGTCCCACATCAGCGTGCATAAATGGCTGCGCCACGATGTGTCTAAGCATGGCGTGCAAGTCGCGAGCCGGCTTCTCGATGGGCGAGTCTTCGTAGATGCCTGCGGTACCGCTCAAATCATGCAGGGTTTCCACGGCTGATTTTGCCGCATCAATGACAAAGAACGCTGCCGCGTAAAGGTCCGTACTTGCCTCCGGCGCTGGCGCCTGCCCTTCGTGTGCGCGCACCCAGACGGAATGGGCTGCCACTTTCAATCGTTCACGCGCCACGTTCAACGCTTCCCCATGCCGTGCGACGGCGATCTGGTAATCCGGGCGATCGCGCGGGTCGAGCATGGGGCCTGGCGTCACCAGAGACCGCCCCCGCTCCAGCGCGTGGTCGAAGACGGCTTGGGCCAGCCCCAACACCTGTGCCGCGAAAATTGCTGAGACGCAGGCGAAGATCGGGAGTCGATCCGTGGGTGCGGTCGCGTCGATCTCGGGAGCAAGATCGAAAGTTCGGTGTTCGGGCACCGTCACACCGTCTACGTCGATATCATTGCTGCCGGTGCCGCGCAGGCCACTCGAGTGCCAGGTATCGATGATCTCGAACGCCTCGCGCGGTAGTGCGGCGAGGATGAGCTCCGGACCGCCCGAGGCATCCAGTACCGGTTGCCCGTCTACGAACTTACGGCAAGTGAGCACAGCCCAGTCGGCACCCGGGCTGCCCGACATCAGCGGCCATCGACCACGGACGCACCGAGTCTCCCCATCGACATGCAATTCACCCGCCGGAATCGTGGATTGGCAGATCATCTGATCGCCTTCGGAAAACAGCTCGCGGCACAGGGCGTCGGGCATGTATCGCGCGTAGAGTCCGATCAATCCCGCATTCCAGACCACCCAGCTGACAGCGGCGTCTTCATGGGCCATGGCCTCGAAGACCTGCAGCATGTCTGGTAGTGGCGTTCCGAGTCCGCCATGGTCCGGCGCAACCGGCATACCCAGCAAGCCGCTGTCGCGAATCGCCGCACAGACGGCATCGGACAACTGCCGGTTCTTCTCTGCCTCATTTCGGTGCTCCGCCATAAGGGGCAGCAGAGGTTTCAGTCGAGCGTTGAGTGATTGCAGCATGTCGGTCTCCCCACAGTGGTTGACCCCAGCCTCTCAAGCCGCCCGAGACGAATCTACTAGCATCTTGAAAGTTGATTTTGCCGGGTGCCACGGCACACTCAGGACCATGGACAGCAAATACGGACAGTACTGCCCTGTGGCCCTTGCCACGGAAATCCTGGGGGAGCGCTGGACCATCCTCGTGGTTCTGGTTCTAGCGGATGGGTTTCATCGGTTCTCGGAACTCGAGCGGGCGCTTCCCAAAATCTCTGCCTCAACCTTGAGCGCGAGACTAAAGCGGCTGGAAGAGGCTGGCGTTGTGGAGCGTCGGCCCGATGAGGGTGGCGGGAAGCCGCTCTACTTTCTCACCGCGGCCGGCGATGAACTGGCCGAAGTGGTGTTTGATCTTGGCAAGTGGGGTCACCGTTGGGGCCGTGATCTCGCGACCGATGACCTCGACCCCGAGCATTTGATCTGGAGCATGCACATGCGCATGAACACCGAGATCATGCCCGCCGGCCGCACCACAATCGCGTTCGAGTTCGCAGACCAACCCACAAAGCAGCGCTACTTCTGGATCCTCGCAGAGGACAAAAAGGTGCAAGCCTGCCTGAAGCATCCGGGCTTTGATGAGGACTTGCGCGTTATCGCGAAGCTACGGCCGTTCACGTTTGCCTGGCGGGGCTTTGTGTCGTTGCATGACGAGATTGCCAAGGGCAACGTCCGGGTCATCGGCCCGAAAAAGCTCGCCAAGGCGTTTCCCGATTGGCTGCTTGGCAGCATGCTGGCGGATCAGGAGCGTATGTATCCCGGTCGTGAGCGTGAGTTGCAACTGGCGTATCGCGGAGCGATCAGCAGACGCTAGAGCGTCACTTCCAGTGCGGCACGTATTTCCTGGACGGTCGCCGGCGCATCCATCTGAAACAGACCCGGAAGACCGCGCTCGAGACGCGATGCGCGCACGGCCGCTTTGATGGCAAAGAACACGCTGCTCGCCAATACCAACGGCGGCTCGCCGACGTCTTTTGCTGAGAGCAGGTCGTTGGGATTTTCAGGCACGTCCGACTCGTCTCGCGGAAACAGGTGGACATTGAATTCAAGCGGGATGTCGGTGGTTGCCGGCGGCTTGTAGCGCCAGGTGTTCACCGTGTTCAAGCGGCCCTGCTCATCGCCGTCAGGCTCAAACACCTGTTTTTCTGTGGTGACATAACCGATGCCTTGAACAAAGGCGCCCTCAACCTGACCGATATCCAGTGCGGGGTTAATACTCCAGCCCATGTCGTAGATGACATCGGCGCGCAGAATTTTCATTTCACCGGTCAAGATGTCCAATTCAACTTCCGAACATGCGGCGGAGTAGGTGAAGCCGGAGAATGCATCAAAAGCACCCGGCACCAGTGTTGCAGAGACATCGATGCCGGGGAGCGCCTCGCGCTGCGCCTGCTCGAGCGTCTTGTAGGTCAGCTCGGTGATAGCCGCTTCACCACCTGGGACTTTGGCATTGAATGCTTCGACCAGTGACACACGGCGTGTATAAGCAAGGCTGATCAGGTTCTGCCAGATCATCGAGCTGCGACCCTGGACTGTGACGGTGGTTGCCCAGCCCTTTTCGGGGTATGCCCAATAATTGATGCCGTGGTCGTGGCACCAGTCATCACCCTTTTCAGCGCGGATGTCGGCGGCGAAAGCCTCGAGTCGCTCGCGCACGCGTTCGCAGGTCTTTTTCACTGCCAGCCCGTTGTACTGCGTCCCCGTCGAACCGCCTGTGCTGGTTGGGTTGGGGTTGATTTCTGTATTCGGCAGATTGACGCGGATGTGCTCCATGGGCAGGTTCAGTACATACGAGGCGATTTGCTCGATCTTGGTGACGAGCCCCTGACCCATGTCGACCCCATTCTGGTTGATCAACACCGTGCCATCGGTGGCATAGATCGAAACCAGTGCGCTGGCTTGCTCAAGCTGCACGAGGTTGTAACCGGAACCATATTTGACCGGCAGCATGTAAATGCCGCGCTTGCGCCAGGTGTTCTTCGCGTTGAATTGCTCGATCGCCGCAAGACGCTTGTCGAAGTCGGCTTTGGTTTTCAGGAACTTCCACACATCCCGGATATAGCAGTACGGTAACGCCTGACCGAATGGCGTCACGTCGCCCTGTTCGTAGAGGTTTTTCTCACGCACTTCGTCGGCGCGCATGCCGATCGCAAAAGCCGCATCGTCGACCGCATTTTCCGAGATCAATTTGCCTTGTATGTCGCCGAATGATCGAAACGCCGTATTGGGCGCCGTATTGGTACGACACACATCCAGCGTGCTGCGAAAATTGGCGACGTTATAGGCGCCATCAATACGGCTCTGGATACAGTTGGCCACGACAAACGAACAATCGTAGAACGCACCACCATCACCGAACAGCGTGAGGTCCATACCGCGAATCAAACCGCGATTGCTGGCATCCGCCGAGCCATCGTCTATCGCGATTTGATATTGGCCATAGTAAGGATGCCGCTTGCCGATCAGGCTGGTGTCGTTGTCGCGTGGCATCACCAGCCGGATGGGTCTGTTCGTCGCGTTCGCAGCAACCGCAGCAGCGGCGCTCACAAATTTTGCCTGTTCCGTCTTACCGCCGTAGCCGCCACCGACCTGGTGAATCTGCACTTTTACGTGATTCTGCTCAACGCCAAGAACGGCTGCCGCTGTGGTGTGCATTTCCATCGGGCTTTGTGAGGACGGGTGCAAACGTATCGTGTCCGCTGTTTCGGGTATGGCGACACAGGCTTGCGTCTCCATATAGAAGTGCGCCTGGCCGCCACACGCTTGTGTGCTTCCAACCACCTTGCAGTGGCCCGTATCAACAGTCTCCTCGCGGACGGTGATCTCCTGGTCTAGCGGATTCCCGTTCTGCGCGGTCCAGTCAAACTGACTGTTCTTTCGGATAATCTTCCAGATGTGGCTAACAAACGCTGCGGTCGCCGGGTAATCGGGAAAAATGCTGTTCCGTCCGATGGCATCGGGCAGCGTCAGCACCGGGTGCGTCCATTCGGGCGGCCAATCGACCGGCGTATAGTCAACGCAATGCGCACTCACAAACTCGGCCAGCTCGTCCATGGCAGCTTCCTGGTCGCCGACGACCAAAGCGATGGACTGGCCGACGTAGCTGACGCGCTTCTCGGCAAACACGGGTTGGTCACCACCCATACCAATATTCTTCAAGCCATGCGTGGGGATGTTGTTGTGCGTGATCAGCTCACGGAAATGGGTCGACTTCGTAGCGAGGTATGCAGACAGTGCTTCGGCGGTGATCGGCGACTGTCCGGTTTCGGGGTGTTTGAAACAGTAGTCCGCTAACGCCCGTTTACTCTGAACAAAAGAAGCCTCGAGCGTCGTTGGCGGCACGTCGAGTTCATGCGTGTATCGCACTTGCCCCGAGGTTTGGTAGAGCGCCATCAACTTCACGTAGGGCTCGGCAACCGGCGCCCGCCTCGCACTCGGCGGTCGCTTGTAGTGTTGCGAGCCTTCGCTGACCGGCCAGTTACCCCAGGTTTCTTCCGCTGCCGACCGGATCGATGCGGGGACGCTATCGGGCGCAACCTGCACGAGCGTACTGACCATCGTCTTATACAAGAAGGCGCTCGCCAGCTGGATACGATAGGTCGATGTGAATCCGTCGAAACCCACCTCGTGCATTCTGTCCGCCCAGCGATTCAGTTCGTCTTGAACCTCTTCGGCGAGAACGCGGCAAACGCTATCAAAGCGCTCAAGCGATAGCGGTTGATCGGTAAGTGCTGCTTCGGTTTTCACGGCCCGCCATGGGTAGGGCGCGATACCACCAAACGTGAGATTGGCGCTGGTCACAGTCAGGTCAGTATTGATCGACAGCACGCTCGTCGTATTGACGATGCTGTGTGAATTGACGTCGCGCAAGGCGACTTTTTGCGCCTGAACGAAGGTACTCGGCGTCGTGGTAACAGGGATTCGGTATTGCGTCAGTAGAATGCGGGCGGCGAAGGTCGGGTCTCGCTGGCACGTAGCAACCAGCTCGGAAACGGACAGTTGCGCTTCCTGACTGGAGGTCAGATCAGTGAATTGAACAGACGCGTCCAAAGCGGCAAGGACCGTCAGCAAATCCGAGGGGAAGGGCTCGCCGGTACCCAGGCCGATGTGCTTCAGCACCAACATGGTGTTACCGCCGATGGTGGCTGCGTTACGGACCACCGTCCCCGCCGTTCGATGTGCCATGTACAAAACGGCGGCCATTGAGGTCAGTATTGCCGGTGCTATCGTCTGCAAGTAATCAAACAGCGCGGTGTAGGTTTCGCCGGCGCCGACTGTCAGTGCGCTGTCGTCGTGGCTGATGCCGTACAGCGCCTCGATTCTGCCGATGTCCACGAGCCGTTTCTTCTCCTGGAAGTCCTCCCGGTAGACGCCAAACGCCGTATTGGCATGCAGCAGATAGATTTCTGCTGGGTCGACGTCTTTGTAGATCTCAACGAGCTCAGTCACGCTGCTCGGGGTGAGCCAGGTTTGTTGCGTGCCGGCTATCGTGATGGGCTGCGGCGTTGATTTTGCACCCTCGGCGAACGGCAGAGTGACAGTGTCGCCAACATGCTGCGCTTTGAGTTGATCATCGAGTTTCACCGGCATGCGGTTCGCCTCATCAGCCGGTGACCAATCAACTGCGAAGGTTTTCATTGCCGTCAGAATGGCGCGGTAACCCGTACAGCGACAGATGTTGCCGTCGAAGGCCTGCTCGATTTGTTGCTTGGTCGGTTTCCGGTTGTTGGCCAGAAACGCGCTCATATTCATGACAAAGCCGGTCGAGCAATACCCGCACTGACTGCCGTTGTTTACGGCCAGTCGATAGGCGACAGGATTGACCGACGGGTCGATGAGAGGGTGCATGCCCACCTTCACGCCACCCACCTCCGCGCGACTTGCGGCTGCCTCGTTGGCCGAGTGACGCGCCTTTTTGGCGTGCTGATGTGCGTCGGCAAGCGCAGGCGGAGCATGAGCACCGAACATCGCGCCGGCCCTGCTCGCCGTTAAGGCTTGCATCGAATGCGTGGGTGGCAGTCGATCAGCGCCACCGGTGCCCTCAATCGTTGTAATACTCAATCCATTCAGGGAACACACCGGACGCAAACAGCTATTGATCGAGCGATGGCGTGCTTCGTTTTGCTGCGCGTCCCACTCCGACAGGATGACCGTGCAGGCACCGCAGCCACCTTGGCCGCAGCCTTTCTTTGCGCCTTTGAGGTCGATCGATGCCGATCTCAGGAAGTCAATAAGCAGCAGGTTTGGGCGAGGGTCGTCAATGGATACTTCTGACCCGTTCAGGAAAAAGCTCAGCTTCATTGCGCCGCCTCTATTTTTATTGTGTGCATCGCTGCCCGGCAGGTTAGCACGCAGGTTGTGCCGCTTAGGATTCGAAAACGCTTTGCGATACCATCGTGGCGCGATAAATCCAAGGATTCCTTGATGGCAAAGCCAAAAATGTCTGTTGGCGATAAAGTGCAGGTGGTTGGCGTGGTTGCTATCGTGATCAGTCTTCTGCTCGTGGTGTACGAGTTACAACAGAGTCAGCGTATTGCTGGCGCTGAACTCATGGCGCAACAATTCGATGCGATCGCCGATCGTTACCTTGCGGTGATGGGAGAGGACACAGCGGCCACGCTGGCCAAAGCGTGCCATGAACCAGACACACTCAGCGCTGAAGAGCAGATTGTTCTTGACGCGTATCTCAACGCCCAGTTCCTGACGATTCGTCGCATTTGGCAATTGGCCGAGTTCGGTGAAATCCTGACGACGCGCGATGACGCAAGGTCATGGACGAAGGGCGTGTTCGGGTATGTGTTTGCGTTTCCACAGAGTGATGCCTGGTGGGCAAAGATCCGACTCATTTACCAACCGGTGTTCCCTGAAGTCGTCGAGATTGGGGACCGTGTCTCCGAACAGCTTGGTGATACGCGGTTTTGTCAGTCCTATTTTGAAGATTGGGCGACCGATCCTGTCGCCTCTGATTGATAGGCAAAGCGTGACTGCGATTCACCGTGGTGCTTTTCTTGGTGGAATCTCTCGACCGAAAAAACGGGATAGAGCGCATTCTTAAGCGCCACCAGTTGGCTTAAGCGTCATGCGGTATTCGACCTACCGACAATAGTCGGATAGCCGTCAACCAGCGCGCTCAGCACCAAAACAATCTCAGCATCTCTCACGCTCCAGCGTGCCGGCTGAGCCGCTGTGAATCAGCGATCAAGGAACCAAAAAAAAAAAACGCCGTACCCCAAAGGGGTACGGCGTTTCAGATTAGGCGCCTGGCGGTGTCCTACTCTCACATGGGGAGACCCCACACTACCATCGGCGCTGAGCGTTTTCACTTCCGAGTTCGATATGGAATCGGGTGGTTCCCACTCGCTATAGCCGCCAGGCAAACTGGTATGGCGCGACGTCGGTTGGACCAACGGCGAACCAAAAAGGGTAACAATTCGGAATGTTTTGACGTGTGGCCTTTCGGCCTGGAGTGTCGCGATTGGCGTCACACCGCCAAAGAAACTTTGGCGTTATATGATCAAGCCGCACGAGCAATTAGTACTGGTTAGCTTCACACATTACTGCGCTTCCACACCCAGCCTATCAACGTTGTAGTCTTCAACGGCTCTTAAGGGACCTCAAGGGTCCAGGGAAATCTTATCTTGAAGGGGGCTTCCCGCTTAGATGCTTTCAGCGGTTATCCCGTCCGTATATAGCTACCCGGCAATGCCACTGGCGTGACAACCGGAACACCAGAGATACGTCCACTCCGGTCCTCTCGTACTAGGAGCAGCTCTTCTCAAATTTCCAACGCCCACGGCAGATAGGGACCGAACTGTCTCACGACGTTCTAAACCCAGCTCGCGTACCACTTTAAATGGCGAACAGCCATACCCTTGGGACCTGCTACAGCCCCAGGATGTGATGAGCCGACATCGAGGTGCCAAACTCCTCCGTCGATGTGGACTCTTGGGAGGAATCAGCCTGTTATCCCCGGCGTACCTTTTATCCGTTGAGCGATGGCCCTTCCATACAGAACCACCGGATCACTAAGACCGACTTTCGTCCCTGCTCGACTTGTCTGTCTCGCAGTCAAGCACTCTTATGCCTTTATACGCAACGTGCGATGTCCGACCGCACTGAGAGTACCTTTGTACTCCTCCGTTACTCTTTAGGAGGAGACCGCCCCAGTCAAACTACCCACCATACACTGTCCCCGACCCGGATAACGGGCCTGGGTTAGAATTCCAAACATACCAGGGCGGTATTTCAAGGTTGGCTCCACGAAAACTAGCGTTTCCGCTTCAAAGCCTCCCGCCTATCCTACACAAGTAGGTTCAAAATTCAGTGCAAAGCTGTAGTAAAGGTGCACGGGGTCTTTCCGTCTAGCCGCGGGTACACAGCATCTTCACTGCGATTTCAATTTCACTGAGTCTCGGGTGGAGACAGTGTGGCCATCGTTACGCCATTCGTGCAGGTCGGAACTTACCCGACAAGGAATTTCGCTACCTTAGGACCGTTATAGTTACGGCCGCCGTTTACCGGGGCTTCGATCAAGAGCTTCGAAGTAAACTTCTAACCCCATCAATTAACCTTCCGGCACCGGGCAGGCGTCACACCCTATACGTCCACTTACGTGTTTGCAGAGTGCTGTGTTTTTAGTAAACAGTCGCAGCCACCTGGTCACTGCAACCCCCACCAGCTTAAGAAGCAAGTTCTATCACCAGAAGGGGCGTACCTTCTCCCGAAGTTACGGTACCAATTTGCCTAGTTCCTTCACCCGAGTTCTCTCAAGCGCCTTAGGATTCTCTCCTCACCCACCTGTGTTGGTTTGCGGTACGGTCAGCTGTTACCTGAAGCTTAGAGGCTTTTCCTGGAAGCATGGCATCAATCACTTCGCTCCACGTGGGAGCTCGTCATCACGTCTCAGGATTGTGTCCCCGGATTTACCTAAGAACACTCCCTACACGCTTAAACCGGCAACCATCAGCCGGATGACCTAGCCTTCTCCGTCCCCCCATCGCAGTAACAGTCGGTACAGGAATATTAACCTGTTTCCCATCGACTACACCTTTCGGTCTCGCCTTAGGG
>CALBPI010000042.1 GCA_937899415.1 uncultured Gammaproteobacteria bacterium | reverse complement strand
GCGCGGGCTCGCAATGACGGTAAGTGGGCGCGGGCTCGTAATGACGGTAAGTGGGCGCGGGCGCGCATTGACGGTAAGTGGGCGCGGGCTCGTAATGACGGTAAGTGGGTACCGGCTCGCAATGACGCGGCAAAGCTGCCTATAGTCCGGCCATGCGCGCCGTCACCGATTCACTCGCCGTTGGCATCGACGACAAGCCCGCGGCACCGCTGGCCGCGTTTGTCGCCCTGCAGCACCTGCTGGCCGTGTTCGGCGGTATTGTTACGGCGCCCTTGCTGATCGCGCTGGGCATGGGACTGGATCCCGCCGAGACGGCGTATCTCATCAGCAGCGCGTTGCTTGTGTCGGGCCTGGCTACGGCAGTTCAAATCGCGCGGGTCGGGCCTGTCGGCTCGGGTCTGCTCAGCATCCAGGGCACAAGCTTCACGTTCGTCGGGCCGCTCATCTACCTCTACCAATCGCGTGCGGGTGAGCTCGAGAGCGACGCGATTCTGGGCGCACTGTTCGCGGCCTGCGCGCTCTGCAGCGTGGTCATCATGGCGCTGTCGCGCTTCGTGGAGCGCCTGCGCTACTTCGTGACGAGCCGCGTCGCGGCGGCAACCATCGTGCTGTTGGGCATCACGCTCGTGCAGGCCACGCTCGGCAATATCGAGCGTGAGTACATGGCCGCGGGCGCCGAAGGCTGGCGTGTGCTGGTCATGGCGGGCACGGTATTCGCGGCCATCGCGCTGGCCGTGTGGCGCGGTGGCCCGATGCTGCGGCTCTCGAGCATTCTGCTGGGGCTCATCGTCGGCTTCATCGTGGCCGGGGCGCTGGGCTGGCCCATCGTGATTGAATGTGGCGACGCACCGACGCTGTTTCTGCCCGAGTTTGGCCGCTACCCCTGGTCGCTCGATCTCACGTTCGTGCTCGTGCTGCTGCCGATCTTCCTGATTTCCGCCACGGAGTCGGTGGGCGATCTCACCGCAACTGCCAGCCTTTCGAAGCTGTCGATCACCGACAAGCCGTTTTGGCAGCGGCTGCGCGGCGGCCTGCTCGCCGACGCCATCAACTCCTTCCTGGCGGCGCTCGTCTCGACGTTTCCCAATACGACCTTCAGCCAGAACAACGGCGTCATCCGGCTCACGGGCGTGTGTTCGCGCCGCGTGGGGCTTTGGGTCGCCGCCTTTCTCGTGCTGCTCGGGCTCTTACCTGTCGTCGCCGTGGTACTGAATGCGCTGCCGGGCGCCGTGGTGTCGGGCGCGACGCTGCTCATGTTCTTCATGGTGGCCGTATCCGGATTTCACATCGCCCGCGCCGACGCGGACCAGAAGCGCAGCCGCATCATCGTCGTAACGGCCGTCGTCAGTGGCCTGGTGCTGGGCGTCGTGGGCCCGAAACTGACGGCACTCCCAGACGCGCTGCGTATGCTGGTCTCGTTCCCCGTTTCAAGCGGCGCGTTTATCGCCATGGGGCTGGAGCTCTTATTGCCGCGAGAGTAAGCCCGTCATCGCGAGGCGCAGAACGCCGACCTTCCCGTCATCGCGAGGCGCGCAGCGCCGCGGCGATCTCTCAACGGTTGTCGCAAGGATTAACCGCACGATATCGTGACGAGATTGCCGCGCGGCCTCCGGCCGCTCGCAATGACGGAGTAGCCTCCGGCCGCTCGCAATGACGGAGTAGCCTCCGGCCGCTCGCGATGACGGAGTAGCCTTCGGCCGCTCGCAATGACGGAGTAGC
>CALBPI010000041.1 GCA_937899415.1 uncultured Gammaproteobacteria bacterium | reverse complement strand
CCGGCTCAACCTGACCGAGATAAACACGATGCTGCCGGGCTACCACCAGGAGTCGTTTGTCCCTTCAGGTGCGGAAACACACGGCGGTGAAGATGTCGCGCTGTTTGCCAAGGGGCCCTGGGCGCATCTCGTCTCGCGCACCGAAGAGCAAAGCTACATTTATTACGTCATGCGCCACGCCAGTGGCATCGACGCCTCGGAATAATCGCCGCGGATCAGTCGCGGCGCGTGGCGAGCACCATCGCCCGCAGTGGGCCGGGGTGTCCTTCGACGGTTCGGCCGGATTCGACAGAGTCGAGCGCGTCAGACAGTGACTCGAATTGCATCCAGTCTGTCGCCCGTTGCTCGTCGACGGTCGTTGGTGTCACGTCGACTAACCGGATATCACCGAATCCGGCGCGCCCGAGCCAGTGCGTCAGCAGCGGGTGTGAGGGCAGGTACCAGACGTTGCGCATGCGCGCGTAACGGTCAGCGGGTATGAGAACGGTGGCTGACGCCTCATCCACCACGAGTGTTTCGAGCACCAGTCGCCCCCCGGGCCGTAACTGTGCCCGCAGGTCTTCGAGGTGCTGCGAGGGTGCACGCCGGTGGTAGAGCACGCCCATCGACAAGACGGTATCGAACGGGTCCGCGGGTGCCAGTGCCTCGAACGGTATCGGCAACATGCCGGCGTTGGCGACGCCGAGGTAGCGCTGCACGGCCAGGAACTGGAAGTAGAACAACAGCGTCGGGTCGACATTGAGCACACTCTGCGCACCCAGAGCCGCCAGGCGGATGGCGAAATAGCCATTGCCGCCGCCGACATCGAGGACCCGCTGGCCGTCCATCTCGTCCAGGTGTGGCTCGAGGCGCGCGAACTTCAAGTCGCTGCGCCATTCGGTGTCGATCGTGGTGCTGCCGAGCCGCCACGGACCTTTGCGCCAGGGCATGAGGGCGCGCAATGCCGTCTCGACAGCGGCTTCGCTGCCATCCGGGAGGCTGACCTGCGGCGCGGCAGCTGCAGCATCGACGCCGTGCGGTGCCGCGTCGGGCAATGCCGCAACCGCGGCACGCCAGGCTGGCAGGTCGCCGTGCAGCAGGCGAACGGATTCGTGTTCGAGGGCGCGCTGGAACGTGTCTTCGTGCGCGGCGAATGCCGGCCCAAGCACTTCGAGGACCGTCGCAACCGCGAGACGGCGCGGATCAGCCACCGGGCTTGAAGGCCACGAAGGTGCCGAAATTGAGGTGCGCCTGCCAGAGCGTCACGCCGCGAAAGCCTGCGGTTTCCAGGCGCCCGACGTGCCGCGCGCGGGTATCGGCGATGAGCACGTCCTCGAGCGCATTGCGCTTGCCCGCAATTTCGAGCTCCGTGTAACCATTGCTGCGCTTGAAATCGAGATGTTGCGTCGTCATCAAGTCCTGGACGGCAGCATTCTCAAAGCGAAATTTCTCGCTGATGACGAGCACGCCCCCGGGTCGCAGCCCCTCGAAGATCCGCGCCACGAGGTGGCGGCGCTGACCGGGTGGCACGAACTGCAGCGTGTAATTGAGTACGACGAGGCTGGCATCCGTGATTTCGGTCCGGGTCAGGTCCTGTTCGACGAAGCGAACGGTCTGGGGCAGGTTTTGAAACGCCGGATCGCCCATGCAACGCGCGATCATCGCCTCGGAGTTGTCGACCCCGATGACCTCGGCGGGGCGATGCTCGAGGCCATGGCAGATGGCGTGTGTGGCGGCGCCCAGCGAGCAGCCCAGGTCGAAGCAGCGGCCACCATCGGGCACCCGAGCCGCCGCCATGGCACGCACCGTGGCCAACGCCTCGGCATAGCCGGGCACGGACCGCGAGATCATGTCGTCAAAGACCTCGGCCACACGAGCATCGAAACGAAACGGCTGGTCGCCGCTGCCCGGTGCATTAAACAAGGTGTCCTTGGGCATCTCGTGGATCGTCAGACAAAGCGCGACAGTGTAGCGCCAGCGGGCAGCCGGTCGCGACGGGTGTCGGGCGGCGGTACACTGCCAGCCCCCCGAGCGCCCGAGCCCGGTTGGGCCCAGGAACGGTAACGCATGCAGCAAACGGAGCAATTGAGCCAGATTCTCGCCGAGCTTGGCATCGCGTCTGACTACGCGCAGACGCATGGTTTGCCGGTCTTCGAGGAGGCTGAAACGCGCGTGAGTGCCGGGCCGAATATCATTGGCCGTGAGCAGGAGCTCGAGCCCGTGACGGCCGGTAAGTGGGTGGCCATGCGCCAGGCCGCCCAGGCCGAGGGCGTAGAGCTGCTGCTTGTAAGCGGTTACCGGAGCTACGCCTATCAGGCCTCACTCATCCGCCGCAAAATCGACGCGGGTCAGGGCCTGGATGAGATCCTGTCCGTTAACGCGCCGCCGGGCTGTAGTGAACATCACACGGGCCGGGCAGTGGACATCGCAACCCCGGGCGTGCCGCCGCTGACAGAGGCGTTCGAAAAGTCGTCCGCCTTTCAGTGGCTGGGTCTGAATGCCGGAAACCACGGATTTTCAATGAGTTACCCGCGCGACAACGCCTTTGGCTACATTTATGAGCCCTGGCACTGGTGTCGGCCGACGGCCTGAGCTCAATCGGCTGAAAATCAGGTGTGACGCGGTGTTGACACGAACCGGCAGGGCTTAGACAATAGCGGGCTTCTGTGCGGAGGGGTACTCAAGCGGTCAACGAGGGCAGACTGTAAATCTGCTGGCTATGCCTACGTAGGTTCGAATCCTACCCCCTCCACCATTCTTTAATGATGGCAAGGGCTTAGGCGGCCAGAGCAGATTCGGAAATGCTCCGTGCGCACGAGTGACCCACCGCAGAGTTAAAGAGCGGTAACGAACCATCGGACACGCTGGCCGGGCCGGCCCGCCGGATTGCTATAGCAGGCATTCCGGCTTTTTTAGCGGCTGGCAAAACAGCAAACCGAGGGTTGCGGAGCCACAGGAAAGCGCTGGCAAGGCGCCAGGAAGTAAGAGGGCAGGCTCAGGTCTCGGCGGGTGTAGTTCAACGGTAGAACCTCAGCCTTCCAAGCTGATGATGTGGGTTCGATTCCCATCACCCGCTCCAGCTTCGGTAGGCACAAAAAAGAGCGGCGCGAAAAGAGCGACAAGCAGAGCTACGAGAAGGGCGATAAGACGCACACACTGGCGAGTGACAGAACAGACAGGCGGCCCATATAGCTCAGGCGGTAGAGCACTTTCTTGGTAAGGAAGAGGTCACTGGTTCGACTCCAGTTATGGGCACCACTTTCGAGCTGGCGGGCAACAAACAGATTTGACGCGTGGGCCTTCGGGCCGGCGTATAAGCAACAGCGACAACAACGAACTTAGGAAACGGACCGGAGACGAGGTCGATGTCAAAAGAGAAATTCGAGAGAAACAAGCCGCACGTA
>CALBPI010000040.1 GCA_937899415.1 uncultured Gammaproteobacteria bacterium | reverse complement strand
AGGTTCGGCACACGGGTCGGCAATTCAGCGGGCTCCGACTCGGAACCATCGTAGTTCTCGACGAAGTCGACCGTCTGCTTGTCGATGTCGGCCAGCAGCTCACGCGTGATCTTGGCCATGCGTACTTCGGTGTAACGCATGGCCGCTGCAGCGTCGCCATCCACGGAGCCGAAATTGCCCTGCCCGTCGATCAGCATGTAACGCATCGAGAACGGCTGCGCCATGCGAACGATCGTGTCGTAGACCGCTGAATCGCCGTGCGGGTGGTACTTGCCGATGACGTCTCCAACGACGCGCGCGGACTTCTTATAGGGCTTGTTGAACTCGTTGCCCAGCTCCCGCATCGCGTAGAGCACGCGGCGGTGTACCGGCTTGAGACCATCGCGAACGTCGGGCAATGCCCGCCCGACAATGACGCTCATGGCGTAGTCGAGATACGACTGACGCATCTCGTCTTCGATGGTGACTGAGAGCAGTTCCTGGGCGATATCGGACATAGAAATTCAGGTCGCCTGGCCGGCCGTGCGTTGGGCCTGAGCCCAGCCACGACGGGGGAGCGCGGCCCGCCTGAAACGGGTCACGAAGAGGCGTTGTCGGTCAGTGGTTAAATAAGTAGCTTTTTCAGGCGCTTATGTTGTTATTGGAGAACGTGTCTAGGCCACGTTTTCAGCTGTCACCAACACCCTCCAAACACCTGAAATTCTAGCACAAAACTGACCCTCTTCGGGGCGTGGGAATCGGCGCTAACCCGGTATACTCGCGCCATGCAAACTTGTGACCTCATACTGGCCGCGCGCTGGGTCGCGCCGGTCGACGGGCGTCAGCGTCTCATCGAAAATGGCGCCGTTGCGATCGATGGTGGGCGCATCGCTGCCGTGGATAGCCAGGCGGCGATTTCGGCTCAGTGGGAAGCACGAAAACGCGTGGATAGACCCAGCGCCCTGCTGACACCAGGCTTCATCAACGCGCACACGCACGCCGCCATGGCGCTGTTCCGCGGCATTGCCGACGACCTGCCGCTGGACACCTGGTTAAACCAGCACATCTGGCCGCTCGAAGCCCAGCACGTGACGCCCGATTTCGTGCGCGACGGCACGCGGCTGGCCATGGCCGAAATGCTGCGTGGTGGCATCACCTGCTTCAACGACATGTACTTCTTCCCCGACGTGGTCGCAGAAGCCGTCATCGAAGCGCGTATGCGCGCATCGATCGGGCTCATCGTCATCGACTTCCCGACGGTCTGGGCCGACGACCCCGATGGCTACCTGAAGAAAGCGGTTGCGGTTTACGACAGCCACGCAAGACACCCGCTCGTGAGTTGCCAGTTTGCGCCTCACTCGCCCTATGCTGTCAGTGAGGAGACGCTGGCACGCGTGCGCGTGCAGGCGGACCAGCTCGATATCGGCGTCCACACGCACTTGCATGAGACGGCAGCCGAGGTCGCCAATCACGTTGCTGACCGCGACGAGCGCCCGTTTTCGCAGCTCGACCGCCAGGGCTTCGTCAACCAGACGCTGCTGGCCGCACACATGGTCCACATCGACGAAGACGAGATCGCGCGCGCAGGCGCTTCGGGCATGAGTGTGGTGCACTGCCCCGAGTCGAACCTGAAACTCGCGAGCGGCATGGCACCTGTGACCGCGCTCGTTGAAGCCGGCGTCAATGTGGCACTCGGTACAGACGGCGCAGCCAGCAACAACGACCTGAGCCTGCTGGGCGAAATGCGCACCGCTGCACTGCTGGCGAAGGCCCAGTCCGGCAACGCACGCAGTCTGCCTGCCGAGACCGTGCTTGAGATGGCCACGATTAACGGCGCCCGTGCGCTCGGTATCGACGCGGACACCGGATCGCTCGAGGCTGGTAAATGGGCCGACATGGCGTGTATCGAGCTCGATAGACCGCACACCACGCCCTGCCCCGATCCCTTGTCCACGCTCGTTTACGCGGCAGGCAACGGCGATGTCTCGGACGTCTGGGTGGCCGGGCGGGCGGTGCTCGAACAACGTAAACTAGTGACGATAGACGAGGACGCGGTCCTCGCGCGTGCCCGGGACTGGGCGGCGCGCTTCGGAACCCAGAACACGGCATGAGTGATACCAACCAGGCCCAGCGCACGAACAACGTCGACGCGGCCGAAATCGCCCGCTTCGATGCTGCGGCATCGCGTTGGTGGGACCCCGACGGCGAATTCGGTGCCCTGCACCGGATCAACCCGCTGCGCGCCGACTACGTGGCCGAACGGGTAACGCTCGGCGACGCCACACTTATCGATATCGGCTGCGGTGGCGGTCTCTTCGCAGAAGCCATGGCAGCACGCGGCGCGCGGGTGACCGCAATCGACATGTCACGCACGGCCATTGAGGTCGCCAAGCTGCACCTGCACGAAAGCGGACTCAACATCGATTACCACGAATCGACGGCTGAGGCGATCGCTGACGAACAGGCGGGGCAGTTTGATGTGGTGACCTGCCTCGAGATGCTGGAACACGTGCCCTCGCCCGCCTCTGTTGTCGAGGCCGCCGCACGCCTCGTTACACCGGGTGGTGACGTGGTGTTCTCGACCATCAACCGCACCGCGAAGGCTTTTGCACTTGCCATCGTCGGCGCCGAGTACGTACTGAACTGGGTGCCCCGTGGCACGCATGAGTTCTCGAAGTTCATCAAGCCCAGCGAGCTCGACGGCGCCGCGCGGCGCGCAGGCCTCGAGCTGGTTTCGCTGGCCGGGCTCGAGTACGACCCATTGTCAGACCGTTTCCGGTTGGGTTCGAGCGTCGACGTGAACTATTTCGCCCACTACCGCCGGCCGGCCAGCGATTCGTGACGCAACCGCGCCCCGCAGTCCTGTTCGACCTCGACGGCACGCTCGTCGATACCGCCGAAGACCTGGCCGCAGCCTTGTGGGCCGCCTGCGATCGCTTTGGCCGGGAACGACCGCCGCTGGCCGCCGCCCGAACGGCGATCGGTGACGGCGGTCCCGGGCTCGTGCGCCTGGCGTTCGGCGAAAACGCACCGGAACACGCCGACGCGCTGGCCCACCTGCTCAACTACTACGCCAACAACATCGCCGAGCATTCCCGTGTTTACGCGCCACTCGACCAACTGCTCGACGCGCTTGATGCGCGTGAGGTGCCCTGGGGTGTTGTCACGAACAAGCGCGTCGGTCTCGCCCGCTCCCTGCTGGACGATATCGGTGTCGTGCCCACACGCGACTGCATCATCGGTGGCGACTCGCTGGAGGTCGCGAAGCCGCATCCGGCACCGCTGCTGCATGCGGCAGCAATTCTCGAGGTGGCGGCTGAACACTGTGTATACATCGGTGACCACAGCCGCGACATCGATGCAGGCAAAGCAGCCGGCATGCGTTGCATCGCCGCAGGCTATGGTTACATCAGCGCCGAAGAAGACCCGACACAGTGGGGTGCCGAAGCCATCGCACCGACCCCTGCCGAACTCGCCACGCACATCGAGCAGTTTCTGACGCAGCACTCAGGCGCCGCGGCATGACCTTTCCTGAATTGTTGGAGCAGACGGCCATCTGGCCGTGGTTGGGCGTGGCCGCTTTGCTGGGGCTGCTCATCGGGGCGCTGATTGCCGTGCTGGTCGCGCGCAGCCGGAGCGAACGCCAGGCGCTGGAGATCGCTCGGCTCGAGCAACAGATCCGTGACGACACCGCCCTGCAGCGCGAGCGCGAGCAACTCATGGAGCTTATGTCGACGCGTCTCACGGGCGAGTTTGGCCAGCTTGCGCAAAAAACCATGCGCGCCAACAGCGAGACCTTCCTGCAGCTCGCCGAAGAGCATCTGGGCTCGCGTCAGAAAGAAGCAGACAGTGCACTCGCCGCCCGCGAGCAGGCCGTGGCCTCGCTGGTCAAACCCATTTCGGAAGCACTGCGAGACAGCCGTCGCCAGATCGAGGAGCTTGAGAAGGCGCGCAGCCAGGCCTACGGCGGCATCACCGAGCAGTTGGCGAACATGCAGGCAACGACGGCATCCCTGCAGCACGAGACGCGCAATCTGATCACGGCACTGCGCCGCCCCGAGGTGCGTGGTCAATGGGGTGAGATCACGCTGCGAAGGCTCGTCGAAATGGCGGGCATGGTGGAGCACTGCGACTTTGTTGAGCAGGCCACGGTTCGTGGCGAAGACGGCAGCGCACTGCGCCCCGACCTCATCGTTCGCATGCCCGACGAGCGCGAACTCGTGGTCGACGTCAAAACACCACTCGATGCCTACCTGAGCGCTATCGAGGCGACCGACGAGCAAGAGCGTAAGCGCTTCCTCAAGCAACATGCGCGCAAGGTCGCAGACCGCATCGCCGAGCTCTCACGCAAGTCGTACTGGGCCCAGTTCACCAAGAGCCCGGAGTTTGTGATCCTCTTTATTCCCGGTGACCAGTTCCTGACCGCTGCGCTCAACGAACAACCGACGCTCATCGACGATGCCTTGCGTCAGAACATCATCCTGGCCACGCCCACGAGCTTCGTCGCGCTGCTCAAGGCTGTCGCCTACGGCTGGCGCCAGCTCTCGCTTGCCGAGAACGCCGAACACATTCGCAAGCTGGCCGTCGATCTGCACGACCGTCTGGCCGTCTACGCCGAGCACATGGCGCGTGTGGGCAACCAGCTCGACGGCAGTGTCAAGGCCTACAACAAGGCCGTTGGCTCGCTGGAGCGCAACGTGCTGCCTGGCGCGCGCAAATTCACAGAGCTCGGCGTGCAGCCCCGTAAGCAGCTCGACGAACTCTCAAGCGTCGAGTCTTCGGCGCGCGATCTACAGGCGCTCATGCCCGGCGACGCCGAGACGGACTCGAGCGAGGACAGCGCGTGAACCTGGGCGGCTTTGCCATGAACGACGCCGGGGATTGCCTGCGCCTCGCCGTGTCCTTTGTCGATGAACCTTACGGCCAGCGCCTCGAGGCGGCGTACCTGTTGCGCGAAGCCGTGGTGGGCGCTGCGACCACGAGTAGCGAGACCGCCGTCTGCGCCACACAGCTGCAATGGTGGCGCGATGAGCTAGTCCGGCTTGTCGCAGGTGAACCCAAGCACCCTGTTGCGCAGCAGTTTGCCGAACGTATCGGCACCGATGCGGACACGATGCAGTTTGCGAACGAATGGATCGTTGACACCGAACGCCTGCTGTTCGGGCCAGCGCCTGAGGACACGGCCAGCCATCGCATTGCCGGCTATCGCCGCTATGGCGCAAGCCTCATGCTCGCATTGACGCCTGAACTGCGCGCCACTTGCGCCCCCGTCGTACGTGACATTGCTGTCGCGCTCTACGCGCTCGACGAACATCGCCACGAGCCTGTATTCGATTACCAGACCGCTATGACGTTGCACGACACCATTAACGCCAACGCAGAGCAGGTCACCGACGTCGGTGTCGCGGTGTTAGCCGCAACCTCAGCGAACGCGATGCGCCGCCGCTATGACGGTCTCAAACCGGGTGCCGTGCGACAGCTGCGCTTCGCCTGGCGCAGCGCACGAAGAACAAGAAAGAACGGAGCCTCCTGATGTCACTGGACTCGGCCACGCCGCGTGAGTTTGAAGCACCTGAGGGGGCATTGGCGGATCGCGTCATCCTGATTACTGGCGCCAGTGACGGCATCGGGCGCGCCTTAGCCATTGAGTGTGCGAAGAAGGGTGCGCTCGTCATTGCGCAGGGCCGCCGGCGAAAGAAATTAAAAGCGCTCGCGGACGACATCGAGGCTTCCGGCGGTATCGAGCCCATCCTCGTGCCCATGGATTTCCTCAAAGCCGAGGGCGGTGTTTACCTGTCACTGGCCGAGCAGATCGAGAAGGACTTTGGTCGACTCGACGGTTTGGTCCACTGTGCGGGCATGCTGGGTGAGATGACCGAGATCGAGGACTACGACGCGGCCGTCTGGCAGCAGGTCATGCACGTCAACGTCACGTCCGGTTTCGCGCTGACCAAGGTGCTGCTGCCACTCCTCAAGCAGTCCAAAGGCGCCATTGTGTTTACGAGCAGCAGCGTCGGCCGCAAAGGTCGCGCCTTCTGGGGTGCCTACAGCGTTTCCAAGTTCGCGGTTGAGGGGCTTGCACAAACGCTAGCCGACGAGCTCGGTAAGGCGGACGTCAGTGTGAATGTCGTTAATCCAGGCGCCACCCACACCAACATGCGCGCGCAGGCTTACCCGGCCGAAGACAAGAACGCGATTGCGACACCCCAAGCGGTGCTGCCGCCCTTCATGTACTTCCTCTGCGAAGCGGACCGCAGCATCACCGGCCACAGCGTTAACGCGCAGTAACCTACCGGCGCGGGCGGCGACGCGGGCCGCGCGGCGTGGCTTCCGGGGGCGGCTCGAGACCGACCGATATGTACAGACCGACGACCTCGCGTCGCTGCAAGTCGGCGTAGCGTCCGGGCTTTTGCCGGGGCGGCAACTTCAGGTTGCCGTAACCGATCCGAATCAGGCGGCTGACCTTGAAACCCGCGGCTTCCCACAGTCGACGCACTTCGCGGTTTCTGCCCTCTCGCAGTGAGACCTCGTACCAGCGGTTGGCGCCACCGCCACCTGTCTCCACCAGCGTCTCGAACGCGGCGCGCCCGTCGTCGAGCTCCAGGCCGTCGAGCATGGATTGCAGCGCTTCTGCGTTGGGTTGGCCCAGTACGCGGACAGCGTAGCGGCGTTCGATCTCATAGGACGGGTGCATGAGCCGATTGGCAAGGGCACCGTCCGTCGTCATCACGAGCAAGCCTGACGTGGCGATGTCGAGCCGACCGACAGAGATCCACCGCCGCGGCCCCGGCTTGGGCAGGTTGTCGAACACCAGCGCCCGGCCCTCGGGATCGTTACGGCTGCAAACTTCGCCCTGTGGCTTGTGGTAGAGCAGATGCTTGTGACGGGCCTGCTGCGCACCACGAATGCTAATGGGCTTGCCCGACAACACCAGCGTTTCATCACCAACGAGGGTGGCACCGAGTTCAGCCACCTCGCCGTTGATCGTGAGTTGCCCATCGGCGATCAGTCGTTCGATCTCGCGACGCGAACCGTAGCCGGCGGCGGCGAGCACTTTCTGGGCGCGGTCAGCCATGCTCCCGCCGGGCGACTGGCGCTTCTTCCGCGTCTTCCTCGCCACCGGTGTCTTCGGCAGGCGCTTCAGCTGCGTCGGCCTCAGTCTCTTCCACCACCTCGTCGTCGCTTGCCTCAACGGGCGCGTCAGCGGACGAACCAGTGCCATCATCGACGGTCGGCAGGTCCAACTGGATACGCAGACTCTCGATGTCCGTGAGTTCGGCCAGCGACGGCAGGTCGTCCAGGGACTTCAGATTGAAGTAGTCGAGAAACGCTTTCGTGGTACCGAACATCGCCGGCTTGCCGGGTACGTCGCGGTGACCGACGATCCGGATCCACTCACGTTCCATCATGTTCCGGATGATGTTGCTGCTGACCGCAACGCCACGGACGTCTTCGATCTCACCGCGCGTGATCGGCTGCCGGTAAGCGATAAGCGCCAGAGTCTCGAAGAAGGCGCGAGAGTATCGTGGCGGCCGTTCTTCGAACAGCGCGACCAGCTCGCGACCCATTTCGGAGCGCACCTGGATCCGGAACCCTGAGGCCACTTCCAGCAGCTCGATACCCCGGCCCTCGTAGTCTTCGGTCAGCGCCTTGAGCGCTTCGCGAACCTCGCTCTTGGGCGTTTCGCCGGCGCCTGGGCGTGCACTCGCCACACGTTGCAGCTGGTCAATTGACAGCGGCTCCGGCGACGCGAGCAGCGCCGCCTCAACAAAGTGTTTGGTCTCGAATGCGTTGACGTCTGCCATCAGTCTTCTACTTCCAGCTCGATACCGGCGAGTGTTTCGTCGGTATTCGCGACACTGCGGGCGGCGCGAACGTGGATTGGCGCAAAGGCCTGGCTTTGGACCACCTCGATCAACTGCTCCTTGAGCAGTTCAAGGATGGCGATAAAGGTGACCGTGACACCGAGACGACCTTCGTTCGGGTCGAACAACTCGGAAAAGTCGCGGAACTGGTCGCCGGCCGTGCTCGAAAGAATGTCGCTCATGCGTTGCCTTACAGACAGCGCTTCGCGTTGCACGTGCAGGTTGGAGAACATCTCGGCCCGCGCCATGACTTCCTTGAACGAGATCAGCAGCTCCTGCAGCGTCACGTCGGGCAGCTTGGTGACCTTTCGCTTGATCTCCACTTCCGCGTGCGCGGTCAGCGTGTCGCGTTCAGCACGGGGCAGCTCGTCGATATCTTCGGCCGCTTTCTTGAAGCGTTCGTACTCTTGCAGACGACGCACGAGTTCCGCGCGCGGATCGCCCTCGTCTTCTTCGTCTGACACGGGCCGCGGCAACAGCATGCGCGACTTGATCTCTGCGAGCATCGCGGCCATGAGCAGGTACTCACCAGCCAGCTCGAGCTGCAGGTCATGCATGAGCTCGATGTACTGCACGTACTGTTCAGTGATATCCGCAATTGGAATGTCGAGGATGTCGAGGTTCTGCCGACGAATCAGATACAGCAGCAGATCAAGCGGGCCTTCGAAGGCCTCCAGGAACACCTTGAGTGCCTGCGGAGGAATGTAAAGGTCCTGCGGCAGCTCCGTTACAGGCTCACCTTCCACGATGGCGAATGGCATTTCCTGTTGGGCCGCGGGGGCTTGCAGCAAGTCGCCTTCGCTTTGCGATTCTGTGGTCGTTGGCTCGGTGGTCACGGTGTTGACGGGTTCCAGAGGCTAGCCCGCTATTCTAGCGCATCAGACGCCGGGCACGATGGCTGAAGCGTCGCCCTTGCCCTGTCTCAACAGCTTGACATCGTCACCTGTCAGATCCAGCACCGTAGAGGGCTCGATGCCGCCTGCGCCGCCGTCAATGACCGCCTCAACCTGCCCTTTCAGGCGTTCCGCCATGTCCACGGGGTCTGTGAGCGGCAGGGTCTCGCCCGGCATGAGCAGGGTCGAGCTCATGATCGGTTCGCTCAGGTAATCGAGCATGGCAAGCGGGATCGGGTGGTCGGGAATCCGGATTCCGATTGTCCGCCGCTTCGGGTTCTGCAGCCGCTTGGGCACCTCGCCCGTCGCCCGCAGAATGAACGTGAACGGACCCGGCGTGAACGAACGCAGCAGTCGATAGGCCCAGTTGTCCACACGGGCGTACGTTGAAATCTCTGACAGGTCGCGGCAGACGAGCGTGAAGTTGTGGTCCTTGTCAGTCCGCCGAATACGACGGATCCGGTCCATGGCCCGCTTGTCACCGATGTGACATCCCAGCGCGTAGCTGCAGCCCGTCGGATACGCGATGAGCCCGCCCGAGCGGATCAAGCTGACCACGCGGGCAATCTGTCGCGCCTGCGGGTCGACCGGGTGGATGTCGATGAGCTCGGCCATGGCGGGATTGTACTGGTTTCACCCGCCGTCGACGGCAGAGTTGGGCGTGTCTAACCGGCAAATCCCGCGGGTTTCGGATAGTATCCCCGGGCTCAAGTTCAGACCGAGTCCTGCACGATGCAGATGCTCATCGATTTTCTGCCGCTGCTGCGCTCACTGTTGGCCTACAAGCTCAAAGGGATTTACGCCGCGACCATCGTTTTGATGGTGGCGCTGCCCCTGATTCCGCTTGGACAAAAGCTGCTGGGAAAGAAGGTCTCGCAGGTCCACCTGTGGTCCGCAGCGCTGGTCCTCGTGTTCGGCTCCGCCACCCTGCTGCTTCGCGATCCCCGCTTCATTATGTGGAAGCCGACCGTGCTCTACGTCGCGCTTGCCGTGGCGCTGACCGTGTTCGACCGCTACTCGGACCGCGGTCTGCTTGAGCGGGCGATGGGCGGGACGATCGCGATGAGCAAGTCTGACTGGCGCACGCTGGGCGGGTTTTGGGTCGGCTTTTTCCTGTTCCTCGGCGCACTCAATATCTGGGTCGCCTACAACTACACGGAATCCACCTGGTTCAGCTTCAAGGTTTGGGGGCTAACGGGACTGACGATCGTGTTCATCGTCGCGCAGGCGCTCTGGATCGCGCCACGCGCCGAAGACGTGGAAGCTGCCGCCGAGACAGAGGAAGACTGATATGCCCTGGTATGCGCTGATCGCACAGGACCGTGAAAACAGCTTGCCGCTGCGCAAAGACGCGCGGCCTGCGCATCTTGATCGCATCAAGGCGTTGGCTGCTGACGGGCGTGTATTGCTCGCCGGTCCCCACCCCGCTGTTGATTCAACGGATCCGGGACCGGCCGGTTTTTCAGGCTCACTGATTGTCGCTGAGTTTGAGGACCTGGAAACGGCAACACATTGGTTCGCCGCAGACCCTTACGTGACAGAGGGCGTTTTCGAGCGCTTTGAGGTCAAGCCGTTCCTGCCTGTGCTGCCCTGACATGGAACGCATAGACCGAATCGAGCAGGCGCTGCGTGATGCCTTTGATCCTGTCGAGCTCCGGGTCAAGGACCAGTCGCACCTGCATGCAGGCCACGCGGGTGCACGTGACGGGCTCGGGCACTTTGACGTATTTATTGTGTCCGATGCTTTCAAGGACGTCGGACGTGTGCGGCGCCACCAGATGGTCTACGCCGCCATGGGCGACATGATGCAGACCGATATTCACGCGCTGGCCATCCGGGCCCGCGCCGTCGACGAATAACCCCTAAATCCCCTAACAGGAGGCTCCATGAGCACCACCCGTAATCTTGTGCTGGCCAGCGTGTCCGCACTGCTCTTCATTCCCGCGCATGCGCAAACGATCGCGACCATCGACGGTTCTGAAATCACCGAGTCGCAGCTCAAGGCCTATGCGCTGGGTCGTACGGGCGCAGAGGCAACTCCCGAGAATCGCGAACAGCTTATCTCGCAAATCGGCGATCTCGTTTTGCTTTCCAATGTCGCGCAACGCAGTGACCTCGGTAAAGACCCGCTGGTAAATGCAGAGCTGGAACTGCAGCGTCGATCGGTTCTCGCGCAGGCACTGATCCAGGATTTCGTGAAGCGCAATCCTGTCTCCGATGCGGACGCACTCGAGGAGTACAACCGGCAGATCGAGGAATTCCCGGCGCCGGAACAGTTCAAAGCCAGCCACATCCTGCTGGACACGGAAGACGAAGCGAAAGCAGTCATCGTCGAGCTCGACGGCGGCGCCGACTTTGCAGAACTGGCGAAAGAAAAGTCGACAGGCCCCTCAGGTCCCCAGGGCGGCGATCTCGGCTGGTTCGAAGCCGGAGCGATGGTTGCCCCGTTTAGCGAGGCTGTCAGCCAACTGGAGAACGGCAAGTACTCGACGGCACCGGTTCAGACGCAGTTCGGCTGGCACGTCATCTTTCGTCAGGAAAGCCGCAAGGCAGAGGCGCCCGCTTTCGAGGAGCTCAAAGACCGGCTCAAGCAGGGCATGGAGCAGCAGCAGTTCCAGGAATACTTCGAAAGCCTGAAGGCTGAGGTCTCTTTAGAGATTAAGTAAAGAAAAAGGCGGTGATGGCGCGTCGAAATGTGACGACCATCACCGCCTGAGTGCCTCGCATTGGCTAACTTTTGCGGGGTAGCCGCTTCGATCGCTCTGGCGGCTGCGCCCTTACCTCACATCTCCTAAACGATGAGGCGAGATTCGGCCGACTCTTTTGAGTCGGCCTTTTTTTACTCGTCTATTGCGACGACTCCATAACTGCCGCTGTACCCAGTGACCGACACCGCGCTTCCAGCCGTAATCGTTCGGCGCCGGTGGAGATACGCAGAGATATCGACCTCGAAACCAGAAACCGTCATTTTCGTGGCGCTCACGCTCGACACAACCCCGTTGACCGACACAGTGTCAATTGGCTGATGCAACCTTATTTGAACAAATGAAGTCGGCAAAGACAGAGGATCGTCAGTTTGCGACAGTAGAGAAATCTGCGAACCCACTGTGATGTTGGTCAGTGCATTCGGCTCAACAGTGAAAGCAGTACCCAGGACCACTATTTGATTGGAGCGATAGCTCACGGCGTCGACTGTGGCAATGGTGACTACGTCGTACCCAATTCGATTGAGCGTAATGGTCAGATCATCGCTCGAATTCAATGACTCACTGAATTCGAGTTGTTGAAGACTGCTGAAACTTGACTGATCAATTCCTCTCACAGCTCCCGCGTCAATCGCAGCAACTGAGCCCGCATCAATTGCTGCTACCGCACCGGCATCGATTGCGGAAACTGCTCCGGCATCAATTGCTGAAACAGCACCTGCATCGATCGCTGAAACAGCACCTGCATCGATCGCTGAAACGGCACCTGCATCGATTGCTGAAAACGCTCCTGCATCGATTGCCAAAATCGCTCCCGCGTCAATCGCAGAAATAGCGCCTGCATCGATGGCAAAAACAGCCCCGGCATCAATTGCCGATACGGCGCCCGCATCGATTGCTGACACGGCGCCAGCATCGATTGCGGAAACAGCTCCGGCATC
>CALBPI010000039.1 GCA_937899415.1 uncultured Gammaproteobacteria bacterium | reverse complement strand
CCTTGTACCAGACGGATTCATCTAGTGCGCTCAAGGCTGCTCCTGAAGGGTGATGACCGATGTGCGGTGCTTCGGAAGCAGCCCCCAGAGTGCCCCTTCGTTGCCAGCCTCGCAATGACAATGCGGACGACAGGACCTGCCAGTGGCGCAATAAATGACAATCCTGTAATCATGTAGCGGGCACTCGGGTCGTCTTCGCCTCAAGAGATCCGAAGCAGGCTCGGGGGAGAAAAGCGTGAGCAAGCAACACACGGCGTCGTCTGCGAGAGGGCGATCATGAGCGTGGCCGCAGCCAGCCTGCTGGTCATGGTGATCGGTATCTATCTCGCAATCGGCCTCGTCACAGCCGTCGCGTTTTCCGCAGGGCTTGCGAAGCGCATTGACCCCGATGCCGGTGACATGACCTGGGGCGCGCGGCTCATGATCATCCCGGGCGTCATGGGGCTGTGGCCGTTGATGCTCAAGAAGCTGTTCACCCAAACCGAGCCGCCAGTTTCATGAGGCGCGCGCATAGAAAAGCACACGCCGCGCTTTGGTTGCTCATCGCACCGGCGCTCGTCGTGGTGCTCTACCTCGCGCTGTCGGACCGTCAGTCGGTGCCCGTCAACGACAGCTTGCCGGACGTGTTGCAGACGGAGGGCGCGCCATGACGCATGGTTACCGCGCGGTGTCGTGGATGCCGTTCAAGAAGCGTTACGATTTCTGGGTTGTCGGCGGCATCCTGACTTACATCGTGAGCTTCGTCATTGCCACGATTGCCACACAGCCGGACGGTGAGTCGCTGACCGAACTGCAGATACTGATTCGCGCAACAGGCACGCTCGCGTTTCTCATGCTCTCGTTTGTCCTCGTGATCGGCCCACTGGCACGCATCACGCCGCGCTTTCGCCCGCTGCTATTCAACCGACGGCACCTGGGTGTCGCGACGTTTGTCATCGCGCTGGTGCATGCCGCGCTCGTGATTCTCTGGTACCACGGCTTCGGCACGCTGAACCCGTTTGTCTCGCTGTTCGCGTCAAATCCGAACTACGACGCGCTCGCAGGCTTTCCGTTTGAAAGCTTGGGCGTGCTTGCGCTGACGATCATGTTCCTCATGGCCGCGACGAGCCACGACTTCTGGAATGCGAACCTCGGGCCGGGCCTTTGGAAGGCGCTGCACATGGGCGTTTACCTGGCGTTTGCGCTGGTGGTCGCGCACATCGCGCTCGGCGCGCTGCAGTTCGAGAAGCATGTGGCCTACACGGTCTTGCTCATCGTTGCGGTGCTTGCGGTGGTGGGGCTGCAGTTCGCGGGTGTTCTGGCATCGCGGCGGCCTGTCGATGCGGCCGCCGATGGCTGGCTGAGCGTGGGCGAGGGTGCAGAGATCGACGACGGCACGGCGGTCATCGTGCGTCCCGCCGAAGGCGAGGCCATCGCGGTGTTTCGCCATGGCGAGGAAATCTACGCGGTCTCCAATGTGTGCCGACACCAGGCCGGACCGCTGGGTGAAGGGCGTATTGTCGATGGCTGCATCACCTGCCCCTGGCACGGGTTTCAGTACCGCATGGCTGATGGCACGTCGCCACCGCCTTACACAGAGAAGATAGCGACCTATGCGACGCGCATCGTCGAAGGCCGTGTCGAGGTTAGTGCCATGCCCAATGCACCGGGCACACCGCAGGCACCGAGCCGACTCAGGAGTGCGCCATGAGCAAGAAGGACTTTTTCATTGGCTGGGCTGAGATGCCCGATGCGGATCGTCGGTTCTTTCTCAAAGCTGGCGCCGGCCTTCTCATTGGTGCGGCCGGTGTCGCGGGGTTCGTAGCCGCCTCGCAGCGACCGGTGGGTCGTGGCACCTGGGACCTTGCGACGTTCAAGGCTTTCACAGGCATCGTGACGGCCTCGCCTTATCCGATGCTGCGCACGCGTGATATCGACGGTCAGGTGCGCACCGCCCTGCTTGTGTGCCAGACCAAGTGCGGCGTCGACCTGAGACTTCAGAACATGGCCGGCAAGGCCGTGGTCATCAACGGCTCGCTGATTCAGCGCGTCGACCATGCGTCTATCGCCGTTGCTGATGGGCCCGAATGGATTCGTGAGGCCGACGCGCCTGTTGATCCCGCGCTCGCATTCCCGACGCCTGAGCCGCTAGGCGAGATCACGCTGGCGGGCGAGATCCTCGACTCCAAGTGCTGGTTTGGTGCGATGCGCCCTGGCGAGGGCAAGGTGCACAAGGCCTGCGCGAGCCTCTGTATTCGCAGCGGTATCCCGCCGGCGTTTTTCGCACGCGACGCGCGCGACAACGCGGCGTTGCTTGTGATGACGGAAAACGGTGGCCGCTTTGGCGAATCGCTGTTGGCGCACGTGGCGGATCCCGTCGAGGTGACGGGTGCGGTGTCGCGTGCCGGGAACGTGCTCCTGCTCGACGTGTCCGCCGATTCGGTACGCCGTGTCTAGCGCGCTTTCGTAAACACCATAATAAAGATCGCTAGCGCGACGATCGCGAACACCAGCCATTCGGCATGCGCGGTCAGCCAGTAGGCGATACGACCGGCGCGTCGGATGCGTTTCTGCTGGCCTTCGGATGGTGCGTCGGGAATCTCGCTCGCCGCGATGGCGCGGCCTTTGAGCACGGCATAGTAGTAGCGCAGGGTGCGGCTGCCGTAGAGCCATGCGGTGACACTGCATGACACCAGCAGTCCAATAGTCCCGACGACATCCGCTGACAGGCGCCCCGGATCCAGCACGGCATTGCGGTAGGCGTGACCTGTAATGCCGATGGCCGTCACCATGATCAGCGGCCGGCTCAGCGCGCTGTCCGTGACGATCGCGACGCAAATGCAGATCGGGAACGCAAAGTAGATGAGTGCCACGGCCATACCCGGCAGCAGGTCCGGCTGCGACGACTCACTGAGCGTGATGGCGAGGCCAGCGAGCAGCGTGGCGACGAGGCTCAGCACACAAGGGATGATCAAGAGCTGCAGGCTGAATGGGGTCGATACGCCGGGGCCAAGCTCTGGGCCGGCTTCCCGAAAGCGAATCCTGGCACCAAACTTCCGCAAGCGGTTTCTCCTCTCGCTGCGACCTGCTACAACACCTCTAGTATAGCGAGCCACCGGGGGCCTATCGGATGAGATTCCTTGCGGTTTTGACCACGATTGACGATGAGATTCGCGCCCGTGCGCTGGCCATGGCGCTCGTCGAACAACGGCTCGTCGCCTGCGCGCAGATCTCGCGTATCGAGAGTGTTTACCGTTGGGAGGGCGAGGTGCAGCAGGAACCGGAATACCGGTTGTTACTCAAGACGACCGAGGCCCGTTACCCCGAGCTCGAGCACGCCATCAGCACGCTGCACCCTTACGAGACGCCGGCAATTGTTGCCCTGCCAGTAGAGAAAGCCGAGGCGGCGTTTGGCGACTGGATCGCGAGCGAGACACGATAGTCATGAGCGAGTCTCCAGAGCAGCAACCACTTATCCGGCCGGCAACCGCCAACCTGGCGCCTTACCAGGCATTGCTTGTGGTGATTGGTCTGTTGGGCGCCTTGCCTTACGCGGCCGTGTTCGCAATCACCTACAGCACACCCGTCTGGGTCGAAGAGGTGGGCCGCGACTTCATCGAACGCAAGGCCAGGGAACGTCTCGATGAGTCTGTCGCGCGCGTGCAGATTGTAGTGACGCCCGACGGCGACAGCCAGCTTGGTCAGCTCGCCCGCTCGCTATACGAAAAGAACGAAGACCGCATTGCGAAACTGCAGGCCGCGCTCGAAGCGCGCGTGGCCGAGCAGTTCGCGGCGGCGATCGCACAGATTCGCGACATCGATTGCGAGTGCCGCGCGAAATGGGCGGAACTGATCCGCGACGGTATCCAGACTGAGCTCGAACTGGCGCAAGCGGCCAACGACAAAATCGTCGACTTCGTGCAGGGCAGCTACATGGAGATCACGGATGAGCTGCGGCGCGACATTCGGATTTTCTCGGGCACGAATGTCGTGGTGTTTTTGCTGCTTGTATTAGTCGCGATCGGCAAGCGCCGGGCTGCGCGACATCTGATGCTGCCCGCCGTCCTGCTCGTCTGTTCAACACTGATCTGCTCGTACTTCTACATCTTCGAGCAGAACTGGCTGCTGACGATCATCTACGGCGACTACACGGGGCTCGCGTATCTGGCCTACCTGGGGTTGGTCTTCGCGATACTGCTCGACGTGGTGCTGAATCGAGCGCGCGTGACGACTGAGATCGTCAATTTCTTCCTCAACCTGATCGGTTCGGCGACCGCCGTCATTCCCTGCTGATCACGGGATGAGCGGCGCCTACTGAGCACGCCGCTGCCCGGCCTCCGTTTTGGCTCAGGCAAAGAGCCCTTCCAGCACGGGGATCGGTGTCGTATCAGGGAACACCCTGCGATCAACATGTGCGGCGTCGATCTTCAGATGCTCGATGAGTGTCGCTTTGCACAGTGATCGCAAATCCGTGCTGGGGTATAGATCACGGTCCTGGTAGAGCGCGCCCGCCGCAAGACCCGGCCAGTCAGCAATCACACGACCGCCTCGCACGCCGCCGCCAACGAGCACTGCTGCGCCCGCCGTACCGTGGTCGGTGCCGCGTGTGCCGTTCACGCGCACCGTGCGTCCAAACTCCGTCATGACGAGCACAGCGGTATCGCGCCACGCGTCGCCCATGCCTTTGTGGAACTCAGCAAGCGCGGCATCGAGACCGCGGAATCGGTTCGCGAGCCCACCCGTGGCTGCACCCTGGTTGGCGTGCGTGTCCCAGCCGCCCGAGTCGACCACGGCGATGCGCGGACCATTCTCGGCCGTGAGGAACTTGGCAGCTTGCCCGAGCGTCTGGCGGAACTGCTGTTGCGCGTTGCCGCGGCGGCGTTTGCCATCCATGTTGCCGGCGTCTTCGGCGATGGCCTGCGATTCCATGGCTTGCGCGAGGCGCGCGTGCAGGAACTCGTCGCTCTCGTAAAGCCGTGCCAGGCGCGCCAGCGTGTCGTTATCGACGCCGGGCAGCCGCGAGGGCGCCCAGTTGGCCACGCGCGTGTTGCCGCGCAGTAGCAATGGCGTTGTCGTGCCGATAGCGATCGCGGTTTCGTTGCCGAGTGCGCCGCCGAGTGGTGCGATGGCGCGATTGAGCCAACCGTCACGTTTGCCGAGTGCCGTCGCGGTGCCGTTCTCGAGCGCGTCCTGGCCGTCGAAGTGCGAGCGCTCGCGGTAGGGGCTGGCCACGGCATGCACGGCCAGTGCGTCGCCGGCTGCGAATCGTTGCGCGAGCCAGTCGAAGGCTGGGTGCAGGCCGAACATGCCGTCGATTTTGTGCGCGCCGTCGGTGCTGCCCGGTGCGCCAATCGCGAGCTGTCCGCGCAGACCGGCGTAACTCGGATCGCCGTAGGGTGGAATCCAGGACAACCCATCAGCAGCACCGCGTAGCAACACGACGAGCAAACGTTTGTCGGTGTCGGCCTTGGCGAAGGCCAGCCGCGGACCCAGTGCCGCGGTGGCGATGGCGGCTTGAATCAGTGTGCGTCGGTCGAGCATCGCCTATCTCCTCAGAAAGTCGGGTGATGCGAGCAACAGGGCCACACCCTGGCCGCCACTCTCGGCACCTGCCAGCGCCTTGGCGGTGCTCGCGGACAAGCCGGGGCCCAACACGGCGCGGGCCAGCGGCAAGGGCTTCGCGCGGGTACCGGCTTGATCGCCAACGGCGCCCGCCCATTCGATGCGCTTGTAGAGCGCGTCCGCGCTGCCCCAGTCGTCGGCCGTGTCCGGCCAACCAGCGGGCGAACCGGGACGGTAGGGCGCCTGCCCCAGTTGCTCGAGCATCGCGAACAACAATTGCGCTTTGGCCGGCGCGTAGTCGAGTGCGCGAAAGGACGACACGACGAATTCGTGTGGTGACTTGTATTTCTGTTTTTCCTCAGCCCAGCAGGCGTCGTGGTTGACGAGTGCGTTGGCCACGGCGCCAAGGTCACCACCGGTGTCGAGCCAGACGGCTTCAAGCCGCGCGACGAGGGCCTTGGGCGGCACGTCGCTGACAAAGTGCCGCGCCATTTTCGTGGCGAGGTGGCGCGCCGTCGCTGGGTGCACCGCGAGATCGCGGAGCACGGCGACGCCCTGGTTCACGCCACTGTCGGGGTAACGTTTGCCGAGGATCTTCTGCGTCCCGGGCTCGTGTGCCCGCGAGCGGAAGAAGAACGTCCCCACGGCGTCGGCGCCGTTGCGACGGACATCATTGTCGGCGGCCACTGACCAACCCGTGATGACCGTGGCGAACGTCGTGACGTCGGCTTGCGTGTAGCCGCCATCAACGCCCAGTGTGTGCAGCTCGAGGATTTCTCGGGCGAGGTTCTCGTTGAGTCCAATATTGCGCTCGGGTGCCCGCCGCGCCGCGGCTTTGCCCGCGCGTGAGCCTGGGCCGATTGAGCGTTGATTGTCGAGGTAGGTCAGCATCGCGGGGTGCTGCTCAACGGCGATGAGCAGGTCGGCGAATTTGCCTGTGACGTTTGGGCGGATTGCTTCCTGCTCGAACAGGCCCGCAATGGCCGGCATGGGTTGCTTGTCGGCCGAAACCGCAAAGTGATTCGTGAAAAAGTGCACAAGCCGCTCACGAAACGGGGCGTCCGTGTTGGCTGCGTGCTGATAGCGGGCGAGCACCTGCGCCGCATAGTGCTTGCGCACGGTCTTGGCGTACTCGTTGACCATGTCCTTGCCCGCCTTGCGCATTTCGTTGCGCTGGCGTCGCAGCTCGAAAATCTCGTTGATGACGCTGGGTGAGTCACCGAGATCGCGCAGCACGGGGTCGGGTTTGCCGGCGCGCGCGATCTGCCCACGCAGCCAGTCCTGCGGGTCGCCCATGCGATCGAGGTCGCCGGGGCGGGCGCCCAGGCCGAATCGATTCGCGGCGATGGCATGTTCTAGAGTCACAGCAACAACCTCGTGCAACGACGATACCCGTCTACCTCAACGCACGCGTGCGGGTTTGGTTGACACAGGGTTAGTGCGCGGGCGCACTCCGAGGTTTACTGTAGCGGCCGAAATCGGGCCGGGTTGACCGTTCAATCGCGGCGCAGGCTGATGGAGATTGCCGCGCCCGCGCTGCGGGCTCGCAATGACGGAAGGGGCGTCGCGGGCGCGCGAGGCACGCGCTAGACCATTCACTCGAAGTCGCCGACACATCGGGATACCCGCTACGACTGCTTGAGATAATCGCATCGTAGCGTGCGCAGTTGTGGGTCCATTCGGTGTGTGGATTCGATACCATCGCGCGCTGGTTTTTTCGAATTCAGGGTCTCGATGATGCGGGCGATCTCGAAGGGTTGGTCAGGTTTTGCGGCTGCGCTAATTTTGGCGGGTGGCAGTATGACGGCCCCGCGTGCCTACGCCCAGGTCGACGAAGACCAGCTCGGTGCCTGGTACATGGCGTTTTGGGGCGCATCGATCGGCGATAACGGTTGGGGCGTTCAGGGCGACTTCCAGAATCGAAATTGGGATACCGGTGGCGATCTCGAGCAGTGGTTGCTGCGTTCTGGTGTGACCTATCGGCCTGAAGGGTCCAACACGCTGTATACGTTCGGTTACGCCAATATCCGGACAGGCGCGTTCGGTGACAGTGATGCGAGCTTCCGCGAGGACCGCGTCTACCAGGAAGCGCTGATCAGCCAGAAGCCAGCGCCATGGCTATCACTGCGGCATCGCTTCCGATTTGAGCAGCGTTGGGTCGATGGTCAGGACTTTAGAACGCGCGTGCGCTACGCGCTGTTTGCAGACATCCCGCTCAACGGCAGAACGGGCGGCAAGGGCGCCGTCTACTTGGCGCTCTACAACGAGCTGTTCCTGAATTCGACGCGCGACATCGGCGACGGGCGGCGTGTCGATGTCTACGATCGCAACCGCACCTACGCGGCGTTGGGTTATGGCTTAAGCGATCGCTACAAGACGCAGTTTGGCTACATGTACCAGCACAGCGAAGGCGTCGAAAAAGGCCAGCTGCAACTGAGCCTGCACGCGAGCTTCTAGGCGCGGCGCCGCTCAGATCGTCTCGCGACCGCGCCGCTGCAGCTCGTCGATGAGCTTGCGCCGCTGCAGCTCGCCCGAGTCGCCGCCGCCGAACACAAACTCACCCGATGAGTAACTCGTGCCGAAGCTGTCGGCCGTGTTGATCGTCTGGCCGATGCCCGACAGGAAGTCGATTTCGGTGAGCGTCGACAGCCGGTGCAGGAAGGTGCTCCAGAGCGTGCCATTGGCAATCGCATAACGCGCATCAAGCGCCGAGTCGAAATTTGCCTGCATGAGTCGCATGAGCTCCTCGGGGTCGAGTGCGGCGGCATCGTTGACGGGAATCATGATTCGCATGCGATCCGCTTCGGGATCGCTCACGAGCAGGATCTGACGCTCGGCGAACGAGAACAGGATGCTGTTGCCGTTGCGTTCAGAGTCTTCGTCGAGCCGCTTGATGATGGTCTCGATGCGGTCGATGGTCATGGCGTC
>CALBPI010000038.1 GCA_937899415.1 uncultured Gammaproteobacteria bacterium | reverse complement strand
GCTGCTCGCGCTGCTTTCTCGTCATCTTGTTTGCCTCGCGCCGGGCCTGGATCTCGTTCTCCTTCTGCTCCTTGGCCCTCTTCTTCTGCAGCGCGTCCCACTTCTTCTTGTCCTCGCCGCGAATCTCCCCGGCCTTCTTGTTCTCGGCGATCTCGGCGTTGTTGCGACGCATGTAGGTCTCGCCTTGCTTGCGGCCGCTGCATCCCTTCGTCCTGGGCATGTCGTTGGCTGGCACTCGGCGTCGTCAACGGCGGTGTCGAGTCAAAGGTGTCGAGTCAAACTCGCAAGCTCGTCGTAGCCAACGACCAAACAGACACGCCAGCTTCACCATTAGTTGAGTCACACATACTGCCCGGTCAAGCACGTTCAACATTAGTTGGGGGCAACTTCAGCGTTAGTTTGAGTCAGCTGGTACATGGGGTAATAGAAAGGTCAACATTAGTTTGGCGGGTTCAACGTTAGTTGGGGCAGAAACATACTAGAATTTGTATTGCCAGGTGGTCGACGTGTAGTGAATCTGATGTACTGAATAGGTATTCATAAATTAGTTCATCCTTCCATTCATAGCCGCTCTCGATTATCGCGTGGATTCCTATCAACGGAATGCTATTTCCGTTGCTAACCCTATCGACTTAAGTCGACTTAAGTTTGGGGCTCAACATCCCCGCAGCCAACGAAGGTGCCTGGATGCACACTCCTCTCGATGAGCACTGCCAGAGTCTGGATGTCATTCGAAAAAGCAATCGCGTTTTGTTTAACGACGACACGGATCGTCCGCGCTTCTTGTCTGGATCCGAAGTTTTCCGATTGGTAACGAGATTCTTTCCTGATGGTTCAACCGCGTCTGCGTTGGAGCCAGACAACCTATCATTCAATATTCTCATAGAGCGTATTGGCACTGCGTTCGCCAACTCCACATTGAAAATCGAGGAATGCCAGCCAACTTGAGTCATTGCTAACACTGACACTGACACTGGCTCCCAGGGAGGGACGCACTGGTTCGTCGTAATGTGGGACATCGACAAAGTCGTTTAAGAGTACTAATCGCCTTTCGGTACGACATGATGGCGCGAGCCGCCCGTCGTGCGACTCCTTCTCCTTTTCCTTGCCGTGTTACCATGTCGCAGAAGATGTCTCGTAAGCGACAGGTCAGCCGTGGCGCCGAGCTTGCGCGTCTATAGACCTCTCATATTTCGGCGGGGGGGGGTCGATTTTTTTTTGGTTTGGGGCCGGTATGGTCGGTAAGCCCAACCGGCGGGGCGACTATACCGGCCTAACCTATTGAGGAGTAATCAGCCAATCAGAGCTCGTGAATGCTTCAACATGTATAGAAAAACGCAGTACATCTCTTCAGTCGGCCCCATTAATCGATTGGTCTAATGAGTAATCGTCAGCCACTCATTTGATCGTGCCACGCACGCAAATTGTCGTGCTGTGTCAGTCTATTGACACTCAGTAACATTGCTCAGTTGCAAGTTCATATATCGCGATATGGTGGTGATGATTTGGGAGCTTGTCTTCATGGCGGTCTGGGCGAGAACTGCCAACGCGTCGCCGATCGGGCGAGGCGTCGACGGGCGAGGCATCGAAGACTTCAACGGAGACGAAGTGGACAGTTCGCTCGCGCTTGGAATTGGCGTACGTACCGATTGACGACGAGTTGGACATCTGCTCTTGATGCTCAACGACAGTGATGAGAATGGAACCACGGATCGAGCTGCATTGTGTCACTGCGATCTTGTAGTTGAGAGTGACGCCTGTCTAGAGGAAGTCCCCGATGCTCGAGCCTTGGCGAAGCGAGATGCAGCGAACCGTTCGAGTTATGACACGCTTCGCAGTGCGACCAAACTTGCCGACTATCCCGCGCCGTTCATTTGCTACGACCCGAACGACCCAGAGAAAGGTGCTGACGAGCGCCGCGTCTTCGAAGAGTTGGTGCCCCGCTAAATCGAAATGCGAAGAGCGGCGCCCGGAGCTTTTTCGCGTTCCGAACTAGATTCAACGACAAGTGCTACGAGGAGTCCAAGAAGAAATTGGCAGGCGAGGAGTCCTTGAATCTTCGGAGGAAAACGGTTGGGCACCTGCGCGATTACTACGACGAAATCTGTAGTGTGACACGGGCCGCAGTCGAGATGGACCCCAGCGAAGTCGCAGCCGCGAAGGCACTCAGGCTCGAGCAGCTGAGCAATCACGATGCGCATCCGACTGCAAAGGGTCCAGAGCAGCACACTGACCAGCAATATGGCGCTACTCTCGAGCCGATGCCTCAGGCCGCGTTTGGACAGTCAGATCCGTCATTGTGGGACACTATGGATGTGAGCACCGATATGGAAATGTGTGAGAGCGCGCCATTTCGATTTCCGTTGCCTTCGGCAAGTTTGCAGCAGCAGCCGATGATCGTGTCCACTGCAAGTACACACCGTGGAGTCTGCACCGGTTGTGGGCTCGCACCGACGAGGACTACCGGACACACGCGTGAGCTCAAGAATACGAAGTGCCCACTGCCGACGTGTAAGTGCGGAAGACTCAAGGCGGTTCACCGTAGATTTATGGTCGGGCCACGCTGCAATCTGCAACCTCTTGATTCTAATACGGGGCTAGCTCAGCGTCACACTCGGCTACCTGACGCCGAGCCTACGACTTCTCTTGCTGCGCCGGCTCAGCGTCACACTCGGCTACCCGATGCCGAGCCTACGACCGTCAAAGGCCGGAGCGCACGTGGCCTTTGCTCTGGCTGTGGACGAGTCCCAACAAAAGCGACTGGTCATACGCGTAGCGCGAAGCACGGAAGATGTCCATTGGCGACTTGCCGGTGCGGTCGACTCAAATCAGAGCATGTCGGCCGGCCCGGTCCATTTTTTTTTTGCACACTGGGCCCTGTCGACCAGGGCGAGGCACAGAGGCAGCCTCCACCTGGCATCGACCACGAACAGCCCGAAGGGCTGTCGGGGCACGACGAACAGACACCGAAGCGGCCGAAGACTTCGGGGGTATCGAGCGACGGCAAGGCGGCTCCAAGGTGTCTTAGACGAACTCCTGTTTAAGACTGGCAACCTTAACTTGGACCGTGCGAACAACCAACTGGCGAAGCTGGACCTACCGCCGTGCCTGTTGGATACTCCACTGCCACCCGCGATCACCCACGCTAGCGGCTACCTGGAACCGTTTACGGAACTACGCTGGTGGGCTGGTGGCGATGAAGCTTCAACGAAGCTTGCTGACTGGCCGGAGCGTTTCGGATTCCACGTCGAGAGGACCATAAGAAACAACCAACAGCGTGGCGTGGAGTGCGGCTACATTGCTGCCGCAGCGTGCGAGGAGCTGATCCACGCAATCAGCGAAGGTGCCTGGATGCACATTCCTCTCGATGAGCACCGCCAGAGTCTAGATGTCATTCGAAGAGGCAATCGCTTTTTGTTTAAGGACGACACGGATCGCCCGCGCTTCTTGTCTGGATCCGATGTTTTCAAATTGGTAACGAGACTCTTTCCTGATGGTTCAACCGCGTCTGCGTTGGTGCCACACAACCTATCATTCAATTTTCTCATGCACTGCGTTCGCTAACTCCACATTGAAAATCGAGGAATGCCTGCCAACTTGTGTTATTGCTAACACTGACACTGACTCCCAGGGAGGGACGCACTGGTTCGTCGTAATGTGGGACATCGACAAAGTCGTTTAAGAGTACTAATCGCCTTTCGGTACGACATGATGGCGCGAGCCGCCCGTCGTGCGACTCCTTCTCCTTTTCCTTGCCGTGTTACCATGTCGCAGAAGATGTCTCGTAAGCGACAGGTCAGCCGTGGCGCCGAGCTTGCGCGTCTATAGACCTCTCATATTTCGGCGGGGGGGGGTCGATTTTTTTTTGGTTTGGGGCCGGTATGGTCGGTAAGCCCAACCGGCGGGGCGACTATACCGGCCTAACCTATTGAGGAGTAATCAGCCAATCAGAGCTCGTGAATGCTTCAACATGTATAGAAAAACGCAGTACATCTCTTCAGTCGGCCCCATTAATCGATTGGTCTAATGAGTAATCGTCAGCCACTCATTTGTGTCT